>JAZRBV010000053.1:0-20037 GCA_045635225.1 Eubacteriales bacterium
AATCGGTTGCTATGGCAACCGATTTTTTATTTTTGGGTTATGTACTAACCCAGGTAGGCAGCTTCATACCGTAGAACACGGTAAAGCCAAGAAGAAAAAGCAAAATTACTCAGCTCTCTCTGCTCTCTTTGCTGCGAAGCACTCGCTGCAATAAACGGCCTTACCCTCGGTGGGCTTGAAGGGCACCTGGCACTCCTTACCGCACTCTACGCAGACTGCATCGAACATCTCTCTTGCACCCTTCTGCGCATTCTTCTTAGCGGCACGGCACTCCTTGCATCTGGAGGGCTTGTTCTCAAAGCCTCTGGATGCATAGAACTCCTGCTCACCTGCGGTGAACACGAACTCATTGCCACAATCTCTGCACTTCAATGTCTCGTCCTGGTACATGTTTCTTTTCTCTCCCTAATAGGTTAAATATTTTTCGCCCCGAGACGGATTCCAACCGACGCCTTTGTTAACCAACGCTCTCCATTAAGCTACCTTGGGCATATTAACTATCAATAACCCGTAATATCCGCGAAAGCATCACGCATACGGCGGAATATACGGAATTTTGCGTTATCAACAGATTTAGGAGTACGTGAAAGAGCCGCGGCAATAGCCGCCGTCTTATATCCCTGTATGTGCATAAGAAGCACACGATACTCGTAATCAGAGAGTGATGAGCGAGCATACTCGAGCATCATCTCAACAGTCTCGCGCTGAACGAGACCCGAGTTGATATCAGTGGTATCGGCAACGTCCTCAACCTCATAATCCGAGACGACCTCTGCCCTGGCGGCGCGTCGTGCGGCGTCAAGAGTACGGTTATATACACAGATACGGGCGTAGAGACCGAAGGTGACCTCACACTGCCCGAGGTCGTAATGAAGGATCGCCGAATGAAGAGCGACGCAAGCCTCGGAAAAAAGCTCATCGGTGCTCACCGACGCCTCACTAAAAGCAGATATGACACTATTCATCATGGGTGTATAGCACTCAACGAGCTCGGCAAAGGCGGAGTCGTCGCGATCACGGCACCTCACGATAAGCGCGCGAATATCATCGTCTGTTGAATAACTCATTATCAAAATCTTCCATTTATATATAATATTATATAGGGACATTAATTTTTTGTCAAGAGTTTTGTCAAAAAATTTTAATTTTTTTCTAAAATTTATACAACTTTCCCTATAATGTGCGACATTTTTTTGTCGAAAATGCAATTGCGGCTGCTTATCAGGATATATACTCTATTTTACCCGTTGCAGAGAACAAAATTCCTCTGTAAACGCCGTCAGGCTTTGCCTCAAAGTTGCGTTTTATCTGCTCCGCCTCGGCAAGAGAGTTGACTCCAAGAGTGGTTTTCATAACCTCGCCGTAGGTGTCGTATGCCTCGAGGGTAACGCGATAACGTCTGGTCTCGGTAGGCTCGACGTAGGCTTTGATGTGAGCACCGCTCTTCGAGAGCGATATATGCTTGATAGCAGAGCGGAGACTGCGCTCGCGGAATTCCTTATCGAGACTGTCATACAGCTCTGCGGCAACTCTGCGTCCGGAGTCGGATATCATATAATACTTCTCGCTGTCGACCTCATCGAAGAGAAGATGATCCATATCCACAAGTTCGGCGAGGCACTGGTCGTAGTCGAGAGAAATGTCGCCGATAGCCTCGGCAATTATATCCATTATGGTGGTGTACTCTATCGGATATCTGATATTGTCAAGCAAGAAAAGCAGAAATATCTTTATATCGTTGGGCTGGTCGAGTACGTACTCTTTATTTTTTCTCATATATATTAATTCCTTTTTTAGAAATAAGTTGTTGCGCCGTGAATAAACGGCACACTCCTCGGCTACAATCTTGAAAACCAGATATGCGGAGGAGCTATGTACGGCTTTTACAGAGAAAGAGATTATGCAAACGATTTTCCCTACACTGATCTCGCCTGCGAGCGCAGACGCGCCGACCTCACAGTAGGTGGGATAGAATACAAGCGGGAGATCGCGCCCGGAGGCACGTGGGAGAGGATCAAGGTAACGACGCCCGAGGGCGCGAGGAGCATCGGCAGACCGATAGGAAGATACGACACGCTAGAGACGTCGCGAATGGATCTGCTCGATATGGAGGCTGTCGAGGATGCCGTAGAGGAGATCGCACGTGAGCTGTGCTATATGTGCGATAAAGGTGGGATAATGCCCGAAAGACTGCTCGTCGTAGGACTCGGAAATCCGCGTCTGACGCCCGATTCGGTAGGATACGTATGCGCCAAGAATATACGTGCAACAATGCATATAAAAGAATTCGACGAGCACTTTTTCGAGCAACTGGAATGCTCCGAGATAGCAGTCATCACCCCGGACGTCATGGCGACAAGCGGTATTGATGCCTCGGTCAGTGTGCGCGGAGTATGCAATATTATAAAGCCTACCGCAGTAATAGCGATAGATGCTATCGCATCTCGCTCTGCCGAAAGGCTGGGCACGACGGTGCAGATATCCGATACCGGAATAATCCCGGGCAGCGGACTCGGAAACGGTCATACGGCGCTCAACAGAGAGACGCTCGGCGTGCCTGTTATATCGGTTGGTGTTCCAACCGTGATAGATTCACGTATGTTCTGGCTCGACGCACAGGACGGTCTGGATGGCGTGAGATATCCCGAGGGAGCAAAGCGGTCGATGTTCGTATCGCCTAAGGAGATAAACGAGATCGTCGACGTCGCGGCTAAAATAATCTCCGGAGGAATAAATCAGGCGTTTGGACTGTGTCCGTGAGTCTGATATTATACGTTTTTCGGGCTGTCCCACATGGGACAGCCTGCGTTTTTTATTTTATAATAAGGTGATCGAGTGTAAGCTTTGGCACCATATGAACGTCATCGTGATCACGAAAATATTTCGTGTCGTCGGGAGTGGCATCGCAAAGCTCGACGCGCTCATCGGGGTAGCCGAGAGCTATGACTAAAAGCGGCTTCATCGCATCGGGAAGCGAGAGAAGCTCTGCCACTCCGTCGGGACGGTAGGAGCCGATCATGCAGGCACCGACACCGTCCTCGCACGCAGCGAGAGCGATAGACTGTGCGGCAATGCCGATATCAATAGCAACCTTATCCTTCGGAGTTTCGGAGCAAATAACGATATACGCAGTAGGGTGCTGATGCGCTCGAGCCTTCTGCTCCGGCTTCAAAAATCCTGCAAACGTGACAAGCTCAAACATCCGCTCTGCAGTCTCAGTGTCCGAGACCAGAGCGAAGCGGAGGCGCTGTGCGTTGATGGCAGATGCGGAAAACCTAGCTGCCTCAACGTAGGAGACAAGCCTCTCTCGGGATATTGGAGCATTGCCCTTGAAACGACGGTAGGATCTCGTGGATTTTATAAGATCAAGTATCATATTACCTCCAAAAAATTAACACGGGTTGGGGCAATTAAAATACGAAGTCAAATTCGAAGTCGTATATGCTGACGGTGTCCCCTTCCTCGACGCCTGCCTCACGAAGCTTGTCTATAACACCGTTTTTGATAAGAACGCGTTGGAAGAAGGAGAGAGACTCGTAGTCATCGAAGTTTATCTGTCCCATAAAGTTGTAGAGCCACTCACCCTCTACGTAGTAGACACCGTCCTTATGAGTAACGGTGGTCTCACGTGCACCCGCAGTATTAACGATAGCCTCGTCCTCGGGGGTATACTCGGTCTCATAGATGGTAAGAGGGGGAAGAGTTTCGAGCTTATCCTTAGTGATACGGACGAGCTCGTCAAGGCCCGCGCCTGTTACGGCGGATACGTATATGACATCGTATCCGAGCTCGGCGCAGTGATCCTTAAAGCGTACTACCGCCTCGGAATCCATATCAGCAGAGTCGGTCTTGTTAGCTATTATTATCTGCTCGCGCTCGGAAAGCTCGGGTGAGTATTTCGAGAGCTCGAGGTTGATCTTGTCTATATCGTCCGAAGGGTCTCTGCCGTCTGTGCCGGCGATATCCACTACGTGAAGAAGAAGACGGCATCTGTCAACGTGGCGCAGAAAGGCGTGACCGAGACCGAGTCCCTCGGAGGCACCCTCGATAAGTCCGGGAATGTCTGCAGCGAGGAAGCCTCTGCCCTCACCTACGCCCACTACGCCCAGGTTAGGCGAGAGCGTGGTAAAGTGGTAGTTTGCGATCTTCGGCTTCGCTGAGGATATTCGCGAAAGGATCGAGGATTTACCGACGTTCGGGAATCCGATAAGTCCGACCTCAGCAAGCATCTTGAGCTCTAGAAGCACCTCGCGCTCTTCGCCCTTGGTACCGCTTTTCGCGAACTTCGGGATCTGTCTTGTGGGTGTCGCAAAGTGACGGTTTCCCCAGCCGCCTCTGCCGCCCTTACAAAGAACGAACTCGCGGTCCTCTGCCATATCGAAGATTACCTTGCCCGACTCGGGATCCTTGATAAGAGTGCCCTGAGGTACCGTGATGATAACGTCCTCACCGCTCTTGCCATGCTTTTTGCCGCCTTTGCCGTTCTCGCCATTCTCGGCTATGAACTTGCGCTTGTAGCGGAATGCAAGAAGAGTGTTGGCACCGCTGTCGATCTTAAAGATTATATTTCCGCCTCTGCCGCCGTCGCCGCCGTCGGGACCGCCTGCAGAAACGTACTTCTCGCGATGGAAGGTGACGGCACCGTTGCCGCCGTCGCCCGCTTTTACGTAAATTTGAATATTATCTATAAACATTGGTATCTCCTTTTGGATGATCAGATCTTGGTCGAGGTGTCGCCCTTCTGCCTGATTACCATTTTTATCGGAGTGCCGTTAAAGCCGAAGGTATCGCGCAGACAGTTCTCGAGATATCTGACGTATGAGAAGTGGAAGAGCTCCTCGGAGTTGCAAAAGACGACGAAGGTGGGGGGTGCCACGGAGGTCTGCGTCATATAGTAGACCTTGAGGCGCTTACCTTTGTCCGAGGGAGGCTGTACGCGGTTGGTCGCATCGTTCAAGAGATCGTTCAGCATACCCGTGGTGATACGCTTATGCGACTCATCGTATACCTCGTTGATAAGCTCGTAGATATGTGCGCATCTCTGTCCCGTAAGAGCGGATACGTATATGATAGGTGCGTAGGGCATATAGGAAAGAGACGTGCGGATCTTCTTGTTATACTCATTGACAGTGTTGTTTTCCTTCTCTATCGCGTCCCATTTATTGATGACGATGATGCACGCCTTGCCCGCCTCGTGAGCGATGCCTGCTATCTTCTCATCCTGCTCGGTAACACCGTCCTGTGCATCGATCATAAGAAGGCAGACGTCAGCGCGCTCTACCGCCATATTTGCACGGAGAACGCTGAACTTCTCTATTCTATCCTCTACCTTGGAGTGGCGTCGGATACCGGCAGTGTCTATGAAGTTATACACTCCGTGGCTGTTCTCTACCCTGGTGTCTACTGCATCGCGCGTCGTGCCCGCTATGTCGGAGACGATGACTCGCTCCTCACCGCACATACGGTTGATGATGGAGGATTTACCTGCGTTGGGCTTACCTATTACCGCGACGTTGATAACGTTTTCGTCGTCCTTATCGTTTTCGTCGAAGTGACACTCCTCAATAACTGCGTCGAGAAGATCGCCCGAGCCGGTACCGTGAAGTGAGGAGAGTGCGATAGGCTCACGCTCGAAGCCGAGCTCGTAAAACTCGTAGAACTCAAACGGAAGATCGCCGACACGATCGACCTTATTAACGGCGACAACGATCGGCTTGCCGGACTTTTTCAGCATAATAGCGATATCACGGTCGTCCGCGAGAAGACCCGCGCGGATATCACACATAAATACGATGACATCGGCGGTTGCTACCGCGATCTCTGCCTGCATACGCATCTGCTTGAGTATGGTATCCTCGCTTTTCGGTTCTATACCGCCGGTATCGACAAGTATGAATCTACGGTCGTTCCACTCCGCCTCCGCATATATACGGTCACGGGTGACACCGGGTGTGTCCTCTACTATTGAGCGGCGCTCACCTATCAGCTTATTGAAAAGCGTGCTCTTGCCGACGTTGGGTCTGCCGACTATGGCTACTATCGGTTTTGACATTTTATATTCCGTCCTTTCCTGATCGGTAACTCTGACATACGTGACTTGATCCGTCAGTCAGCAAGACCGAGTAATGCGTCTATGAATTCAAATCCGTCGCTTCCAGAAGGGGTTACCCTGACACCGAGTCTCTCGCTGAGCTCGTCCACGGTCATATTGCAGAGGAATACGTCCTCCCCTGTGCGCAAAGCATTAGCGGGAATGAGAAGCTCGTCACCGAGCTCGCACCCCTTGAGTTGCTCTGCAATATCGCGGCCTGTAAGAAGTCCGGATACGGTGATAGACTCACCGTAAAAGTTATTTATAATGCGGTAAACGTTAACGTGAAGTCCCGGGCAGAGCTCTGTGAGTCTGTCACAAAGAGCTCGTACCGTTGGGTATGCGGCAACGCCTGTGGCAACCGATACCGTACGCTCGGCAGATACGGCGCGAGAGAGCTGCTCCGGGTCGGAGACTCCGTCGGTAAACTCGTCGGAGAAGGAACGAAGCATTCCCACCCCGTTCTCAAGCTGAGGATAATCCTCGTAATAGTCGGAGTCGGGGATCGAGCGACCTGCCTTAAGATAAAATTCATCGGCGGCATATACAAGGCGCGTTCCATTCTGCCTCAAATTTTCCTCGCCAAATCGATTAATTGTGTCGATTACAGCACCGGCCTCTTCCTTGGTAAAATCGGTAAGCGGATAAAGCTTATCTCTAAAGCGCGTCAGTCCCGCGGGAACTACGGCAACGCTCGTCAGCTCGGGCTGATATTTCATAAGATCGCCAAGGGTACGCTCAAGCTCCGCGCCGTCGTTGATGCCGCGGCAGAGGACTATCTGCGCACACATAGCTATCCCCGCCCTCTGAAAATCATCGAGATAGCGGAGCACCTCGCCGGAGCGTTTGTTCTTCATCATCTTAACTCTCAGCTCCGGATTGGTGGTATGTACCGAGATGTTGATCGGAGAAAAGCGCATTTTGATTATACGCGCGACGTCCTTATCGGTCATATTTGTAAGCGTTACGTAGTTGCCGTGAATAAATGAGAGGCGCGAGTCGTCATCCTTAAAGTAGAGAGAATCGCGTAATCCCTCGGGATTCTGGTCGATGAAGCAGAAGATGCAGCCGTTCTTGCAGGTCTGCTTTTTGTCCATAAGAGGAGTCTCAAAATCGAGTCCGATATCGTCATATTCACCCTTGCGGATAGTCAGCGAATATTCCTCGCCATCCCGCGTGAGAGTGAGTGTGACCGTGCGCTCCGTCAAATAGAAGCGGTAATCAAGCACGTCGTTTATTTCATTTCCGTTGATCGCCACGAGAACGTCGCCCGGCAGTATTCCTGCACGCAGGGCACGTGAATGCGGGATAACTTCGGTTATCTTTACCATTATTTTTTCCTTGATGATATAAATTTAGTGATGCGTGATATAGGGTGCGCCTTTAGCATAAAATACACGGCGTAGGTCAAGGCGGAAAGAGTCGCGAAGCCCGCTATATCTATCCACATATCGCTGACCGCAGGGCTCCTGTCGGACAGGAGCTGTATGCTCTCGTCGATGAACGCCGAGAAAACGGCGACGATCGGCAAAATGACGGTTGAAAGTTTAATACTCTCTGCAAAGAAAACGAAAAGAAGCGATATCTCCAGGCCGAGTAGAGCGTACTCCGCAAAATGTGCCACCTTGCGAAGATCCTGATGAAAATCGTTCTTCGCCACGATATCGACAGGCTGCTTATCGCTCGGCATTGTGTTAACTATAACATCGGTGACCGCTCCGCTCTGCACGCCGGATTGCTCGGCGGTAAGGGTGGAATTACCGAATATAAAAGCGAGCGTTGCTACTATCAGCACGATAAGCAGAAGACGCAATATTCGCTCTTTTTTAGTATTTAACGATCTGAAGATGTGCATCAGAACCTCGCATATCAGTATTTTTTACCGGAGGAGAGCTTCCCTCTTCCGTTGCTTGAGAGCATATCGGCTGTAATGCCGTTTTCGGCAATATAGGCGATAGCCTCGGGTGAGCCACTCTTGCCCGCGGCAAGCATAAGGCGGATAGATCTGTCGCGGTCAAAGTCTGTACCGAGACCGTCTACGTAGCATCTGGCGTAGAGATATTTACCCTTCGCCGAGAGCTCCTCGACGTAGGAGGGGTCGTGCCGTGCCGCCGTTCTGAACCACTCGAAGGCGCGGCGCGCATCCTGATGGACCGCCGCATAACGGAGCGCCTCATCCCTCTCGAAATCCGGAACGTCACCGTCAAGCATATAATACTCTGTGCGGTATTCGGGAGTATGATATGGGATAAGCGATATCGCAACGACGTCAGGCTCAAACATACAACCGGAGGTGTGAGCCATACCGAGATATAGCTGAGCCTCTATACAACCGTGAGTCGCGGAGATGTTCATATACTCGAACGCTTTCTTATAATCTCGCGTTACGCCCTCGCCGTGGAGATAAAGCATAGCTATGTTGTAGCATGCCTCACCGCCGTCAAGATCGCGGGCGAAGGCAAAAAAGCTCTTTGCCTCCGCAGGGTCGTATTGGACTCCCATGCCGCGCCATAGGCAATAGCCGTAATTAAAGGAGGCGGTGGCATCGCCGTCGCGAGCCCCCTCGAGGTACATAGCCGCGGCGGTAGTGTAATCGCCCTCGAGAAATTTCACATCCGCCACAAGCTTCTCGTACATCTCGGTCTCCTTTCGGTCGTATCTTATCAGTATGCGATGTTATCCTTAGAATATTTCTCGGGCTCGAAGCTCTCGATGTTGATCTCTGATGCCGAGATACCAAGCTCACGGCATATGAACGCGACTACTCTTCCGCCGAGTGCTTCGGTTCCCTTCTCGGTATTGTAATGAACGTTATCCGAGTGGTATTCGTCGGGCAAGGTGCGCGCGAAGGCGTAAAGATCGTTGATCACCGTGCCGAAGGGCTTGAGACACTCAACGGCGGCGGCATTGTATTCCTCTATCACGGAATTACGGCGACAGAAGTCGGGCTCGCAGGGTTCGATGACGGGAGTCGAGGTCGCGAAAACGATCTTCGCCTTCGGGAAGATCAAACGAAGCCTCGCCTCTATTCTGGGAATCATATTTCTGTAATGCTCGATGGTGGAAAGAGGTCCGTCACCGAGAAGCTCGAGAACGTCCCAAAGACCCGCGTTCCAATGAACGAGATCAACGTCGTCTGGCCACTCGCCCTTTTCCTTCCAGCCGTGAGCAAAGCGAAGCACGTTCTGGGCATAGCGGCAGTTTTCGTTCGGATAATACACCTCCGCACTGCCCGCAAGCGCCTCCTTAACGTATTTGTCGTATCCCATTCTGATGGAATCGCCTATAAGCACTATCTTTTTCATCGTGTAGTTCCCCTATCTATCAGTTCACGGTGAACTTGGTTCCCTCTCTTGTGTCGAGGAGAGTGATACCTTTTGCAAGAAGCTCGTCGCGGATAGCATCAGCCTCGGCAAAATTCTTAGCCTTCTTTGCCGCACGGCGTGCCTCTATCCTCTCATTAATATATGCGAGAAGCTCGGGATCGACGTCGGGAGTATCCGAATCGGTCTCCTTTGCCTTTTCCGCATTAAGCTTTGCCGCGGCATCGATGAGTCCAAGATCGAGAACGCGCTCGAAGTCGGTGACGAGCGCAAGCTTCGTCACGTCGTTCGTGCGGAGCTTGAATACGTCGTAAAGCGCGGTAACCGCAAGAGAGGTGTTCAGGTCATTATCAAGTGCATCGGTGAATTTCTTCTTACCCTCCGCGAATGCCACGGCATCAAGGTCACCGTCAGCCTTGAGTGCGGCTACGCGGGACACGAGCTTATTGTATGCAGTGCGCGCGTTATCGAGGTTCTCCCACGAGAACACGAGGTTGCGTCTGTAATGCGACTGCATGCAGAAGAAGCGGTAAACGAGAGGCGCATAGCCCTTTTCCTCGAGAAGCGATACGGTGAGGAACTCACCCTTTGACTTCGACATCTTGCCGGAATTCGTATTAAGGTGATGAACGTGGAACCAATGTCTGCACCATTCGTGACCGTAGGTCGCCTCACTCTGTGCTATCTCGTTGGTATGGTGAGGGAATGCGTTGTCGATACCGCCGCAGTGGAGGTCGACGTATTCACCGAGGTGCTTACCGGCGATGCAGGAGCACTCAATGTGCCATCCGGGATAGCCGACGCCCCAAGGCGAATCCCACTTGAGCTCCTGGTCGTCAAATTTGGATTTGGTAAACCAGAGAACGAAGTCGGCTTTATTTTTCTTGTTGCCGTCCTCCTCTACGCTATCGCGGACGCCTACCTCGAGATCCTCCTCCTTAAAGTCGTTGAATACGTAGTACTTCTCGAGCTTCGAGGTATCGAAGTAGATGTTTCCGCCCGCCTCGTACGCATACCCCTTCGCAAGCAGGGTCTCGATCATAGCAATGAACTCGGGAATGCATCCGGTAGCAGGCTCGATGACATCGGGCTTCTTGATATTCAGCTTATCGCAGTCGGCAAAGAATGCATCGGTATAGTACTTGGCTATCTCGAGGACTGTCTTATGCTCGCGCTTCGCGCCCTTGAGCATCTTATCCTCGCCGGTATCGCCGTCGCTCGACAGATGTCCGACGTCGGTGATATTCATAACGCGCTTTACGTCGTTGCCCGAGTAGCGGAGATACTTCTCAAGCACGTCCTCCATAGTATAGGTGCGGAGGTTGCCTATATGTGCAAAGTGATATACGGTAGGGCCGCAGGTATACATCGTGACCGTGCCGGGTACTCTCGGTACGAACTCGTCTCTTTCTCTGGTTAGTGAATTGTATAAAAGCATTTTCTTCTCCTGTCTGCCGTACGATATACGGCCGTTATGGGCAGATATACCCGTTTTTTAGTATATTTTCAGCTCACCTGCGGTCAAAATCCGCAAATGTGCATAAGTACTCGTATATCATTGTAACAGAAACGCGCGCGAAAGTCAAGATATTTACGCAAAATATAACGTGTGAAAATATATTTATAAAAAATAAAATATTTTGTGTTTTGGTATTGTAATTTCGTAAAAAAAATGGTATGATATATATTGAAAGACTGTAGCCTCGCGGTAATACCGGAGATAGACATTAACATCAGCCTACTACACGGAGGAAAGCATAAATGAACGACAAAAAAAGAAACGACGGATATTATTCCTCGCTCACGGGACTGCACCGTACCGTGCCGATACTTTTAGGTGCGCTCGCCGTATTCATCACGGCGTGCTATATCGCACAGGGCACCGGTGCCTTTGGCGATGGGATATGCTCGGTGCTGCTGGGACTGTTTGCTGCCGGCGCATACGCTATCCCTGCCCTGCTCGTGCTGCATGCGATATTCTACGCAGAGGATCATGCGAAGAGCCGTACGCTCTCCAGAGTGATATTCTCCTTCGTGATCGTGCTCATTGTATCGGGTATCCAGTATACGGTCGATTTCTGGACCGATCCGCTATTCGCTCCCGTTGAGTTCTATGAGACGCAGAGCTCGGGTGGATTCGTCGGAAGTATCATCGCGTTTGCAATATCCAAGGTTATCGGACCTATAGGTCTCTACATAATTTCCGCCACCACGCTGGTGATCTATATTGCCTTTTTCCACGCGAGGGGCGACAGTAGCTTCAGTAAGGCGGTATTCGCAGTTCTCAGCTTTCTGCTCGGTGTGCTTGCGTTTATAGAGCGCGAGTTCAAGCGCGCGATCGCAGCGATAAAGAAGGCGCGCGCGGACAAGCAGCAGAGAGATGAGGAAAAGAGGAGCTCGGAGCTTCTCGACGACCAGTTCTTTGACGTTGATAACGGAATGCGCGAGTTGAAGATAGATCAGCTCGGTATATCCGAGTCAAAAGACAGCGAGTCGTTTGAAATGAATCCCACTCTTCAAAATCAGGTATATCACAAAAGCGCCGTTGAGGACGAACCCGAGGCAGTCGCTACGGAGTCCGTTGACGAGGAAATGATCTTCACTCCGAGAAAAAAGCCTGTGGATCTCACCTACGGCCTCGACGAGGAGACACTCAACGCGGCAGCGGATGAAATGAACGGATACGCTGAGGCTTTCACGGTTGAAGAGGTGCACGATGAGGTCGAGGAGACTCCCGTCTACACCGCTCCTACTGCATCGCTCGGAATAGATGAAAGCGCCGACGCGGTATTCACAAAGGATTTCGACCCCTTCAACTTCGCTACTGCTGAAAAGCTCGCGGCTAAGTCCTCAAGCAGAGTTCAAAAGAAGAACGAATACGACGGTATAAACGAAATGGCAAAGCCGCTCTCAGCGGTGACAGAGGAGGATCTGAACAATCTGCGTCGAAAGGAAGAGGCAGCAGCCAGATCACGTGAGATGGAGGCTAAGCGCGCGGCGTTCGAGGAACGCAAAAGACAGCTGCTCCACCGCGAGGATATCGCCGATATCAAGGATTACGGCGAGGAGGAGATCAAGCCCTTCAGCTACAATCCCGAGATACACAAGGACAAGCCTAAGACCGACGATATCAAGCCCTTCAGCTACAATCCCGACCCCAAGGACTATGCAAAGACGTTTGAGTTTAATTCTCCTGTTTCCGGTGTAAAAAACGAGGCAGAAACTAAAGCAACCGTCAATAGCACCGACAGCGTATTTGCAGACGACACCGAGGCTGTAGCCGCACATATAGCGAAGGTCATCCAGAAAAACAACCCTGCGTATATCAGAAGTGCTAACGAAATGACCACGTATATGACGGTCAAGAACCCGGGATTTGATCTTCCCGAGGAGAATAGCGATAAGCCAAAGACGAGTGATACTCTGCCCGAGTTCACCGCTATTGATCTCTCCAAGACCGCTGACGAGACCGTCCCCGAAAAGGATGAGACGTTCACATTCGAGCAGTATATCCCCGAAGAGGTTACTACAGTTACCGACGATGCCGACACCACCTACGTGATCGACGACGTTATCCCTGCAGAGCCTGCAATAGAAAAATCGATAATCGAGGAGCCTGTGATCGAGGAGCATGCCGCTATGGAGCCGATCGTTGAGGAGTCTATTCCGGCATCCGTATACGAAGAAGAGCCGACGGATCCTATATCAAGCGAGTTGCCGATGCCCGAGATCGATGCAGTGCCGACGCGCATAGACACGCTCGAGGACGGGGGTACTACCGTATACAAGTCTGCGCCCGCCTATACCGATGCGTACGACGAGGTAGTTGAGACCATCACATCCGGATACACCGAGGTGCCCGCTCCCACCGTTGAGCCTGTCGCAGAGGTATCCACCGACGATGAGCCCACCGTGGCAGAGCCTGTTCCGGAGCCCGCATACGAGGCAGAGCCTGTTACGGAGCCCGCATACGAGGCAGAGCCGTCAACACCCGCAGCAAGCGAATCACCGATGCCGGAGGTTGATGCAGAGTCCGATCGCACATATACTTCGGAGGACGAGACACAGAATGTCGGCGAAAGCGCATTCATGCCCTACACTCCCCCTGCACCCGATCCTATAACCGAAGCTCCCGCTAAGGACGAGGAGGTAATGGTAATGGAACGCAGTATGCTCTCCCCTACCCCCAAGCCTACGGTCAGCGAGCTTCGCGACAGCAGATACACCGTGATATCCGAGTCCATGCCTCTCTACACCGAGGAGCCGGAGGAGCTCGAGATACCGGAGGATAATCTCGACTGGTCGACAGCGACGAGCGAGATCCCCGAGGTCGAGACCGCTGACGTGAATGACGGAATAATAGATTTCGGCAGAGATGACGGTACAGATGACGAGATCGAGGAGCCCGAGGTAAGAGACGACTCCGATATGATTTTCGCAAAGCCCGAGGAGGAAATAGCCGTCGACGACGGCGAGATCCCGCCCGAGGAGCAGAATCCCGAGGTCAGCAGACTGAGAGAGATGTTCCCCATCATCGATACGCCCGACGATACAGATGACGCCGAGGAGACAACCGAGGACCCCGAGGACGACCTGGACGTCGCAGAGATGATGAACATGATACGCGAGGCTATAAACGGAGATCTTGAGGATAATGCCGAGGAGACTCCGGACGAGCCTATAGAGGAGTTCCCTGTTGAAGCTCAAGACGACGGTTTGCCGCCCTTTGAAATAGACAAGTCTAGCGATGAGGACGACGCAGAGTTCGTAGTTCCGTCACCGTCAAAGTCCGTGAAGAAGGAAGAACCGAAGAAGGAGGAAAAGCCTCCGAAGCCCGATTATTCCAATTACGAGTTTCCCTCGATAGAGCTTCTCGGAAAAGACGACGAGGACGAGGACGAGGACAGCAATCTCGAGACTCAGGAAAATGCGGACAAGCTCATTGACACACTTGCATCCTTCAACGTAACGGCATCGATCAAGGGCGTGGACAGAGGTCCGCGTATCACGAGATACGAGGTCGTACCCGCAAAGGGCGTAAAGGTAAGTAACGTAATGAATCTTCAGGACGATATAGCGCTCAATCTTGCGGCAGGCGATATTAGAATGGAGGCGCCTATTCCCGGAAAGTCTGCGATAGGCGTTGAGATCCCTAACAGGCACGCGCGCACTGTGCGCCTGCGTGACCTCATCGAGAGCGAAGAATTCGTATCGCAGAAGTCGAAGACCGCGGTATGCATCGGTAAGGACGTCGCGGGTTATCCCGTATTCGGTGATATTGCGAAGATGCCACACCTTCTCATAGCGGGTGCTACCGGTATGGGTAAATCGGTGTGCATAAACGCCCTGATGATCAGTATGCTCTACAAGGCAAAGCCCGACGAGCTCAAGTTCATTATGATCGACCCGAAGCAGGTCGAGTTCACGATGTATAACGGTATCCCCCACCTGCTCGTTCCCGTGGTATCGGATGCGAAGCAGGCTGCAGGCGCTCTCATGTGGGCGGTCGAGCAGATGGAGAAGCGCTATGAGCTCATTAAGAATCTTCTCGTACGTAATATCGACGCGTATAACCAAAAGGTAACGGATGATCCCTCACTCGGTGAAGTAATGCCGAGAATAGTCATAGTTATCGACGAGTTTGCAGACCTTATGCTTCAGGTACGCGATCCTGTCGAGAATCTCGTTATGAGTATCGCGCAAAAGGCTCGTGCCGCAGGTATACACCTTATCGTAGGTACTCAGAGACCCTCCGTAAACGTAATCACAGGTACTATCAAGGCCAATATTCCCTCTCGTATGTCGTGTAAGGTAGCCTCTCAGGTCGACTCGAGAACCGTACTTGAAACCGCGGGTGCGGAAAAGCTCCTTAACCGCGGTGATATGCTCTTCTCCTTTGCAGGTGCGATAAAGCCGATAAGAGTTCAGGGCGCATTCGTATCCGACAGCGAGGTCGAGGCTATAATGAACCACATCAAGAGCTTCAGCGACGGAAACTCCTACGACAGCACGGTCATGGAGGAGATCGAGCGCGCAGCACAGAAGTGCTCTAAGAAGGGCGCAGGCGGCGGTGCCGACAGTGACGATGACGACGGAGAAAGCGGTGAGGGATACCTCAACGACCGTCAGTTCTTAGATGCGGTCGAGGTTGCGGTAAACTCCGGTAAGATATCTACATCTTTGCTCCAGAGAAAGCTCTCGATAGGTTACGGAAAGGCGGCTAAGTTCATAGACGTAATGGAGGATATGGGTATCGTTGGAGAATCCAACGGCTCAAGACCCCGCGACGTGCTGATCTCGCCCGACGAGTGGCGTGAGAAGCTCTCGAGAACTATGATCGACTGATAAAATAAAAGCTCCGCCGCAGGCCTCGGTCTGCGGCGGTAATACGATGACGACCCGGCGCCGTGTTGCGCGAGGCGTTAAAGAAAGGACTGATTATTATGATACTCGTGCTTCTGGCAGACGGATTTGAAGAAATAGAGGCACTCACACCCGTGGATATGCTTCGCCGCGCAGGACTTGAGGTCGTGACGGTCGGTATAACGGGTAAGGTGGCAAACGGTGCACACGGTATACCCGTAGTGTGCGATGCTGTGCCCGAGGATATTGATCTCGGCAAGGTAGAGCTCGCGATATTTCCGGGCGGAATGCCGGGCGCTACCAATCTCGACGCCTCTCCATTCACCGATGAGGTGATAGCGGCGGTAACGAAAAACGGCGGCAGGCTCGCTGCAATATGCGCGGCTCCGCTCGTTCTCGGAAGGCGCGGACTGCTAAACGGAAGATCGGCTATATGCTACCCCGGATTCGAGCGTGAGCTCGTCGGTGCTACGTTATCCGATCATTCGGTCGTGACCGACGGAAATATAACTACGGCAAAGGGTATGGGAGTAGCGCTCGAGTTTGCAAAGGAGCTGGTCTCGCTGACGGTGGATAAGGATACCGCCGAGAGACTCGGTGCAGCAATAATGGAGGACAGATAAATGGTAATACAGCCTAAAGAAAGACATATAGCCTACCGATGCCCCGAGTGTGCGTCTGCGATATTCGGTATAGTCGGAAAATTTGCATTGCACGCAAATCTGTTGCGCTTGAAGTGCTCGTGCGAGAAGCCGTCGGCGCTGGATATGAGCATCACAAACGACGGTAAAATAAGACTGTCGGTGCCCTGCCTCTTCTGTAAGCAGAATCACACCTACACGGTCAGCGAGAGCGTATTCTTCGACAGAGATAAATTTCTCCTCAACTGCCCGTATTCGGGTATGGATATCGCCTTCATAGGCACGGAAGGAGAGATAAAGGAGGAGCTCACACGCACCGAGCGCGAGATAGGTCAGCTGCTCGCATCACTCGAGGCAGAGGATATATCGGATATACAGCCGAGAATTCCGTCAGAGGATGAGATACTCCCCGACCCCGCGGTATACGACACGATAAGATTTATAGTGAAGGATCTCGAGGAAGAGGGACAGGTCAAGTGTCCCTGCGGCGAGGGACCGTATGACATACGCTTCTGTGATGAGGGTATGCAGGTATACTGCGAGAGATGTGGCGCGACCTATACCTTCTACGCGACGACCCCTACCCTATCCGAGGAGTATCTGTCTATCGACAGAATTGAGTTAAAGTAATCCGTAGTAGCGGAGTATGCCGCGATATATGCCCGTCGAGAAGAGATATGGCGAATTTGCCAGCAGGTCGGC
Source organism: Eubacteriales bacterium (assembly GCA_045635225.1). GTDB lineage: Bacteria > Bacillota > Clostridia > Oscillospirales > CAG-272 > UBA1740. The sequence continues at coordinate 17,121 of JAZRBV010000053.1, forward strand.
GTCGTAGGGATTGCTGATAAATCCCATCTCAACGAGGACGGCAGGCATCTCCGTCTCCTTCAAAACGTAGAGTCCCGGGCGGTAGACTATTCCGCGGTTGCGAAGTCCCGTCGTGAGAGTAAGCTGTTCAAGGATATTCTCGCCGAGTGCCACCGCTACCGTTGATCCCGGACCGTAGACGAGAGCCTCGTTTCCAGAGGCGTTTGGGTTTTCTGCCGCGTTATTATGCAGAGAAATGAAGACATCCGCTCCCCACTCGTTGGCTTCCTCTACTCTTACACGTAGGCTCGAGGAGTTGCTCGTGCCGAGTACGGTGTCCGGTGTAGGGCGTGAGAGGCGAGGCTCAAACTCGTCGTTATCACGAAGGAGATTATAGAGTCTTCTGCCGATCTCGTAGGTGATATCCTGTTCGTAATAGCCGTTTCCCTCGGCGCCGGTATTGAAATCACGCGGATTATGACCCTGGTCGATATATATTTTGATAGCCACAATGCTTACCTCCGATAAGTACTACCATAAGTTTATGCAAAAGTTGGATAATTGTTTATGAATGAGATGAAAAGAATGTTGAGCTTCGTCAGGCGCGCCGTGGACGACTACGGTATGATAGACGATGGAGACAGAATAGCCGTCGGTATATCGGGAGGCAAGGACTCGCTTGCCCTGCTCGTGACGCTCGCAGAGATGAGAAGATTTTACCCGAAGAAGTTTGAGATCGTCGCGGTGACGGTAGATATGGGACTCGGGGGAATGGATTTTTCCGAGGTCGCAGAGCTCTGCCGAAGACTCGGCGTAAAATACAGGATCGAAAAGACGGATATAGCAAAGATAATCTTCGAGGTAAGACAAGAGTCGAACCCCTGCTCTCTCTGCGCGAAAATGCGTCGAGGCTCGCTACACGCGGCGGCACAGGCAGAGGGCTGTAATAAGGTGGCGCTCGGTCATCACTATGACGATGCGGTAGAGACGTTTATGATGAATCTCTTTTTTGAGGGACGGCTGGGCTGCTTCTCGCCTAAGAGCTATCTTTCGAACAGGCGTCTTACGCTCATACGTCCCCTGCTTTACGCGACGGAAAAGGACGTGCAATACTTCACAAACAAGCGGCATCTGCCGATAGTGACGAGCACCTGCCCTGAGGATCATGCGACGGAGCGCGAGAATATGAAGCAGCTGCTCGCATCTCTCGAAAGAGAAAACAAGGGTGTGAAGCATAGAATATTCAACGCGATGTGCAAGGGCGAGATCGACGGATTTAAGCTCTCCGGAAGATATCCGGACGCAGGCAAGATAGAGGAATAAACGCGCTGCAGAGGTGAAAAATCCTACAATAATATATAGACGCGCTACGCGCAAGGCTCCCCAATGCGAGGGTGTGGGTATATGCCCTATACTGCATTTGGGGAGCTTTTGCGAGCTTTTGGGGAGATAAATCAAAATTTTATCAAAAATCGCAAAAGAGAAAAACGGAGATTTTGCGAGTATTTGCGAGAAAAAACGAGCACTCGTTTTCTAAATCATTTTTTTGAAAAAAATATTCAAAAAAGTGTTGACAAGCGAGGCGGAATGTGTTATAATAGACGAGCTTGAAAAAAGGCTCGCGTTTTGCGCGAAACACTAATTATTGGAGGAAATCAAAATGTCTACATTCATGGCTAATGCAAACAACATCGAACGCAGATGGTTTGTTATCGATGCAGCAGGCAAGCCCCTCGGCAAGACCGCTGTAAAGGCTGCGGATATTCTTCGCGGCAAGCACAGACCCGAATTCACCCCTCACGCTGACTGCGGCGAGTACGTTATCATTGTAAATGCAGCTAAGGCTGTACTTACCGGTAAGAAGCTCGAGCAGAAGTTCTACCGTCACCACTCCGGTTACATCGGCGGTCTCAAGGAGGTCAACTACAAGACCCTCATGGCTACCCGTCCCGAGAAGGCTATGGAGCTCGCTGTTAAGGGAATGCTTCCCCACAACACCCTCGGTGACAAGTCCTTCACCCGTCTGCACGTATATGCAGGTGCGGCTCACAACCAGGCGGCTCAGAAGCCCATCGCAGTTGACTAATAAGGGAGGAAAAGTTTGATGTATACTAGTGCTAAACCCTATTTCTACGGCACAGGCAGAAGAAAGAAGTCTGTTGCAAGAGTTCGCCTCTATCCCGGTACCGGTGTTGTTACCGTTAACGGCAGAGACGTAAGTGATTACTTTGGTCTTGAGACCCTCAAGTATATCGTAAATCAGCCTTTCGGTGTTACTGATACCGTTGGCAAGTTCGACGTAGTTGTTAACGTTCAGGGCGGCGGCTTCTCCGGTCAGGCAGGCGCTATCCGTCACGGCGTTGCTCGTGCTCTTCTCTCTGCAGATGAGACCTACAAGCCTCTTCTCAAGAAGGCCGGCTTCCTTACTCGTGATCCTCGTATGAAGGAGAGAAAGAAGTACGGACTCAAGGGCGCTCGTCGTGCACCTCAGTTCTCGAAGAGATAATTTCGACCTTTGGTCGAATTTCAAAAAGCACTTCGCACATGCGGAGTGCTTTTTGTTATCTCTTGGATGAACTGAGGTGCAACGAAATTCGCCTTCGGCGAGTGAAATATAGCTTCGCCATGTGAAATAGCTTTGCTGTGAAATATTTGCTTTGCAAAAGTGAAGTTAAGTTTGGTTGTTAAGCATTTCAATCATAGGGTACGGATTGTTAGCGGTTATAAGTGCTGCACCCTTTTGTATGCAGTGCTTAACGTCCTCTTCGGTATCTGCACAGTACATATGCATAGGAAGACCTTTGCTTGCGTAAAAATCAAAAACCTCGGAACGAGCTATTCTCATTGAAAGACCGATTTCATCATAAGCATCGTATCCATCAAATTCTGCCATGAAAAAATCGTGATATCCCATCGTTCTCGCACCGTGCTTTTCTTT
>JAZRBV010000054.1:0-28292 GCA_045635225.1 Eubacteriales bacterium
GTGGGACGTTTACTGGTTCGAAAAGAATCTCCAAGGTGACGTCGTTGCTGTATATAGCTACAACGGTACTAAGCTTATTTCCTACAAGTACGATGCTTGGGGTAAGACTACAATAACCTACTCTAACAGCGGCGCATCCACTACAGCGGTTAATAACTCGCTGACCTATAGAGGTTACTACTACGATAAGGATCTGGGACTCTATTATCTGCAGGCAAGATATTATGATCCTACGGTCAAAAGATTTATCAATGCGGATAGCGTAATGTCCGGTGTAAACGGTAGCTTGCAGGGGTATAACCTGTTCGCATATTGCTTCAATAATCCTGTTAGTCTTACAGATTCTTCTGGAAACTGGCCTGCTAGGTGTACGGTGTTTATACCTCGCTTGATTATATCAGAAATATTTGCAAAAAATCATAAAGAAAACAGCGACAATAGAGAAAAAATAGATGCAGAATTGCAAGATTCATATACAAAAGAAGAAGCAACGGCTGCTATTGAAAGTTATTTGGCAAAATATAACAAATACGGAATAACAATTACGGTAAATATAAATGACACGCGCGCTAAAATAACGAATTCTTATCTCGTAACAAATAAATATGATAGGCAATATGTAAGTGAAATATTGGCGAGAACCGATGGATTTAATAGAAAAAGCAGTAATTTGTCGGCGGAATGGGTCGGGCACAATGTAATCTATGAATTTGATTCTGATGGGGAAGGACCAACCAAGGATGTTGATTTGGACACAGATCGAGACGGAAGACTATGGGTTAGAGCAATAACGCGTATTTTGGAATTCTTTGGTATGGAGTGATTATTATGGTAAAAAAAATAGCAGCAATTGCATTAGTATTATCATTGCTTTTCCTGATATCTTCTTGCGGAATTTTGCACAACAATCTCGAGGATTTCTTTGAGGAATGGACTGTTACTGAGGATAACACGGTAGCGATAGTTGATGAGGACAAAAATACTATTCGGGTAAATGGTGAGTGTATCGATTTTTGCGAAAAACTGAAGCCGTATTATGACAATCCCGATTCCTCTAATGTAAGGTTACTGTTTATACGAGATAACAAACTCTACGGAACTCAGTCATACAACTATTTAGACGAGCATTATCGAGAGACAATAGACATTTTTACACTCAACCTTACGTCATATGATTGTGAAGTGCTTTACACAGGAAAATATTGCCCGTATGTCGATAATGAAAATATTGGCTTATACCATGCGGAAAAATATTATTCAGATGGTGTAATTTTCATTTACGACGGAGTTGTAGCTACGAAATACACCGTTAATAGCGGCGAGTTGGAGACTGTAGCGGTTGATGATTTTACCGTTCCGGATGAAATTTATTCTTTGGAGAAACTCTATGATGAAAACGGCGATATGTATTCGGATAGGATCAAAATCATTGCCGGGAATGACGAGAGAATAATCTCGTTAGACTATATGGCGCAGAGGCATGATTATGCTTATAAGCTGACCCAACTCGAGCCTCAAAAGACAATCTTTAGCACGGTTGATCCTCTGGTAGATTTCTTCTACTCAGAATATGTTGTAAATGGCAAAATATATCTCTTATGTTGCGTTAGAGATAAAGACGGTGAAATGAATTGTGTGGCTTTTAGCTACGATTATCCATCCGATAAATTCGAGTACATTTATCATAGTTTTACAAACGATTATCCAAATATTTATTTTGTTGCAATCGAGTGATCTCGTTCTTTCGTCATTTACCTAAATTAAGAAATACTGACCTCTGTTTGTATTTTGTATTTCTAATGCACCAACCCCGCCGACAAGGCAAAAACGCCCTCGGCGGGGCGAGGTGGAAGCTTAGTAGACAAGCCTCGTCGACACTTTTCGAACTCTGTAAACGGTGGCACCGCTAGGACACCGAATACGTTATACGTTTTCGACGCAAGTTGACGCACCGAGCGCGCATGGCGTAACAACTCATTATTAGTAATCAAAACCCAACAAAATCCACAAATCCCGAAAACCTTTATCGGTTTTCGGGGTTTTTCTTCGAAATATTTATAATATTCCGCACTTTTCCTATTTACAAACGCAAAAAAATATGTTACAATTAATGTAAACAATACTAAACAAAAAAGGGTAAAGCTATGGAAGAGACAAGATTTCCGTTCCGTATGTATTCATCGAGAGGTGAGGGAATAATCAGCGAGGGCTACCACACGGCATCTGTTGAGATCATGGAGATCACCCGCGGCTCCGTATCCGTGCAGATAGGCACAGATATGATGGAGGCTGTCGAGGGCGACTTCTTCTACGTTCCGTCCGAGCTCGTATTCCGCGTTGAGGCGAGGGATGGCGAGGCGGCGGTGCGCGCTATGGTGTTCGAGTCCTCTATCATCGAGGAGAATATGGAGAACTTCGACACCGAGATCTTCTATATGTTCTATATCCAGTCGCGTAACAAGGTTACCGTATTCAGAAAGGGACATCCCGTCTACGAGCCCCTCGTCGCCTCTATGGAGGAGGCGTATGACGAATACTGTGCCAAGGACGTCTGCTACAAGCTCCCCATCCGCGCGAATATATATCTTATTATGACGGCACTTCTGCGCTATTACTGCGGCTCGAAAAACGAGCTTGACCGTATGATATATCACAACGTTATGCGCCTGCGCCCCGTAATAGATTACATATCGGAACACTATGCCGAGAAGATATATATCGACACTCTCGCCGAGATGATCACCGTCTCCCCCGACTATTTTACCAAAATGTTTAAGGACAGCATCGGTAAAACACCCATCGACTATATCAACGGCATCCGTATCAACCACGCCCTGAAGCTTCTTATGACCACCGACACTCCCATCAACGAGATCGCCGAGACGATCGGCTTCTCGGGCGCAAATTACTTCCACAAGATCTTCAAGCAATATATGGTCACCAGCCCCCTCGCGTATCGCAAAAGCAAGAAGTAAATTCTCACGAGAGCAGGGAACACCTAAAACAAAAACCCCTTACGGTAAACTTGATTACTACCGTAAGGGGAATTTTTCATTTTTCGGCGTTGCTGCCTTTATTAGATTTTTCCATAATATTATGTTTTATATGTAATAGTTTGTGTGTCGGAATACCCGACTGTGAACAAGCTATACACCGATAAGTCTTAAGTAAAATACTTTAATTTTTTATTATAGCTTTTATAACTCTGATACTTCCTTCAGTGTATCGCTTATCTGTGACCTGCCGCCGTGCGTAAAGCTCGCGCTGCTTTACCGTTCATCTGACGGCAGGTGGCACAATGGAAAGGTTCTTCAAAATTCTGCATCGGCGTCGTCCTCCTTCTTATTTTGCAGGCCCTTCTATTTCGTCAGCACCAATTACTACTGTACTCCTTTTCGTTTTTTCCTGGTGCTTTTCCTGCTTGCATCTTAAGTCTAGCATAAAACTTCGCGTTTGTCAATACTTTTTCGAAAAAATATCCAAAAAAATTAAAATAATTTTTCTGTAAATGTGCAACTTGCACAAAAACGCCGTTCACAAATTATTTTATCTACACAAAAACAGGGTCACGGACACATCCGCAACCCTGTATTTTCTTTTTTATTCTTCCGATTTTTCTGCGATCTCGGGCGTCTTACGTATGATCGTAAGCTCTGCTTCACCCTTGACAAACTCGGGTGTCACGATGACCTTTTCTACGTCCGTCTCGGAGGGAAGCTCGTACATCGGCTTCATCATAATGCCCTCGATGATGGAGCGCAAGCCTCGCGCGCCGGTCTCTCTCTCGATAGCCAGACGTGCGATCTCGTCGAACGCCGCGTCCTCGAACTCGAGTGTGATACCGTCCATCTCGAACAGCTTCTGATATTGCTTGTAGAGCGCGTTCTTCGGCTCCTTGATGATGCGGACGAGTGCCGCCTCATCGAGGTTGTCGAGCGCAACTATCACGGGCAGTCTGCCGACCAATTCGGGGATGATGCCGTACTTCACGACGTCGTGCGCTATGACGTCCTTGTATACGCCGTGTGCAACTCGCTCCTTTGAGGTCTTTTTCGCCGTGTTGAAGCCTATCTGCTGGTTGCCCTTACGCTGCTCGATTATTTCCTCGATACCGTCAAACGCACCGCCGCAGATGAAAAGTATGTTTTTCGTATTTATCTGTATAAATTCTTGGTTGGGATGCTTTCTGCCGCCCTGCGGGGGAACGTTTGCCACGGTACCCTCGAGAATCTTTAAGAGAGCCTGCTGCACGCCCTCACCGGATACGTCACGCGTGATAGAACGATTTTCGCCCTTGCGCGCGATCTTATCGATCTCGTCTATATAGATGATACCGTGCTCGGCGCGGTCGACGTCGTAGTCTGCCGCCTGGATCAGACGGAGCAGTATATTTTCCACGTCTTCACCTACGTAGCCCGCCTCCGTGAGCGTTGTCGCATCTGCGATGGCGAATGGCACCTTGAAGCTTTTCGCGAGTGTCTGCGCGATATAGGTCTTTCCTACGCCGGTAGGACCGAGCAGTAGCACGTTTGACTTCTGTATCTCGACTCCGTCCGGAGCAGGGGACTCCGCCTTCTTTTTCTTCTTACCGCGACCCTTGGGAGCCGACGCCTCGAGCGTGAGTATTCTCTTGTAGTGATTGTATACCGATACCGCGAGCGCAGTCTTTGCCGCATCCTGACCGATAACGTGCTCATCGAGCAGAGCTTTTATCTCCTTAGGACGGGGAAGTGTTGCGAGGTCAAGCTCGCCGTCATCTGCCGCCTTCGCGGGATCGAGTGCGCCGAACTCCTCCTCGATAAACTCTGAGCATACGGTAATACAGGTATCGCAGATATAGCATTTTCCGTCGCGCGAGGGAATGAGGAATGTCAGCTCCTCCTCGCTCCTTCCGCAGAAGGAACAGACGCGCATATCCTTATTAGACTTTTCTGCCATAAATTAAAGTTCCTTTTTAGTGATTACCTTATCAACGAGTCCGTATTCTTCTGCTTCCTTAGCAGTCATGAAGTTGTCTCTCTCCGTATCCTTTTCGATGGTTTTGAGAGGCTTGCCGGTCTGCTCTGCGAGGATAGAGTTCAGCTTCGCTCTGATGCGGAGGATGTGGTCTGCGTGGATCTTGATATCCGATGCCTGACCCTGCATACCGCCGAGAGGCTGATGTATCATCACCTCCGCGTTGGGGAGGGCGTATCTCTTGCCCTTCGTGCCGCTCGAGAGCAGGAATGCACCCATCGACGCCGCCATACCGATGCAGATCGTGGATACGTCGCACTTGATATAGTTCATCGTATCGTAGATTGCCATACCTGCGGAGATAGATCCTCCGGGGCTGTTGATGTAGAGATAGATATCCTTGTCGGGATCCTGTGCCTCGAGGTAGAGAAGCTGTGCCACGACGAGCGATGCAGTAACGTCGTTTACCTCATCAGCGAGGAAAATGATTCTGTCATTCAGAAGTCTTGAGTAGATATCATATGAGCGTTCACCTCTCGATGTCTGCTCAACGACCATTGGTACGAGTGCCATAACGTACTTCCTTTCATAAATAACGTTGGGAAATGGGGAAGCCTGTCGCATTATCCCCACTTTTTAATAACAGCCGACGGTCGGCGACTGTCGGCTGTTATTGACTTAGGAAAATTACTTAACCTTTGCGTTCTCGCGTACGAGCTTCATAGCGGATGCAACCACTACGTCGCGACCGAGATCCTCAGCGAGGATCATCTTCTTTACTTCCTCGAGGGGAACGTTGTACGCATCGGAGATCTTCTTGTACTCAGCCTCGATCTCCTCCTCACTTGCGACGAGGGACTCGAGCGCTGCGATCTTCTCGAGAGCGAGTCTTACCTTAACCTGCTTTTCAGCCATAGGTCTCATCTGCTCACGGAGAGTTTCGAGAGACATACCGGTGTACTTGAAGTAGGTCTTGAGATCAAGACCACTCTGGCGGAGTCTGGTGTCGTAGTCACGAACCTGATTCTCTACCTCTGCCTCGAACATGGGCTCGGGGATCTCTGCTACGAGCTTCTCCATAAGAGCCTCTGCGAGTGCATTCTCGAGCTCAGCCTCAGCTCTGTCCTCGTTTCTCTTTTCCATTTTAGCCTTAATGTCGGCCTTATATTCATCAAGAGTGTCAAATTCGGAAACGTCCTTAACGAACTCGTCGTCGAGAGCGGGAAGCTCCTCGAACTTGAGAGAATTGAGCTTGGTCTTGAAGACAGCTGCCTTACCTGCAAGCTCCTTTGCATGATACTCCTCGGGGAAGGTAACGTTTACGTCAAACTCCTCACCGATATTCTTGCCTACGATCTGATCCTCGAAGCCGGGGATAAAGCTACCCGAGCCGAGCTTGAGATCGTGACCCTCGCCCTTACCGCCGTCGAAGGGAACACCGTCAACCGAGCCCTCGTAGTCGATGTTAGCGATATCGTCCATAGCTGCAGCTCTGTCGGTAACCTCTACGGTTCTTGCATTTCTCTTTCTGGTAGCTTCGATGTCGCGATCGACGTCCTCGTCGGTGACCTCAGCGACCTTCTTTTCAACCTCGATGCCCTTGTAGCCATCGATGGTAACCTCAGGCTTTACGAAGCCTACTGCCTTGAGCACGATGTCGCCCTCTTCGCTAACGAGATCGAAGGAGGGAGTGCCTACGATGTCGAGACCTGCTTCCTTAACAGCTGCCTCGAATGCATCGGGAATGCACGCGTTGATAGCATCCTCAAAGAAGATGCCCTTGCCGTAGTACTTCTCGATGATAGCCTTGGGCGCCTTGCCCTTTCTGAAGCCGGGAACGGAGATAGACTTAACGTTCTTCTTATATGCTTCGTTTTCTGCTTTCTTGAAAGCTTCCTCGCTTACCGAGAACTCCATAACGAAGCCACTCTTTTCGGTAAGTTCCTTTTTAATGAGACTCATTTCTTTTCCTCCGGGGAATATATATATTTTTTATTTAATAACAAAATTAGCCATACTATTTTACAACAAACGCTCGGATTTGTCAAGCATTTTACCGTATTTTATTTATATTTATTTAAATAAAGTGGGAAAATGCAGCATTTATATCCGAAAAACGCGTTTTGCGCGTTAACCAATCGACTCCTTCAGCACGTGCGTGCCGCCCTTGACGGTGATTCTCTTTTCGCCGAGCAGTATATCCGCCTCTACACCATCGGGCAGGGATACCTCGAGAGCTACGGCACCGCCAGCCTTTTCGTAGCTTACCGCAAGCCGTCCTCTGCGAAGCCCTATAAAGCCCGACGCGCACGCAAGGGGCGTGTTTAACGCGGGCGCGACCACGACTCTCTCATATCCTGCGTCACCCTCCGCGTGCCTGATGCCGAGAATATACTCGAAAAGGTACGCCGTAGGCGAGCCGAACATCGGGTGACTCCTGGAGCGAGGTGATTTCCAATATTCCCAGAGCGTCGTTGCTCCCATTTTGCGCCAATCACCAAAGCCGCGCGGCTCTTCTGCCGTAAGGAGCTTATAGGCGATATCCGCTCTGCCGTATTCGAAGAGAAGTCTCGTTACCGTCTCCGTTCCAAAGATGCCGGTGTCGTAGTAGGGATATTTCTCATAGTATGCGATGAATGCGCGCCTCGTCCTATCGTCACCAAGTCCGATGTCGAGAGCAAAGGAATTCGCACCTTGCATATTTCCGATAAAGTTGCCGTTGTTCGGATTATAATATGCCGCCTTTATAGCCGTCTTTTTTCTCTCAATGCGCTCTTCGAAGAGGGGAATATCCTTCTTATTGCCAATAACTTCAGCTATCCTTTTCATAAGCTCAAGCGATTTGACGTGATAGACGGTATTGACGTATGCGGGCGGTATGAAGGTAGCACCCGGACGTGCGTCTGACGTGCTCAGCAAGTCTCCCGTTACCTCCTCGCGAGGTGTGCACCACTCGCCGAGGCACCATTCACCCTCCTTATCGCTGACGACGAGCTCTCCTACCGAGTGCTCCTCGAGATAGCCGAGGTATGCGAGAAATTGACCGTACATCTTGCGAATCGGTGCATCGTCTCCGTAACGGAGATAATATTCGTAGGGTATCTTGATGAAGCCGTGGCTGAAGCCTCCGGGTCCACCGCCGCTGTGAGTGTACGGAGCGGTATACTGTGCGTGACCGGAAATTCTGTCCTGCGAGTCGGAGATATCCCCGATCCACTTTTCGTAGAACTTCTTCGCGTCGAGTGTTAGCATAGCTGAGCGGCAGGTGAGATGACCGTCGCCGAGATAGCCTCTGCGCTCGATGTGCGGACAGTCAGATGGGATTCCCTGATGCATATTGGAAAGCTCGGTGAGCACGTACGCGTGATAGAGCCAGCCTAGCGTTTTGTTGTCGCACTCAAAGTGTGAGCTTACGGGAATGTCGCAGCTGATGCGCTTGACCGTGACCGACTTGACCTCGCCCTTGACCGTGAAGTATCTGAAGCCGAGCCAGGTGAAAGCGGGCTCGAGAGTCCTCCGCTCGCCGTGAACGGTGTATATAGTCTTTTGTCTGTGCTTGCTTCGCTCGAGAAGCGCGCCGCTCTCGTCGAGGTCCTCCGAGTAATACACCTCAAGCCTTCCGTCGTAGCCATCGACCGTGATCGTGGGGAAGCCCGTAAGGTTTTTACCCGCGTCGTAGAGGGTAACGTCGCCGCCTCTCGAAACGACACGAGGCTCGATCACCTCGATTATCCTGTCGGGCGGACAGTCGGTATAGGCGTAATTCGTTTTCGGTTCTTTTGCGGTGCATACGGGTTTCCAGCCATCACCGATCTTTTCCGTGAGGAGTGCGTCGCAGTAGTGCGCATAGTCGTGCGTCTCACCATAGTTGAGATCACTCTCCTTAACGTAAGACTCACGCCATACGGCACTCTCGTCAGAGTAAATAAAATATTCTTTTTCTTTGGTTTTGATAGTTATTTTGAAGCAGAGCTTCTTCGTTCCGTAGGGAACCTCTTCGTAAATTCCGGTCTTGCCGGTGTACCATCCGTCCCCCAGCATCACCGCGAGAGTGTTTCTGCCACACCTCACGAGGTGAGTTATATCGTAGTGTGAAACGTATGTTCTGTGCTCGGTCACCTCATCCTTAGGTGAGTCGCGCCATTCGTAATCTGTAGCAAGAGGAAGGAAATAATCCTCACAGCCGCGCACTCCGTTGACGTAGAACACGAAGGTCGAGAAGCCTATGATATCTATCTCTGCGGATTCAATATCACCGAGCTCGAAGTCGCGGCGTATGATCGGGCAAATATCGGTATTCTGCGGTGCGATCCACCGTGCATCGCCGAACGCCTCGTCAAAGCTTACAAATTTTATCATAGAGAAGTCACCTCCACGTGCTTCGGAATAAATCCAAGGTAATCCGCCGAGATGAGACTCATTTTTATTCCCTCGTATTCTATCTCGGGGCTTACCGTGTAATTGCCGTGTATGTGTCCGAAGTATACTCTTTCTATTTCGTAGTTCTTGAGAATATCGATGAGCTCATCCGATGCCTTTCCGTTCCAATACGGAGGGAAGTGCATAAAGACGACTATCTCCTTCTCGGGCGATGCCTCCTTCAATCGCATAGCCTCCTTGAGACTCATACGCAGTCTTCCGCATTCGCGATTGGTCAGCTTCTCGAAATCAACTCCGTCGGGCGCATTCGTCGCATCCTCATCGTTATACCATCCTCGCGTACCGGCGATGATCAGCTCCTCTGTCTCATGCGCGTTGTTGAAAAGAAACGATATAGTCTTTATCCCGAGGCGTTCAAAGAACTCCTCGTGCTTTTTCATAGTACACCACCAGAAATCGTGGTTGCCCTTACCGAGTATTTTTTTGCCCGGCAGAGACTCGATGAATTTGAGATCCGATGCCGACTCCTCGAGAGATAGAGCCCAGGAGACGTCACCCGGTATCACGACGGTATCCTCGTCCGTGATCATATGACGCCAGTTCTTTTCTATTCTTTTTATGTAATCCTGCCACCTCGTGCCGAACACCTCCATCGACTTGTTCGTCGTGTCGAGGGTCGAGAGATGCAGATCGGCTATCGTGTATAGCGCCATTCCGTCTCCTTTCGCCGTTTACCGATTATTTGTCATGCCTTGCCTACACCGCATAAAACTGTCCTTCTCCGTCAATAATACCTCTGCCCGAGAACCGTGGCAGAAAGGAATATGATATGGAAGAAAAGAGAAACAGCTGTAACAACGAGCAGGGTAAGTGCATCAAGGGCGTAGTATGCGACGTTAAGAACTGTGCATACCACGAGGGCCAGAATATGTGCTTTGCAGGTACCATCTCGGTAGGTCCTCGAGAGGCGAACTGTTCCGCAAGCACCAATTGCGCAACCTTTAAGCCGAAGGATTGCTGTAACTGACCCGGTTAAGTTATTTTCCGATCGCGAACTCCTTGACCGATGCCGCCATCTCCGAGCGATCTATGACGCCGAGATGTCTTGGCTCGCTTGCCAGAGCCTTGACGAGCGGTGCGGGGATCGGTACGCCTGTGAGCGCGAGAAGCGCCTTGGGTGCGTCGAGGTCGTCCGCGGGTTTATCACCTGATAGTGAGCGAAGCACGTCGCCCGCAAACTTATAGGGCGATGCCGTCGATACGACCAGCATAGGAGTATCCGTCTTATTGTCACTCATATAGCGCTCTGCCGCTGAATACGCGACGGCCGTATGAGTGTCGATAAGGCGGCTTGTTCTTTCATATACGCTCTTTATCGTAATCGAGCAGGTCTCTTCATCGGCATAGTAACCGACGAAGTCGCTATTTATTGTGGCAAGTTCCTTTTTCGTGAGCTTATATTTTCCGTTTGTGCCGAGCTCCTTCATACATTCAGCGCATCTCTCTGTGCCGAATGACATATAGAGCAGCCGCTCGAGGTTTGACGATATCAGAATATCCATAGATGGCGACATCGTCTGATAGAAGGTCCTCTCGCGATCGTACTCACCCGATACGAAAAAGTCGGTCAGTACGTTATTCTTGTTCGACGCGCATACCAGCTTGCCTATAGGAAGCCCCATTTTTTTTGCTATATAGCAGGCAAGTATATTACCGAAATTACCCGTAGGTACGCATACGTCGAGCGCTTCTCCGTAGGAGAGGGCTCCACGCTCTGCGAGATCGCAGTACGCCGATACGTAGTATGCTATCTGCGGAACGAGCCTGCCCCAGTTTATGGAGTTAGCACTTGATAGGAACACGCCGCTGCGGTCGAGCACCTTACCAAACTCGCCATCGGAGAATATTTCTTTCACGCCCGTCTGCGCATCGTCAAAGTTTCCGGCTATACCGACGACGGATACGTTTTTACCCTCCTGCGACTGCATTTGTCTCTTCTGTACCTGGCTTACGCCGTCGATGGGATAGAAGACCTTGATCTTGACACCGTCGACGTCCTTATAGCCCTCGAGCGCAGCCTTACCGGTATCTCCGGATGTCGCCACGAGTATCAGCGCCTCGCGCTCCTCGTCGCATTTCTTGAGCGCGCGCACGAAAAGTCTCGGCATTATCTGCAGAGCCATATCCTTGAACGCAGAGGTAGGACCGTGCCACAGCTCGAGCATATACTTATTTCCGTCGAGCTCGGTAACAGGGGCGGGCGAGGGGTCGAATTTTCCTCCACCGTACGCAGCTTTCGCGTCCGCGAGTATTTCCTCGTAGCTGTAATCCTCGAGAAATAGTGAGAGCACCCCGGCGCATCTTTCAGTGTATTCCTTTTTTCCTATTTCACGCAGAAAATCAAGATCAAACGTGGGAATATTCTCCGGCATATAAAGACCGCCGTCTGCGGCGAGTCCCCTCTTTATGGCCATCGCGGAGCTTACACCCGCGACGTCCTTACCTCTCGTGCTGATATAGTTCATAATACTTGCCTTTCTGCCGATCACTCGGCATCACGTGCGCACCGTGCGCACATTATCTTTGCCACGGGCGTACGTACGCCGTGTCCTTATCAAACGCCGCTATAAGATGGTTTATCGCCTGCCTTTTATAGCGGTTATTTTTCTTTTCGAGTAGCACCTCAATGACGTCAAACCGCATACGCAGTCCCTCGCATCGGGCATAATTCATGCCCTTATATTGTGCCGCCGCACCGATTATCTTTCGTTGCTTCTCGGGCGTTACGCTTGATGCGGGACGAGGCTCGTGCGGATCGAGCTTATCTATGCTTCTCGTCTTCACCTCGACGAAGGCGAGCGTATCGCCGCGCCTTGCAACGATATCTATCTCGCGCCCGTCTATAACAAGATTTCTTTCGAGTATTCGATAGCCGCGGAAAAAGAGGTATCTCGCCGCCATTTTCTCACCTATGGTGCCTATCCGCCGCTTTTCGGTATCGACCTTAAGTATCTCCATAGAGCAGTCAATCCTCTTTATCGAGGAATTTTAAGAAGCTACGTCTGTAGATCGGTGCGACACCATACTGTCTCACCGCGTCCATATGATCCTTTGTCGGGTACCCCTTATGCTTTGCTATTCCGTACTCGGGATATAGTTTATCAAGCTCGATGCACTGTCGGTCACGCGTGACCTTAGCCAGCACCGAAGCCGCCGCGATCGAGTAGCTCTTCGCATCACCCTTTACTACCGTCTCGGTAGGTATCGTGAATCCTCGCGAGCAGTTTCCGTCGATCAGAGCGAAATCTGCGGGGTGGGGAAGAGCCTCCACCGCGCGCCTCATCGCCAGCATAGATGCGTTCAGTATGTTGTATTCGTCTATCTCCTCGGGTGATGCCTCGGCTATCGCGTAGGCGAGAGCCTTTTCCTTTATCACCTCGAAGAGTGCCTCGCGCTTTTTCTCCGAGAGCTTCTTCGAGTCGTTCAGTCCCTCTATTTCGAGACCTCGTGGCAGTATCACTGCCGCCGCGACCACGGGACCGCAGAGCGGACCTCTGCCTGCTTCGTCACATCCGCATACCGCGGTATAACCCTCGGCGTATCTTTTTTCCTCGTATTCTAACGTAGGCATATTATCTCCTTACGGCATCTCGAGCGTTATGCGCCCGATCTTAGCGCCCCTGAACTCGTCGAGGAGCATTTCCGCCGTTCTCGAATGATTTATTTCGCCGCCGCTCACGAGGAAGCCTCTCTTGCGTCCCACGAGCTCAAACAGATCGTAGGAATCAAGACCGTCGGTCTCCTCGCGTGTCAGCTTATATCTTGTCATAAATGCATCGGGTGCGATCTCCATAAGCCTTGCACAGAGTATCATAGCCAGCTCCTCTGTGTCGAGTATCTGATCGCGTATCGCTCCCGTAAGAGCGAGATTTTCACCCACCCTCGCATCCTCAAACTTAGGCCACAGCACGCCGGGCATATCGAGCAGATCAAATCCTATCTCGGTTGGCACCCATTGCTTTATAAGAGTAACGCCGGGTCTGTCCTCGACCTTAGCCTTCTTCGAGCCGGCTATTCTGTTTATCAAAGATGATTTACCCACGTTGGGTATTCCCACGATCATCGCCTTGAGACGCCTGCCGTGCATGCCCTTTTCGTGATAGCGCGCTATCTTCTCGGCGAGAGTCTCTCGCACCGCGGCGGCGAGGGTATCTATGCCTATGCCTGCCGCAGAGTCTATCAACACCGTACGCGTGCCACCTTCTGATATTTTCTTTATCCAGAGCTTATTCATCTCGGGGTCGGCGAGGGTAGCCTTCGTCATTACCGTAACGCGCGGCTTATCTCCTATGATCGATTTTATTTCGGGATTTCTTGAGCTGTAAGGGATCCTCGCATCTATCAGCTCAAGTATTACGTCGACCTCGGGCAGACACTCGCGCATGATGCGCTTGGTCTTTGCCATATGCCCGGGGAACCATTGTATTGGATTTTGTGCCATAATTACCTCAAATCAATATATAAAGCAGGGCAGAATTATTCTACCGTTCCGAAGCTATCAAACGGATAAAGCCTTAAAAGAACCTTTCCGAGTACACAATCCTCGCTCACCACGCCGAATGCGCGGGAGTCGAGTGATATGCTTCTGTGATCTCCGAGCACGAACAGCTCTCCCTCGCCGACCCTCCACGTGCCGGTTATGGCACTGAGATATGGCTCATCGAGAAGCACGTATTCCTCATCGAGAAGCTCGCCGTTTACGTATACCTTGTAGTCATTCGTTACCTCTACGACGTCTCCCTCGATGCCTATAATGCGTTTGACGAGCGGGTCGCGCTGACCCTTCTCATAATCTGCAAACACGATTATATCGCCTCTTTCGGGAGTGTAGAGAAAATCGGATATCAGAAGGATATCCTTGTCCTCGAGCGTATGCTGCATAGATGAGCCGTCGACTATCGAATGACGTAGGAAGAAGGATGTGATCACCATTACCGCCACCAGCGTGAACACAAACAGCTCTACGATCTCAAATACCGTGTCTATAAACCTGGGCTTGTCCGGGTTATATGCAGGTGGGGTCTCGTCCTCGTATTCCTCATCGGCTTCGTCATCCTCGGATGTCTTTTCATCCTCTTCAAACTTGATAGTTATCTGTTCCTCGTCATCGGAGGTATCCTCGATATCGTCGTCATTCTCTGCCGTCTCCTCAACCGCCTGCTCGTCTTGCGGCTCTTCGAATTCCTCGGAGCGTACCGCGATATTGAGCACTGCCGCGCCACTCTGCGTATCCTCGAGCTTTATCTGCAAATCATCTACGTCAGTCTCGGTCACCGTTTCGGCGGCTTCGGCCTCGTTTTCTGCCTCGGGATCGGCATTGTCTATCACGTTGTCGCGCCTTTCAATATAGAGAACGTGCTCGGGCTCATCCTCTGTAAGCTCCTCTGTCATCTCCTCGACGGTCTCGGGTGAGGGCAGGTGGGTCTCATCTTCGACAGTCTCCTCAACAGCTTCGGTCTCAGCCTCGGCTGCCAGGATATCCTCGAGTCTTATAGCACCGGAGGTGTCGGCGTCGCTCGCCTTGAGTATCGCCTCGTAGTCCTCTCCGGAGAGATATTCCTCATCCTCCTCGTCTACGTCCTTAGCCGTTTCCTCGCTTACCAGAATATCGTCGAGCGTCTCCTCGTCCTCGTCATCTGTACCGTCCTCAAACAGCTCGTCGTCGAGGTCGTCGTCAGCCTCTATCGTGAGCTGGGGATTTCCGTCGCTGTCGGTGCTATATTCCTTTTCTGCGGCGCGACGCAGCATTTCCTGTATCGTCGCCTGATAATCCTGCACGAACGCCTCGTAGCTTGCCGCCTCCTCAGCACTCTCGTGCGTATCCTCTATGACGTCGTCCTCGTATGGGGCGAGCTCGATGGGAAATAGCTCCTGCGGAGCATCGGTATCCTCATCCGCGAGAGATGCAAACGGGTCGTAGCTTTCCACGTGCTCGCCGCTTATCTCGGCGTACTCGTCTCCGTCATTGATCGCGGGCATCTGCTCCGTGATATCCGCACCGTTAACGGTAGTGTCGTCACTTTGATTTTTCCGGAGCTCATTCGTTTCCGTAGGTGCCGCTTCCGTCTGCTCGAACCTTCTCTTTTTTTTCTTTACGTTGGCGGTGGGCGCCTTTTTTTCTTTGGCGTTCAGCTCTATATCGGTATCTCCGCGAACCGCGGCCCTGATTTTTTTCTTTTTATTTTTCTCGGTCTCGACCGTCTCCACGTCTGTCTTGTCGGGGGAGGCATCACCGTCATTCTGCGAGCCGCTATCACCGTCGGGCAGGGGAGTGGAGCCTTCTTCGTCGGAGCTGCTTACAGTCTCTCCCGACGTGTTCCTTACGGTAGCGTCTGCTGCATCGACTGTCACGTCACTCGCATCAGCTTCGCTATTTGCAGCCTTGCCCGTTGCGTCGGTCTTGTCTGGCATAGCATTATCCGTTGCGTTTGCCTCACTATGCACAGCTTCATCAGTCGGAGCGACGGTTTCCGCTGTCGTAGCGCCGGACTCAGCGGCTTCAATGTTCTTCTTTACGGGCGATTTCGTGCCGCGCTTTGCGGAGCTTTTCTTGGTGTTACTGCCACGTTGCGGCTTATTTTGAGAGTCGGGTGTGCTCTTGACTGTGATAGCTGACAGATCGGTATCCGCAACCTCGATAGCTATCGCATCGGCGAGTCGCTTGCCTACGCGGTCTCCTTTGATAGGCTTCTTCGACGGAGCAGGGCTCTTGCGTGACGGAGTCTTGCCGCTTTTACCGCCGCCACTCTTATCGGTATCGGAGGTATTCTCTTGCTTTTTATCTGTAGGCTCTCGGAGCTCGATCTCGGGTAACCCGGCTTTTTTAGCTGATTTTTTCATCCGCCAACCGCCTTTCAATAATTCTTCACTCTACATTTTAACATATTTTAAAGAAAAATACAATAATTTTATAAATATTTTATTTATTTTCCGCTCGACTACATATGTAGTCGAGCACGCGCCCGCACGCACACAAAGCATTTTTAGTTATAACTGACTTCAAAATTATAATCTGCCGCGCTTTAAACCTGAAATATAAAGAAAAACGCATTTTTACAGCGAGATATTTATCGCCGCACCAATGCGTTTGTATATTCTGTGTTTATTAATCTTTGACATCCTCGAGTATTTTGTACAGCTCGGATTTTGACATTCCGCGCAGCTTGGCGGCACGCTTTATCGCGTCCATTCGTGCCATACCCTCGCTGATGTATTTTTCTACCTGCTCGCCGGGAGTGAGCGCAAGCTCGTCTATCTCCTCGTCGGTGCGTGTGTCTCCGCTATATCCCTCTACGACCAGCACGTACTCGCCTCTCGGATCGCGCTCGGAGTAGAGCGCTACTGCCTCGCCGAGTGTCGTGCGACATACCTCCTCGTTGAGCTTTGTCAGCTCCCGAGCCAGAGAAATACGTCTATCCTCGCCGAACGCCGTTGCCATATCCTCGAGTGTTTGACGGAGCTTGTGCGGCGCCTCGTAGAATATCATAGTCCTTTCTTCTTTAGCCACCGCGGAGAGTCTCTTCCGTCTCTCGCTCCCCTTTGCCGAGAGGAAGCCCTCGAATGCAAATCTTACCGTCGAAAGTCCCGAGAGCGCCAGCGCAGACACCGCCGCACACGCGCCGGGAACGATAGCAACTCTTACACCGTGCTCTGCACACAGCCTTACTATATCCTCACCGGGGTCGCTTATCGCGGGCATTCCCGCATCGGTTATCAGTGCACAGGAATCTCCTGAAAGCAGTCTTTCCACGATCCTGTCACCGCTTGACTTTTTGTTGTGCTCGTGGTAGCTCACGAGCTCGGTGTGTATGCCGAGAGCGGTAAGCAGCTTCAACGAATTTCTCGTATCCTCGGCGGCAACGAAATCCACCTCCGAGAGTACCTTGACAGCTCTTTCGGAGATGTCCGCGAGGTTGCCGATAGGCGTAGCAACGAGGTAGAGCGTGCCACCCTCTATTTTATTCTTTTCTTCGCTCATATCCGTCTCCTTTACCGCTTGTATCCCGTGGGAAACGCGCCGTTTTCCATAATATATTCCATATCGGGTGTGTATTCCTTATGCAGCTTATCTTTGTATATTATCAGCGGACGTGTTATCAGCATTCCGCTTTTGCCACCACTTCTTCCTTCTATCAGCACCATCGACGGCTCGCTCTCGGTATCCGCGTGCACGAATGTCGCGCGCTTTGGCTCGAGCGCCGCCTCACGCATAGCAAATACGAGATCCGTCAGCCTGTCGGGGCGGTACACCGCGGCGAACCTTCCGCCGTACTTGAGCAGCCTTTTTGCCGCCGCACAGAAATCGCCTATGTCACCCATTACCTCGTGACGCGCGATGTTTTTCTTACCCTCGGTGTTTTCCTTTCCGCTGGTCGTTTTCATGTACGGAGGATTTGTATAAACTATATCGTACCCGTCTGTATCCGAATATTCCCGCACGTCGGCACACACCGCTGTCAGTCGGTCGGTGAGACCGTTTTCCTCGGCGTTGCGCGCTGTGAGGCGGGCATACTCCTCCTGCACCTCGAGCGCCGTCACGTGAGTGATCTTTTCACGTGTCAGGAGAAGCATAGAGATTATTCCGCTACCCGAGCCAAGCTCACAGCCCTCGGAATATTTACCGCTTATATATCCGGCGAGGAGCAGGGCGTCCGTGCCAAACGTCAACCCGTCGGTGTTCTGTATAAGCGTCAGGGAGTCGTTGACTCTGTCGCGTCTTTCCATAAAGAACCTCTTTCAATGAAAAAAGCGGAGAATATCCCCGCTTTTTTTATGTTTTTTAGATTATTCCTCAGCGGGAGCGTCTACGGGGCAAGCATCTGCGCAAGAACCGCAGCTGATGCACTCATCAGCATTGATGACGTACTTACCGTCGCCTTCGGAAATGCAAGATACGGGGCAAGCATCTGCGCAAGCGCCGCAGCTGATGCACTCATCGGAAATCTTGTATGCCATGATAAACAACCTCCATAAATTTGTTGCTACATATATTTTAACATAATTACAGAAAAAATCAAGACCTTTGTTGAAAAAAAGATAAAATCCATTAAAAACTACCGAAAAATCTTAATCCTCGGGCAGGATATCCTCGTCCTTTTCGGCATCATCGGACTTGTTATGCTTCTTTCCCGGGCGGGAGAGGACCTTCACCTCGCTGATCTTGAAGAGCTTCTGAACATCCTTGTCCTTATCAGAAAGCTTGACCTTTATCTCCTCCGCGAGAGGCTTGGTGTCAACGACGGTGCCTACGCCGTCCTTTGTGGATACCGTAGATCCTACGGGCGGTGTATTAGCGATAGCCTCCTCGTATGTCTCGTGCTCGTATCTGAGACAGCACATCAGTCTGCCGCAGGCACCCGATACCTTGGAGGAATTGAGCGAGAAATTCTGTTCCTTTGCCATCTTTATCGACACCTGGACGAAATCCGAGAGGAAGTTTGCACAGCAGAACTTTCTTCCGCATACTCCTAGACCGCCCATCATCTTTGCTTCATCACGTATACCTATCTGCCTTAGATCTATACGCGTTCTGAAGGTTGATGCCAGATCCTTTACCAGCTCTCGGAAATCTACTCTCGATTCGCAGGTGAAATAGAATATGAGCTTTGAGTTATCGAATGTATACTCAACGTCCACGAGATTCATACCGAGTCCGTGTGCCTCTATCTTTTTCTTGCAGATTATAGCGGCGTCAGCCTCTGCGAGCTGATTTTTTTCGTTGTGAGCAACGTCGTCCGCAGTAGCCTTTCTTATAATAGGCTTGAGCGGAGGAACGATCTCGCTCTCGGGCACCATCTTGTTTGCCGCCTTTACGTTACCGAATTCCACACCGCGCGCCGTCTCGACGATTACCTTATCATCGAGGTCAAGCTTCAGACCGCCCGGAGCAAAATAATATATCTTTCCGGCCTGACGGAAGCTTACGCCTACGACCTCAACCGTCGCGGGAGCCTCCTCGGTCGGAGCTAACTCTATCTTTTCGTTTTCAGACATCTCTGGTCTTCCTTTCTTTATCTTCCTGCCGAAGCCTTCGCTACGAGATTAGTCACGAGATTTGTGACACCTGCGTTCTTCGAGCAGTATTCGTGAGCTTCCGCGAGGGCATCGTATATTTTTATGAGCCGCTTCGTGCCTATTGCATCAGCGAGCTCACGTGCCTCTTCCCGTGAGCTGTAAAAAATCATTTTTGCATTGTCGGAATACTTTACCGTCAACAGGTCTCGCACAGCTGATATTACGGACTCGATCGTGCGTTGCAGTTCGGGACGCTTAGTAGGGAAGCTCTGTGCCGCGGCATAAACGTTCGCGTATGATGCGCCCGCACGTAGCGCTCGCATGAAGTCGAGCACGACCCGCCGCTCCTCCTCGTTCTCCTCGGCAAGCTTTTTGTCGGTCAGACTTATCGCGCGCCCGAGCACTCCGTCGGAGCTGAGTACTATACCGTGTAGCCTTTCCTTGTCCGTCATAGCCATACTGCGTGCCGTGTCGGATATCCTCGTGAGATACTCGGTGATCTCCTCCTCGGAGAATCGAGCCATCGATACGAACTGTACACGGCTCTTGATCGTGGTGAGTATCTTGTCACACTCGGTGGCGAGCAGAAGTATTACGACGCGCCTCGGCGGCTCCTCCAGCACCTTCAGCAGGGAATTCTGTGCCTCGGTGGTCATCGTCTCAGCGTCGCGTATCACGTAGACCTTGTATTTTGCCTCGGTTGCCGAGAGAAACATATCATCTCTCATATCCTTGACCGGATCGACGCCTATCGTGGCTCTGTCGCGCGGCTTCTCGAGTATCTTGATATCGGTGTAATTACCGCCATATATCTTTTTGCAGGTATCGCACTCACCGCAGGGGAGCGATCCCACCGCCGACTCTGAGCGCTCGCAGTTGAGTGCCGCTGCGATCTCTGTTGCCAGAGTCAGCTTGCCCGAGCCTCTCGGACCGCTTATCAGGAATGCGTGCGGCGCACGACCGCGCTCAATAGCTGCACCAATACGTGCACGCACGTCGTCGTTTCCGAGAAGCTTCGGAAAATATCTTTTCATTACGCCACCGCCCTTCCATACATATCCACTATATATTTTAACACCTGGACGGCCAAAAGTCAAGACGCGCACGCGCATATTTTTAACACTTAATATATTTTTAACGGTTTGGACTAATGTTTTCTTCGATGTCACCGCCGATCCGAGACTCCGATGTCGAACAATATCCAACGTTGGACTCACCTCGGTAACGCAGGACGAAATCGCAGGCGCTTGCAGAATGAAATCGATAAAAATTTATTTTTCTGATAAATAAAACGAGGCAGAATATTTATTTATGCATCTTCATAAAAAGCATCCGCATGCGCGTCTTTCGGGATCTAACGACGCGCAAACGGATGCTCATGCATCTGCTACCCGGTGGCAGCTTAAATATTTGTCATAACCATTATATCATATCCGAGTGGAAAATGCAATAGGTATTTTATCGCGAAAAATGTTTACGAGCATTGAAATTTGCGAGCGGTATTCAGTCACTTTCTCTATTCAAAACCTTTTTCTGCCACGATCTTTTACCGCATTTCGGACATTTTAGATATCTTGTAGTGCCGATATGCATAGAAGCGAAAACGCTGGTATATTTCGGTACGTGTCTGTGGCCGCATACACCGCATACGTAGTAGCCTGCCGTCTGCTCGATCCTTATCATAAACGGTGCTAGCACTATGACGGGTGCTACACCGATCACTATCAGCGTGATCCTGACCCACTCCTCGAGCTCAACGAATTTTGCGATAGCACACAGAGCCAGCATAAATCCGATGCATACCGCAACGATCATCATCTCTACACGGAGCAGCATCCTGTCAGCCGCTTCCTTTTCCTTGATCGTGCCTATCAGATTGTTTTCCATTTCCTTATCGTAGTTTTCCATTGTAACAACCTCCCCACTTAACAAATCGTTTACTGTAATTTTGAGTATCCCGCACAGCTCGAGCATGATTGAGGAGTCGGGCAGGGCTCTGCCGCATTCCCATTTCGATACCGCTCTGTCGGTGATCCCTAAGCTTTCCGCGAGTTGCATTTGCGTGAGACCTGCTTCGCGTCTGCGTTCCGCGATGAATTTTCCGATTTTGATTTGATCCATAGTCTTCCTCCTTTCCGCTACCATTTTAACAGTAGCGGAGCATATAATCAACATACCGACGGTTGAGTGTGGGGTATATCAACCGTCGGTAGAGTAAATTTTCGTCATATTACCATATAAAAGGTATCAATCTGTACCTAACCCGCGTCTTATATTCGCGGTAGCCCTCGAGATTTTCCTCGAGAAATCTTTCCTCTCCGATGATGCGCCGCGCTATAATGAAGGGATATGCTATGAATATTACGAGCGCATATACCGACCCGAGCACGATCGGCATAGAGAGAAATAGCAGAAGCGTCGCGCTATACATAGGGTGTCTCACGATCCCGTAGAGCCCCGTGTCGATTACCCTTTGACCCTCTTTCACCTCTATTGTGCGACTGAGATAGGTGTTTTCGCGCAGTACTTCTGCGTATATAACGTACGCCGCGAGAAATGCCACCGCACCTATGATGGTGACCCACGGCGGCAGGGTATACCATTCGAATCGCACTCCAAGTCCCGCGACGACGAATCCCGCAATGAACATCAAACCGCTGAGCTTTACAACTGTGCTCTGGTCGCGCATCTTCTCTTTGCCGTTGAGTCGGCTTTTTAGTAACTCCGGATTTTTAACCATCATCACAAGCCCTGCCGAGAACATCGGTATGAACAGTATTCCCATCAGCAGCCACCCACCGAGGAAATCGAGCGTCCCCGCCGGCAGAAATATCAGCACCCCAACGAGTATCACTCCTAAGAGAAACTTGCATATAGCCTCGATAAATAACCTTGCCGACATACCGCACCTCCTGCCTTAATATCGTTAACATTATACCACACCTCGCAGAAAAAGTAAATAGGCGGCTCAAAATACCCGAGCCGCCATCGCTTTTTGTGGGGAAGCTGATACCTGACTACATTCCAATATTAGTGCAATTCTTCCGAGCCTGTCAACTTCTTTTATTATTCCTACGCCATTTTTCATTTTTCTCCACAAAAGCTTTATTTAACAACACTGACATCTGGTGAATGTCATATTTCTTGTTCTAACACAATATAATAGATTTGTCAATCACTGAATGTCAAAAAAGGGGATATATAATGTTCAAAAACAAAAACGATGGCAAAAATAATCTCTGCGGCGATAATATCCGTAAGCTCCGCCTCGCCCATCCCACAAGGCTCTCGCAGAGAGCCCTCGCGGATAAAATGCAGCTTATCGGCATCGACGTAGACAAAAATGCGATCCAGCGAATAGAGTGCGGCAAGCGCTTTGTCACAGACATAGAGCTGAAGGCATTTGCCGAGATCTTCGGCGTCAAGCTTGACGAGCTTGTTTAACCGTGAAATGACACTTGACACGCACCGAATACGTATGATATAATAAAGTAAAAAGGAGTTTTACCATGAGAAGACGTTTATCCATCTTCACCCTTATTCTTTTAATGTGCACGCTCTTTTCCACCCTTGTCGGATGCGGACTTCTGACGCCTCAGGATAAGAGCTTCAGCAAGGCAGGCATGACCATCACGCTGACCTCTCATTTCTCCGAGCAGGACATGGTTACCCAGACCGCCTACTACGTCTCACCGAAGGCTATCGTCACCGCCCTCAAGGAGGACGGCTCAACCGTAGGCAACTACACCGTTAAAAGATATGCAGAGCTCGTCTGCGAGGTCAATAAGCTGACTAGCAGCACCGTCACCGCGAAGGAAGGCTACGCAGAGTTCGATTATGAAAAGACGGTCAACGGCAAGGAATATTACTACTATGCCCGTTGCTTCAAGGATGGCACCGACTTCTGGCTCTTCCAGTTTGCCTGCGAGACCAAAAACACCGAGGAATGTAAGCCCCTCTTCGATAAATGGGCGTCCTCCGTTACATTCGATTAATATCACGCCATATAGCAAGAATAGAGGCTGAGTCAAGCGCTTGACTCAGCCTCTATTTAATTGTAGGAAAGAGGACACGACCATTCGATTTACACCTCAGCCGAATCTGATATAAGGGAGTTCGATTCTACCGATAATATTTTATCTGACATCTACCGCTTTCGCTGAACGTCTCAATTTCGTATTTTAATGGGCCGTATTTATAGATCTCATCATAGATCTCTTTCAGCTTTTCCGTTTCTCCGTTGACAACGGACCAGTCCGCATCCGGCAACTCAATACAAAGATTGTGATCCTTTATATCACCGACCTTCAGGCCTATTGCATAAAATATCTTGCCGTCCGCCCACCTGTATCCCAGACCCTGTAAGCATTCGAGACCGTAAAGCATAGCCATCTCGTCCCAAAACGCGCCTATCGTGTTATATTGATCCTCGTTAAGTAACGAAAACTCTCTCGATATTCCTTTAAAGAGCATTTTTCTGACCTCGAAAAATTGGAATTTACTGATCTACTGTATTGGTATAAGATTTGAAGAAAATGATATTCATTATAATACCCATGATCGCAATAGAAACTATTGCAGTTACGGTGTATGAGAATAATCCAATAAGCATCAACACAGCGCAGGAAACAAAGGCTGCCAAACAAGCCTTTAATAATGAAAATAGACATGCCTTAGTGTAATAACGCCCGGTAAAAAATAAGTAACCTAAATAGCCGATCGTGCCTATAAAAGGAATAAATACGAGCGCAAGCTGCTTAGAGGATAGTTTTTTTGATTGCCTTTTCACCTTGAAACCTCCGTTCTTCAAATTCGATTTTATCGATTACTTAGATTATACCATAAAAACGGCAAAAAGTAAATAGGACGGAGTTTTTACAAATTGAACCGCCACATTTGTTAAAGCAAATCGTGCTCGATAGATTCAGCCATTTTGGCTTTGTATTCTTTGAAGATGTGAACGTAGATATTCGTAGGGGCGACCATCGGTCGCCTGCGGGCGTTCAATGAACGCCCCTACATAACAAAAAGCCCTGCCGAAGCAGAGCTTTTCGTATATAAGAAATAATAAATTATCTCTTCGAGTTTTAGCAATACCGTTTAATATCGTGAACATCGTGAGTATCGTTTTATAAAATGTTGCACCAAATTTGCACCAAAATCACACCAACATTCAACGCTATTCAGCTCGAAAAATTGGAATTTGATTTATCGTTTCTTGTAAATCACAAGCTCTGGATTCTCTCCGTTTTCCTCGTAAGTACAGACGAGAAGGAAGTCCATGTTTGCTGCTATACCAAAGCATCTGCTGCCAAATTCGCTTTCGAGCTGACTACCGAGGTAGGTCTGCTTATCGTCAAGGAATTTCACTTTTTCTCCGTTAGGCAGAGTGTATTCCATATTGATAAATTCACCCGAAAGCACGTTCAGATGCTCTACCTTGGGCAACCCTTCGATATGCAAAAGCGTGTTAAATTCATGAATCAGCTGTGATTTAAATTCTTCGAGCTTTTCTTTTCCACCGATTTCGGCATATCACTTCCAGATATCAAGGGTGTACTCACCGTCCGAATAGCACCATTTGCAATATTCCTCATTAAAATTGCCATCGGTTTCACGGCTTGTGGTAGAGTCTTCAAGCGGCATACCGCAACACTTACATACTAACTCTCTTGGAGAGCCGAGAAGCGTGTTGATCGACACGTCAAACAATTTGGATAGGAGCTTGAGCGTATCTATATTCGGTATCGTTTCGCCTGTTTCCCAGCGAGACACCGCCTGTCTTGTCACAAATATCTTTTCGGCAAGTTCCTCTTGGGAAAGACCTTTTTTTGCTCTTAATTCGTAGATTATATCTTTTGTTTCCATAAAATCACCACCTGCATTTTTGTGGTTATATTATATCACGGACTGTTGGCATTGACAAGCAACTGCCTGTTGCTATCTGCTCGACAAATTGGAATTTGTTTAGCGGTTCTTTGTTGCAATGTCACTGATAGCATAATACATCAACACAATCGCTGTGCTAAACAAAGCACCACCGATGATATCGGTAATCCAATGTACGCCCGAGACAAGTCTGCCTATAACCATAAAGGCAATAAACACGGCAATCACAAGCATTACACATCGTCTGAATAGGTCGTTTTTAATACGGGTGCGAAGCTGCATCATTGCCGTAGGCATCACACACATCAAAAGCATAGTTGTTGATGACGGATACGAAGCTTCCAAATATCCGTTAATCAGTGTCGGTCTGTAATTGATAACAACTATTTCAAAGAGGATATATACCGCCATTACGACGATGTAAAATCCACCGAGTGTAAGGATGCTTTGGTCAACTTTTAATAGGCTCTTTCTTTTGATCCATTGTACAAGACCGAGAACGGCAAACCCGAATGCAACGCCAATCGGAACAAGACCAAGCCAATCCGTGACCACATACAGGGACACATTCACTCCCGTAAGGTTGTGAACGTAGCCGTTAAGCGTAGCAAAGCCCACGCTGGATTCTCGGGGACCGATTACCCTCACATCAATGAAGCAAACAAACACCGTCCATAACACAAACGCCGCAAGCAACCCCACTCCTACAAAAAACAGCCTTATGTTTTTCTTTTCCATTATCCTTTAACCTTCCTTTTGTGTATTGGCTCTCGCCTGAGTACATTTTAGTGAAAGGCATAAAAATAATCAAGAAACGGCTCGTCACAGGCGTGATACGTTTCGTATCATTGCCGTTTTATCAGCATTAAAGCCTTGATGACTAACAATACGAACGCGAACACAGCGGCATATGGCTGTGAGCTTATCATAAAGAGCAGTACCAAGATTGCTCCGAGTGTGAGTGAAACCGTCGTTTTACTTTTCACCCACGCCATCGCTTGACAGTTCTGCAATGCGAGTGTCAAAATACCCATTACTTTCATTGCGATAACAGCGACAAGGTACGTTATTTTTAAGTATGGCTGAACGCAGCCAAGTGTGATGAGCGAAACACTTTGAATAGTTCCGTCCGCTTTTTCAGCAAAGAACGGCAGAAAAAGGAGCATTGCGATACTTAAGTCAAGTAATCCGTATATTAAATCACGAAAACGCTTTTCTTTTCGTTTGTTGTCTTCTTCGGCTATCGTCAATACCTCGTTGGTAGAGAGTAGCTCGTCAACCGTCACCGAAAAGAATTTCGCGATCGCTTTTAGTGACTCTATATTCGGATATCCTCTGCCCGACTCCCATTTTGAAATAGCGGTTCGAGACACGTAAATCTGTTCGGCAAGCTCCTCTTGCGTAAGCCCCTTTTGTTTTCTTAATTCTTGAAGTTTTTCGTTAAATTCCATAATCGTCCTGTATATACTGTTTCGTGTTTTCAATCCACTTTTTAGACCAAACAAACAAAACCTCTGACATTGCGCCGAACTCAACAGCATCGCCACTCTTCAATTTCAAGAAGGATTCGACGATCCTTCGTTCATCGGCAGAAACCGCGCCGAGCAGCTCTTTTTGATGCTTGATGTATTTTCCTGTCTGCTTGAATGCAATCGCCTGAACAACGAAGGATGCGGATTTATACAACCCGCGCAAAGTGTCCTCGCTCTTTTCGTGCAGCATATTATGTACACAACCGTGATAGATGTTACAAGCACCGATTTTGATGGCTCTGTCAATCGCCGCTTCGTCAATCACCATAAGCAATTCATCAAGGTTGCCTTTTATGGGTGTCGTGTCATAATAAAACTGAAAAAGATCGGAAGGCTCCCAATGGAGGAGCTCGTCCTTTCCCGAAAGAAAACCGCAGATCAACTCTCTGTAAGGCTGGGTATCTAACATTGCATTGTATTTTTTAATGTCAGAAGCGGATAACTCGTCAAGTATCACAACAATATCAATATCGCTCGTGTCGGTGGCTTCGCCGCGCCCGTAGCTGCCTTGCAGTCCGACAAACCATACGCGATTTTCAAAATTATCATTTAAGACTTTCAAAAAGCCATCCATCCAAGTAGTTATTTCTATCATTTGCCTCACCTCACAATTTTAATATTCTCACCAACAAATTGGAATTTGTCATTTTATAATACACCAAACAGCTAATGGTATATAGCAACTCACCAAAACGAGTCTTTGCCAAAGACCGCCGTATCGTAAAATCGTATTCGCAAACTTTTCTTTCTCTCCTATAATGAAAAAGCAGAAGAACGCGAAAGCTACAATAAAGCTCACAAGTGAGATCGCTCCCATAATTATATTTGTCGCTTGAAACTGCAGTATTGCCAAGGGTAACGGTACAACGAGTAATGTCATAAAACCAATAGCAGAAGTTCCTCCGTGAATTTTAGTAACAACATCTTCGTCCTCCCTGCCTTCGTTTAACGGACATAACCCAGATATAATTTCACATCCAATGCCGTATATTGCAAGCAATACCCATATTGCTATCATCAAACCGCTACTATTCTCTTTGTACAACTCATAAGGAGCAATGCAAAAAACAATTCCTGATATGATACACCACACATTGTATATCCATTTTACAGGGCTTTGCCGTGAGCCCAGTACCGAAAGTGCCATTTCTTTATGCTTATAGTTTGGATAAAATCGTGTAATTATTAACGGCAGCAGATGATCTGTCACCAAAATAATGATCCATAATATTTTCATATATTTCATCTTTTCACATTCTTATTTATCGTTCTGTTTATCGCCAGTTTCGCCTTTGTATTACAGCGTTGCAAAAGGCGCGGGCATCGGGCAAAGCCCATACCCCTAAAGATGTACGAGCGCGCATATAGGCTCCCTCCGGGAGGGAGGCTTTCAGCGGCCCCGTTATAGCACAAATCGGCAGAGCAAACAATAGCGCTGCCGATTTGTGCTTGTAAAGGTGT
>JAZRBV010000055.1:0-47016 GCA_045635225.1 Eubacteriales bacterium
ACGAAAGGTCTAACAGGATTCTCAACTGCGTTGCCCAGGAAATCGATTTCCTTCTGCATTAAGTAACCAACAACGTTCTCGCCACCCTTCTCGGTGATGAACTTGGTAACGCCTGCAACAGATGCATGTGCTCTGTGGGAAGAACCGAAAGCGTCACAAACATACAGATCAGCCAGATCAGCCAGCTCTTTGGAGAACTCTTCGCCGTTCTTGGTCTCTTCTTTGCCGCGGAAACGGGTATTCTGAAGCAGAACAACATCGCCTTCCTGCATAGCAGCTACTGCTGCAGTTGCTGCTTCGCCGGTTACGTTGTAATCAGCTACGAATACAACTTCTTTGCCCAGCTTCTCGGACAGTCTCTTAGCAACGGGTGCTAAAGACTCCTTCTCGTTGGGGCCTTCTTTTACTTTACCAAGGTGGGAGCAAAGGATAACCTTGCCGCCATCGTTTAACAGCTTCTGGATTGTAGGCATAGCTGCTACAATACGAGTCTCATCAGTGATAACGCCATCTTTAAGAGGAACGTTGAAGTCACATCTTATAAGGACTCTTTTGCCTTTTGCGTTGATATCATCAACAGATTTCTTATTTAAGCCCATTTCAAAAACCTCCGTTTTTATGCTTTATTATTTTAATCACTTACGCGATTAAGAAAAAGGGTCCGGCCCAAAAGCCGGACCCCAATAGGTCTTGTAATGATTAGTTCAGCTCAGCCAGGTACTTGATAGTACGAACCATCTGAGAGGTGTAGCTGTTCTCGTTGTCATACCAAGAAACAACCTGAACCTGAGTGTTGCCATCTTCCATAGGAGCTACCATGGTCTGGGTTGCATCGAAGATGGAACCGTAGGTGCTGCCGATAACGTCGGAAGATACGATCTCGTCGGTGTTGTATGCGAAGGACTCAGTAGCTGCTGCCTTCATAGCTGCATTGATCTCGTCCTTGGTTACAGCGCCCTTAACAACTGCTACCAGAATAGTGGTAGAACCGGTAGGGGTAGGAACACGCTGTGCGGAACCGATCAGCTTGCCGTTCAGCTCAGGGATAACCAGGCCGATTGCCTTTGCAGCACCGGTAGAGTTGGGAACGATGTTCTGTGCGCCTGCACGAGCACGTCTGAGGTCACCCTTTCTGTGAGGACCGTCAAGGATCATCTGGTCACCGGTGTATGCGTGAACGGTGGTCATGATACCGCTCTGGATGGGAGCGTAATCGTTAAGAGCCTTTGCCATAGGAGCAAGGCAGTTGGTGGTGCAGGATGCAGCGGAGATGATCTTGTCATCAGTGGTGAGGGTGTTCTCGTTTACGCTGTAAACGATGGTCTTGAGGTCGTTGCCTGCGGGAGCGGAGATAACAACCTTCTTTGCGCCTGCGTTGATGTGAGCCATGGACTTCTCCTTAGAGCAGTAGAAGCCGGTGCACTCAAGAACAACGTCAACCTTGTTCTTCTTCCAGGGGCAGTTAGCAGCATCCTTCTCAGCGTAGATCTTGATGGTCTTGCCGTCTACGGTGATAGTGCCTGCCTCGTCGTCAGCCTCAACGGTGTGACCGTCGTAGCGTCCCTGAGCGGTGTCGTACTTAAGAAGGTGAGCGAGCATAGAGGGCTTGGTGAGGTCGTTGATAGCGACTACGGTGTAACCCTTAGCACCGAACATCTGTCTGAAAGCGAGACGACCGATACGGCCAAAGCCGTTGATTGCAACCTTTACGTTTGCCATTTTTGAAATTCCTCCAAAATATAAAATTATTTTTAAAAAACTTAAGTAAAAAGTGAAAACCCTTTTTCACCAATCGTAATTATAACACAAAACTTCCGATTATACAAGTAGTTTGCTAAAATTTTATCAAATTTGTATGTTTTTTCAATTGGAGGGTAAAGTAAGCATAGGTTTTTGTTTATTTTTATGTGCTAAAGCGAGCAGAGCTATTTTCTTTCGAATTTTTTTCGCTCCGGGGTTGAAAAAAGCGGGAAACTGTGCTATACTCTAGACATACATAGACAGAGTAGGAAGATATGCGTTCAGTGTCGGGTGGACGGGGAGTTGTCACTCGGACGAATGGTGCACCGCGGTGTGCCTGCGATATATCCTCCGCATCCCACTGTTGCCATATACGATAGGCGCGGCATAACTGCCGTGTACACCGCCATTGGTACTGAGATGTAAATCTGTATTACCTGGAGGTGTTTTTTTATGCAAAAGCAAAATAAGACGCGGGGCGGCAATATTCCCCTGCGTATCACGGTAGCTCTCGCCCTGCTCGCGGCGGTGAGCATAATATGCGGAAAGTATCTCGCGATACGCGGAGGTGATATTCTGCGCTTCAGCTTTGAAAATCTGCCGATCATATTCGCGTCGGTGGTGTTCGGACCGTGGCTCGGTGCACTCGTTGCGGTGGTCGCGGATCTCGTCGGCTGTGTGCTGGTCGGATATACGGTGAACCCGATAATCACTCTGGGCGGTGCGGCGATAGCGGTGGTGTCAGGTGTCGTTTTCCGCGCTTTAACCCATACCCGTGTCAAAAAAAGCGCGAATTTAGCCATATCTGTGGCGGCGGCTCACCTCGTCGGATCGGTGCTGATAAAGACCTACGGACTCGCGGCGTTCTACTCTATGCCGCTGTGGGAGCTGATGCTCTGGCGACTGCTGAACTATGCGATAATCGGTGTCCTCGAGGCGGTGCTGCTGGTGATACTGATGAGAAACCGAGCGATAGAAAATATGCTAGGTAAATTCACGCGAGGAGGAGAGTAAGATGACCTACGGTGAGGCACTCGAATATATACACGGCACAAGCAACTTTTTCTGCAAGCCGGGGCTCGAGCGCATCAGTGCGCTGTGCCGAGCTCTCGGTGATCCGCAGGATACCCTACGGTACGTGCACGTTGCAGGCACTAACGGAAAGGGCTCGACCTCCTCGATGCTGGCATCGGTGCTTAAAGAAGCGGGGTACAAGGTCGGCCTCTACACCTCCCCTTACATCTACCGATTCAACGAAAGAATAAGAGTTGACGGTGAGGATATCTCCGACGGAGATCTCGTAGAGCTTGTGGAGCGCGTAAAGCCGATCGCAAATGCTATGACG
This sequence comes from Eubacteriales bacterium, assembly GCA_045635225.1. Lineage (GTDB taxonomy): Bacteria > Bacillota > Clostridia > Oscillospirales > CAG-272 > UBA1740. The sequence goes on from JAZRBV010000055.1 coordinate 3,086, forward strand.
GACAAGCCTACCGAGTTTGAGCTGATCACGGCTATCGCGTTTCTCTACTTCAAGAGATGCGGATGCGATATAGTCGTGCTCGAGGTCGGTATGGGCGGCAGGTTTGATGCAACGAATATTATAAAAGCTCCGATGCTATCGGTCATCACGGGCATAGCGCTCGATCACACGGCATTCCTCGGTGACACGGTGGAGAAGATCGCCTATGAGAAGGCGGGAATAATAAAGAGCGGCTCACCCGTTCTGTGGTGCGGAAGAGATGCGGCGGCAGAGCGCGTGATACGCGAGGTCGCAGAGGAGCGCGGCTGTGAATTCTACCGTGTGCGCCACGAGCTGACAGAGGTGCACGAGTCGACGCTCGCGGGAACGCGATTCAGCTACGGTGACTATCGCGATGCGGTGATAAGACTGCTCGGCGCATATCAGCCGCGCAACGCATCGGGTGTGCTCGAGGCGGTCAATATTCTAAGGAAAAGCGGTGTTAAAATCGACACGGGTGCGGTGTATCAGGGTCTCGAGAGAACGAGATGGCGTGCGAGATTCGAGGTCATCGCAACCGATCCTACCGTTATTTTCGACGGTGCACACAACCCCGAGGGAATAGCGGCGGCGGTCGAGAGCATAAAGAATTACTATCGCGGCGGCGTTACGGTATTTACCGGTGTGCTCGCGGATAAGGATTACAGAACGGTAGCACGGAGTATCGCCGAGATTGCCTCGAGCGCGTACACGATAACGCCGGATAATCCAAGAGCGCTCCCCGCCGAAGATTACGCAGAGGTTTTGCGCGAGTGCGGAGTTGATGCCACCCCCTGTTCAGGTGTCGAGGAGGCGCTGGGCGCGGCTATCGAGCGAGCGAGACGCGAGGGCGGTGCGGTATGCTGTCTCGGATCACTCTACACCTACTCGTCGGTGATCGATGCACTCGAAAAAATAAGAACATAATGGGCGGCACACACCGTCAAAAAAGAAAGGATAACCGTTATGCCATTCATTAAAGCGACTACGAGCCTCGCGCTCACAGAGGAAAAGAAAAGAGAGATGAAGGAGGATTTCGGCAAGCTCATCGAGATCATTCCCGGTAAGACCGAGAAATGGCTGATGGTCGCAGTTGACGACGGCGTTTACACGGCGTTTGCAGGCGAGGACTCCTTCCCTGCTCTGATGGTAGAGGTCGATCTGCTCGGCTCTGCCGCTGACGAGGTATATGCAAGCCTCACCGAGGCGATCTGCAAAAGGATGCAGGAAAGGCTCGGGATCGACGGCACGAGAATATACGTGAAGTATAAGGAATTCTCGGTCTGGGGCTGGAACGGAATTAACTTCTAAAGCCAAAATACAGGCAAAACGCCGCACCCGTGTCGAGCTTTCTCGGGGTGTGGCGTTTTTTCACGGCTATGAATAACTCTACTCTGCTCTGTCGAAAATCATATAAAACGGCGCTCCGCTCGGGGCGTGGGAACAAGGAGAAAATAATGATGAAAAGTAGCATCAGGGATGTGTGTGCGCGTGAGATACTCGACTCGCGCGGAAATCCTACGGTCGAGGCGACGGTGACTCTCGAGGACGGTTCACTCGGCACGGCGGCGGTGCCGTCGGGGGCCTCGGTCGGCAAATATGAGGCGCACGAGAGACGCGACGGCGATAAGGACTATTACGGCGGCAAGGGTGTCCGAGGTGCCGTCGAGGCTATCCGTGTCGAGATATCGAGGGAAATCATAGGTAAGGATGCGAGGGACCAGAGGCGCATCGACGAGGCAATGATCGAGCTGGACGGTGATAAACAGAAGGCGAGGCTCGGAGCAAACGCGATCCTCGCGGTATCGGTTGCCGTGGCGAGGGCGGCGGCGGTGCACCACGGATTGCCACTCTACAAATATCTCGGAGGGGCGCGCGCAGTGCATATGCCGATACCTATGATGAATATACTGAACGGCGGTGTACACGCGAAAAATAACGTTGAGATACAGGAGTTTATGATAGTGCCGAGCGGAAGTCCGACGAGTGCTGACGCGGTGCGCGAGTGTGCCGACGTGTATCACGCACTCGGTAAGATCCTTGAAAAAAAGGGACTCGCCACGGGAATCGGCGACGAGGGCGGATATGCGCCAAATCTGTCATCGGACGAGGAGGCGTGCGAGCTGATATGCGAGGCTATCGAGGCTGTGGGACTCGGCGGTAAGATGAAGCTCGCGCTCGACGTAGCGGCGAGCGGTTGGTATACTGAAAATGGATATTTCCTGCCGAAAACGCGCAAAAAACGCGACACGGGTGAGCTGATCGAGTACTACAGAGGTCTGATACGCGATTACCCGATAATCTCTATTGAGGACGGTCTCGGTGAGGATGACTACGACGGCTGGCGCGAGCTGACCGAAGCGCTCGGCAGAGATATACTGCTGGTCGGAGACGATCTGTTCGTGACGAATATCGCGCGACTGGAGAAGGGAGTCAATCTGCGTATCGCAAACTCGATACTCGTAAAGCCGAATCAGATCGGCACGCTGACCGAGACACTCGGGGTGATGGATCTGGCTACGCGCCACGGCTACGTGAACATCGTGTCGCATAGATCGGGTGAGACACACGACGATCTGATAGCCGATCTCGCGGTAGCGGCAGGTGCAAGATATATCAAGGCGGGTGCGCCGGCAAGAGGCGAGCGCGTGGCAAAGTACAACCGACTGATGGCTATCGAGGGTGAGATCTCCAGAGGATGATCTCCCGTTAAATACAGAGCGACCCGTGTCAAAAAAACGTGACACGGGTCGCTTGTTTTGTATATTTGTGGGTTTTGTGTAATCGTCGACGCTATTTCGGTGGCGGCTCGTTTTCGGCAGTGATACCGAGCGTATCACGAGCCGCGGTGAGCGCGGTTTTTCTGCATCAGCCTACCGTGAGGACCACCTTACCTACGTTCTCGCCGCGATAGAGGATATCGTGTGCCGCCTCTGCCTCGGTGATGGGAAGCACCTTATATATGGTGGGCTTCACCTCGCCTGCTTCGATCTTCGGATATACGTCGCGGACGATGCCTGCGAGTATCTCAGCCTTTACCTTCGGTGTGCGCGAGCGAAGGGTGCTGCCGATGATCCTGACGTTTCTTACGTAGATATTTTTGAGGTCGATCTCGGTTTTCGTTCCCGCGAGTGCGGCGATCATTATCCAGCGCGCGCCGTGAGTGAGGTAGTGAATGCATTTGCCCATTATCTCGCCGCCGAGGCAGTCGATGGCTACGTCGACCGAGTGTCCCGCCTCGAGCTCCTCCTTGAGTACGAGGGAGATATCCTCGCGCGAGGTGACAACGACTCTTTCGGCTCCGAGGTGAGCGATGCTCTTCGCTATCTCGTCGGTGAGGACGGTGGTGATGACGCGGACACCGAATGCGCGTGCCATGGGAATGATAACGCTGGCAAGACCCGATGCACCGGCGTTCATAAGTAGGGTGTTTCCGGGCTTTATTCCGCCCTCGATAAACAGGTTGAGGTAGGCAGTGGCGAACGCCTCGGGGATAGCCGCCGCCTCGACCATACTGCAATTTTCCGGCACGGGCATCAGCATATCGTATTTTACGGCAACGTACTCGGCGTAGCCGCCGCCACCGAGCAGGGCGCAGACCTTGTCGCCGCACCTCCACGTGGAGCACTTCTCTGCCTCCTCGCCGACTGCGACTATCTCGCCCGCGACCTCGAGCCCCATCCACTCGGGACAGCCTGCAGGGGGCGGATAGTCACCCTCTCGTTGCATAAGGTCGGCGCGGTTGAGAGCCGCCGCTTCTATTTTGACGAGTACCTCGTCGGGCTTAATTACAGGATCGGGAACGTTGTCCCATCTGAGCGATCTATCATCGTTTACAAGTATTGCTTTCATATCATTTCTCCTATTAAATTAAATGTATTTTTCACATTCATCAAGAGCCGAGATGACTCCTTTTCGTCCAAGCACCTTATTATCAAGCCACGGCTCGTATGCGTGAGAAAATAACAGGTTTTCAACGCGACTGTCCTGCCGTATTTTATCAAGCGTCTTTCGGTAAGCCGACTTATCGGCGAGAGTGCATCTGTATTTACCTACTCCCGCGCCCTGCAGACCGTCGCCCGTGATAAGAGTATGCGTTCTCAAATCAAGCACGCCGATAAAGTCCTGCGTATGCCCGGGCAAGGGGTACGTACAAAGCATCTCTCCAAGCTCACGCGCGTCTCGCACCACCTCGATATGCGGTGCAAGTGCCAAAACTCTCGCAAGACCGCCCGAGTGGTCGCTGTGGTCATGTGTTACCACGACCTTCGTTACATCCTCTAAGCTAATGCCGATGCAGTCAAGAGCGGGAACGATATACTTGTTAACGTCCTCATCCGTTGTAGCACAGTCCACCAACACGTATTCATCCGGCATTTTTATAAGAAACACCGAGGTGTAAACCGTGTCAAAGGGGAGAATAAGGCGGTATATTCCCGACATTTCCTCATAGAACCTATTATAGCACATCACGATTTTCTGCCCATTGCATTTCTGCCGCCGTCGATCATAATGTTCTCACCGTTTATAAACTGTCCCTTATCCGAAGCGATAAACAGGCACAGATCTATGATCTCCTGCGGATCTGCGGCTCTGCCGAGGAGAGTTTTCATCTTTGCCATAGCGGCGCGTGTGAGGACGGGTCCCGGCGATACGCACACACATCTTATGCCGTATTTCGCGCCGTACTGTGCGATAGATTTTGTAAGGCCGTACATAAGTCCTGCCTTTGACGTCGGGTAATCCATACCGTAGCCGTCGCCCTCGGCACCCGTAATCGAGCCGATATTCAGGATAAGACCGCCCTTGGTTTCTCGCATATACTTCAGTGCCGCATGGGCGAAATAGAATGGCCCTTTAAGATTGAGATCAAGGCTGAAATCAAAAATCTCTATGGGGACGTCCGGGAATTCGGGATACTCTTCTTGGGTTATGCCCCTGAGTCTTGGTCCGTAACCGCCTGCAAAATTAGCCACAATGTCAATGCGTCCGAATTTCGAAACAGATCTCTCGCACACAGCCTTCACCTGCTCGTAATCACGCACGTCGCAAGGAACGCCTATCGCGCGTCCCGCTCCCTTTTCATTTATATCCTTCACCTTTTCGGTGAGAACCTGTTCGTTTACGTCACACAGAACTACGTTACCGCCAAGAGCGGCAAAATTTTCGGCAAACAAAAATCCCATGCCGGATGCCGCTCCGGTGGAAATAGCTACTTTTCCATCAAAATTCATATTTTTCTCCACTCATACAAAAGATTTAAACCTTACTCCAATCAAAGAGTACGCCTACGGGGAATTCCCTATCGTAGACGAGGCGCTGATAGACCTTTTGTGCATCGGCGGGAGAGTGAGTCTCACTTATCATAGCGGAGAAGTTCATTCTGCCACCGCGGATAAGATCAAAAACGGTACGCACGTCGTCGGCTATAGTCCAAAGACCCGAGGATGACTCAACCTTCGGACGAGCCATAGTATGCGCGCCGATGAGGGATATTCCTCTGCCGTGTACCTTACCGTAATAGTCGATCTCGAATTTCGAGCTTCTGGTACAGCCGAGGAGCGCTACCCTGCCCATCTCCGCCATACAGTCAAGCGCCTGTATAAGTCCTATGCCGAGACCTGTGACCTCGATACAGACGTTAGCACCCTTGCCCGTGATTCGGTTGACCTCGGCAGCGAAGCCGTCCTGCGTGGGATCGAGCGCGTAATCTGCGCCGAGCTTCAATGCAAGCTCGCGCCTCTCGGGCTTCGGGTCGGCGGCGATGATCGGGTATGCACCCGCGGCGCGAAGCTCTTGTACCGCGAATATACCGAGTATTCCGAGACCCATAACGAGAGCCGACTCGCCGAGCTCGATATGCGTTTTTCTGATAGCGGCGAGGGGGAAGATAGAGATATATGCCATAGATGCCTCGGCGCTCGTGACGCCGTCGGGAATCTTGATGATGCCGCCGCGCTTAACGGTGATGCGCTTCTTATGCTTTGCCCAGATGACGATGACACGCTCACCGAGGGTGACGTCGGTGACGCCCTCTCCGATCGCTACTACCCTACCCGCAACGCTGTAGCCGACGGTACGGGGAAACTCGGGCACGTAATTTTCCTCCGAGCTACCTGTGCCATTGCGCTCTCCGATATAGTTTGCCTTCTCGGTGCCAGCGCTGATGGCGGAATAGTCGAGCTCTACCGTGACCTCGTCCGCCCTCGGTGCGTCGTAATCGACGTCGAGAAGCTCAGCTTTATACGCTTCTGTAAATACTATCTGCTTAGTTTTCATTTTCATATTTCCTTTCCGCAAGCTCTGAGAACGAGCTTATATAATTCCAGCTCATAATCGTAGGTGAAGGGATTTTCCTTACCGCGGACCATCTCGGCGAAGTTCAGCATCATACCGTCGTATCTTCCAAACACCTCGGAGCGCGTCTCGGTGACGGGAACTGCCCAATCCTTACCGAAGCATTCACGCAGAACCGAGAACTGTCCGCCCCCCTCGGCATCCTGCTCGAGAGGACACACCTCGAACGTTCCGACCTCGCCCGAAATAAGCAGTCGGCGGCGAAGAAATGCACCCGACTCACAGGCGGTGGTCTTAAGGAAGGAGACACCGTTTTTATACTTGAATACCGCCATACCGATATCGTCGCCCGAGACACCGTCGTAGCCGCTAGAGCAGCTCAAGGGAATTATCTCGTCGGGTGCGCCCTGGATGCGGTAGATGAGATCGATGAGGTGACAGCCGAGGAAGAAGGTCATACCACCCGGGAATACCGAGAGCCACTCGCGCATCTCGGCACCGTGGCGACAGCTCATCTGTGCCTCAACGCAGCACACCTCTCCGAGCTCGCCGCGCTTCACGCGCTCTATAGCCTCGTTTATTTTCGGGTTGAAGCGGTACATATATCCGAGAGAGAATACGAGCTTCTTTTCCTTCAAGACGGAGATAAGCTCCTCAAAGTCAGCAAGAGACGTTCCGCCCGGCTTCTCCATATGCAGGTGCTTGCCTGCGCGTGCGACCATCAGGGCGTATTTCGTGAGGTAGATCTCCTCGGTCTCTACCGTGACTGCCTCGATCGTAGGATCGGAGAGGATCTCGTCGACCGTCATCTCACGGTAGCCCTCAAAGCACTTCATCCTATCCGGAAATTTCTCGCGCTCACCCTCGGGGAGAGCGTATCCGACGAGTTCAAACGTCTCCGGGTGGCGTGCGAGTGTCGGCCATATTCCCGAGCCGTGACTCCACATGCTGGTGCCTATCTGTGCAATTCTGATCTTTTTCATTAGCTTCTCCTCGTATTAGAATTTTTCATCATATTTATGATAGCATATTGACAAAGCGAGTTCAATATGTTATACTGCAAAAAAAGTAACTATTCTGCAATTTTGCATGAGGTGAATATGGCTGACGGTAACATTTACGTATCGGATCTCTCGGTGTCAAAGCACGTATTTAACAAATATCATTTCTGTCGAGGAAACAGTAACCGTCGCAAATCACGCCTCGGTATAATAAGGCGTGGGCACGGCGCGTATATATACCTCGGACGTAGGCTGAGGGTCGACGAGGGCGACGTCGTATTCATTCCCGAGAACGTGTATTGCTACTCCGAGTGGCACGGCGATCCCGTGATAGACGTTGTATATCTCAGCTGTTTTCTTCACTACGAGAGCTTTAAGTACGAGCCGCAGAGGCTGAGGGTCGACGAGGAGGTCAAGGCCGATATACTGGCTATCGCGGATACTCTGTCGGAGGGCGGCGACGTGTTCGGGGCGTACTCACGGTTTTACCGACTGCTCGGCACTATAACCGAGCAGCTCACCACGAGCGAGGTCGGCTTCAATAAGATCCTGCAGAGTGCCGTCGAGTATATAACCGCGAATTTTGACAAGCCATTCTCGGTCACAGAGCTTGCCCGTCGGTGCTGTGTGAGCGAGTCGACGCTCTATCATCTCTTCAAAAGCGAGCTTGGCGAGACGCCGATATCGCTCCTCAACTCGGTGCGCATAAACGTGGCTATCGAGTATCTCGAGAATACTTCAAAGTCGGTTTCTACGATCAGCAGCGAGGTGGGCTTCAAATCCGAAAATCACTTCAGACGTGTGTTCACCGAGCTTGTCGGAGTGACTCCGCTGAAGTACAGAAAAGGGAGGTAGCCGCCGCATCGGCGTACCGTAAAGCAATAAAAATCAGGCGACCCGTGTCGAAACGTGACACGGGTCGCTTGTTTTATATATTTCAGTCTATAAAGGTAATGTTGTCGGACATAACTGCAACGGCTCCGTCGCAGGCGAGGTTGATATTAGAAAAGCTTGCATTTTTCACGGTTGCTCCGTAGTACTCCGCGTGCTCCGCTCTGTATTTACGGAAGGTACCGATCGCCGCATAGCCGCCGTGAGCGGTCACGTTCTCGATCACGAGATCGGAGATGCCGTTACAGAGAGTGACGGCACAGGAAGCCTCGCTCGAGACGTTGCGTATCGTGATATTTTTCACATCATCGACCGTGGGGTGATCAGAGGTATATGCCATATCGCCGATACGGATAGTGCTGTTGTTGCGCGCCATAAATCCGTGGTCGGCGGTGCGACGTGCGGAGTGGAGGCTCGCAATGCCGTCGAGCTCTACATTGTAGAGCTTATGACCGTTGCCGTTCAAGAGACGGACGTTTGCGCAATAGGAGTCGGTAACTACGTTCTTGATCACGACGTCGTGAATATCGGGGTCGGTGTCGGTAACGAAGAGTCCGCGCTTTTTCTCACCCGTACCGAGAGCGGTAAGCGCTACCGAGTCGTCCTCGGTGAAGCCGCTGATATTCTCTATCAAAAAGTCGTGACAGCCGATGCGCAGGTCGATTCCGTCGGCATTCTTAACGTACACCTCGGCGTACTCACGCGGATACTCATCGGGATGATGAACACCGTCCTTATCAATGCGGGAAAAATCAGCCTCAAAGCGAATATTTCTGTAGACAGCACCGCGGACGTAGACGTTGGTAACGCCCCACCAGCGTTGGTTGATAATAGACAAATTCTCGACACGGAGTCCCTCTACGTTGAAAAATAGGAGGGTCGTGTTGAGATACATATCAACTCCGAGCTCGCGGTAATTCTTCTCGTGCATACCGTTATATTCGCCTCCGTCGAGGGTTGCCCTGCCCTCGCCGCGGATGGTGATATCGTGAAGCGCATCAGCGGCGGTCGAGCCGCAGTCGGTGTGAGGCGCTACGGCGCGGAACATATTTAAGTACTTACCGGTGGCAAGCACGAGGTGTGCGTCGTCAATGAGTATCTCGATGCCCGAGGGGAGGTCGACCGTCTCCTCGATGACCCAGAGGTCGGTGTTTGTTCTCGCGTTATGGCGCGGGATCACGACCTTCATCGTGCCGCTCGATACGGCTGCTTCTATTGCGGCGACGATGCTCTGTGAGTCGGTGGCGCGAAGAGTGTCGTTTGCAGATACGAAAGCGTTCATTTTCTATTCTCCTTTATTGTGCTTCGACCGTCGAGAGATGAAGCCTTTTATATGTGCGTCTGTACACGGCGAAGGATATCACCGTGGTGAGCGAATCGGATATCAGCTGTGTCCAGAGTATGCCGTACAGTCCGAAAAGTCGGTTCATAAGGAACATCAGCGGGATGTTGATAAGTCCCTGCCTGAGGCAGGAGAGGAGGAGCGATTCCTTACCCATACCCATCGCCTGGAAGGTGAAGGAAAGCTGGAAGTTTGTGATCATCAGCGGTACGGCGATGCATAGGATGCGGAGAAAGTCGGTGCTCATAGCGACGGTCATCGGCTCGTCGATAAAGATGCGAACGATCGGCTCGGCAAATATCTCAAATACTACGATACACACGGCGGCAAATGCGATGCCCGCGGTGCGCGCGGCGACGGTGAAGTCGCGCATACGCTTATAGTTTTTCGCCGAGAAGTTATAGGCGACGAGCGGCATCATTCCCTGACAGAGACCCATACCGACGTTCATCGGGAGCATATCGATCTTCTTTGCAATGCCGACCGATGCGACCGGCACGTCACCGTAGACGTCGGAGTAGCCCGAGGTGAGGTTGTTGAGCATAATGCTCGAGAGGCAGGCGAAAAAGGAGCCGATAGCCGAGGGGAATCCTACGGCGAATACAGAGGCGATATACTTGCGCTCGGGGATCATCTTACGGGGGTCGATCGAGAGCACCGTCTTGTGCCTGATGAGTGCGTATACCGCGAGGAAGTATATGAGCACAGCGACGTTCGAGAGCAGGGTCGCGATAGCGGCACCCTTTACCTCATTGCCCGGCTCGAGGAGCACGAACATAAATAGGGGGTCGAGAGCGATGTTGAGGATACCGCCCATACCGAGACCGATGCTCGCGTGGGTGGCGTAGCCCTCACTGCGCAAAAGATGCGACATCGTCATAGCGAGTGTCGAGGGAACGGCGCCTATGATGATGACCCAGACCGTGTAGTCTACGGCAAAGCCGATAGAGCCGTCGGTCGCGCCGAGGAAGCGGAGAAAGGGATCCATACACGCCCACACGACGAGAGAATATACAAGGGATATAGCGAGCGAGCCGTAGAAGGAAAACGAGGCAACGCGCGCCGCGTCACCGTCGCGCTTCTCGCCGAGAAGCCTCGATATCAGACTGCCGCCGCCGACACCGAAGAGGTTGGAGAGACAGTTCATAGCGAAGACGAGCGTGAACGCAAGGGATGACGCCGCAGTCTTCGAGGGGTCGTTCGCCACACCGATAAAGAAGGTGTCCGCGAGGTTGTAGATCATCGTTATCAGCTGGCTGATGATCGTGGGCACGGCAAGCGTTGCCAACGCGCGCGGCACCGGTGTTTTCTCAAATAGTTCTCTGTTTGCTTGCATTGAAATTTTCACGTCCTAAATATTTTATCGCGTATATTTTACCATTGCGTGCGAGATTTGTCAAGGGTGGACGGGAAAATCGGGAAAATTTGTTACACGGGTATGGGGATAAAGATAAAGAGCGGACTCGCGTGGAGCCCGCCCTAAGAGTTTAAATCTGTTTTAACATAATGTACCGTAGAACGCAAATGGCGTGGAGATTTCGAGCAGAATTTTTCGCTTGTGAGGCGACAGGCGTAGTTACACATCGGGACTACAAAAATGAACAGACGGGCTGATGAACAGCCCGCCTTATGATAAGTTTTAGTTTTGAAACAAATGGCGTGGAGATTTCGAGCAGAATTTTTCGCTTGTGAGGCGATAGGCGTAGTTACCTACGTCGAGCCTCGCAAACGGAGAATTATGCCGAAATATACCGTCATTTGAAATATTTTACCATCGATAGGAACATCTTAATATCATACTCACCGACAACGTTGCGGTAGAGGTCCTTTCCGATACGCTCGGAGTGTCCCATCTTACCGAAGACTCTGCCGTCGGGAGAGGTGATACCCTCGATAGCGAGAGAGGAGCCGTTGGGATTGTACTGAATATCGTAGGTAGCCTCGCCGCATTCGTCGACGTACTGCGTTGCGATCTGTCCGTTCTTGATAAGCTTCTTTATCACCTTCTCGCTCGCGAGGAACTTACCTTCGCCGTGGGAGATCGGAACGTTTATGACGTCGCCAACCTCGGTGAGGGCGAGCCAGGGAGACATATTGGACGCGATGCGCGTTCTGACGATCTTCGACTGGTGGCGTGCGATGTTGTTGAAGGTGAGTGTCGGGCACTTCTCATCGGTATCGATGATCTTGCCGAAGGGTACGAGACCGAGCTTAACAAGTGCCTGGAAGCCGTTACAGATACCGCACATAAGACCGTCGCGGGAGTCGAGCAGCTCGGTCACGGCATCCTTTACCTCCGCGCCGCGGAAGAATGCGGTGATGAACTTACCCGAGCCGTCGGGCTCGTCTCCGCCCGAGAAGCCGCCGGGGATAAAGATCGCCTGCGATGCTCTGATCTTCTCAGCGAAGGTGGAGGCACTTCTCTTGATGCCGTCTGCCGAGAGATTGTTGATGACGAATATCTCGGGCTCGGCACCCGCATCGGCTACAGCCTTTGCAGAGTCGTACTCACAGTTGGTACCCGGGAATACGGGGATAAGGACACGGGGCTTTGCACACTTGACGGCGGGGGCGATACTAGAGCCCTTCTTATAGGATACCGTCTCGGGCTTTTCGGTGTCATATGCAATATTGCAGGGATAGATAGGCTCGAGCTTGCCCTCATAGGCATCTATCATGGCACCCGTGTCGAGTTTTTCGCCCTTATAGGTGATCTCGTGGGTGTCGGTAACGACGCCGATAAGGTCGCCTGTGCGCTCGCTCTCGGAGACCTCGAGGAGGAATGAGCCGTACTTATATGCGAAGATATCGGAGAGAGTGACGGCGGGGTCAAAGGCAACGCCGAGACCGTTACCGAGCGACATCTTCATCACCGCCTCGGCGATACCGCCGATCGTGGGAGTGTAAGCGGAATATACCCTGCCCTCCCGCATCATCTCGTTGACCTTAGAGTAAAGGGCGAGGAGCGAATCCTGCTTCGGGAGTCCGGTGGAATCATACTCGGGAGAAAGGAGCACGAGCTTGTTACCTGCGCTCTTCAGCTCGGGGGAGATGGCACAAGACGCCTTGTCGGTGGTCACGGCGAAGGAGATGAGAGTCGGAGGAACGTCGAGCTTCTCAAAGGTGCCGCTCATCGAGTCCTTACCGCCTATTGCGGCGATGCCGAGATCCATCTGCGCCTTGTAGGCACCGAGTAGCGCGGAGAGAGGCTTGCCCCAACGTGCGGGATCCTTCATAGGCTTCTCGAAGTACTCCTGGAACGTGAGGTAGACGTCCTCAAATTTTGCACCGGTTGCCACGAGCTTTGACGCCGACTCGACGACTGCGAGATACGCGCCGTGATAGGGCGAGAGCGAGGAGATATCGGGGTTATAGCCCCAGGACATATAGGATGCGAGGTCGGTGTGACCGCGCTCTACGGAGACCTTCTGCACCATAGCCTGAATGGGGGTGCGCTGATATTTTCCGCCGAAGGGCATAAGGACGGTGCCCGCACCGATAGTGCTGTCAAAGCGCTCGGAAAGACCGCGCTTCGAGCAGGTGTTCAGCCCCGATGCGACAGCCATCATACCGTCAGAAAACGACACGGGGGTGGGCTTATTATAGTTTTGAGTCTTCGCCGCGGCGATCTCGATATGCTTTTCAGCACCGTTGGAGTTCAGGAATTCGCGGCTGATATTTACGATAGTCTTGCCGTTCCACTTCATGGTGAGGCGTGGGTCAGCCTTTACCTTAGCGACAACGGTCGCCTCGAGGTTTTCTGCCGCCGCAAGGTCGAGGAACTTCTTTTTATTCTTCGACTCGATGACGACAGCCATTCTCTCCTGCGACTCACTGATCGCGAGCTCGGTGCCGTCGAGACCCTCGTACTTTTTCGGTACTGCGTTGAGGTCGATGTCGAGGCCGTCGGCAAGCTCGCCGATAGCTACGGATACGCCGCCGGCACCGAAGTCGTTACAGCGCTTGATCATAGAGGAGACCTTGGGGTTGCGGAAGAGGCGCTGAAGCTTTCTCTCCTCGGGTGCGTTACCCTTCTGTACCTCTGCGCCGCAGTTTTCGAGTGATTTGAGGTTGTGGGATTTCGATGAGCCGGTCGCGCCGCCGCAGCCGTCTCTGCCCGTTCTGCCGCCGAGAAGTACGACGAGATCGCCGGGATCCGGAACCTCACGGCGCACGTTTGCCGCAGGGGCGGCGGCGATAACCGCACCGACCTCCATATGCTTTGCCGCGTAGCCGTCGTGATATATCTCGTCGACGATGCCGGTCGCGAGACCGATCTGGTTACCGTATGAGGAGTATCCCGCCGCCGCGGTGGTGACTATCTTACGCTGAGGAAGCTTACCGTCGAGGGTCTCGGAGAGAGGCTTCGTGGGATCGGCAGCACCCGTAAGACGCATCGCGCCGTATACGTAGGATCTGCCCGACAGAGGGTCGCGGATCGCGCCGCCGATACAGGTTGCGGCACCGCCGAAGGGCTCGATCTCGGTGGGGTGGTTGTGGGTTTCGTTCTTGAAGAGAAGAAGCCAAGGCTCGGGAGTGCCGTCGACGTCAACGGTGATCTTGACGGTGCAGGCGTTGATCTCCTCGGACTCGTCGAGTCCCTCGAGCTTGCCTGCCTTCTTCAAGCACTTCGCGGCTATAGTACCGATATCCATAAGGTTTATCGGCTTGGTTCTGTTAAGATATTTTCTGGAGGCGAGATAGTCGTTGTACGCCGCCTCGAGAGTTTCATCATCGAAGGTCACCTTATCGACCGTGGTGAGGAACGTGGTGTGACGGCAGTGATCCGACCAATACGTATCGATCATCTTTATCTCGGTGACGGTGGGTACCCTGCCCTCCGTCCTGAAGTAATCCTGACAGAAGCGGATATCGTCGATATCCATCGCAAGACCCATATCCGCGATCATAGCGGAGAGACCGCTATCATCGAGCTCGAGGAAGCCGTCGAGCTTCTTCACGGCGGTGGGGATATCGTACTCGGTAGCGAGAGAGGCTCTCGGTGCGAGCGACGCCTCACGCGCCTCGACGGGATTGATCACGTGCTTCTTTATTCTCGCGACGTCCTCCTTCGAGAGTCTGCCGTAGAGCATATAGACCTTGGCGCTCGCTACGGTAGGCTTGTCGCCGAGGGATATGAGCTGAATGCACTGTGCGGCGGAGTCGGCACGCTGGTCAAACTGACCGGGCAGATACTCGGTCGCGAATACTACGGCGCCGTCATTGGTCACCTCGCGGTAGACGTTATCGAGCTGAGGCTCGGAAAAGACGGTCTGCACCGCGTACTTGAAGAGCTCCTCGGTGATATTCTCGGCATCATAGCGGTTGATGATGCGCACGCGCTCGACGTTTTCAATACCGAGGAAGGTTTTTATCTCGGAGAGAAGTCCTCTCGCCTCGTTGTCGAGGCCTTCCTTTTTCTCAACGTATATGCGATATACCATTAAAGATTTTCCTCCAATGCTTTTTTTGCTCTCGCGCCGATATCGTGGCGGTAGAATGCGCCCTCAAATGAGACGTGTCCGACTCTCGAGTACGCCGCACCGATCGCCTCGGTGAGGGTGTCGGCGGTAGCGGTTACGCCGAGGACTCTGCCTCCGGCTGTCAAGAGCTTACCCTCCGAAAGCGAGGCACCCGCAACGTATACGCTGTCACGTACCGAGGGATCTATAGTGATTTCAAATCCCTTTTTGTACGCCTCGGGATATCCGTCGGACGCCATAATTACGCAACAAGCGTGCTTGTTTGCAAACTTTACTTCACATTTATCGAGAGTTTGATTAGTCGTAGCCATCATTACCTCGAGTAGATCCGACTCGAGAAGCGGAAGCACAACCTGCGTTTCGGGATCGCCAAAGCGGCAGTTGTACTCAATGACGCGAGGTCCTTTCGGCGTGAGCATAAGTCCGAAATAAAGGCAACCGCGGAACTCGCGTCCCTCCGCGCACATCGCACGGACGGTGGGCAGGAATATCGTCTCCATACACTCCGCGGCGATAGCATCCGTATAGTAGGGATTGGGAGCGACAGTACCCATACCGCCGGTATTGAGGCCGGTATCGTTATCGTGGGCGCGCTTGTGGTCCATAGAGGAAACCATCGGAATAAGCGTCTTACCGTCGGTGAAGGCGAGTACGGATACCTCGGGGCCGGTGAGGAATTCCTCAACGACTATTCTGTTACCGCTCGCGCCAAACTTTTTGTCGGTCATTATGGACTTGACGGCATCGACCGCCTCCTCGCGGGTGGTTGCTATTATAACTCCCTTACCGAGGGCGAGTCCGTCAGCCTTCACTACCGTGGGGATAGTGCAGGTGGAAACGTAGTCGAGTGCCGCCGCGGCATCCTCAAACACCTCGTACTCTGCGGTGGGAATGGAATACTTCTTCATTAAGTTCTTCGAGAACACCTTACTGCCCTCGATGATAGCAGCGTTTGCACGAGGTCCGAAGCAAGGCACGCCTACCGCCTCAAGTGCATCGACACAACCGAGCACGAGGGGGTCGTCGGGAGCGACGACGGCGTAGTCGACGGCATTCGCTTTTGCAAACTCAACTATCTTGTCGATCTCCTTTGCCCCTATCGGAACGAGGGTGGCATCGTCTGCCATACCGCCGTTTCCGGGGAGTGCGAAGATCTCGGTTACGTTCTTATTTTCCTTTATTTTCTTGATGATGGCGTGCTCTCTGCCGCCACCGCCTACTACCATTATCTTCATCGGTAACACCTCACGATCAATGGTGGAAGAGGCGCATGCCCGTGAACGCGACGGTCATGCCATACTTGTTAGCGGTCTCGATAACGACGTCGTCGCGCACCGATCCGCCGGGCTCTGCAACGTAGGAAACGCCGCTTCTCTTCGCTCTCTCGATGTTGTCACCAAAGGGGAAGAATGCATCGGATCCGAGTGCTACACCCGTAACCGTGTCGAGATATTCGCGTGCTTCAGCCTCGGTGAGAGGCTCGGGACGCTCGGTAAAGTACTTCTGCCAATTGCCCTCCGCACACACGTCCTCCTCGTTTTTGTTGATATATCCGTCGATGACGTTATCACGGTCGGGACGGGAGAGGGTGGGAAGGAACGGAAGGTCGAGGACCTTGTCACACTGACGGAGCATCCAGGTATCAGCCTTAGTGCCCGCAAGACGTGTGCAGTGAATTCTCGACTGCTGACCCGCACCGACACCGATAGCCTGTCCGCCGTATGCATAGCAGACGGAGTTTGACTGCGTGTACTTAAGGGTGATGAGCGAGATGATGAGGTCGATAACGGCACTCTCGGGCATATCCTTATTCTCGGTTACGATATTCGTGAGCAGCTCACGGTTGATCTCAAAGTTGTTTCTGCCTTGCTCAAATGTGATGCCGAATACCTGCTTACGCTCCGTTACCTCGGGGACGTAATCGGGGTCGATCTTAACTATATTGTAGTTGCCCTTCTTCTTGGTTTTGAGGATCTCGAGCGCCTCGTCGGTGTAGCCGGGTGCGATGATACCGTCGGATATCTCGCGCTTTATGAGAGTCGCCGTGGTTACGTCGCAGACGTCGGAGAGCGCTATCCAGTCACCGAAGGAGGACATACGGTCGGTACCTCTTGCACGTGCATATGCGCAAGCGAGAGGCGAGTCGTCAAGTCCTGCGATATCGTCAACGAAGCAGGCGCGCTTAAGCTTCTCGGGGAGAGGAAGACCTACCGCGGCACTGGTGGGGCTGACGTGCTTGAAAGAGGTCGCCGCAGGGAGACCTGTCGCCTCCTTAAGCTCCTTTACAAGCTGCCAGGAGTTAAATGCGTCGAGGAAGTTGATGTAGCCGGGTCTGCCGGAGAGTATTTCTATAGGAAGCTCCGAGCCGTCCGCCATATAGATTCTGGAGGGCTTCTGGTTGGGGTTACAGCCGTATTTAAGTTCGAATTCTTTCATAATTTCATCAATCCTTTCTTTTGAGAGGTCGTTTGTCTTCGGTTTCCGAAGGAAATTCGCTCCATACCCTACGGAGCGAAAGACACAAACGACGGCTTGAATTTTTTCAAGCTATCAATCCTTTCTTTTGAGAGGTCGTTTGTCTTCGGTTTCCGGAGGAAATTCGCTCCATACCTTACGGAGCGAAAGACACAAACGACGGCTTGAAATTTTTTTCAAGCTATCAATCCTTTCTTTTGAGAGGTCGTTTGTCTTCGGTTTCCGGAGGAAATTCGCTCCATACCCTACGGAGCGAAAGACACAAACGACGGCTTGAAAATTTTTTCAAGCTATCAATCCTTTCTTTTGAGAGGTCGTTTGTCTTCGGTTTCCGAGAGGAAATTCGCTCCATACCCTACGGAGCGAAAGACACAAACGACGGCTTGAAAATTTATTTTCAAGCTTCTCCTTTACACGTTTTTGTTTACGATCCTCGTCTCGGTGGCACCGCTCTCGATATCGATGTATCTTACGAAGAGCGAGACCTTGTTTTCCTCGTTGAGATTCTGCCAGATAAGGTCGGTCATGCCATCGATATCAAGGTCGGGGAGCAGAAGGGTCTTCGGCTCGCCCTCAAAGGAGGGGAGCGGATCTCCCGCGCCGTTGTAGGTATGTATGAATTTTGCAATTCCCGCCTTGGGACTTGAGTAGGCGTAGGTAAATCTCTCGCAGGAGGAGTCGTCGCCCTCTGCGCTCTTGAGTATGGACATCGCGAAATTCATTCCCTCCCTCTCACGGCGAATGATGCCTGAGATACGGGGTGTGAAGTTGGGAGCATCGTCCTCGAATTCACGGGTTCTCAGCGCCTGCTCGAAGGTCATCTGCTTGTCCATCAGCTCGTAGATCGTGTCGGTCTGGTCGCCGTTGGTAACGATCGTCTTGTTACCGAGCACGCGCACGGGGTAGTAGATGATGAGGTGAGGGTCGACCATCTTGGATTCATCATACGCCTTCGTCCTCATATCCTCGCCCTCTGCGACAAATACTCTGTTGCGGCTGTTGACGCTTCTGCCCATAATAAAGTAGGCGGTGACAGCCTTACTGCCGTCGGCACTTTTGCCGATCATGATTCCTCTGCCGTGGTAGGCGAGGGAGTTAAGCTCTTCCTGTATGCTCGAGATCTTCATATCTATGCCTTTCTTAATTTATTTTCACTTTATTGCCGTCGACGGTTATCCTGCCGTCACAGAAAAGACGCACGGCACGGGGGAGTATCTGCCACTCCGCCTCCTCCATAATACGCCTCTGGAGCGTTTCGGGGGTATCGTCCTCGCGCACCTCGACAGCCTTCTGGAGAACTATGGGGCCGGCATCGCACTCGGGGGTGACGACGTGGACGGTCGCGCCCGACACCTTCACGCCCTTATCAAGCGCCGCCTCGTGAACGCGGAGACCGTAGTAGCCCTTGCCGCAAAACGAGGGGATAAGTGCGGGATGAACGTTTAGTATTCTGTTCGGAAATCTCTCGTAGACCTGCTCGTCGATTATGGTGAGGAAGCCTGCGAGGACGACGAGGTCCGCGCCCTCATCGGTGAGTGCATCGGCGAGCGCACGGGAATAGTCGGCGATCGACTCGTAGTCCCGTCTTGCGAGCACGAGCGAGCGGATACCGTGGTTCTTTGCGCGCTCGAGCGCGTATACGTCCGGCTTCGATGCAATGACGAGCGTTATTTTTCCACAGCCGAGCTCACCGCGTGCCTCGGCATCGATCAGTGCCTGCAGGTTGGTGCCTCCGCCCGACACGAGTACGGCTATTCTCTTCTCCATCAGCAGAGCACCACGCCCTCGTCACTCTCGACGATATCGCCGATGACGTAGGCATCCTCTCCGTGTGCGCGGAGCACCGTAAGTGCGGTCTCCACCTCGTCGGCAGGTACTACGACGCTCATACCGACTCCCATATTGAAGGTGTTATACATATCGCGCTCGGGGATAGCTCCTACCTTCTCGATAAGCTTGAAGATCGGGAGAACTCTTACGGCAGCCTTATTGATGCGTGCACCGAGTCCCTTCGGAATGCTTCTCGGAATATTCTCGTAGAAGCCGCCGCCCGTGATGTGGGAGATGCCCTTCACGTTCACCTTTTCTATCAGGGCGAGTATCGCCTTCACGTAAATTCGCGTGGGAGTGAGGAGAGTCTCGGCAACCGTCTTACCACCGAGGTCTGCGAGGGGCGTGTAGAGATTTTCACCGTTTTTGTCTATCTCGAACACCTTACGCACGAGCGAGAAGCCGTTGGAATGGACTCCCGTCGAGGGGAGTGCGATAACTACGTCGCCCGCCCTCATATTTTTATTATCAATGATCTTTTTCTTATCTACGATACCTACGGCAAAGCCCGCGAGGTCGTAGTCCTCCACCGGCATAAGACCGGGGTGCTCGGCAGTCTCACCGCCTATAAGCGCCGCGCCCGACTGAACGCAGCCCTCGGCAACGCCGGAGACGATAGACGCGATCTTCTCGGGAATATTCTTGCCGCAGGCGATATAGTCGAGGAAGAAGAGGGGGCGTGCACCGCAGCAGATAATGTCGTTTACACACATAGCAACGGCGTCGATGCCTATCGTATCATGCTTATCGGTAAGGATAGCAAGCTTTACCTTCGTGCCGCATCCGTCGGTGCCGGATACGAGTACAGGCTCCTCCATACCCATAGGGAGACCGAAACAGCCGCCGAAGCCGCCGACGTCATCAAGACAACCCTCGTTACGGGTGCGCGCGATATGCGCCTTCATAAGCTCTACCGCCTTGTAGCCCGCGGTGATATCAACGCCCGCCGCAGCGTAGCTCTCGGATCTAGAATTCTTCATAGTACTTTCCTCTCTTATTCCTTATTTTCCGATATTTTAGTGTCGTATTTGCTCTTGTAAACAACGGGAGTATTGGTGGGATAGTTGCCGTCAAAGCAGGCGGTGCAGTATCCCTTACAGCTACCGCACTCACCGAGCTTCGTCACGTCCTCGAGGCGGAGATAGCCGAGTGTGTCCGCACCCGTCATCTGCCGTATCTCCTCCACCGTGTGCTTCGAGGCGATGAGCGAGTCCTTCGAATCAATGTCGGTGCCGTAGTAGCAGGGGTTGAGGAATGGGGGCGCCGAGGAGCGAAGATGAACCTCTGTCGCGCCCGCGTTTTTTAGCAGACGCACGAGCTTTGCACAGGTGGTGCCTCTGACTATCGAGTCGTCGACTAGCACCACGCGCTTGCCCGCAACGGTCGCCTTTATCGGATTTAATTTTATCTTGACCTTGTCCTCCCTGACGTTCTGACCGGGAGCGATGAAGGTCCTGCCAATGTATTTATTCTTAATTAGTCCTATTCCGTAGGGAATGCCCGACTCTGCCGCGTAGCCGATAGCCGCGTCGAGTCCCGAGTCGGGAACGCCGACGACAACGTCGGCATCAACGGGGTGCGCTTTTGCAAGAAGTGCGCCAGCGCGCTGACGTGCGACGTGCACCGAGCAGCCGGATATAACGGAATCGGGGCGTGCAGTATATACGTACTCAAATACGCACAGCGACTCGGGAGAGGTGTCGCAGTGGTCGCGTATGGATCTTATACCGTCCTTGGTGAAGACGACGATCTCGCCCGGGTCGAGCTCGCGAATAAAGGTCGCACCGACCGAGTCGAGAGCACAGCTCTCGCTGGCGATAACGTACTGACCGTTCTCGCACTGACCGTAGCAGAGTGGGTGGAAGCCGTGTCTGTCGCGGACGGCTATCATCTTCTGCGGCGACATAAGAAGGAGGCAGAAGCCACCTTCAAGCTTACCCATCGCACGTGTGACCGCCTCCTCGATAGATCCGGAGGAGATGCGCTCCTTGGTTATTACGTACGAGACGACCTCGGCATCGTTTGTCGTATGGAAGATCATGCCCTGTAGCTCGAGCTCGTGCTTAAGCTCCGATGCGTTGACTATACCTCCCGCCGTCGCGATGGCAAGCCTGCCCTTCACGTGGTTGACGACGATAGGCTCGGCGTTCTCTCTGCCACGTGTACCGAGGGTGCCGTATCTGACGTGACCGAGCGCCATACAACCGAGTCCGAGTGCCTCGAGTCTCTTGCTCGTGAAGACGTCGTTGACGATACCCGAATCCTTATGCGAAGTAAACACGCCGTCATCGTTGACAACGATACCGGCAGACTCCTGTCCTCTGTGCTGAAGCGCGTAAAGTCCGTAGTAGACGCTGGAGGCGACGTTACATCTCTCGCTTCCTATAATTCCGAAAAGTCCCATGCGGTTATTTCTCCGTTTCCGTAAGACTTATTTATTGTATTTTTCTTCAATGGCGCGGTTCTTCTCCAGCACCTTACCGTGTCCCTCGGCGCGTGCCGCCTCCAGCCTCTCGGTGAGGGCGGGATCGGAGAGCGCGAGTATCTCGGCGGCGAGATGCGCGGCGTTTGCCGCACCGTCGATCGCAACCGTCGCAACGGGAATGCCGGAGGGCATCTGCACCGTCGACCAGAGCGCGTCGACACCGCCGGTATTTTTCGAGGAGATCGGAATGCCGATCACGGGGAGGGTGGTATTCGCGGCAACGGCACCCGCAAGATGAGCTGCCATACCTGCCGCGGCGATCATAACGCCGAAGCCCGCATCCCGTGCGCCCTTGACGAACTCTGCCGCCTCGAGAGGCGTTCTGTGAGCGGAATATACGTGCACCTCGTAGGGGATTCCGTATCCGTCGAGGACAGCTATTCCCTTTTCAACTACGGGAAGATCGCTGTCGCTACCCATAATGATCGCAACCTTTTTCATATCAAATATCCTTTCGGTAATTAAAATTTCTTCATCCGCCGCCCGAAAAAAACAAAAATGGGCAGAACTCACCTATAAAGGTAGCTCTGCCCAGACGGTCGACAATTTAACGATTTTTGCTTCCTTGCGGTTATTTCCGCTGTCCGTCGGTCACAAAAACCTTTACCAATATATATTTTAACATATATGTAGGTAAAAAGTCAATGGCAACTTTGCGCTTCGAGCCCGAAAAGTTCGTAAAAAATTACGCGCGTTTTTTGGGCAAGTTACACAAAGTGAGCAGAGTGCGTATAGTTTGCGGCTCCGCTCTACTTGTTAAAGAGCGATATCTCGTATATTTCGTTTTGCTTGGCGGAGAGGATTATCTTACCGCCGGTGACGGCTATATTTTCGGCGCGGTATACAGTACCCTCGCCGCGCTCGCCGCCCGTCACGGTCTTCACGACGCTGCAGGTGTCGTAGGTACAGCCCTTCAGGGTAACCTCCACCTTACCGGTATAGCTGCGCGTGATGAGGAGGACCGAGGCAACGTTGCCGTCCGAAGCCGCGAGAGAATATAGCTCCTTGCGGTAGTCGCCCGTGGTCTCGTACGCCGTACCGAGGCGGTAGAGCCTGCCAAAGGCGCACATAACGTTATAGGCGGCGTAGTGGCGGTGCGAGGTGAAGTCGTCCACCGAAAAGAGACCGTTGTCGCGGGAGTGTATGCCCGAGGTCGAATACATCATCATATCAAGCGAGCTCTTCTGCGCGAGAATGAGAGACGCGCCGAGTTCAGCAGGAAATTCGGGGGATAAGGCGGGGGGCGTGTTGAGTTTTTTCGAGGTATTGTACTCGCAGAGTATACTTTTCGTGCGCCTGAGACCTGCTCCGTCGAGGTAGGTGCGTGCATACTTCACGTGCATCGCGAGCTCCTCGGGGTTCGAGGTATAGCAGGACCAGGTGAAGAAGTCGAGGGGGCAGCTATTGCGGTTCACGAACGTGAAGAACTGCTGCATAAAGGGCACGTATTTTTTCATCTCCTCGCTCGCGTCGAGGCGGTTGAGGGAGTAGAAGCCGCGCGCACCGTAGGCACCGATCTTGATCTTCGGGAATCTCTCGCGAAGATACGTGGAGGTCACGCGGTAGAGCTCGTAGAATTCGGCAGGATCGCCGACAAAGCCCTCGGCGGAATCGGGCGCGTTCCAGATCTCCCAATACTTGATATTGTACTTGAAGCCGTTTGCCCAGCCCTCGTTATAGTGCATTATGATGTGCTCGCAGATGCGCGCCCATTTTTCGGCGTTAGCCGGGGGGCGTGCGAAGATCTTGCGCGAATAAGGCTCGGCGGACTCACCGAGACGGTAGAAGATATCGGCACCCGTATTCTTCACCGAGGCGAGATAAAGATCGGTCGGCAGAAAGTTATAGGACTCCTCGAGTGTCTCGTCGGCATCGGGGTCGGGGAATATGCAGTGAACGTTGATGAACTGGTTGAGTCCGTACTCGCCCGCCGAGCTCTCGGTGCGCACGAAGGGCACCGACATCGCCGAGAACTCCTCGGTCATATCGTAGGGGAGATTATATCCGCCCGAGCGGGGTCCGCCGTTGATACAGTTCATCGGCTTGATCTTACCGCTCTTTTTCTCGAAATCGACGGCGATTACTCTGTTTAGCATTCCTTTTTCTGCCTTTCCTTTATAGTCCCGCGAGGCACTGCGGCACCCATACGTGAGTGCGCAAGCGTGCATCGGCGCATTTATTCACATCTTATATTGTAGCAATTTTTCCTCCGCTTGTCAAGAGGGCATCTCACCTGCGGCGGTGATTTTATCTGCAAACGTCGACACGCATTGCACCGTTTCGTGACTCATGCCTCACTTCCTCGCCGCAGCCTACGCAAATTCGGGTTGACAGAACGCGATAAATGTGCTAGAATTTCGGTGAGATGACTCCGAGCTGTCGCGAGACGAGCTGTGAGTAAGGAGAGGTTATTATGCGAGGATTTAGAAACCCCCTGTCCGATTTTGACGCGCCCGATCCGTTTATGACCTATGACTCGGTGAGCGGATATTATTACGCACTCTTTACCTGTTGTGACCGCGTGGAGATATTTCGCTCAAGACGTGCCGCAGATATTCTCACGGGTGGCGAGTCACGTGTGATCTACACACCGGACGGCGAGCGCGACGGAATATACGGTATGATATGGGCGCCCGAGATGCACCGGGGAAATAACGGAAAATGGTATATCTATACGAGCGGACTCTACGACCCCGAGCTGTGGCCGAAGCGGCTCTTTGTCCTCGAGGCTCAGAATGACGATCCGTTTGGCGAGTGGCGCTTCAAGTCAATGCCGCTCCCTGACACCTATGCTATCGATCCGACGGTCTACACCCACGTCGACGGACGGCAATACGTCTGCTACTCCCTTGTCGACGGCGAGCAGCTGCTCGAGATACGCGAGCTGGTTAATCCGTACACGTTTGGCGATAGGTCGGCTGTTATCGCAAGGGCGGAATACGAATGGGAGCTGGTGCCGCCGTACGTCGGCAGACGGGCTATAAACGAGGGTGCGTTTTTCTTAAGGCACGGCGAGAGGCTGTTCATCATATACTCGGCAAACGGCTGCTTCACGGCATCCTACTGCCTGGGCGTACTGGAATACACGGGCGGAGACCTATGCGATGCGAAGTCCTGGAAAAAGCACGATAAGCCGCTCCTCACCTACGGCAACGGAGTCTACGCTCCGGGTCACGCCTCCTTTTTCACCTCACCGGACGGGGGCGAGGTGTGGTGCGCCTATCACGGAGTGCGTGAATATACCGAGGTGCTGAAAGAGAGCGAGAGGTATATGCATCTGCAAAGAGTGGAGTTCGACGAGACGGGATACCCCGTGATGGGGACGCCCGTCGGATGCGACGCCGTACAGTCGCCGCCGTCGGGCGAAGAAGATTTTTAAAGTTTTTTCAGGTTTTTTTCAAAAAAATCTGTACAAGCGCGTTTTTTTGTGCTAAAATAAAAAGGTAAT
Organism: Eubacteriales bacterium; assembly: GCA_045635225.1. Classification (GTDB taxonomy): domain Bacteria; phylum Bacillota; class Clostridia; order Oscillospirales; family CAG-272; genus UBA1740. Next base: position 28,356 of record JAZRBV010000055.1, read on the forward strand.
TTTAATTTGCGCCCATCACGGGCGGCGGATAGGAGAAAATATGAAAAAGATCTATGAAGGCAAGACAAAGGACGTTTACTCGCTTGACAACGGCAACGTGATGCTGAAGTTCAAGGACGATTGTACCGGTAAGGACGGAGTGTTCGATCCCGGCGAGAACACGGTAGGACTCACGATCGAGGGCATCGGCAGAGAAAATCTCCGTACCTCTATCTACTACTTCGAGCTGCTGAAGAAGGCGGGCATCAAGACCCATTACGTCGACGCCAACATAGAGGACGCGACGATGGAGGTGCTCCCCGGTAAGGTATTCGGTCACGGTCTCGAGGTCATCTGCCGTCTCGTTGCAACCGGCAGCTTCATCCGCCGTTACGGTGAGTATATCAAGGACGGCACTCCTCTCGAGGGCGGCTACGTAGAGTGCACCTTCAAAAACGACGAGAAGGGTGATCCCCTCGTTACCTCCGAGGGTCTCGCGGCACTCGGCGTTATGACTCCCGAGATGTTCGAGAGCATGAAGGCACAGACTCTTAAGATCACTAAGATCGTTGCAGACGACCTCAAGAGCATCGGTCTCGATCTCTGGGATATCAAGTTCGAGTTCGGCTATAACGGCGACGAGGTAATTCTCATCGACGAGATCGCATCGGGTAATATGAGAGTTTACAAGGGCGACACCATCGTTCCCCCCGTTGAGCTTACAAAGCTTATTCTCAACAGATAATTTTCCCGTCGCGGCGCACACGTGCCGAAGCGACGTTCACGGAAGAGCACCCTCACCCGACATGGGCGGGTGCTTTTTCTTCACCGTCAACTCTACTCACAGTTGAGTTATTTTTAAAGCGCGACGAAATAGTGATTGACACAGTTGAGTTGAAGCTGTATACTGAAGACGGTAAAATATTTACTCGAAAGAGGTAGATCATGACTGCAAAGGATCTCGGATACAACATAAGACGAGCGCGCATCACGCGCGGACTCACGCAAAAGGAGCTTGCCGACAGGCTCTATCTCGCACCGCAGACGGTATCAAAATGGGAGAGAGGCTCCTCTGTGCCCGACGCATTGCTGGTCGATGAGATAGCGCGCACGCTCGGAGTCGACCCCGCCTCACTTTTTGAGAGTCGGGAGATGGGAGAGTGGCCGCTCATCGCGATAGACGGCGGCGGAACCAAGACGGAATTCGTGCTCTTCACACCCGCGGGCGAGGTGCTCGCAAGAGTGGTAAAGGGTGGGTCTAATCCCAACTCCGTAGGGCAGGAAGGTGCCACCCGTGTATTAAAAAGCGGCATTGACGAGCTGCTCGGAGGCACGGGACAGATAGGCGGAATATTCGCCGGAGTGGCAGGCTGCGGTGCGCCCGAGGCGGAGCGGCTGGTGCGTGAATTTCTGAAAAAGCAGTACCCTGCGTACAAGAGTCAGGTGGCATCGGATATACATAATATAATCGGACTGACCGAGCATTCTGACAGGTGCATCGCGGCGATCGTCGGCACAGGCTCGGCGGTATTCGGCTGGGACGGCTCGGAGCTACATCGGGTCGGAGGCTGGGGATATCTGCTCGACAAAGCGGGCTCGGGATACGATATGGGCAGAGATGCGATAGCCTATACGCTCGAGTGTGAAAGCGGCGTGCTTCCCTACACTCCCCTCGCGAGACTCGTCGAGGAACGGGCGGGCGGCGTGCTCTCGGCACGGCTCAGCGAGATATACGGCGGCGGCACGGGACCGATCGCGGCATATTCGCGCGAGGTATTCCGCGCTCTGGAGCTCGGGGACGGTGCGGCGCGCGCCATCGTTGAGAGGACGGCAAATAGGCTCGCGGAGCTGATAAATCACGTGCATAAGACCTACGAGGTCGGTGACGTTGCGGTGGTATCGGGCGGTATCGCGATAAACGAGCCGGCGCTCGGAGATATGATACGCGAGCGACTGGACGGCGGTATAGAGCTCGTGATCACCCCGACTCCGCCTATCTTCGGCGCTATGCGCAAGGCGAGTGAGCTGTATTGCGGCGGTGCCGAGTACGGTGGATTCCTCGCGGAATTCAGAAAAAGCTACAAGAAATTCAACGACAGGGAGTAATAAAAATGATAGCAACCGAAATGAGAAATCCGAAGACGATGCACATCGACCGCGCCACGACGCGAGAGATGCTCGAGATGATAAATGAGGAGAACTACAACTCGGTGCGTGCCGTTGAGGCGGCGATACCGATGATAGAGCGTGCCGTCGAGGCGGTAACGCGCGCGATAAGCTCGGGACACAGGCTGATATATATCGGTGCGGGAACGTCGGGCAGACTCGCCGTGGTGGATGCCAGCGAGTGTCCCCCCACCTACGGCGTATCCTACGACGTGGTCAGCGCGATAATGGCGGGCGGCTACGGTGCGATAGTCCGACCCTCCGAGAACGTAGAGGATAACGGCGAGGCGGGAGTCGAGGCTCTCCGCGAAAAGAAGCTTGTGGCAGAGGACGTCGTTATGGGTATATCGGCATCGGGTAACGCCGAGTTCGTCAGCCGCGCACTCGAGTATGCAAAAGGCGTCGGATGCACGACGGTATCTCTCGCGAGCAACCCCGACTGTGCTATCGGCAGGATAGCAGATATCCCGATATTCACCGACACGGGTGCCGAGGTGATCACCGGCTCGACGAGAATGAAGGCGGGAAATGCACAGAAGATGGTGCTGAATATGATCTCTACCGCCTCTATGATAAAGAGCGGTAAGGTGTATGAAAATATGATGATAAATCTGCGCCCGACGAACAAAAAGCTGCGCGAGAGAATGATCGGCATCACGATGGAGATCACGGGACTCGATCACGGCGCGGCAGAAGCGTTGCTTGAGGAAAACGAGTTTTCTATCCCACGCGCGGCAGAAGCGCACAGATCTGCCGAGGGAGAGTGAAATCTGCCGGTGGCAGATGAAATCGCAGGGCGATGAAATCCATCATAGATAGATGAAATCCGCCGTCGGCGGACAGTGTAGGAGAATAAGGATATGAAGATAGAAAGACTCAGAACCGAGCACTACGACGAGCTGCTCGAGATGCTCAACTCGACGTTTGCACACAAGTACGGACACCCCGTGGATTTCGAGAGCATGTGGCCGAAGATGTGGGTGCGTGACGACGAGCATATGTCGCGCCACATTGCGGTGATCGAGGACGGCAGAATAGTCGCAGTCACTGGTGTATATCCGTTTGAGACCTATATCGGCGATAAGAAATTCACCTTTGCAACGACGGGCAACGTGGCGACACTCCCCGAGTACGAGGGTCGCGGATATTTCAAGGCTACGTTTGGCGAGGCGGTGCGCTCGCTTCCCGAGATGGGCGTAGATGCGGCAAGGCTCGGTGGCTCGAGACAAAGGTACGAGAGGTTCGGATATTCGCTTACCGGAACAGAGTATAAATTCACGCTTTCGGCGTACAATGCAAAGAGCTGTGCAAGCGAAAAGGCGGGGAAAATAGAGTTCAAAATCATTGAAAAACTCGACACGCCCCCCATCCAATTCGCAAATTCGCTATATAACGCATCACATATGAGGATAGTGCGCTCGGAGGCAGATGGTATGCGCGACGTATATGCCGCACTCACGGCGCAGAGCTGTGTTCCCTACCTCGCGACACTCGACGGAGAGCCTATCGGATACCTGTGCGCCGTGGGCGCGGAGATATGCGAGGTGCGTGCAGTAAGTCCCCGTCTGATGCTGGATATGCTCGCGGCGTACGAGATGCGAGTCGGCGGAGATATACGCTTTACACTGCCCGCGTATATGGCGGAGGAGGTGTCTCTCCTCGCATCTGTGTGCGACGGTGTGTCGGTAGGTGCGCCGAGCTACTTCAATATACTGAATTTCGAGGGGATCGCAGACGCTCTGCTCGCGCTGAAGGCTCGGAGCACTCCCCTGCCCGACGGCTCGCTCACAGTGGGTATCGAGGGCTACGGCACGCTTCGGCTGACGGTAGACGGAGGAAATACGCAGGTCCGTCTCACGGACGGGGAGGCAGAGCTCACGCTATCGCGGCTCGATGCGGCGAGGTATCTTTTCTCTCACACACCCTCACTGGTGGCGGCGCATCCGTCGGCGTTTGCGGCGGCAATACTTCCGCTACCGCTCGGCTGGAACAAGCTCGACTGTATATGAGGTCACCGCGAGAGTGGATGAAGCACGTCGTCGCATCATAAATCACATCACGGTGCGACAGGTAGCAGAGCGATGAGGTCCGTACCGTGTTAACGGATGATGCCCATCGGGAAAGGATGAAGGATATTTAAAAGGGGTGCTTGACAAAGCGCCCCTTTAGTGTTACAATATCGGTAGAAAATCAAAGGAAGGTTATCCTATGCACACACCGAGAAAAATGATCAAGGGCATCTCCGCAGTCAATCCCGTCGACGTCGAGAGAGATTACCTAATTTACACAGTTGATTACGCTATCAGCCACGGCTTTGACCACTATCAGCTGATAGGACCGATACACGATCCCGTCAAGGGAAATATAGACGGAATGACACTCTCGAAAAAGTACTCGCAGTTCAACGGCGAGAAGGATGCGGAGTACGTTGCGTATTGTATGGAGCACGTTAACGAGGCGCTTGCAAGACTCAACGCGGCGGGCGTTAAGGCGTATATGTGGCATCACGAGCTCGAGCTGCCGACCGATTTCGGCAAGGCATTTCCCGAGGCACTCAACGATTACGGCGATATCGAGGTAACTCACCCCGCGGTAAAGGACTATCTCGAGAACAAGATCAACGATTTCTTTGACGCCTACCCCGGTATGGACGGAATAATCCTCACTCTGCACGAGACGAAGGTGCCGCTTCTCAAGCTGAAAAACCAGAAGCTCGATAAGATCGGCAGAGTCAAGTACGTGACCGAGATCCTCTATAGCACCTGCGTAGCGCGCGGCAAGGAGCTGATCGTGCGCCCCTTCGCAAGCATCGAGGAGGACTACGAGATGATGACGCGTGCGTACGAGGAGATCTCGCGCGATCTCGTCATTATGGATAAGTGGACGCAGTTCGACTGGAGCCTGTGTCTGCCCGACAACAAATTCTACGCAAAGATCAAGAACAATCCCCTCTTTGTCGAGGGTGATATCTTCGGTGAGTTCTTCGGCAAGGGCAAGCTGCCGCTGATGCTGCGCGAGCACATCACGTCAAAGTTTAATTACTGCGAAAAATTCAAGCCCGTCGGCTACGTTGCGCGTATCGACAGAGCGGGACTCGACCCCTTCGGCGAGGTGAACGAGGTCAACCTCATCATTATGCACGCGGTGCTGAACGGTGACGACGTCGACGAAAAGGTTGACGAGTTTTTCCGTGAAAGATACGGTGAGGCGGCAGAAACGGTGCGCGCCATTATGGAAGAGACCGAGAGCATTCTTAAGAGAGTGATCTACCTTAAGGGCTATTATTACAGCCAGCTCAGCTTCTTCCCGAAGCTCAATCACTCGAAAAACCACTTCTATTTCGAGATGATGCGCGACGAGTGCAACATCGCGTCGAACGAATGGTTCATACCGATCGGCTGGCAGAGAGGCTCGCTCGACGGAGTGATGGAGGAGAAGGAAAGCGCAGTCCGCGACAGCGAAAGACTGCTCGCCTCACTCGAGTCTGTAAAGGATAAAATGCCCGAGTCGGAGTGGGAGAATATACATACTAAATTCAGAAATCTCGAGCTCGTCGCAAAGATATGGAAATCGCTCACAGACGCCTTCTACGGCTATGCAAAATATTTTGAAAAGTGCGACGAATGCTACAAGGAATATCTACTGCGTGCGGTCGAGAAGCTACGCGAATATAACGAGATAGGAAAGGCACAGCTCGGCGACAAGTTCTACTGCATCAGCGGTGACAGCCTCGCGGGCGGCGGCAGATACGAGCTGGTAAAGATGTTCTGCGATGAGATACTCGAGACGTTTGAGATCGAGGAAAAATGGGCGAAGAAGCTCTCAGCAGAGGGACTCTACGACTACGTTATCGCGGGCGGCTGTACCGAGGGACACAAGCTCCAAAAGGAGGTCAACTTCAGCGATACGATGGTAGTCGGCTCACGTCTTGCACGCGTGCCCGGTAACGCAAGGCGCGGCTGGAGTGCTATCAACGCACACGGCTGGTTCAGCTACGAGGTGGCGGTAAGACCGAGGTGCGAAAACGAGATCGTGATCACGGTCGGCGGTGACGATGGCTTTGACCTCGCCCTGACGGTTGGCGATGAGAGATGCGAGATACGCGAGGACTCCTCCGAGATCCGTGAGATCACGGTGAAGTACAACGCCGCAAAGGAGGGTGCGGTCCGTGTGAGATTCGATAAGATCTCTCCGAGAACACCCAAGATCTACACTGTAAAGGTCAAATAATTCTTAGCAAAAATAAAAGCGTCATAAGCGAGGAAATGCTCGTTTATGACGCTTTTTGTATATTAAAGTTTACATATTCAGCTTATATAAGAGATGCGCTATCGGGATCGAGGTAGAGCACGGCGCCGGGACGGGTACGTAAAACGGTAGCAGGGCACCACTCGCCGATCTCACCGGTCACGGTACCGTATACCGCATTTGCCTTTGTGGGAGCGGGAACGATACAGAAGAGATTAGCGGCTCTCACGAGTGTAGGAACGGTGAGAGTGAGCGCGTGTGTAGGCACGTCGGAGAGCTTCTCGAAGCATCCGTCGTTGACCTGCTGCTGACGGCATACGGAGTCGAGCTCAACCACCTTTACAGTCTTTTCGTCACCGAAGTTTGCAACGGGTGGGTCGTTGAAGGCAATGTGTCCGTTCTCACCGATACCCATAACGACGATATCAGCGAGGTTGTCATTGAGGAGCTTCGAGTATCTCTCGCACTCCGCCTCGGCATCGGTCGCTGACGAGTCGATGCAGTTTACGCTCTTGAAGGGAGCGAGGTCGAAGAGGGAGCGACGCAGGAAGTTGCCGAAGCCCTGGGGCGCGTCGGAGGGGAGTCCGATGTACTCGTCCATATGGTAGGCGTTGATGCGTGTCCAGTCGATTTCGCTGTCACAAACGAGCGAGCGGAGCACCTCATTCTGCGAGGGAGCCGCCGCAAAGATCATATTAATTTCACTTTTTTCGGAGAGGAGCTTTACGATACAGTTCTTTATATCCTGTGCCGCTGCAGCGCCCATTTCGTTACGGGAATCGTAAACGTTGACGAGTAGCTCGTCCTTCTTGAATGATCTCATATAATTATCTCCTTTATGAGTCTTACAGCCTCGTCGAAGGCCGCTTCCTTTGTTTCAAATTTGTAGGGGTTCGCGAATTTTCTGCCAACGAGGTGGCGCAGTCCGCTGAAGGTCTCGAGGTGAGGCTCGAGCGTTGCGATAACGTCGCACTCGGCACCGTCCGCGAAGTCGTGCAGGATCTCGCCGATCTTAGCATCTCCCTTACCGGGAGGAACGATTGCGCCCTCGTAGCAGGCATCCTTGATATGGAAGTACTGAATATAGGGCTTAAGGAGCTTATACGCCTCGGTGGGATCGAGGTTGCAGAAAACGAAGTTACCCATATCGAACACACACCTGAGTCTGCCGCCAAAGTGCTCGAGCAGGTCGAGGCACTTCTCTGCCCTCTCGCCGTAGATGTTCGCCTCGTTCTCGTGGCAGAGGACGACACCGTATTCGTCGGCGAGGTCGAGAAGCCTCGTGAGTCCCGCGATGACCTCGTCGCGGCAGTCGGTGATACACTTGCCGTCGGCGGGATAGAAGCTGAACATACGCACGTATTTTGTGCCTAGGGCGTTCGCAGTCTCAAACACTCGGCGCGCCATAGCAAAGTGACCCTCGAGGTCACCGTCAAGCTTGATCTTACCGATCGGCGAGCCGATCGAGGATATACGCACGCCGTAGCGGTCAAGTGTCGCCTTCATAGCCGCAACCTCGTCGGGCGTGAGGTCGGCGATGCTCTTGCCGTCGACGAAACGAGGCTCGAGGTATTCTATGCCGTATGAATTGAGAGCCGCAAGCTGATCGGTGAGCGCATCGCTGTGCTCGTCGGCAAATGCGGAAAGTATTATTTTAGCCATAGCTTTTTCTCCATTGGTGATTATTTACACTTCAATTATATATTCTCCGCGCGGGAAAGTAAATGGTATTTTCTGTTTTTCGTTATTGCAAAAAGTGTACAGTTGACCTGCGCACAAGGTATAACGAAAAGCAAAATATGCCGAGTCAAAAGCTTATAATTAAGCGACGAGCTGCCTCGTTAGCTTTATTATTTCAAATGCTTCGGGCGGTTATTTCCGAACTGCCTTCTTTTTCTTTCTTCTGAAGGAGACGACTCGAAGAAGGAGCTTTGTAGCTTTCATTCCGTGCTTCACCGAAACGTAAATGCAAATTCCCGTGATAAGAGCTGCAGCAATAATAAACCAAGGGAGGGTTAATACGCCTTCTTCGCACTCAAAGAGATCCATTCCGAAAAATACCCAGGAAACCAAGATCCATTGGAGCATATAGAACGGAACGATGTGCACAGAAATCTTCAGCATAAATTTCATAAATTTCGTCTCGTCTATCCAGTTAGAAACGTAATAAAGCAACGCGAAAAGGAACAGAGCGAGCGAGATCATCAGAACAACGTTTGGAAGGTCGGTGATATAGTCGTTAAGGGGCGAAACCATAACCTTCATAACGTCGTGGCCGTAAATACAGAGCGACACCAGGTAAGATATGAAGATAACAGGGGAGAAAATCAGCATACGCTGCATAATCAACTCTCTTTTCTCGTCGGTCACCTTTTTTAACACATCGCCAAGTAAGATGCCCGCAGTCGGAAAAACAGCCCAGGATAAAAGAGGGAAACAGCTTGTTCCGTCGACATACACAATGTTGCCGACGATGGCAATGAGATAATCATTTGTGATAACGTCGGACATAAAGGGGGTAAGAAGCGTGTTTACCGTAAGCATAACTATCGTAGTTACCAAAATCTCCGAGGTAGCAAGCTTCAATTTAAGCATCAGGGCATAAAACAGATAGAAAATGCCTACGAAGTAATATATATCGGATGCGAAAAAGTAGAATATGTCTTCCGCCATTGAGATCCCGTGAACGCAAAACAGCAAAAATCCCGGCACAATCCAACGGATAAGATTTAGTATAGCGCCGATCGCCAAAAATCTAAATCCCTGCTTCATCATGCCTCCCGGCGTGTTGCGAGTACCGCCAATACCGAATCCCATACACATCATAAAGATGGATGGGCCAACGATACAAAGTGCAACTATAAACGCCTCAAGCTTATGTACGTCCTCTGAAACATAATTATTAAAAATTCCTTCCTCAAGCAAATGCACGATAGGAAGTCCTATAATGGCAAACGCCTTCATCAGCTCGAATTCTCCGAACCTATACACGCGCTCATTTATAACAGTCTTTGTCGTCATAGCGTCACCTCTCTAAAGTAGATAACAATATTTTATCAAAATATTGACCGATTGTCAACTATGGCTTTGATATATTAGCTTTTGTGCCTTTTTTGCTGTTTTAACTGTATATTATCCAATTTTGCGTTAGGAAGTGCCATTACATATATATCCAACGATTCCCAACCAAAAGCACATATAATATGCATTAAGTTCTGTACCATACCAGTTGATAAAGATCGCAGACTTTTTTTCAGTATCGCTTGACTACCTTCTCGGAAGGACAGAGGAAGAGTAAAAAGTCTTGTTTTTGCCTTTTTCAAAAAAAATAAATTATTTTTCAAAAACATCTTGACAAACCGAAAAAAGTGTAGTATAATAGTGGAGCGTTACGCGGGAGTGGCGGAATCGGCAGACGCGCACGTTTGAGGGGCGTGTGTTTTTACGTACGGGTTCAAGTCCCGTCTCCCGCACCAATCAAAAAGGATGTGCCTTTGAGTACATCCTTTTTTGATTTATAAGCAAGCGGACTTGAAGGGGGAGCGGTACTGAATGACAGTCCGGTGGACTGTCAGAGCCGCGACTGACCGACGAGCGCAGTTCGCGAGGAGAATCAAGTCCCGTCTCCCGCACCAAAAAAAGACTGTAATTTTGATACAAAATTGCAGCCTTTTTTAATTAAATCCGCCTCCGTCGGAATAAATCCACTATCGTGGATGAAATCTTGCTTCGCAAGGTTGAGGGAGGCGGATTTGATTTCATCTGAAGCCGCAGGCTGAAGATTTCATCCAAACTCGTTTGGATTTCATCGTGCGTAGCACGATTTCATTAAAGATGCAAGGCTACTCCTTGATTTATTTATGAAAGTGTGGTATAATGTTTTTGAAGGGAGTGATATTAACCTATGGAAAAATTGTATGCAGAGTTTCTTTTATGGTTAAACGAGTTGAATACAAATGAAAAATATGAATCGCTGTTACACAAATATTTTTTAAACGCTCCAAGCGATAAAGTTTTGCTTGAATTAGAGGAGTGTTCTTCGGATATACTCAGAACAAATGCGATATTAGAAAATTATTGGGACTCCGAGCATAAGATTTTAGATGTTGATGTGTTTGGAGAGTACTTGTTTTCCGAATTGGAATCTATTTATAAATTCAACAAATTCAGCATTAATGAATTTGGCAAGCGTTGTTATTCACTATGGAACCATTTACCATCACACATACAACAGAAAGAGCCTTTTTGGACATTGTGTTATGCCGATGATTGCTTGTCTTGGAATGACGAAACGCAAACGCGAAAGCTATATGAAGAGGCGTTCTTATTTTTTCGTCAGAAAAAATAAATTTCACACACCTTTTCACCGTTCTTACCTACCCTTACACACCTTTTTACTGCTCTTTCGCAACAAAAGCAGAGTACATTGTACTCTGCTTTTTGTTTTTCCGGTGCGGAGATGAGGACGCGAACCCGTCTCCGACGCGCGCCTACGGTCACGGCTATCTCAAGGCTCGTCGCGAGGAATACATTTTGCATCGGGCAGTCGCTATGAGGTATAAAAAGAGTAATTTTCTACTTAAACACGAGATCCACGTGCGGATATAGTGTAGACCTTATTTCATATTTGATCGGCAAATCACAGCTTAAGGATCACTGCTCCGCTTATTTCATCCTCGCCTCCGATCGCGATATGTCTGCCGTCCGGGCTGACTGCGATAACGCTCGGGCGGTATATCGATACGTTTCTGCCATTTTCTGCCCAAGCCTCGGGTACTATGCCGACAAGCACAACGCCCTCCTCCTCGGTATATCTGAATACAGTGCCGCAGCCCTCTCTGTGACCTGCTACGCCCCATACGGTGCCGTCGGGCGATACGTCAAGGGAATGAACTCCGCCGGCGGATATGACCTGACCGAAGGAAAAGGCTCTGCCGTCCTTCACCCTCGCGAGAATTGTATCGTGCGTTCCTACCATAACCGAGCCGTCGGGAAGTCCGACCGAGGACTCGGGAGTGGCGAGATAACGTCTGCCGGGTACACACGGGAGAGTAACGGTCGGAACTGCTACCTTCAGTCCGCTGTAATTCTTTTTCTCTATTTCCGTAATCGATTCGACGTGCGCGTCGGAGTTACCGTCGATACGCACTCTGACGAGACTGTCGCTCGAGTTTCCGCAGACGATATCAAGCTCGGTGTCGGATAACCACACGATAGATCTGACGGCGGTGTTGCCAAAGCCTACCCTCTCCCATACGCTGACACCCGAGGCGTGTGCGAAGGTGTGTCTTGGAGAGTTATCCCTGACAAACCTTCCGAAGTATTTTACGGTATTATTGTAATAGTCGGTATAGAGGGAGAGGCACTCGTCAAAATCGTCTCTCGGATACCACTCTCGCGCCTCATACTGATACGGAAGGTAGTTTACGTAATCGTGTGACATAATGCGCTCCTCGGTATCGAGCGCGGCGGTGAATTCATCGAGATCGATCGCCAGAATTCCGCAAGGTGTATCGACGTGGCTCGTATGGTTTCCGTCCGAAATATAGAGAACGTCATCGCGTATCTGCATCTCGGCGGTTATGCTGACGGTGCGTGCGGGAGTACCGAGGAATCCGCAGTCACGCACATCGCCTCCGTGAAGGAAATCCCACCTATACAGTCTTGCTCCTACGTACTTATGCTCGGGAACGAAGGTCATACAGCCGTACCAAAGCACGCCCTTGCTATCCATAGCCATACCGTAGGCGTTATAGAATACGTTCGGATCGTCGACGGTGGCATCAGCCTTGGGCACGGGTCTGCCCACTGTGCTTATCTCGCGGGTCGTCATATCGTAGCAATAGAGCATTTGTCCGCGTCCTGCGACCGAGCAGGGTCCGGTCGTGAAATAGAGCTTTCCGTCATACTCGCAGGCGTGGCGTATCAAGCCGGGTGCGTTTACGCCGAGGAACTCTATATCGCGGATATCGGTGTTATATCTGAACATAGCGCCCGAATACGTAGTGCCGTATATGTGACCGTCGGAGAGAAGGAAGGTCCTGCTGGTATGCGAGTCGGATACCTGACCGAGACATCTGGTTTCACCGGTATGTACGTTATAAACGTAGCCTGTACCGCGAAGCCACGTGATAGCGAAATAATCTCCGTTCTTCGGATCGTAGGTCGCTCCGTAGGTAGTGTCGTGAGGCGAGAGTATTCCAAGTCCCCGGGTCTCGCCGGTATTATAATCATAAATGAGAAGATTAGAGCCCTGATAGCCCTCGTAGGGATGCTCCGCGTATTCGTACGGCATCCAGGTGGGGTGAGCGGGTGCGGGCGAGGTCGTATGGGTGGTAGAAAGTATCTTACCGTCACCGATAAATGACATGGCGGTATGGAATTTACTCGTTCTGAGCGAGTTCTTATTTAAAACGATCTCCTCCTCGATCTTCATATGACGGATAAGCTTCTTGTTCTTATGGTCATATTCGTAAAGACGTGCGTAAAGGGGCAGATAGCTCTCACCGCACGCCGAGAAAAACACGCGTCCCTCCGGTGATATAGCCATATCCCAAATCGCGTTGTGCTGCGGATCCTCCGTTGCAAAAATATGAGTTACGCCGCGCTGAGGAATAAGCTCAAAAAAATCTTTCGGCTTATCTTTCATATACTGAAATGGATTTTTCATAATATGCGTCTCCGTTCGTTTTTTTCTTAATAATATCAATTATCGAAAGATTTTGCTTAACATTTCGCGGATATATTTGATTTTTTCTACGATTTACTGCAAAACTCTATGAAAATTCGGAAAAGTATGATACAATATAGCTATATTAAGGAGGAACGGATATGGCAATTCCGATCAGATGGCATCTTGAAAACGACACGTGTGAGGCGTACTCGGTGAAAAATCAGACCGCCTCGGCTCTTCACGGACACTATCATTTTTTGCTTACGCTGATAACGAGAGGAGAGGGAGTACAGACGCTCAACGGCGAGGATATACCCTTTTCACCGGGACAGATGTTTATACTGTCGCCCGCGGATTTTCATAAAAACACCCCAAAGAGTGGAGAGAGCTACGATTACTACGGCGTAAAATTTCCGTACGAGCTACTCGACAAGAGATTGGTCGGTCTCTGCGCGCTGAACAAATTCCCGATAACGGTGAAGCTATCCGAGGATCTGTTTACCGCCTCGAAAGAGATATTCGAGAGATTGATAGATGAATACAAAAACGGCAAGGACAGAATTGCCTGCCACATCTACATGCAGATTATGGTAGAGCAGCTCATGATCATTGCCATACGCGAGTATTCCGAGAGCGGACATACCGTTCAATCGGCATTTTTAAATCGCGCTCTCGGCTATATCTATTCTCATTTTTCCGATAATATCACCGTTTGCGACGTAGCGGAATATATGGGATATACCCCAAACTACTTCAACACCCTTTTCAAGGAATCGGTCGGAGTACCGTTTGGAAAGCATCTCAGAGAGCTGAGGCTGAGCTACGCATCAAATCTCCTGAAATCCGGCGATATTCCGATAACAGAGGTCGCGTTTGACTCCGGATTTGAAAATTCGGCGCATTTTTCGCGCAGCTTTCACGAGAAGTTCGGACTTTCGCCAAAGGAATACCGTAAAAAATATAACGCGGAGTAAGCTTCGCCGTGTGCGGTGCTTGCCACGGACATTAAAAAAGAGACCGTATCATTTGCTCAATGGCATCCGATTCGGTCTCATTTTTTATATTTCAGCGCATATTACTTCTCCGATGGAGATCTGCCGAAAAATTCCGTATAATTGCGGTAGAAGGTGGTATAGTCGCGGAAGCCGCACTGCTCGTAGACGGCGGTGGGGCGCATACCGTCGTTTATCATTCGCTCGGCGAGTAGGAGGCGCTTGTCGGTGATATACTTTTTCGGGGTCTCTAGCAGCTCCTTTTTGAAGATGCGGAACAGGTAGCTTTTCGAGACGAAGCATTTCTCCGCTATCTCGTCGACGCTCTCGAGGGTGGTGAGATTCTCGTTGATGTAGCGGAGCACCTCGGCAAGCGACGGGGCGGTGACGGAGGTGTATTCCCTGCCTCGGCGCTCGGGGGAGATGGATAGGAGGCAGAAGAGCTCGTCGATCAGCTGTGCCATAAGGCGGCGGAAGGTCGGCTCGTCGAAGCTCTCGAGGTAGAAGTCCATCTTCTGTATAAGGTCGGAGGCGCGGGGGTTGGATTTCAGATTGATCACCTCGACGTGGCGTTCGATCAGCGAGACACTCTCGATGCCGAGCAGCTTTGGGTCGAAGAGAATATCGTACCTCTCGTAATCAGACTCGGAGTCGATGTTGACAAAGTGATAGCGCGAGGGTCGTATGAGCATAAGGTCGCCGCGCTTCAATTTATGCTTTCTGCCCTCTACGATGTGCGTCGCGTCACCGTCGATAAAGTATAAAAGCTCGTACATATTGTGCGTGTGCATCGAGTAGGCGTTCTGCGGTATAGATAGGGTTGTCTCATGCTTATAGAAGAGCCCGTCGCCAGAGTAGGTGGTGTAGATTTTTTCCATTTTGTGCCGTCTCCGCGTGATTAATTACTGTTATTCTAGCACATCAGTTCATTTTTTGCAATATAATTTGCGGTATTTTGCTATTTTATTTTCAAAAAAAATATTCTATAATAGTGTTGTAAATAATTTTTTCACGGAGGGCTATATGAAAAAGCTAAATCTCGCCATAATCGGTCAGGGCCGAAGCGGCAAGGATATTCACGGAAAATATTACGTAAGTGAGCGCAACGAATTTTACAACGTTAAGTACGTAGTTGATGCGGACGAGCACAGACGCTCCGTTGCAGAGAAGATGTACGAGGGCTGCAAGACCTTTGCAGACTATCACGAGCTCTTCACGATCAACGACATCGATCTCGTAGTAAACGCTACCTACTCCGAGACTCACTACTCTATCACGGAGGATCTTCTTCTCCACGGCTTCAACGTTCTCGTAGAGAAGCCATTCGCAAGAACCAAGTACGAGTGCAACCGCCTGATCAGGATAGCGGAAGAGAGAGGTCTCACCCTCGCGGTATTCCAGCAGACCTTCTACGCTCCCTTCTATAAGTTCACCAAGGAGCTCGCAGAGAGTGGAAAGCTCGGCGAGATCAAGCAGGTGAATATCCGCTACAACGGTCTTGCAAGACGTTGGGACTGGCAGACGCTGCAGAAAAAATGTGCAGGAAACGCCTACAACACCGGTCCTCACCCCATAGGAATCGGTCTCGGTCTTCTCGACTTTGACAAGAACTACAGAGTAGTTTATTCAGAGCTTGATTCCGTGCTTTGCAGCGGTGACAGCGATGACTACGTTAAGATCATGATCAAGGCTCCCTCCCGTCCTCTCGTCGATATCGAGATCACCTCGCTCGATGCATACAGCGACTACAACGTCATGCTTATCGGCTCTAAGGGTACCTATAAGACGACCACTACGAGCTATAATATGACCTATATCGTTGACGGTGAGAACCCCGAGCGCCCCGTAATCGATACCTTCCTCCAGAACGAAGAAGGAAACCCCATCTACTGTAAGGAGAATCTCATCAAGCACGTTGAGGAGGGTACCTTCAACGGTACCGCGTTCGACGTCGGAACAGCAGATCTCTACAAGCAGCTTTACTACAAGATCACCGAGGGTCGCGCAATGGACGTAACCGCCGAGATGGCATCAGAGATCATCTCCGTTATCGAAACCGCGCACTCCGAAAATCCCATGCCCGTCAAGTTCATCTGAGAGGTAAGTTATGAAAAAGATCGCCATTCTCGGCTGTGAGAATTCTCACGCCAATTCATTCCTTAAATTTATAAAAAACGACCCCGCATTCTCCGACGTTGAGGTCGTGGGCGTATACTCAAACGATCCCGAGGCATCGAAAAAGCTAGGTGAGCAGTTCGGCGTACCCGTGCTCGAAAACTACACCGATGCAGTTGGCAAGATCGACGGTCTGATCATCACGGCACGTCACGGAAAATATCACTACGAGTACGCGAAGCCCTATATCGCGTCGGGTATTCCGATGTTCATCGACAAGCCTATCACGGTTACCGAGGAGGACGCGGTAGAGTTTATGCGAGAGCTGCGCGCGGCAGGTGTCCGCATCACGGGTGGCTCGTCGCTCAAGCAGGACAAGGTGCTCCGCGAGATTGCGGCAGAGGCGGCTGACCCGAGCGGTGAGGCTACCATCGGCGGTATCGTCCGCGCACCCTACAATCCGAAGAATGATTACGGAGACTTCTACTTCTACGCACAGCACCTCGTCGAGATGCTCTGCGAGGTGTTCGGCAGATATCCGAAGGCTGTAAGAGCCGACCTCTCGGGCAAGGAGCTGACAGTGCTCTTCCGCTACGAGAATTACGACGTGACGGGCGTATTCTACGACGGCAGCTACGTATATTATATCGCGCGCTTCACCGAGAAGACGGCACGCTCCGCATCTCTTGAGATCACGCCCGACAACGACTGGTTCCTCGCCGAGTTCAGGGAATTCTACGAGCTGCTCTCGGGCGGTGAGCAGAAGATAACGTACGAGGACTTCATCTCTCCCGTCTTCATTATGAACGCGATAGAGCGCTCGATGAACAGTGGCAAGGAGGAGGCAGTTCGCGAGTACACACTCTAAAAAACGCGACACGCCCCCGTACTAAAACGACATAATATGGATTTTCGGCAGAATATTCAACATTTCTGCCGATTTTCTATTGCAAAACTGCATGATTCGTGATATACTGCTTTTGTCAGAAGAATATAAGCGAGGCGCAGAATATGATACTCGATCACAAGGGAAACAAATACTACAAGCTCGGTCTGCACATCCACACGACGCGCTCCGACGGACATAAGACCCCCGAGGAGGCGGCACGCATATACCGCGAGGCAGGCTACGATGCAATAGCACTGACCGACCACTGGATATACGGTGAGGCTGACGAGATCGAGGGTGTGAAGATACTCTCGGGCTGTGAATACAATCTGGGTATAAACGACACGGTAGAGGGCGTTATGCACATCGTCGGAATAGGTATGACGGCGGACCCGTGTATCGAAAACGGCGCAGAAAGGCAGACGGTCGTCGATAAGATAAACGAGGCGGGCGGCGTTGCGGTGCTCGCACATCCCGCGTGGTCGCTCAACACGGTGGAGGACCTCGAGCGTCTCTCGGGAATTGCGGCGACCGAGATATACAACTCGGTATCGGAGGTCGGCGAATCAATGAGAGCCTACTCCGACTACTTCGTGGATCTCGCGGCAAATCGCGGACTCTACCCCACCCTGCTCGCCGTTGACGACACCCACTACTACACGGGTGAGGAATGCCGCGGCTGGGTAATGGTAAAGGCAGAGAGTCTCGAGCGCGAGGCAATACTCGACGCGATACGTAAGGGTGAGCTGTATGCGAGTGAGGGACCCGATATTTTCGTCGAGCGCGAGGGTCGGAAAATCACGGTTAATACCACCCCGTGTCAAGTTATCGGCATACAGTCGAACAAATCCTGGTCAAAGGGACGCGTTCTGCGAGGCGAGGGTGTAACGCGCTTCGAATACGAGATAGCTGATGAGAGATGGTTGCGCGTCGAGTGCATCGATAAGGACGGAAAGCACGGCTGGGGACAGATAATCATTCCCTGATAAAGAGGTGTAATTATTCCGCGCCCTCTTGACAAACACGCAAAAATCCGCTATAATACTTAAGACCGAGTGGGGCAATCGCGCCGTATGTTGCCGAAAGGTATTACGGTGAGGAAAGTCCGGGCATCACAGAGCAGGATAGCGGATAACGTCCGCCCGGGGCGACCCGCGGGAAAGTGCAACAGAAATATACCGCCGCGTATGCGGTAAGGATGGAAAGGCGAGGTAAGAGCTCACCCACGGGTCTGGCGACAGGTCCGCGCTGTAAACCCCACCCGGTGCAAGATGCCAGCGAGGCAAGCCGGCGGCCCGCCGCGTCCTCGGCAATCGCTTGAGCTTTCCGGTAACGGAAAGCCTGGATAGATGACCGTCCCATACAGAACCCGGCTTACGGTCACGCTTGCGCTTTCTCAGAGATTACCGCAGTTCCCACTGAAGCTCTCCGTCCCGGAGAGTGACGAGGACTCCCTGGTCCGCGTCCTGCGTCTGCAGAATCTGAATGTTCCGGCTTTTCAGCAGCCGGATCACGCGAAGGGCCGGTGTGTCCGGCTCTTCTGATGTATTGGTGGAGATCACGGCGATTTTCGGCGTGACCGCCTCCAACAGGGCCTCG
>JAZRBV010000056.1:0-18191 GCA_045635225.1 Eubacteriales bacterium
GCAGATAAGAGATGTCAAAGGCAAGTATCCCTCAAATACTTTTCCAGGCGATTGTAGCGAGTTTTCGTCCGCGAAAACCCGCCTTTTTGCGTCTGTTTTTGGTAGGGATAATGGCAAAAAATTATACTGCCTTAAACAAAGAAGAGCGATTTTAAAACTGCAGATTTTAAAGTGCAATTTTTAAGTGCAAAAAGCAAAAAAGTTGCACTTAAAGCATTGCACTTTAGAAACAAATGTGGTATACTATATGTGTATAATAAAAAATTCGTGAGTGCAGCGTGAAAATGTAATTAAATCTTGTTATCGCTGTGTGAGGTTCACGCACAAATTTTCGCAATTTGGAGCCTTGTTCCAAATTGTCGTGTAAACACGATTCCGAAAATTTATTCAATATTAGTGAAAGATTGGAGATTTGCATGAAAGACGAAATATTTGAAGAATACTCAAGAGAAAAAGAACCGACTAAATATTATAAGACTTACGCGTGGAAAACCGCAATAGGACTGCAAAAAGTTGACGGACTTGAGCCGTCTGAATACCTCATAAAAACCGCTGAGCAGCACATTGATGGTGACATAAGCTTTGACGATGCACATAAGCTTATAACTTCATATTACAAGGAGAATAAAGTGAAATCTGAGCGTGCGGAAGAAGCGGACAAGGTATCCGTTCGCATAGCCGAGATAATATCCGAAAAGTCATTCGTATTCTCTCCTGTCGAGTTCACTACAATCCACAAACGGCTCTTCGAAGGTATATACTCACATGCCGGAAGAATCAGAGATTATAATATCACAAAAGACGAGTGGGTGCTTGACGGTGATACCGTTATTTACGGTAACGCTATAAATCTGCGTGAAACCTTGGAATATGACTTCGGTGTAGAAAAGAACTTTGATTATAAAGGTCTATCTACCGAAGA
Source organism: Eubacteriales bacterium (assembly GCA_045635225.1). Classification (GTDB taxonomy): domain Bacteria; phylum Bacillota; class Clostridia; order Oscillospirales; family CAG-272; genus UBA1740. Next base: position 923 of record JAZRBV010000056.1, read on the forward strand.
CGTTATCAAGCACGTTGCACGATTTATATCTAACCTCTGGCAGATTCATATATTTGGGGAGGGCAACACAAGAACTACTGCCGTCTTCCTCATAAAGTATCTTTCAAAGCTGGGCTTCAATGTAACCAATGATATATTTGCCGAAAACTCCTGGTATTTCAGAAATGCGCTCGTAAGAGCAAACTATAACAACCGTGAGAAAGGCATTACCGAAACGACCTACTACGTAGAACTATTCCTTCGAAATCTTCTTCTCGGTGAAGATAATATTCTCTCCAACCGAGAAATGCACATTGCTTATAAAGAGCCCAAAGAACCTGCACCGATTGTTAACGACCGAGAAAACGCGATCATTGAGATTCTCCGTGCAAATCCGAGCATCACGCTCGACGAGGTTGCCGAAAGAATAGGCAAATCACCTCGTACAGTAAAAACAGCAGTAAAATCAATGCAAGAACGCGGAATCGTAGAGCGCGTAGGCGGCAAGAAAAACGGAAGTTGGGTAATTAAACGATAAAAGAATTTAAAAAGAGGACGATATGAAAACAGCATTTATATTTGATACGAATTTCATTCTTCAGAACAGTAAACTTAATGAGGTTGTAGATAATCTCAAAGAAGATTACAACGTGTATGTAACTCAGGTTTCCATCGATGAAAGAATCGCCCAGCAGTGTCGAGAATTAAAATCTAAATATGAAGAAGTGGAACGTTGTAAAAGTCAATACAGTGATTTTGCAAAAATTACGATAAAAGTTACTTATGATTCTATGGCAGAGACATATCGCAAATCACTACAGAGTAAGTACGAAGCTTGTTTTGGAGATAATATAATTCCTTATTCTTCCGATTCTGAAACATTTGAGTGTATTTTGCGTAGAGCAAATGACAGAATCCCACCGTTTTTAAGTGAAAAAGGGGCAAGCGACAAAGGCTTTAAAGATTGCTTGATGTGGATATCGATCGTGCAGTTTTTCAAAACTTCTAAAGAAAATAAAGTAGTATTTTTGACCGATGATAAAAGCGCATTCACAAAAAATACAGAGTTCTTAGTATCTGAATTCAAAGAATATACAAGCAAAGAAATAGAGTTTAAGCCTAATTCTTACTATAAAGAACTCTTGAAATCAACAGAAACTAAAGCACCAACACCCCAAAAGGAAGACAAACCTCTTGATACAAAAGTTCTTCGCGATAAAATAGAAACAGTAATCAGTGGTATATGCGGTTTAGATTCATATGATTATTGGGGAAACGAAACCTGGGATAGAACCTTTTTCACATCTCAGTATGTAGACTCAGAATATGTTCGGGTGGTGTTTGAAGGCTTAAAATCCGTTATAGACAGTCACATTTTTGAAAAAGATGTTTCTGGAGTGTTGGTGTTTGGTCTGGATGAACGCATCCAGAATGGCGAAACAAACATACCGATGGATAATTTAGAGGCGGCTTTCAATCTGTACGAAAGTATCAGAACAAAGTATCCAGAATATATTACACAGTTTTATAATGCAGTTGCAAGCATAATGAATAAGAACTATGTAAAGCCGACAGTTTCTTTTGAAGACGCGGGAGAGTTGCCTTTTTAATTTCAAATAAATCTGGACTTCTCCAAAATTATGTGATATAGTGTTGTACTAACAAGGAGGTACGATGCTATGGAACAGAAAGTAATACATAAGGCTTCGTGCCTTCAAATAACAAAAACGGTGGCTATATTGCCGAGACTCTCTCGGTGATATAGCCACTTTTCATATGGAGGAAGATTATGAACGTTATTAAAGAACTATGGCATGGCAACATAATACCGCAAGAAGACAGTAGAACAAATTCAAAAGAAATGAAGGAACTTCTCGGTTATATGGCAAGGCATCATGAGGACTTAGAGAAGACCTTTTCCGAAGAACAAAAAGAAATCTTCGAGAAATTCCACGACTGTTGGAACGAGTATATGAGTTTGGCAGAAGCTGCTATCTTCGAGTATGCTTTCAAGCTCGGTGCAAGGCTGACAATGGAAATACATAATGATGATAAAGTGGGATAGGTTTGAAAGCCTATCCCATTTCTTATTCTGTAGATAAGTATTGTATATCAATAGTCGGAAAGAATATGTGATAGAATAAAATAAAAAGGAGTTATCACAATGAGAGAATTAACAAACGAGCTAATACTGAAATTTAAGAATTATCTTATCGAGGAAGAAAAATCGAAAGCGACTTTAGAAAAGTATATTCGGGATATCGAAACATTCTATGCGTGGGTGGGTGACAAGGAGCTTAACAAACTGTGCGTGTTAAATTACAAGGAGTATTTGACCGAGAACTATGCTGTAGCGAGTGTGAATTCTATGCTCTCCTCAATAAACAGTTTCTTCGCCTATCTTGAGTGGTACGAGCTTCGGGTAAAGACGATAAAAGTTCAAAAGCAAATCTTCGCTTCAAACGAAAAAGAACTTACTAAGAGTGAATATGAAAGACTGCTCACGGCAGCTAAGGCAAAAAGCAACCAAAGACTTTATTTACTGATGCAAACAATATGCTCAACCGGTATCCGTGTATCAGAATTACAATTTATAACCGTTGAAGCAATTAACAGAGGCAGAGCCGAAATTAATTGCAAAGGAAAGCGTAGATGCGCGTTTTTTGCCTACTGAACTTTGCAAAATTCTTAAAAATTACGTTCGAGAGCAAAAAATAAAAAGCGGCGCCGTCTTCGTAAGCAAAAACGGCAATCCGCTTGATAGATCAAATATATGGAGCGATATGAAGAAGCTATGTAAAGAAGCTGGCGTATCTGAAAAGAAGGTCTTTCCCCATAACCTAAGACACCTATTCGCAAGAACCTATTACACCTTGCAGAAGGACATTGTCCGACTAGCTGATATCCTCGGTCACAGCAGCGTAAACACAACGAGAATTTATACGATGGAAACGGGAGAGATACACCGTAGACAAATTCAGAAATTAGGGCTTTTGCGGTGTTAAATATGGCTAAAAAGAAAAATACCACATAATTGTCCCTATGTGGTATTTATCCGAAAATAATATAAATAAGGAGTATGAAAAGATCATACTCAATAAGATCAATGAAAAATTCAAATCTTCATTGGTCGGTTTTGTTGCGCTTTTTGTAATTGCCTTATGTCGAAAAAGACTTTTTTGTGTAATATTTCGGTTGACATTTGAGCAATTTTATGATATAATTCGTTATGTATTATTTTTGATAACCACATAAGGACAATTATGTGGTATGACATACATTATTCAAACTCCAAATGGCATAAAGAAAGGAAATTCTTATGAGAGTAAATGTAAAACGGTTACTTAATCCGATGATCTGCGCGGTAGCAGGTTTGTTTAACTTTATTTTTATGTTTATGAACTATGCAGCCGTATTTGCTTCGCAAGGTAGCGAAAGCGAATCGCATGGCTTTAGTGCATACGAAGCCTTAAAGTTTGGCGAGGAATCTCTCGCAAATATCCTAAAACAACTCTTAGAGTTGTTCGGAAAAGAAGCGCACGCTACGTTTCTTCTTGTTTTCGTGTCTATGCTGCTCATTATTATGATTATCCTAAGCGCAGGATTGTTGCTTGCGGGATGCGTCGGTTTAGTAAGAGAATTCTGCGGTATCAATCTTTGGGGTAATGTAAATCCTAAATTGGTGACACGCATTTCAAAGTCGATGCTAAAAATTTATTTTATTTCCAACATAGCATCTGCGGGACTTTTGTTAATCTCTTGTTTGATAAATCTATACACGGGTGATATATACGGATATAAAATCAGCTTGGGATTAAAGCCAGGAATAGGAATGTTCTTCCTCCTCATTTTTGCCGTGGCAGAGTGGATCATACTTTTGAAATTGGAAAAGAAATTTGCACTTGTACACGATACTGCAAAGCTTACATATCAATGCTCGGCTTGCGGAGCAAAAGCTAAAACAACGGACAAGTTTTGCAGCATGTGCGGTGCGTCGGTTGTTGCAATTGAACCCATTCAGAATGAAGAATCCAACACTACTAATCCCGATGAAAATCTTTCTGACGAGTCGAATGATAATGTCAAAAACTTCGATTACTCCGTAATTACAAACTTTTTCAAAAAGATCTGGAATAAAGCCAAGGAATTCATGAAAAAGAAAAATATATCCCCGAAAATGCTTTACATTGCGGGTGGTATAGTTCTATTTATAATCATTGCTGTAATTGTGTTAGTAAATATTCCTTGGCCCCAAGCAGTTACATACATAATCCCCGAGCGCGATATTTCGTATGTCTATAATGAAACCGATGATCAAACAATCATCATATCTAACGGAGAACGCGTAAAAACCATCATAGAGGGAAAAGTGATACTTTCTGCACAATCTATTGACGGTGAAACAATGGCGCTTTTATCAGAAGATGAAACACTGTATGTTTATGGCAATGGTTCTTTGATAACTGCAAGTGAATACGTTCAAAACTTCAAATTATCGGCAGAAGGATCTGCTATCGCGTATATTAACGACGAGGATGAATTAGTTCTTTATACAATCGGTGACAAGAAATCGAAAACAATTACTGATGAGTTGGTTTCGATGGATACTATGTGCTATTATCTTTCTCCCGATGGAAATAGCGTAGCATATGTCGAAGGGGGCGAAGAAGATTTTGTTTTGTGTGTTTATTCAGGCGGTAAACGGAACGAAGTGGAAGAAAACGCGATACCTTTTGGATTATCAAACAAAGCAGAATTGATTTACTACTACAATATGGATAACGATTCAATTTATGTTTTGAAGGATGATGAAAGCCCCATAAAACTCGTAAATGGCATTTCGGACTCTTACAGTTATAGCTCCGTTCAATTTAGATATAATGCAGATCATACACAGGTTCTGTTTTGCTCTGATTCAAATTGGTATATTTCGGATAACGGACAAGAGAAGCAGAAAATCTCATCTAAGACAATTACTCAATTTGGCAATTATACAACTTGGGGCTTGACCGCAAGTGAAGGACAAGTGGTTACTACTACTCCGATAATTGATTTCAAAGAGCAGTATTTTATCGATTCTTCCAATACCCTTTATTACATCAACGGAAAGCTTGAAGCACTTGAAGTTGCAGATAACGTAGAATCCTTTAAGACAACGGCATCATCTGATATGGTGTATTATTTAGGCGAATATGGCGAGTTGTATCGTGGAGAAGGATATGGCGAAGAATTTGAGCAGATTGCAGATGATGTTGATTACTTTGTTATTACATCGGATGGTAAGAAGTGTTACTATGTTGATTACGATGACACATTGAGATATTTGAAAAAAGCTAACAAATCCGAAAAAATCGCGGATGACATCCACAGCCTTTATATGTCTCACGATGATTATGCTTTATTCCTTACCGATTACTCTTACACAAATGGCGGAACACTTTATTCAAGCTATAACGGTAAAGAAAAAGAGCGTATTTCCGATGATGTAGTGAAACTTTATACCACTTCGACAAGCACCTATTATTATTGTAATTCAGACGAGGCAGATGCTTACGATATTTACGGAACTGTCAAAAAGATTGAATTTAACTTGGTTGCAGAGGAAATAAGCAATTAAATCAATCAACAACTATTGATTCAACGCAGCCGAATGAATAAATCATCGGCTGCGTTGTCTTTTAGAAAGGAGATTTTATGAAATCGCAAAACAATAAACCGAAATTCAAAATGTCTAAAAAACAAATTATCATAAGTATAATTTCGCTTTTAATAATTGTGGGAATTACTGTTCCAATCATCGTTTTTTCGATTCCAAAAGATCCAATTATCAATGATTTAACCGATAACACTCCCGAAGCAGAAGATGTTCTCTCTGAGGGTGTTGTTGACAACCACGCAGAAGCTATATTAAGTCCTAATATCAGTTTATACGATGTAGAAGAATCCAAGACTATCGAAAGCTCTATCCTGTCTGTTTCACAGGTTGACACCAACCTTGTTTTAGATGTAAATAAGGGTTCTCCTATGGAATCGCTTGAAAAAGGAGATGTTTTCTTTATCCAAGGAACAACGGATTCTTTCTTAGGCGAAGCTTATTTTGGAAAGGTTTCCTCCAAAATTGAGCAGGATGGTTATTATACATATGCAATCGAAACACCTATGATTGACGAAGTGTTTGATTATATTGATATTGATTACTCGCAAGATATGAGCTATTCAAATATATCAAACATTGAAACACCTGAAGGTGTTACTGTAAGTGCAGTAGATGACTTGTCCGCAGAGTTTAATATGAATAGCGGTGTAATTCAAACCGGAAGTTTTTCAAATACTAACATTACACTTTTAAGTTCAACCGAAAGTAAAGAGCCCTATGATTTTAATATTGATAGTGATGGAAATATATGCGTTAATTTTTCTATCGATATCTTAAAATGGCTTACAAATATGGGCGTGGTTTCATCAGATAAAAACAATTTTGATGACGAATCAACCAAGTACGAAGAGGAAGAAATTATATCAGTTTATTATACCAATACAGGTGTATGTTATCACAGAAGTTATTGCAAATGTTTGTCAAAGAGCAAATACGAAACAACGTTGGATAAAGCAATAGCTTTGGGAAAAAGAGCTTGTAAAATATGCACTCCCCCCACAAAATATGATAGTAATATTACCAATGCCGATGCAGACTTAATCTTGTCTGGGAAAATAGGATTACAGGACTTGGCATTTAGTATTATGAGTGAAGGAGATGCATGGACAATAGAAAAAGGATTTGAGAATTTGTCTTTGAAAACAGAAGGTACCTTTTTTGCTCAATCAAATTTAACCGGAAACTTCGAACTTGATTTTTCAGGCGATGATACCAAGATATTGATTGGTGGTAAAGATTCTCAAACAAGTATAATCACTCTTGAAGGATTAGAAGAAAAATTATTCCCACTTGCATTCATTTCCTGGGATGGTAAATGGGATGTTCAATTCGGCATAGAAAGCGATACAATTAACGCTCCCCTTACTGTTGGCTTAATGTTATATACGGATATATACGGAAACATTACGGCAGGTGTTGATCTTTCGTGTGCATATTCTTTATCTGTGGAAAACAATTTTGATGTTTTCAAAGAGGGCAAATTTTTAGGTTTAGGAACAGAAAAAAAGGATAACGAAGAAAACGCCTCTAAGGTGTTCCATGAATTAGCGTGGAGTGCTTCTGCAGAGGTAAAGGCAGATGTTGATTTTCAAATGCTTGGTGGCTCTGTTATGCTTTACGTAGGAAATATGAATGTTCTTGAGCTTTCACTCGTTAGATTTGGGGCTGAAGCACAAGGAACGATTGGATTTGATGCATCGTGGGAAACGGGTGGAGATTTAGAAGTTGATACTTTTGCTGAAGGAAATGTTTGTGTATATGTTGAATTTCTTGAACTTGATTTGAAGGTAAAAGCAAAATCCAAGTGGGGGATAAATGGTACAGTAGAAGAAAACCTTGGACCACTGCATAGGATTGATTTGTTTAAAACAGGTAACATAGACGAAAAATCCACACATTTTAATTCTTCTACAATGTATGTAAACAATATCGTTGCTCAAGATTCAGAAACATTGTATTACAAGGGAGAAAACGGCAATTTAATTGCAGAAAAGGATTCTTACAAAACCACGATATATGCCGAAGACTTCTTTGTTATCTGCGGAATAGACGATAGCTATATATATATTTTAAGACAAAGCGAAAGCAATAGTAGCCTATACGATATGTATCGCATACAAAAAGATGGTACAAGCGAACGACGTATAGTAGAAGGCATTAAAAACTTTATGGAATGTGACGAATCATACTTCTACTATACATTTGGGGATGATACCTATACTATTGTTCGTTTTGACAGATCCACGCTGGAAGAGAAAGAAATAGCTTCTTTTGATGCCGAAGTCGTCTATGCGAATAAGCAAAACGACAATTTGTATGTTGAAACAAAAGGTGGATGGCTTTTTCTTACAACAATTAAATACTATTTGATAGACCAAGAGGGAAAAATTATTGAGAGCTATGGAGAAAATCCTTCCGTATCCAATTTGGTATTAGAGGAATTTAACGAATTCTATGTAGCTACCAAAATATTTTCGAGCGGTTTTTTAAGAGATACAGCTTCTGAAATATATTGGCTATCTAAAGACAAATCTAAACATATAAAAGCCGAAACAACAAATGATACAGGTTGGAATGAAAGTAATGATGCTGGAATCTTTGCGTGCAGAAATGGAGAAATTTCAAACTATAGCTTGGTGCTTTATAGGGCTACAGACGGAGAACTTATTACCGTAACCGATATAAATAATAAATTAGCCTTGTTTTCAATTACACAAGATAAATATGGTATGTGGTATTTTATTGATGAAACAGAAACTGGATTCGCAATATATACTATGAATGAAAACTTCGATAACAAAAGAATAATAGCGGAACTTTCTTACGAGGATTTCCCTGTAAATTTGGAAACGTGCGGAATGATTTTAATCGACGATACCATATGGTTCTACGAAATGCCAAACGAATATACCGCAAATGTTTTGTATCGTTATAGTCTGTATTAATAAGGAGGAAATACGATGAGAAAAACAAAATATATATTGAGCGCGTTATTTGCCTTAATTATAATGGTATCCTCCCTAATACCTCTGACCGTTTATGCCGAGTCAAGTAATGATTCGTTGGGCTATCGAACCATATCATATCAAATATCCTCATCTGATCTTGAAAATTATGCAGACGGTGGTCGTAGCGGTTTGGATATTTCCTTGCGAAGCAGCATTCCGCAGGGTGTAACCTATTCATTTGAAACAGAAGAACGTCAAGTAACATTAACGCTTCGCTTTGAATTTAAATCAGCAAAAGACTATCGTGAGAAAGTAATCGGTCTATGTGGAACAGATACCGCCGTAATTTGTTCTTTGGACAATGAGGTGTTGCTTGTAGAGAGCGCTGCGGCTATGAACTATTTAGATTTCTTGTTTGAAGTTGAAAGTGATATTGACGTAGAGAATAGTGAAAATTCCGAAGAATCACAAAAACAGACTTCTACCTTTGATATTCGTTCAATGATGACAGTTACAAAGAACGTTTTATTTGTTGATGATACAGAATACCAAATTGAAGATACCGTCAATATTCGTCCCGAGATAAGTGATGAGGATTTTATTAGAGCAGACTATCTTTCATTACATACCGAAGGAAAGAGAAACGGTAATTTCAAGCGAACAGTTGTTGTAGGGATAAGCGACGATGCAAACGAGGAAAAAAAGGATTATTTCAATAAACTGTTTAAAAAGTTAGGCAAGGTAAAAACTGAGCAAATATCGGAAAATGAGATTACTTTGCAGGTAACGTTTGAAGCCTATGGACAACAAGAATTGGCGGCTAAAACCGAACAATGCCTTGGATGCAACATTATTCAAATCGAAAATCTTTATCCAATAGACAAGAAAAATATCGGTGTCACCAATCAAGAATTTTATGATTTAACAGCTATTCTTAATCCGGAAGGACTGTTTTCCTACACGTTTGATGTACCTTCCTATTATAGCAACATTCAAACGGTTGAGGGATATTCGTACACAACCGAAAGCGGAATTGCATCAGAAAACGAAATAATTACATATAGCTATGCGAAAAAGTTTTGTTTCGATGAAATTTGTATCTCCACGGATATATCAAATTGGTTTGGAAAAATTGATCGAACAATTCGGTTAAGTGTTTCAAATGAAATCGCTGATTTTTATCACGAGAATATCAAAACCCAACTTAGTGAACGCCTTCCTAAAGACTCTGTTATGACCATTAGCGAAGATGAAAATGGCATATATTACGAGATTGGTTTTTCGTCCTATTCAACCGAAAAAGTATTAGAGTTTACCAATGCTATTCTTGATTCTTCGGGAGAACTAACAATTGATCGCGGTTTTTTAGGTATTTCCAATCAAATTTCCGAGAATATATCCGTTGATAATGTTTTGACATCTATGTCACCCGCTCGCAGTGTTTCATCGAATTACACCTTGATTTCTACCGCATCACTAGCAGATGAAATGGAAGAATACGATGAAAGTTGCAAAATGGAAGATGGAGTTGTGGATTGGAACATCTGTGGAACAGAAAATATTTGCATTATGTATGGTGGTGTTAACATCATCAGCGTGATTTTATTTGTTTCCATTACATTAGTCATCGGCTGTGTGGCTGTTGTTATAATAAAAAAAGTCAAAAAAATCAACAATTAAACATATAATAACAGACGACGAAAATTAAAAACTTTTATCTCTCAAACATTACTAAAGTTGATTTTTTTACTGAAATTCAAGCAAAAACACCTATAGCGAAATGTCGCTATAACATATATTTCCCCCAAAAACCTAATATGATTATTTTCCAAACGTTTTTGGACTCGAATTTTTTAAAAAAATAAAAATTTTCTTTCAAAAGTTGTTGACAGAAATTTTTAAAGTGCTATAATATAGCCACCGTACCGCAGATGCGTACCAAGAAGCGAGGAGTTGACAGACTCCTCGCTTTTCGCTTTTGCCGGTGCGTTGGGGTATATACATGCTCAAACCTGCCCGCTCTTCTCCCCCAAGGAAAATCGAGAGCAAGCCTCCGGGTGCGGATGATTCGCCAAGACATCGAGCAATCGACGAGCGAAGACTTAAAGACCGGTAATGTCTATAGACGGTAGAGATTAATGCGATGAAAAACGGCAGGGGCAATCTTGATCCTAACTAGGATGCTACCGCGAGATGCTGTTATATACATCGTGCCCATGGGGTCGGGGGAGCTTTGCTTTCTTGCAATAGCACTGATAATACCCTCAAAAAACAAGGGATAACTATGCCTTCATGCCGGCAGAGTGAGCTGATTTGTTGTTGACAGATCAGCTTTTTGTTTTCTTCTAAGGTCTCGTGCAGATGCAAAATAAAACCAACAAAGAAAGGAGATGATGCAAATAAAGCATTGTAAGAGAATCAAAATAGCGTTATATATCTTATATTGCGAGTTTCGCCTTTGTGTTACGGACGCCTAATTTGGCGCCGACAAAGGCATCGGGCTAAGCCCATACCCCTACGCGTGAGCGTAATTTCTTTTGCTTACAAAAGAAATATCACGACGGAGTTTGCTCCGTCATATCACGTTGTCAAAGACAAAATATCACATCTTGCCTTGCAAGATATATCACTTTAAAAGAAAGGAGATTAAATGGCAAAAACTGAAATTCTAAAATTCAGAGTAACACCCGAGGAAAAAGAAATCCTCGAAGAAAAAGCATACGGCTCGTACAGAACTATGAGCAGGTTTTTGCGCGACTGTGCTCTCGATAAAGAGATAATAGTCGTGCCGGGTGCAGATGCGATTGCGGACGAGCTTCGCAGAATAGGTAATAACCTAAATCAATTAACGCGCGCTGTCAATTCCGGATATGCGCATGAAATAAATCTTACGGAAACGAGAAAGGAGGCGGCAAAAATATGGCAATCGTTAAATTCATTACGTCGAAATGCTCGATGAGTTATATTTTCAAATACGTGATGGATAAAGAGAAAACTGAGGACAAGCTCATCTCGGGAATTAATTGTTCTCCCGAATCTGCGTTTGATGAATTCACTTACGTGAAGGAAAGATTCGGTAAAACAGACGGACGGCAGTATTATCATATAATACAATCGTTCTCTACCGATGATGAAGTGACTCCCGAAATGGCGCACGAGATTGCTTTGAAGTTCGCGGAATGCTTCCCGGGATTTCAAATTCTGATTGCAACGCACACAAATAAGGAGCATATACATACGCACTTCGTTATAAACTCGGTAAACTTTGAAACGGGTAAAAAGTTTCATCAAACCGAAAAGGAAATGGAAGAACGCAAGAGATATTCAAACCGTCTCTGCCGTGAATACGGACTTTCCGAAACAGAAGTCAAATCCGATTATAAAAATATTCCGAAATGGAAGCTGGACCTTCGAAGAACTGCACTTGCAGCTCTCAAATGGTCTCGCTCAAAGGAAGAATTCATTGAATATATGGAGAATCACGGATATAAGGTTAAGTGGGAGGACGGATATAAATATATAACCTTCACAACTCCCGACAGTCACAAGTGCAGAGATAATAAACTCTTCTGCGACCAGCTGCTGAAAGTAAATATGGAAATATATTTCCGTCTCGGTGGTTGCGACTCACCTATCGCAGAGCATTACGATGAGCATAAAACTTATATCTACGAAGGCTTCGGATATACACCCGGCACCCGACTCTTAAATCTTCTCGGTGACATATTATCGATAGCTCCCGAGGACAGCAACGGATATACTCCCGAAATGCTAACCGAGCTTGAAAAAGAGGATATCGAAATACTCGAAGAGCTTCTCGGCAGAAGAGTTGAGCCTAACGCATTCCTCCATTACTCAACGCGCGAGGAATACGAAGAGAGCCAGGGATTATCATGGCACTGGTAAATTAAATAAGTCTAGAGTGATAACAATTCGGAATTGGTCTGGACTTTGCAAAGTCTCTGTGGTATTGTGTTGGTGCACAGAGGATACGTCAGAAACAACACAAGTAATGAAAGAAAGGAAACATATGAAGAGGGAAAATAAACTCGAAATAGAATCCGTATCCTACGAGTACGTTGGAACGGACAAGGAATTCAACGCATTCTTAAAGAACGTTATCAGAGAGTACATCGACGATGACAAAACGAGCGTAGAGCTTGTATTCGAAACGCATATCGAAGAAATAAATATTGCGTAATTTGACTATTAAAATTTACAAAACAATATAGAAAGGAGAAAAAACAATGAGAGTATGGTTATACTACCGACTTTCACGAGACGATGACTGAGAGATGAACTCGCTCACAAATCAGCGAAAAATACTTCTCGAATACGCTGAAAATAACGGACACACGATAGTGGGCGAGTCGTACGACGACAACGTCAGCGGAATGACCTTCGACAGAGAAGGCATCGAACAAATTTACGAGGAGGTGGATAAGAAAAGCATAGACGCGATAATCGTAAAAGACCTATCCCGTCTTGGAAGACATAAAACGCAAACAGCTGTGTTTATCGACTTCTTAAGACAGAACGAAGTGCGCGTTCTCTCAGTGACCGAGAACATAGACACAAGCAATGAAGACGACGAGCTTATGATAGGCTTCAAGGGCATCTTCAACGATATGTACTGCCGAGATATCTCTCGCAAAATCCGCGCGGGATATAAGCAGAAGCAAAAGGAATGAATAGTTATTATTCCTCCGATGGGTTACTTCAAGGACAAGAATACGAGAGAGGTCGTAGTCGTTGAAGAACAAGCAGCCATCGTCCGCAGGATATTCGAGATGTACACCTCAGGCTACGGACTCAAGGCTATTGCAAAAATCCTCAATGAAGAGGATATAAAGACACCGAGCTATTACCAAAAGCAAGTGCTCGGCAAAAGGCTCGGCTACAACAAACCCGAGATAGCTCACCGCTACCTTTGGATAAACACCACGGTGAAGCGTGTGCTCCAAAACGAGTTCTATACGGGAACTCTCGTATGCCACCAGTCATACACGAATAAAATAAACGGTGTGCGTAAAATGCTTCCGCCCGAGGAACATTTCCGCCACGAAAACTATGTGCCTGCAATCGTATCGCGTGAGATATGGGAACAGGCACAGTTTTTATTAAAGGATAAGGTGGAAAAGAACGTGAGAGCCTCAAAGGACGCACCTTGCCACAGATACGCAGGACTGATAGAATGCGGAAACTGCGGATCGAACTTCGTATGCCGAAGAAGGAAATCAGGTGACGGTATCCGCCTCGAATACACCTGCAACGGATATCACCGCTACGGCAAAGGACAGTGCACACCGCACACGATAGGTGAGACCGACCTCGATAAGCTCATATACAAGGAAATAATGAGCATCAAGAGCGAAGCCGAGAAAAACTACAACAGCATAGAGGGTGAAGTAAAGAGATGGCTCTCGAAGCGAAACACCGCAGAAAAGAAAATAGCCGAGCTTACGGCAAGGCTCGACCAGAGGAGAAAGGATCAGCAACTGATACTTCTCGAGCGAATCCGCGACCGAGAACACGCAGAGATTTACGATGAGATGCTTAAATCCTGCGAAGCCGATATAAAGAGCTTTACGGAGCAAATTGAGGGCATACGCAACTATGATGAAACCATCAAGAAGCGTAAGGCTGAAATCAAGGAAGGCATCGATATGCTCGACGAGATAGTGAGAAATGGTGCGATAAGCGATACAAGCCTGCGAATGCTCATAAAGAAGATTATCATCACCGAGCGAAAAGGTAAGCTGAAAATCAAAATCCAGCTTAATGCCGACTTCTCCACGCACATAGACTTCCTGCACGACGAGGACGATCCTATGTTTAGACACCAAGGCGACATATTAGTTGTACTGAAGTAAAATGATAAAAAAAGGGGGGAGAAACACAAAATTCTCACCCCCTATCAAATTTAATATGTATGTAACAAGAGATTCACAAGCTTATTTTCCTCTGTTTTGTATTGCATAATTATTTGCCACAGCACTTTTTATATTTTTGACCGCTACCACACGGACAAGGATCATTACGTCCTGGCTTTTGTCCCACAATGATAGGCATTTTATCTGACCGTATAGCAGTGTTTTTCCCTGTAGCAGTGTTTATCCATCCTTTTAAGCTTTTCCCTTTTTTATCAAACCATACGGCTTTAGAATCAAATTCAAGGTCTTCTTCTGACAGTTTTGGAGCTGTATTGCCAAGCGAAAATTCTTGCAGTGTGTCATGCATGTCATTTAGTCTTTTCTTAATTTTGTACAAATGTTGTTGAGCCACTTCAGTGTACGCGGGGTAGAAAAACACTTGTCCCATATCAACAACACCTTTGTAATCCGCTTCAACATCACAAACGATTTTTTGCCACTCCGATTGTACATAGGCTAAATCTGCTTCTTCTTTTATGTACTCTTGAAGACATGCGTTGGCAATTTCTTCTGCGTATACAAATCTAATAGCTGGTATTGGATGCTCGTAGTTCCCCAGTTTATCTAATAGTTCAAATTTTCCTCCGGAATTCCTGTCAAATAGGCAAAAGACAGAAGACAACGCAGCCATAATATAGGCCAAGTGTTCTTTAATGTAATCTTTTTGCAGATGATCCACGATTCCCCGATTTTTCATATCAAATAACAGCAAATTGATAAGCATACAGACCGACGATGAATCTGCATCCAATTCAAGAGCTTGATTAGTAATATTGGTTTCAAGCGTCCCCTTGTTTACAGATTGGGTATGTTGTGATTTATTCACTTCGGACAGAATTGGAGGAGTTAAACCTGCAACAAGCGATTGTTTTGCTTTAATGACAATTTTACCATTCTCATTTGCCCGATATTTCAGTTTCCATTGTGAATGTCCATTCCACAAATGGTACAACTCATGAAGAATTACAAATCTCCATAGATGGACACGGATCCCAGACTGAACAGAGGACGCTTCTTGACCTTGCAATATATGATATTTATTTAAAGTATCTTCTTGATATCTGCTAATCAAAGGTACGGCGCCAAGAATCAAACCTAGGTTTACTATAATTCTTTTTTTGCTATGATCCGCGTATGCGTTGACCCGTGTATCGTTAGATAAATACAACGCAGGACGATAAACATCTGGATAACTTGCTTTTACCAGTTCATAAATAACATCAATGCAATTGTTCATCACATCCAATGTGATTTCCAAATTCTTTTTCAGCGCATCATTAGAAATCACAATATCCGATGGTGTCTGCGTTAATAAAACCTTTTTTTCACCAATATAATCTACTTCCACAATATAAACTCTCCTATGTAAATACATTTAGGCTTGTTCGCGAAAATGCCATAATGCGATTTTACGTTATAAATCAATATAGCCAGAGGAGTATTCTCTGTTAAAGGGGATTGGGGATGTTTCCTCAATAAGTCATTTTGCATAGTGGGTACCGCCATACCCAGCTTGCTAACTCCAACTATGAGTTAGCAAACACTCGACGTTTTTTAATTTCCTCTCTGCGCATGATGCGATAACTTGAGATAAATAAGCAAACAATCCGAACCATCTCTCATATGGAAGATCTGGTTCGGATTATATTGCTTTGGTGCAGGGGACGGGACTTGAACCCGCATGTTAAAAACACAGGTGTCTGAGGCCTGCTTGTCTGCCAATTCCAACACCCCTGCAATTTTTAATTTTCGTCCTCTATTTTTACACGGGGAGAACGCCCGAGGCGGTGCTTACTCTTCAGATAAATCTTACTTTTCGGCATACTCAGCAGAAGTTACACAGAGGTGGCGTTACCTGATGGTAACGCTTCTCACTGCGGCTCGGTCACTCCACGGGTCTAACAGTCCACCGGACTGTTATTCAATACCTCGGAGCCGCTTCGCTACCTCGGTGAAAACTCCCGTACCCGTGTTAAGTTTATTTGCGTGTTTATTATAGCATAAAAGCTGAATTAAATCAAGCGTTTTCAATAGTTTTATTGAGTTTTCTCACCAATTATTGCCTATAGTTAAAAAGGCGAAATAGGCTGAAATTCACCGCGTGTTGCAGATAAGAGATGTCAAAGGCAAGTATCCCTCAAATACTTTTCCAGGCGATTGTAGCGAGTTTTCGTCCGCGAAAACCCGCCTTTTTGCGTCTGTTTTTGGTAGGGATAATGGCAAAAAATTATACTGCCTTAAACAAATAATAAGGGGTACGGAAGAATGAAGAAAAACGGTGAACTCTCGCTTGAACAGTTAAGACAGAAGCTACATATCAGCAAACGCAAAGCAGCTTGGATGCTACAAAACGGTGTCATACCGTGTAGAATTGTAGATACTCCAACGCACCTCCGCTACTACGTGAGCGAAGAGGATTTGAGGGCGTATTTAACAAAATCTCCAAGTGAACGTTCGCGAGAAATTCCCGTTGGTGTATTCTCCTCCCGTAAAGAAAATGCTCTGCCACTCGAAATGGGTGGCAGAGACCATAATAACGTAAATATTGTGCTGACGAGCAACGAAAGAGCTATGTTCATTCACCTACTCGAAAAGCGTATGGAAATATACACCGATGCAATGGACATCAATCGAGTTGCAAAGATAACCGGTTATTCGAGAACTACCATACTACGAAGAGTGCAAAACGGTGACATATTTGCTGTAATGATGAATGACGAGTATATCCTCTCAAAAGCCAGTGTGATAGAGTT
>JAZRBV010000057.1:0-12868 GCA_045635225.1 Eubacteriales bacterium
TCTGCATTTAATTCAAGCACCGCAACCTTGTCCTCGACATCCTGAATGTCTCCATTCAGCTCAGATTTGATTTCCGCCTTGGCGGTCATGACGATCTGTTCGGTGTCTCGCTTGAGTGTTGTTTCTGTGTTTTTGATTTCGTTGCGCAGTCCGGACTCAACAGCATCCACCTTGTCACGGCTGTCGTTGATAAGTCCAAGCATCTCCGCAAAGGTTTTGCCAAAATTATATTTGCGTTCAAGGTCTGTGGCTGTTCTTACGCCCGTGCGATCCTGTTTTACACTCACATTACCACTTCCTTTCAAAAGAGTAGGGGACTGTTGCCAGTCCCCACTTCTTAGTCTGCATAGATTTGTCCATCCGCCGTCACACGGAAGCCAAGCTCCGTGAGAATCGATACACGATCCTCGTAGGAGAGATCATCTCTGCCGTTCAGATACTCGATGATTTCCCCGTTGTAGCTATCCTCTGACGGATATTCCGACTTGAACAGGATGATTCTTGTGTAGTAGTCAGCATCGAGATTATTGATGTACTGTAGCACCTTTTCTTTTCTGCTGCCACTGATCGACTTTCCGTTTGCATCCTTGTCTGCCTTGATATCGCCCAGCGCATCGGAATATCCCTTGTACGCAGAGTATCCGCCGACAGACTTCGCAAAGGAATACTTTTCGGGATTCTTGTTCGCAAAGTCGAATTCTTCAAGGCTGCCGAAGTCATCGTAGTTCGTGAGGTCAATAGGCTCTTTTCTGTCCGTCAAGTTGTTCGCAAGAATGTTTTTCTTGGAAACAGGCAGGTCAAGATCGGAAATATAGTCGAGCTTTTCTTCAAGCTTCGTCAGTCCCTTGAGCCCTTCGCGATAGTCACGATAATCCCCGATAGGTATATCGGTGTCGATATACTCCTGAATCTGCTTTTTATCCAGAGGAGCATAGTTATTATCGAAATACTCTCTTGCGTTCTCGCTTGCGTACTGTCCGAAGATCGCCGCCTGCACCCTGTTTTCGGGAGTATCTTCGACAGGGAATCGGAGCTTGCCGCTGTCCGTGTACGATCCCGATACAGGATGTTCGTCCGAGAACATATTACGTCCCGCCGCAGTCTTCTTGATCTGACCGTATCCGCCCGGAAGAATATAATAAGGTGCAGCTTCGCCGATGGTTTCGAGTCTCGACTTTTCGTTGCCATACTCGTCAACACCCTTGATCACTTCCTTGATAGGCAGCGCGGAGGAAATCGGAATACGACCACCCGTGAACGTACTTGTATACGGCAGGTCTTCCAGAAGATCGAGGAAGCCCTGTTCGACATTGTCAAGCACGGTGTCCTCGCTGTCCTCTTCGTCATCGAATCCGAAGACCGTAGCGAGTGTGCTGATGATGTCAAACGCAGGATTATACCCAGCGACGGATTCAAACGCCTTGCCGAACAAATGCTGTACGACCGCAAGCTGTACGAAGGTTGATGTCACCTTCGCTGCTGTTCTCGCGTTTCTCGCAAGTGCGTTCTGAATGTGTTCGCTCGAAACCTTCGCTTCCTGAATCGTGTCGTAGAATTGGCTGTCAAGCTGATTCCGGACTTCGAGCTGGAATTTCGTGAAAATTCCGAGCGTTTTGGAATTGAAGAGCTGCGGCTGCTGACCGAGAGAACGGTCGCCAAGCAGACGGGATACCCACTTGTCAGTCTCAAAATGAGCCGTCTGTGAATCCATGCCCTTGCGTGTCAGCTCGTTGTACTTCGTCCGTGCAATAAGCTCGGTCGAGATGTCATCGACAGCACTCATCAGGACGTATCCTGCGTCCCCTGCCTTCTGCCACGGTGTACGATAGAATCTGTCCGCACCCTTTCGGCGGATGATGACAGGGCTATTCTCAGCGAAGTTGTTACTCTTTCCGAAGATGGAAGCGAGTTTGCTGGAAGAAGTCTGCGCAAATGCCTTCAAGAAATCAAACTTGTTCGTTTTGGCGAGAGTCTGTGCAACAGGGAGGAAGTTCGTCAGAGAAGACGAAATATTGAAGCCGACCATGTTGCTGCCGACCTGTCTGTTCACAGTGTCGAGGAAAGTCATTCCTCGTCTGCCGATGATGCCTTCGAGACCTCTGTCGATCAGAGCGGTCTTTCCTGCAAGTACGTTCGCTTCTTCGTTCAGGAATTTCGCAAAGGTAGAAAGATGGGAATTATATACCATCTCGATTCTTTCCTGTGCTTCTTCTTCGGTGAGGACATCGATACCTTCCAGACCGTTCGCCTGTCCGTAAGTGTCAGCAATGTAGTTTCTCAGTGCGCGGAGTGTCTGGATATCGTCAATGTGGTAGATTTGATTCTTTGCACTTGTCAGATATCGCTCCAGACCACCGAGAAGGTCAAAGGACGTTCGCTTGCCCGTTCTGTGGTTTGCGCTTGCGAAGTAAGGCTGTCCGGGCTTCAGGTCTGCCGTTACGCCGTTCAGGTCTGTTGGCAGGTCTTTTGCTCGGATGTCGTTCGGGTTAAACGGCAAGCCGAGTCGGGAGAAGGTATCGTCCATTGCGCGGAAGTGTAGGAAGTAGTTGTCGAGCTTCTGGATCTCAGGATATGCGTTTCGCGTTCTCGAAGCGTTGATTGCATCGAGCGTTTCGTCGTAAATCTGACGGATTCTCGGATCATGCGCAAGTCCCTTGATACGATCCTGAACACCTGCATTCGGGAAGTCCCGTGCAAGCTCGGCATCGCCGTATGCGATGATTTCGTTGTTATCGTTGACGTAGAAACCTTCCGCATACATCTGCGCTGCTGCACTTTCCTTGCTGCCCGGTTTGATACGGTACTGCTTTGAAATCTGTGCGATCAGACCATTCTTTCTGTCCGTGAACGAGTTGAGCCACTTGATACCTGCGGATTCATTCTGCGCCACCTTGTTTACCGTAAGATCGGCAAGCACCCCGCCTTCCTTGTAGCCGAGAGCTTTTTCCATGACTCGCTGCGGAGTATTGTCAACCGTAGCAAACGTGGAAAGGTTCTTCGCTTTGGCAAGCACATCGTCGAAATCAAATCCGTTGCCGCCGAACGCTGCTTTCGCGTTGTTGATAATGCTTTCGTGAAGAGCAGATCGTCTCACACGTTCTTCGTCTTTTCGTGCGCTTTCCCTCTGTTTTTCGGCATCCGCTTCGAGACGTTCAACCTCCTGCTGATACTGACTGTCCATATCATTCAAGTCGGCTACATCGTTTTCGTAATACTCATGAAGAGTATCACGCACAAAGCGTTCGATGGCAGAATTTGAGTCTACAAGACTTCCCGGACGGTATTTGGTGTTAAGCAAAGCATTTCTCAGTGCCTTGTATGCTTCAGCTTTGTTTTCCGCTCCAAGATCGAGATTATCCAAGATGTATCCGAGTTCCGGGGATACTCGCACTCCCTTGCGCATCGATCTTACTTCGTTGTACAGGTCGGTCGCCTTGTTGCTGAAGTAGGTCGTTCTATCCGCAAGTGCCTCCTGTGCTTCCGCCTTCCGTTTTGCGAAGTCCTCCGCAAGCGAAGCCTTGTCAGCCTCAAGCCGATTGTTGATTTTTTCGTATCGAACCTCAAGGATATCTCTTTTCGTAGGGTTTTGCAGTCTCTCCGATGTGTTGGAGATTCTTGTCTCAATGGCAGAAATTTTCTTCTGGATATCCGCATCAAGGTCTGCCGCGATTCTTCTCAGGTTTGAAATTCTCTGCTGAATGCCTACCGCAACCTTTGTATCCTTGTTCTTCTTGGAGTCGTACTGCGCCTGAAGTTTCTCGATCTTATGCTCATAAGATGCTTTCACCCAATCTCGGAGCAGCTCGGTTTCCTCAAGCTGTTTTTCGCTGTTCTCAATTTTTGCGTTCAGGCGTTCCTTGACAGTCTTGATAATATCCTCGCCTGTTTCCGATAAAGGGTGTTCCTCTTCGGCAGTTGGTGTATTCTCCGGAACAGTTGGTGTATTCGCCCGTGTAGTTGGTGTATTGTTCTGAACAGTTGGTGTATTCGCAACAGGAGCAATATCCTCGTACGCAAGCTCGTTGAGAGGTGTGCTGTAGTTTCCCACAGGATGATATTCTTCACCGACATTCGAGAGACTGAATTTGTATTCCTCAAACTGATTGACAACCTTCTGTCTGCTTCCCTCTACATCGGGATCATATTCAGCGATAGCGTAACCACGATTGAGAAGTTCCTGCTTCAGCTTTACGTCTGCATTATTCGGAATAACATACACCCCGACTTCATCAAATCCAACAACGCGCTGCGGTTTTGCTTCAAAATATCCGGTCGGGACACTGCTTGCGTGCTTAAACAAAGCAATCACAGACTTCGCTTGTGCATCGTTAATGGTATAACCATTTTTACGGAACACTTGCTTCACCTTCGCAGGAGTCTTTGTGGTCTGTGCCGCTTCCATGATAACACGACCGATATTTTGTTCTTCGTCATACTGATTGTCAGAACGATGTTCGGTAGAACGCACGATATCTCTCGTGACAGTCTGCAATTCCGCCGTAATGTCATCCTCTATCTGCTTGTAAATGTCATCGTCCGCCTTGTAAAGCCTATCCTTGTCCGCACGAACCTCGTCAATGTTTTTATACTCCGGTGTAGCCGTCGCAATAACAGCATCACCTGATACATTCCACATATTCGCGCCTCTGGCATCCGCTTCATTCATTGCACGGACAATATTTTCCGCCGTGTATTCCCAGTGCAGCTCCTTAAAAGAACGAGGTTTCCCGGACGGAGTGAACGGATCTTTTCCGTTATAAATCGCAGGTTCGCCAAGAAGTCCCTGAAGTTTTTTCACAACCCACGCTTCCACATCCGCACGATTGGCAACAGCATCAAGGTTTGTCGCAGTCGCTGAACGGTCAACATCTTCCGTAGTAGCTCCGCTGTCTTCATAGAATTCCCACGCATGGCGCACGAAATCCTCAACCCTCAAATGGGACAGTCCATCTCTGAATTTTGCGGTTCTCGTTTCACGCAGTTCCGGTTTTCGTTTCAGCGACCATTCATGCCGTGCTGTCCAGTCTTCTACTATGACATCTTTTGCGGTTTCGATTTCCTCGGTGGTCAGGCGTTCCCCGGTTATCATCTGCGCCGAGAGTCGCGCAAGCTCCTGTTCGCCTACCTTGTCAATATAGTTTTTCAGCACATTGTTACCGTAGGAATCAAATTCTTTTTCACGGTATACGATTTCCACATTTTTGCCGTTATCGGCAACATACGCCGCCTTCACCGCATCATAGTCGGAAATTCTCTTCGCAATATCGTCCAGATTCTTGTCGGTACTGCCTTCAATTCCAGCCGCGCCCAACACACTGCTTTTTGAGAAAATGCCATTTGCGACATTGTTCGCCAGTTGTTCTACGGTGCTTTCAAACTGTCGCTTTACGCCATAATCGACTTCATATTCTACCGGAGCGTTCGCTCTTGTGGGTGTCCACGCATCACTGCCGTAAATTCTGTTCGCGCTGTTCGCCTGTGGATCAATGGCTTCCTTCGGTAGAATTAAGCTGACATCGCCGTATTTTTCGTGACCGTCTTTTGCCTTAACGATCGCTACTGAAGGACTCGGCAATCCGCTGAGTTTGAGTGTTTCCAACAGGGAAGAGGCATCCAAATTGTGTAATGCAACGAGGTCTTTTGTCTCCTCGACAGGCTTTGACAGAGAGAAGCGAATATCAGGATCAGCAGTCGGTTTTTTGTTCCCAACATCCTTTACCTGTTCAGGGCTGAATATTACATAGGAGTTTCCCCTGTACTTGACCTCATCGCCATAACCACCGACAGCTCCTTCGTCAAGCACAAGACCGTCATAATCATACTCGTTATCAATCAGGAATTCCCTTAAATCTTCGCCCTCCGTCCAGTCTACAGTTTTGATTTTTGCATACTCTGCATCGGACAGATAAGGATTTATTCCGGCGGCATTACCACCCTTGATGTATTCGTTGATGTAAATGTCTCTCGCTTCCGGATCGGAAATATCAAACGGTTTTTTGATGTCAAGATACACTTCATACGTCTTCGGATTGGTCACAGTCTTTCTGCTGTTAATGCTGCTTGCGCCGGGATTCTGATAAAGGTCTGCGTACCACTTATGCTCCGTGAAGTACGTCCCGTCTCTGAACACAGTGAAATCCCCTCTTGGAGTACCGTGATACATCACTTTGAGATTTCCGTTTTCGTCCCTGACTTTGGAACCCTTGAAGTATTCCTGCTGTTCTTCGGAAAGCTGATTACCGTCAGAATCCTTCACGCCATCGTTTTCGCCAAAGCCAAACTTTTCGAGACCGACATCGCCGCCCTGTCTGTGTACAGGAGGAACACCGTTCTTTTCCAGAATTTCGTTTACCTCTGCATCGGAAAGCAGGCGATTTACCTTCATCGCACCCGTGATTACCCACGGTACGGTGTCGGGCTTGGGATTCGTGCGATATCGATAGTATCCGTTTTCGGGAAGCCTCGGAAGACCTGCGTATGCGTGACGGAATTTTCCGTTTTCAGTGTAGCCGTATGACATAGCTTCTTCCTGATAGTCCACATCCTTGGCATACTCAACTTCTGCCCACACGAAGTTTTCGGGGAAGAGTTCTTTCTTGCCTGTTTCGGGATTGAGTCTGTCAAACTGGCTTGCTCTCGGTAAGTCTCCCAAGTGCCAGCCCGGTCTGAATGCCAGTGAACCGCTGCCGCCCTGAGTACCCTTGCCGCCTGCCTTGACCTGCGCTCTGCCAGTCTTGGAAGGAGGTGCAGCAGTGCCGACATCTGCATTCAGCCATACTCCCATCGGTGTGTCTGCACCTTCAGGATTTGCTACCATCGGCGGATACAGCTTGCCGTCCTTGACATAGAACACCTTATATGCTACGCCCGTTTCCTTCGGAGGAGCTTCTTTGCGGAGAGAATACTTGACATCGCTGTCACTGTATTCCTCGCTTTCGGTGTTGCTCGAATACTCCTTCCACGCCCGGTCAAACTCACGCTGGACTTTTTCGACCTCGGTGAGCTGCTTGCCTGTAGCAACCCTGCACAGGTACTTGATTTCGTCCCAGATCCTCTGGAAGATGTTTTTGTTGGTGACGATATGATCCACGAACGCCTTGTCGGTGAAGAGGTAGTCCCCGATAAGATCGGCAGTAAGTTCTGAGTCGATATCCGCCTTGCCCTCATACAGCTTGGTGACTTCGGCAAATCTGCCGTCATAGTCGCCCTTGCTCTTCGCATATGCGTACACAGCATCACGAAGTGCAGTGTATGCTTCCGTGCCTTCGAGAACGTGCGTGACTTCGTGTCCGACAACGGACTGCCATGCTTTCGTGGACTGCATATTGACCGTGACAGTACCAGCTTTTTCGTCGTAGAAACCATTGACGGTGTATCCGAATACATCACGACCTGCTTCTTTCAGCTTCGCGTTGTTCGTGTAGTCGAATTTAATACCCTTGTCTGCTTCGATCTTCGAGAGCGTATCAACAAGCACATGGGAGTGGTAGGTGTTGTTCAGCACACCGCTATTCACTGCACGTTCCACAGCTTCTCTCTGCTTGCCTTTGTACTGGCTGAGATCAGCCGTGAATTTCTCGCCTTTCTTGGCGATCTGATTATAGCTTTCTTCGAGCTTGCTTTCCTTGAGCTGCGGGAACACCGTTTCGTTCAGCTTCTTCCGCAGGTCGTCACGCTTGGTCGTATCACCGAGATTCATTGCTTTCAGCTCGGCAAGACGTTCTTCCTGCTTTGTGGTAAGGTCGCTCTTCTTGATGTTGGCGAGCTGTTCATACTCCGCCTTCAGATCGTCTTCGGATTTGACCGTGTCCTTGTATGTCGTGTAGCTTTCGCCGCCAAGCACTTCTTCGATGGTCTCAAGGTCAATCTGACCGTGTTCCATGTCTTCCATGACCTGTTCTTCGATTGCGCCGATTTCCTTCTTGGACAGCTTCTTGCCGGACTTTTCCTGTTCAGCGACACGTTTTTCGACTTCCTTGTCGATGACGGTCTGTTCGTTGCTCGTGTAGCCCGTGACGAAATCTCTGCCGGATTTGTTCGCCTGAATATAAGACGGACTCTGCGCTATAGAGGAAGTGACAGCACCTACGACAAACTGCTCAAGCAGATTTTCGTCTTCGATGAGCTTCTGGAGACTCTCGTCGTCCTCGTAGGTCAGCTTCTTCATAACGGCAGATCCTAAACCGGACAGGACTTCTTCAAGACCTTCACCACCTGCTTTGATCGCTGCTTCGATGGTGTTCCCGGCAACCTTCTGCACGGCATCGTTTTTGATCGCTCTCGTAACAGCGGAGGACAGTTTCTTCGCAAACATATCATCCAGTCCGCCGATACCACGAGATAAACCAAGAGCTTTGACACCCTTGCCGAGACCACCGAAGAGGAGTTCCGTTCCGGCTTCAAGCATACCTGCACCAAATCCGTACAGGGCAGCTTCTTCGTCCGATGCTCCTTCTTCGTATGCCTGTCCCATGCCAGAACCCCAGCCAGACAAGCCCGTGACACCTGTGGTCAATGCCGTAGCACCAACAGCACCAAGCCCTCCGGCAGCCGCAGCACCACCCGTGAGAATGATTGCACCGACCTGCCCGAGACCTTCGCTGATCGCATCCGCCTTGTTCCCAAGGACGGAGTATCGATCAACGAAGTCCGTTGCAGGTTTCGTCCATTCGTCAACAGCACTGTACCGTGCTACCCTCCTCGCTTCATCCGCAAACTCATCTGCGCCGACCAGATCAGCAGCCCCGGCTACACCGTATGTGCCCAAGTCCACAACGCCTTCCACGAGCCGTCCTGCGCCCTTCAGGATGCCGAGACCTACGTCACCAACCGTACCAGCGACCGTCTGTCCTAAGTCGCCGAAGAAGTCTCCTACGCCGTCTACGCCATCGGAGAAACCACCTGACTTCACCCATGTGTTTTGGTTTCCACCGACAGGAGCAACGTCGTCGTTGATCTTCCCGTCCAGATATGGCATTTCTTCATAAACAGACTGTTTGAGTCTGCGCTTCTTCTTTTCTTCTTCCTCAAGATTTTCTTTCAGGTGGGGAATCGAATTGATGACCGACTGTTTGAGTTTTCTTGCCATATTTTCACCACCTTATTCTAAATAATCGTCAGGATCATAACCGAAATACTTGAACATATATTCGGCATCCTTTTCAGAAATCTGTCCCTGTGCGTAGTAAACGCAAATACTGTTTGCAATCGCCTTCTTGCTGCCGGACTGCGTTCTCATAAGAGAAAGGCTATTGATTTTCTTCTGTACGCTTGCGCTCGGAGTGTACTTCGTTGTAGTTGTCTTCTTCGCAACCATTCCGTGCTGATTGACTATGCTCTTGCTGCTGTAGCTGCTCTTCGGAGTGCTGGTCGTTTTCGCCACACTGCCGGAAGACTGACTCTTCAGGCTGTTCTGATAAGAGAGCAGCGCCTTTTCATTCGCAAGCTGCTTGTCGAGCTGTGCCAGTTCGTACTGCTGCTGCTGTTTGAGCTTCGCCATATCATTTGCATGCTGCTGTGCAAGACGCTCCTTTTCGTACTGATTCTTGATAGCTGCAAGTTCCTTTTCAAACTTACGATCAAGTTCAGCTTCTGCGGACTGATACTTGCGCTGGATTTCAGCTTCCTTGGACTGGAATGCACGGTCAAGCTCTGCTTCTCTGGACTTGAAGTCACGGTCAAGCTGAGACTGTTCGGCTTCAAAGTTGCGATTGATTTCAGCCTGTTCGGTATTCCATGCCATAGTTTCGTTGTACTGACGGACTTCTTCAGCCATAGCATTTTCGTTGTTGATCTGCTCAAGTACATCGAGATAACGGTTATAGTACATATTGTCAAGCTCAGTCTTCTTGTTCGCCTGATCGAGGATGAGCTGGTTCTTATACTGGAATCCTTCAAGGGAAAGTTCAAGCTGCGCCTGTAATGCCTGATATGCGATCTCTGCAAGCGCGGCATTGTTCGCAAGCTGTGCTTCCTTGATGGCGTTGTTGTAGTTCAGCACCGCTTTGTTGTAGGACTCTCTCGCTGTAGCAACACGGTTTTGGTACGTGTTGTACATACTGACCTGAGAGCTTTCGCTGTAGCCAGTACCCCACAGCCCGCCTGCTGCGATCTTTTCCGCTTCAACGCCGTGCTGACTGCTCTGCTTCTGCCAGTCTACATATGCGCCGGACTGTTCCTTGAGGTAGTCCTGATGCGCCTGATCCTTCTGCTGTTCGATCTGCTCGATGGTGAAGTCGGTCTGTTCCTGCTGAAGCTGCTGCTGCTTGTCAGCCCAATCCTTGGATGCCTGAATCTGCGCATCGTAATACTGATCGGAAGAGTTGATCATCCCGGAATAGGTCTGTTCCAGCTCCGTCAGTGCCTGCGACTTATCGCTATCGACCTTGCTGAAGCGAGGATCGCTGTAGTCTACGCTATAGTCTGGAGTAACGCTGTACGCCTCCTCCAATACTTTCTGCTTAATATCTTCTGTCACTGCCATTTAGTCACCTCTTTATGTAACCACCCACGAACGCTTCCAGAGTCACCGTTTCGAGAGAGAATCTTGTGTCGGAGTAGAATTTGAGCTGTAAATCCTTGAATTTCTTCCGCTTGATCCTGCTGACAAAATAGTCGGAAATGTCCGTGTATGTCCCGATAAGCTCGAAGTCCGTGTCTTCCAGCTTGGCGTACACAGATACATCTCCGGTCGCCTCGCCTACACATCCGCGCTTGTTCGTTGTCTTCAGCTTGTTCGGGTACTTGAATTTATCAAGGGGAGTAGTCCAGTAGCTTTCCATGTGTGCTTCCATGTCCGAAAGAGTGTAGATACCGTCGCTTGTGCCGAGGTACATCACACCATCCTTGACGGTCGCACAGATTACTTCATGTTCAAGTCGCCAATAGAACCACTCGTACTCCATGTGGTTTTCGTTCTGGAACATTGCACGGGAATCCGCCAGATATGCGTGATTTCCGATGAACACGAAGAGGTATCCCTCCCACTCGGCAAGCACCATGTCCTTGTACTTCGCTTCGGAGATCATCTTCCGGTCTACAAGGATACTGCGATGCGCTATCGCCTGTTCCGTGGTTACGTCGCCGCTGATGCCTTCCATGCCTCGTTCGCTGAAGAACACAATGTCGTCGTTGAAGTTGATCGCCTTGCCGACACACCCCGTGGTGATACTGGAATGCGAAGAAGGGTATACCTTGCCGTACTGTTCGTCCAGCACAGGAGTGTGATAAAATACCGTTGTATTCGCGTCCGAAGGTTCACGGAATACCCACAGTGCGTTATTGCCTGCAACCAATCCCCTGACGGCAGCCGTGTCCATGCCTTCCTTGTAATAGTCAAGGTCACTGCAATAGGAAGGATCGTTCAGACTGCTGTTCCAGACCACGTTCGGATGATCGGGATTTCCACTGAAGAACACACGATTATCAAACACCTGTAGCATCTGGCACTTCAGGATGCTGTCACGGTATTCGGGGACAGCCTTTTTGAATTTGATGACCACGTTGTCCTGTCCATCCGTCAGCGGAGCATCGGGAGGAGTATTCTTGAATACGATCTTGCCTTCCGCATAATCTACGGTATATGTGCTTGCGGAAACCACTTCATCATTCACGGTGACTTCCGGGACATAGTCCGTGTCGATGTTCATCATGTCAAGGAAGTAACTGAAGCTCACTCCGTCTGCAAGGAAGCTATTCTTGCGATATGCGGACAGCATATTCACATCCTCGAACGTCGTGCCGCCGCCCATAGGTTTTCTTGCGATGGTCGTAGTGGGAATATATCCGACCACTTCGCCGATGGTAGTGCCGTCGTACTTCAGGTAATGGAGACCGTCCTTGAAGTACCACACATCGTCATAGATGAAGCTGTTGCTGACTGCTTCACGGAGTCCTGTGTACAGCTCTGTTCTCGTGCTTCCTGAGAGCTTGTACAGCTTCGAACCGCTGTGGACGAGCAAATACCCATCATAAAAGAAAACGCCGTACACAGGTTCTGTGAACGACGTAGAGAGTGCCATCCCCGGTCTCGTGCGGATGCTCTCGGTTTCTTTATAATCTTTCCAGACGTTAAGACAGTCAGGGGAGCGAAGTAGATTCACTTCGAGTCCCCTGAAGTCACATCCTCTGAAATTGGAGTAAATTCTGCTTACGATTTCTGCCATCAGACGTAGATACCTCCCACCACGGTGACCATGTTCATCGCATGGCGAGGATCAAGAGTCTGCTTCATGCTTTCGTAGCGTGTAGCGTAGATGCTGCCGTATTCCGTCGATACATCCGCCTTCAGGATATCCGCAGCGATGCCGTACACAGCAACCTCAAGCACATCAGGTGACAGCTCCAGCTCGAAATTGTCCTTGGTCTTGTGGTCGATGTGTTCCGGGAAGACGAAGCAGTCGACCTCTGCTGTGCCGGATTCCGTAATCTTGAAAATAGTGTTGTTCGCCTTCGGTTCATAGTCCACGCCGCTGAACAGGGACACCTGATAGATCGGATATCCCACAGCCTTTTCGATATCCTCAAAGGAGATCAGATCACCTGCGTGTACCTCGAATTCGACATACTTCGGGATCTTCTTGTGCCGTGCCACTTCATACAGCACCTGACACACTACGTCGTTGATTTTCAGTGCAAGGTCAGGATCGGCTGTGAGTTCTTTCTTGTTTACATCGAGTTCTTCGATTAAGGCAAACACCTTTCGCTTCAGTTCGCCCAATGTCATATTATCACCCTTTCAATCAAGGTTCGTATCGTCTCCACTTGTTGCGGAGAATATAGTATCCGTTTTCTGCGGCATCGGCTATGTCGGTGATCTCGCCTCGGGCAGTGCCGAAGTTGTAGCTCAACGATCTCCACTCTGCGTTAT
>JAZRBV010000058.1:0-2979 GCA_045635225.1 Eubacteriales bacterium
TTGGCAAAGAGTACCTTGCCGGTTTTGGTATTCAGAATACCCATCCAGGCGGTAACGAACATACCTGCATCATTGCCCTCGCAGAGCTTTTCGTTGGCAACGGTGAATACCTGTTCAATGCTCATGCCAGACTCGGCACAGCTCTTGATGATGGTCTTGGATTGCATCATAAACATTGCCGCAGGGATACCCTTGCCGGATACATCTGCCATCAAGAACGCAAGATTGTCATCGTCAATGAAGTAGAAATCGTAGAAGTCGCCGCCGACCTCTTTTGCCGTGTGCATGGTTGCGTAAATTTCAAATTCTTTTCTATTTGGATAGGGTGGGAATACGCTTGGAAGAGCTGCGTGCTGAATGGCTTTAGCAAAGGCAAGCTCCGCATCTATACGTTCTTCCGCTTCCTTGATATAGCGTTTCAAGGTATCGACCGTTGCATTGATGTCGTTTGAAAGTGAGTCAAACTCCACGTGGGATCGAACATCCACCACGGTGTCGAGGTTACCCTCGGTAATAGCGGAGAGTGAGGTGTTTACCTTGTGAATGTTCTTTACAACGAGTTTACGCACAAG
The DNA here is from genome assembly GCA_045635225.1 of Eubacteriales bacterium. Lineage (GTDB taxonomy): Bacteria > Bacillota > Clostridia > Oscillospirales > CAG-272 > UBA1740. The sequence continues at coordinate 573 of JAZRBV010000058.1, forward strand.
GAAATAAATCAAGACGAACAATGCGCCGAAGATCACGATCTGAAGCACGGTGAACACCTTAAGAGATACGTCACGGGAAACCATTGCTTCGCTGTGCGGATAAACGGCGATGATCTTGAATCCTTCGTTTTCGTCGAACATACAGAACGCGCGCTCAAAGCGGTACTCAGTGACGGTTTCTCCGTCCTTTTCCACCTCTTTGCCTATGTAGATGCCTTCATCAAACATCTCTTTGTTTTCGATCTCGGCAAAGTTCTGTGTCATTGCCGTTACGATGGTAATGGGCTGACCACTATTATTAGAACGGTCGCTGACGATGTTCCATTCGCTGTCGGTAACGATGAGGAATCCGTCCTCACCAACGTGGCGGTTTTTAACTACCTCTGTCACAGCAGTTCCCATTGCCTCATAGTAGGCTTCCTCGTCGTAGCCGACTTGGACAAAGCCACCCCTTGCAAGTGATACACCTGCGTACTTACGGTAGATATCGCTGTCATAGGCGATGGGCTGATAGCCTTGAACATATTCGGTGAGTGCGCCGAGCAGAGCCATAAACTCTGCCGGTTGCTGACCGTTGGTTGACATATTGAAGCCGACAAAGCTTTCATTTGAGCTTGCATCGATTATACCGCTTGTATTAGCGTAGTTTATCTCGCTTACGTTGTATTTGTCGAGCATCTCTAAAAGAAGCTCGTTTGTGATCTCATCTGTGCTGTTTAATTCGGTTGCAATAGCATGTGTGATAACCAAGAGATTTTTGTCCGACGTATCCGCGATATCCTGTTTCACGTCCTTGATATACACGTCAAGAAGATTCTCGGCGCTATCGGTAAAGAGCTTGGTCTGATATCCCCATAGGAATACGAGAGTGATCACAAACGCAATAGCGACGATAAGGAGCAACCATTTTTGGAAGGATGCTGATATTCTTTTCTTTGTCTTATTCATATCAGTTTACCTCCTTCTCAATACGGATGCAGGTGTCGGTGTATGCGTAGGTGGAAGTATCCTTCTCTGTAAGAGTATCGGCGCTGTCGCCGCCGCTTACCTTCATTCCGTCAAGCACAAGGTCTTTGGAGAAGAAGGTGGGAACGTCGGGATTCATACGTTCAAGGGCTACGAGTGTAAGCGAACCGCCCGTGAATTCCGCTTTATTGACAAGTCGGCAAACACCGTCAGAGCCAAATACAAAATCTCCCGTTTCGGGATCAAAGCCTGCCAAAAACAGATCAACTGCGCTTGCGTTTACTGTTCCGCCTGTCATAGCAAAGGTTTTTGCGTTCATTGCATCGTCGTTGCCGTAAACGGAAATATTACCGCCTGCGATAGTCAGCTTCTCCGAGGATATGATACCAATTCCCAAGGCTGCGGCTTCCTCTTGTTTGATTTCAATGCTGCCACCGTTTATCGTAAGGTCTTTTACACAGTACAAGCCATAAGATAAAGCGGTATATTCCGGCGCATAATGAACCTTGATATCGCCGCTGTTAATGGTCAGAAGCTCTTGCGCCCAAAGACCGACACCAATAAAGCTTGCAATCTCGTCCTCGGCAGTTTTGATGTAAGCATCAATCTCTCCCGATTCAACCGTGAGAGTGTCGGCTTTAATACAGCTTGCTCTTGCACCAACGGAAAGGCTACCTTCGCCCTTTATCGTCAAATCGTATGCGGAAATGCCGTTTACGGGAGCTTTATCGCCCATACCTATCTTGTTTTCGCCAACAAGGTTGATTGTCAGGTCATCAATGGTTGAAACGATAAACGCCTCGACATCCGTGTAGGAGGATTCTTCGATATTGGCACTGCTAAGAGTAAGTGTACCCGTCTTGCCGTCGCCCTCATAGCTTACCGTTCCGTCACCGAGTATATCCGACGCATTTCTCGTCGTTACCTTAACGCCTGCTACCCATAAATCGTAAATTTCGTAATTCTCGTCATAGGATGTGCAAGCGGTAAAGGCAGTCAATAGGAGTATCGCTAAAGTAAAGAGCGATGCTGCTTTCAATAGTTTATTCTTCATAATTATTCGATTGTAAGGATATCAATAAATCCCGTCACCTCAAAGATTTCATTGATGGTTTCGTTTACATTTCTGATAACCATTTCGCCCTGCTTGTTCATTACCTTCTGCGCGGCAAGAATTACGCGAAGTCCTGCGGAAGAAAGATACTCAAGCTCGGCGAAGTCAAGGATGAGCTTTGTTACACCCTCAAAGCTTTCTTTAAGTGATGCTTCAAGGTCGGGAGCGGTGGTGGTGTCGAGTCTGCCGACGATGGTGACAGTAAGTTCAGTTCCGTTGAGATTCTTTTCGATGGTCATTGTAGTGTACCTCCAATATGTTTTTTAATTATTTTTTATGTAGTGTTTCTTTATCGAGCATATTAAGCGAGTCAGCCACGTCTATCAT
>JAZRBV010000059.1:0-23709 GCA_045635225.1 Eubacteriales bacterium
TGTATTTATCACCTACGTTGACACCGTTCGTCCACCCGAAACTGAAACGCTTAAGAACCCCTCGAGATTCGTTCTTCTTTCAGCTATCGGTCTGCATTACGAAACCGGTTACTCAACCGAGCCCTACACCGGCGAGATTCCCGAATACGTAAGAAACAAGTTCGTAACTCCTCCCAACGCCCTTCGCCTTCAGTGGTACAAGGACTGGAAGAAGCTGTGCGGCAACGTTCACGGCATTATATACGAATACCGCTACTACACCGATATGTACTGCGACCCCGGCTATATGAGAGTGGCGCGCGAAACGCACAGAGATATGGCCGCCTGTGAGAAGATACCGTTTGACGGCTGTATGAGCGGCCAAACGCACAGAATGTATATGCCCACCGCACTTCCCCTTATCATGATGGGTGAGACCCTGTTTGATAAGACCAACGACTTCGACAAGTGCGCAAACGATTACTTCTATGCGGCGTTCGGCAACGAGGGATACCTTGTTCGCGAATACCTTGAAAAGCTCTCCGAGCTCTTCTGCCCCTCCAACTTCCGTATCGGCGGCAGAAACGGCATTGAGGAAGAGGGCCTTGGTAACATCGAGGTTAAGAATAAGCCCTGGGTAAACAACCCTGCCGTTGCGGCTTCCGTTGCACAGGTTCCCGGCGTTATCGACGAGTTCCTGCCCGTTATCGTTAAGAATATGTCGACCGTTGAGGAAGATGCGAGATACCTTTCCTGGGTATACCTTGAGCAGCACGCAGAGATAACCAGACGCCACGCCGAGATCGTTCGTGCAGGCGCTGAGGACAATATGGAGCTTGCACAAAAGAAGCTTAGTGAGCTTCAGGTCTACCTCTCCGAGCAAGAGCCCTATTATCACAACGTGTTTGACCTTTTCCTCTACCTTAAGGGTATGAGCGGAAAGCTTTCTATGAAGATGCCCACTTATTGGGAATAATAGCGTGTTCTCCGTTAAGGATAACACGCTAGTACCGATCTTATGAAAATTCGATTACGACACCGTGTTTTTCATCGGCGTGGGGACGGTGGCGGAAGGGGCGCGCCATATCACCCTCGCCGATCTCGGAGGCAAGTGTGTCGTTCGTCAAGAGGCGCTCGGGAGCGTATACTCTACCAAAGGTAGAGACTATGCTCGTGGGGGCGTAGGTATCCTTGCCGATGCGCTGACAGAAGTAACAGAGCGTGCTGCTACCATAGCTCGATACGGTAACGGTGAGGTTCCGAATTGCCGTGGGACGTGTGAGGAAGGTCACGTTATAGACGTAAGGTCCCTTCTCGCTGATGTTATAGCAGGCAGTGGCGTAGGGCTTATAGATTCCTGTGCCGAGGTGCTCTCTTGTACCGTCGGTATACTCAACGTCGAGGGAGATCAGCGAGCGTGTGCTCTTATCGGGCAGAAGCATAGTCATATCGAGTGCGCCGCGGTCGGCGAAATCCGCAGACTCGGCATCGGCGACAAGCTTATCACAGTCGGCGAGCATCGTCTCGGAATATTCCGCGTAGTCGCGCGGTATACCGTCGCGGTACATCTCCCACGATTTCTCCCAGCCATCAAGCTCTCGCTCGGTATCGCGGCGTATTTCCGCGAGTCGGGAAAGGAGTGCGGCACGGTCAAGTTTTTTCAGTCCTGCGCGATAGTCGAAGAGATCCTGCGCGGCTGTCAGCTGATCGTAAGTTCTGATCGCGCTGTCAAGGCGAGAAAGATAGAAATCGGTGAACTTATTTTTCGGGACGTCAGCAAGCTGATCGCGAAGCATCAGGTTGAGCTTATGCTCCTCGTCAAAGTTTACGTTACGACGGACTATGACGCCGTCGGCAAAATGGAAGTTGCGAGGTGCGCGGTTTGCATAGACCTTTGACGCCGCCATAGCAATAGCCGACGTCTGTGACTCGGTCAGCTCGCATCCGAGGGTCTCTCGCACTGCCCTTTTCATTCTTTCAAACGGCTTATCAACGAGTATACCGTTCCAGAGCATACCGGCGTAGGCAACGGAAACGTAGTTTGTTAGAAGCGGCTCGGTCGTCATCTGCCAGGTGGTAGCATAGTGTCCGATAGGATCATATCGGTCTGCGTAGGCGGTAAGAGTGTCTACGTTATAGTCGAAATTCGTCCAAGAGAGCGGCATATATTTTATGCCGAGACGGTCGTAATCGGCGAAGAGATCGCGCTTCATACTGTTTCTGAACTGTGCGCCGGGGGTTCGGTCGATATACTCGTAGTTCCATGATAGGAGGATAACGTCGCGCGGGATCTCAGAGAGCTTCTCGGGGAAGAAGTAAAACATATCGTCAAACATCATCATAGTCTTGCCGAGTGAATGCAGAAGATCACGTGTGTGCGTGATATGCTCGACAAACTGCGTGCCGAAGCCGCCGTCCCTCTCAAAGCGAGCCTTGCAACGTGGGCAGGAGGCTATATCAAAGCCCTCGTCGAGACCTACGTTGAAGTAGGGGGACGGAAATATCTCGGCAAGCTCCGCGTAATATCTGTCGAAGAACTCGTAGGTCAGAGGGTTTGAGAGACAGGTGGTGAGATATGCAGCACTTCCGGCGGGAGCAAATCTGCCCTCTATGTTGCCGTAGAGCTCCGCTATAGGAAGAAGCTCCGCATGCTCGAGAAAGCGCTCGCAGTGGGAGTGGTTCGATACTGCGGGGATAATATCTATACCGAGCTCCGCGGCGTAGGCAACGAGCTCGCGCATCTCGTCGGGAGTATAGCTCTCCTCGTCGGAGGCGTATGGATACGTGGCAGTCTTCACTCTATCCTCGAGATAGAAGCAGACCGTATTATATCCGAAACGCGCTGCATGATCGAGAAAGGCGCGTATCTCGGCAGGGGTCTCCTTCCTGCGGGCCAGATCTATCTGTGTTGCTATGATCTTTTGTAACATTTTAACCTCCACGGTAAGTGATATGACTATTATACATTGGTTGTGCGGACGTGTAAATGAACGCTTAGGACAAAAAGTACGGTTAATGTCTTATCAGCGTATTTACAAACGGTGACTTTAATGGTAAAATAAATCTAGTGACGGCGCGGAGTCTCACCGAAGTACTTGGTGTATGCCGATCTGAAGCCGCGAGTCGAATTGTAGCCTACGTACTCAGCTATCTCGTCGATGGGCATCTCGCCGCGCTCGATCAGATCGCGTGCCACCTTCATCCGCCGCGCGGTAATAAGTGCAGACCACGTGGTGCCAAAGTGGCTCTCTATGATACGGTTGACCTGACGCGGACTGAGATAGAGCATCTCGGCGAGATCGTCTACCGATATATTTTTATCATAGTAGGCGTTGGCGAGCGTGTTTATTCTGTGAATGCGCGCGGTATTATCATCGGTCGAGGAGCTGTGGAAGGCATCGACGGGTATCACCTGTCGATAGCGCATGAGCTCGACCACAAGCTCATAAAAGGCAGCGCCTACGGCGTACTTGTTACCGTGCTCCGCCTCGGTGAAGCATTTATCAACGAGAGTTATCGCGCGGCTATCCTTTTTCAACTTGATACTGTCGCCTGCGAAAAGCTTCTCAAGCGTGCCGTAGAGGTTATTGGTGCTGTAATGAGACGTTTTATCGAAGCCGAAAGCCACAGCGACAGAATAGGTATCGGGCGAGGTAAGCTTCAGCATATGCTTTACGTCCTTCGGCACTATTACCGCCTCACCGCTCGCAAGGGATATCTCCTCCCCACCCTCGATAGGTATCAAGGCGGAGCCGTTTATTACGAAGATTATAACGTAATAAGGATGCGAGTATAGAGGCACGTACTTTGAACGTGGCGAGAGAACGTTACAAAAAAGAGTTATCTCGGCGTTCTCTATATCAAAGCGATATTCTTTTTTTGGCTTGATGAAGTTTTCTTCCATATCGGTCTCCGAAGAACAGTATTTGTATTCATTGTAACGCGAGAGACCTAAAAAGTCAACATTTTTTTGAAAAGAGGTTTTATTCGATGGAGATAATTGATTTTCATACTCATCCAAGATATGATACTACGAGCAAGTGGGGAGTCGCGATGACCGACGAATATTTCGTCGGCGAGCTTATGCGTGCGGGTATCACACAGGCGGCAGGATCGGCTATAAGACCTACTATGCCCGATAAGGACGCTGACCCCGTCGAGCTGATGCGCTCGCTTAACCGTGACGCGTGGGAGATGGCAGATAAATATCCCGAGTTTCTGATACCGGGCATACATATTCTTCCCTACTCTCCTGAGGAAAGTGCCGAGGAGATCGAGGCACACAAAAGGCGCGGCGGCGTGCTGATCGGCGAGCTTGTTCCCTACCTTATGGGACACGAGAGCTATCTCGAGGGGGCGTACGACGAGCTACTCGAGCTGGCGGCGAAGTATTCGATGGTGTTATCGATCCACACGGGTACCGCCGAGGAGTCGGTCGAGCTCGCGAGAAGGCATCCTACGCTGCCGATAGTTATGGCTCATCCGGTTTATAACGACGAGTATGAGCGCAGGCTTGCGGCGGTAAAGTCCAGAGATAATCTGTGGCTCGACCTCGCGGGCACGGGTATTGCCGCAACCGGTATGCTCCGTCACGCGGTGGACACGATAGGACGCGAGAAAATCGTGTTCGGCACGGATTTCCCCGGATATAACCCTGCGTTGTACGTGCAATCGGTGCTCTACGAGCATCTCACGGATGATGAGAGAGAATATATATTCTTTAAAAATGCAAAAAATCTACTTAGACTGTGAGGATAAAATTATGACAGATCTGAAAAAAAGGCGCGAGGTATGCTGGGACGGCGAGCTGATAGAGTGCTCGGAGGGTGTTACGGTCGCGCAGCATAAGCCGACAAGAAAGAATATTGCCCTCGTATGTAACGACGTATGGGAGGGAGTGACCTGCGGATATCCCTCGATAATGAAGATAGGTGATAAATACAGACTCTATTACCGTGCGAGCGGTATTAACGAGATGGCGAAGGGAGAGTCCTTCTGCGTTGCCGAGAGCGATGACGGAAAGGTGTTTACGAAGCCTAAGCTCGGTATGTACGAGTACGGAGCGGCAAAGGACACGAACATCCACCATATGGAGAAGAGATTTATTGATAACTTCACGGTGCATTACGACACGAACCCCGACTGCCCCGAGGAAGAAAGATTCAAGGCGTTGTCGCTCGTTACTCCCAATGAAGGATTTACTCCGGGTGTACCGTATATACCGAAGCTCGCGCTCTACACAAGCCCTGACGGATTGAATTTCAAGTATGAGAGAATACTGCCGATAAAGGGTGTGTTCGATACTCACAACGTGCTGATGTGGGACGAAAACAACAAGATATACCGCATTTATATGCGAGATTTCCACAACGAGGACGGCAGTGAATGCACCTACGAGCCTACCGAGGCGATGGATCGCTGTATCCGTGACGTAAGGCTGACGACCTCAAAGGATCTCATGGAGTGGACGAAGCCCGAGAGGATTCGGTTTGAGGAAGGTACTCCCGACTATCAGCTCTACACCAATCAGATAATCAAGTATCCGCGAGCCGACGTATACGTGGGAATGCCTGCAAGATATACGGACAGGCGAGCCGACAAGGCGAATTTCAAGTATCTCTCGGATCACGGCGGCTGGCGCAGTGACCTGCTCGAAAAAGGCAACAGAATAGGCTCGGCTATGACCGACTGTGTGCTGATGTTCTCGCGCGACGGCTTTAACTTCAGGCGCGATGATAACGCGTTTCTTGCGCCCGAATATGAGCAGGGTCGTAACTGGTACTACGGTGACTGTTACGTATCTCACGGCATAGTTGAGACGGTGTCGGACGAGAATCCCGATGTGACCGAGTATTCATTCTACACAGGCGAAGGCTACAGGCAGAGACCTATCGAGTTCGTAAGGTATGCAATAAGGCTGGACGGCTTCTATTCCTGGCACGCCGACTGTACGGGCGGAACGGTTATGACGAAGCCTATGACACTCGGCGAGACGCTTAAGATAAACTTCAAGACCTCGGCTCTCGGAGGGGTGAGGATCCTGATATGCGACGAGAACGGTGTCGCTATCGACGGCTACGATAGCGGAGTGCTCTTCGGTAACAGTACGGCGAGAAACGTGGACTTTGAGAAGTCTCTCGCAGAGCTCAACGGTAAGGCGGTAAGGCTGAAATTCGAGCTCTGTGACGCAGATATATACTCGTTCTGCTCTGAATTATAATCGATATTTTGAAATAATACGAGGTTTTTATGAAAAAGATTTTAGACATTCAATACATTATCGGCGGCACGGAGGAGGAGAGACTCGACCTCTATCTTCCCGACGGCAAACCCCGTGCAGTCTTCGTATATCTGCACGGCGGAGGAATCGAGAACGGCGGAAAGAATTGGGATGAGGCAACCTCAATAGCGAAGCATCTCACCTCCCACGACATCGCGGTAGTGACTCCGAATTACAGGCTCTACCCCCGAGCGCATTACCCCGAATTCATCGAGGATGCCGCAGAGAGCGTTGCCTGGACTAAAAGGAAAATGCAGGAATACGGTGAGGATATAAAGCTCTTCGTCGGCGGCTCATCGGCAGGCGGCTACCTCTCTATGATGCTCTGCTACGATCCGAAATATCTAGGTGCGTGCGGAATCTCGCCCGACGAGGTTTACGGCTTCGTGCACGATGCGGGTCAGCCCACGACACACTTCAACGTTTGCAGAGAGCGCGGGCTCGACACGCGCAGATGTATCATAGACGAGGCGGCACCGCTCTTCCACGTCGGTCTCGCAAAGGAATATCCACGCCAGCTCTTCATAGGCAGCGACAACGATATCGAGGCAAGATTCGAGCAGACCGCGCTCATGCTCCGCACGCTCCGTCACTTCGGCTACGACGAGAGCCGCTACTCGATGCGCCTAATGTGCGGCTACACTCATTGCGGCTATATGACCGATTTTGACGAGAACGGAGTCAGCGTGCTTGCGAGGATCATCTGCGAATACATAGAGAGCCTGGCTTAAAGCCAAGGCGTGAAAAACGGTAAAAAAACGAGAGCAGATACACAAGATTTTTCAGGTCTTGGTGTCTGCTCTTTTCTGTTATGCCGAATTACTTACGGTAGTGCGAGGATACTACGAAGGTGTCGTACGCTTCGTCGGTTACTCCGCGGTTATCGATGATGGAGGTGAGAAGCTTTCCGCTATCCTTTACGGTGCGCTTCTGCGTTTCGTAGTCGACGTGAACTATGCCAAAGCGTGCCGCCTCTCCCTCGCGCCATTCGAAGTTATCGGTGAAGGACCAATGATAGTAGCGCTCGATGCGGTTATCGGTCTCGCTGACAGCTTTCAGCTGATCGTAGATAAAGCGCGCGCGGAAGGCGTCGGTGTTGTCGCAGGTGCCGTTCTCGGTAACGAAGATCGGGTATTCTCTGCCATAGGTCTCGGAGAGCTTATCGCACAGGCGAATCAGTCCCTCGTGATAGATCTCCCAGCCGAGATCGTTTTTGTCACAGCCATCGCGCACGCCGTCTGCGATGCCGGTGACGGTACTGCGCGTATAATAGTTGATACCGATAAAGTCGTAGTATCTGCCGCGCTTCACGCCCTTTGGGTGAAGGACGGGGAGCATACATCTGCCCGTCATCATAGCAGAGGTGATCGCATCCTGGAAGAGATATGCGGTAAGACGTGCGCAAAGCTTGTGCCAGAGGTTTCTCGGGTTCTTAGGCTCGAATACGCGGAGGTGGTTAGCAAAGGAAACGAGGGTATCCTCTCTCCTCTTACCCATAGCAAGGCGCTTCGCGTGAATAAGGTTATAGAGGCGGATATGTGCCTCGGTCATATTCGTGAACGCCCTGATAAGCGAGCGGATAGACTTCTTCTCGGGCGGCCAGATGCCGTAGAAGAGAGAGTTCGTCGCATAGACGTTAGGCTCGTTTATGGTAATATAATCGCCTACAAGGTCGCCAACGGCATCGATCACACGCTCGGAGAACTCCAGAAAGATACCGACCGACTCGTGAGATTCCCACGCGCCCATATCCTCAAACCAAAGGGGGTTGGTGAAATGATGCAGTGTGAGCATAGGGCGGATTCCGCGCGATATCATATACTCTATTTCCTCACGATAATGCGCGAGAGCCTCGTCGGAGAATACTCCGCGCTCCGGCTCGATACGGCTCCACTCTACACCGAAGCGGTATATCTCGAGGTGCATATCAGCCATCAGGTCGATATCCTCACGCCAACGGTTATAGTGATCGTCGGCACGGACGGGAGAGGTACCGTCGTCAACCTTGCCCTCTGCGGCAAAGCGTGCCCAGTTGTTGTTCTCGTCGCCACCCTCGATCTGCGTCGCGGCGGTAGCGGTTCCTATAAGCAGGTTTTCTTTAAGAGTGAATTTCATTTTCTGCCTCATCTTTTATATCGGTATTTGCATCTGTGCAGTTTTTGATCTCAAGATCTGCTATGATCTCGGCATAGAGTTTCTCGTCTATCTTGAACTTCTTATGATAGAGGATAAAGCCGATGAGAATGCAGACAAGAGGAAGGATCATCATAGAGATCTTAAGGATCCAGATGGAGGTGCCGGGGATCGCATTGATAATATTCTCGAACTCAAGGCTTCCCGCCTCGTAGGGGAGAAGGTCCTTTGCGATCATATTGAGTCCCGAAATGATGAGAGTGAAGGAGATAACGCCCTTGCTGATAGCGCTACCGAACTGGTTGATGAAGGGCTGGACCGCAAAGCTAGCCGCCTCATTACGCTTACCTAGCTTCCACTCACCGTACTCGACGGCGTCGGCAAGGAACAGAAGCATAAGAAGCTGAATAAATGCCTGTGCAAAGAAGAGACCGAGTCCCGCAATAACTATAAGAGGCAGCCACTCGAAGGATAAGAAGAAGATAACGTAGGAGATAGCGACGGCAATCATCGAGCCGGTGTAAAGCTGCTTTCTCGTGAATTTCTTTCTGAACAGGGGGAACACCGCGAGGGCGGTAAGCTGTGCCACGGCAAGAACTGCGGCGAAGACCATATACATTCCCTCGTCCTTATAGGCGTACTTGAAGTAATACGTACCGAAGCCGGTGGTAGTGCAGTAGCCTATCATAAAGAGTGCCATAGAGATAGCGGTGACGAGTAGCTGATCGTTACCGAGGAGGGCGCGGAAGAGATCCTTAAGAGTCGTGCGCCTATCGGTTGCGAGGTGAGAACGGTCCTCCTTAACACCGATGAGGGTGATAGTCTGGAAGCCCCACATAAGAAGTGCTATAATGATAGCGAATACGAAGTAGCTATCGCGCGCGCCGAGACCGAGACCGGAGAAAAGATCGGGAACGGAGAGATAGATAAGCACCATCGCGAACATACCGACGTTGGCGCAGATACGTGCAAATGCACCGACACCCTCGCGGACCTTCTGATCCTTAGAGATCGCGGGCATGAGAGACCAATACGCGATATCGTTGAGTGAGAAGAAGATGCTGAAGAGGAGATAGGTAACGGCGAGGAGGATGATATGTGCGGTCTCATTCATCTCAAAATTATGGAACATCAGAACGGTGAGCACGCCCGTACCTATCATACCGATGAATATCCAAGGCTTAAATTTACCCCATCTGGTTTTGGTATTGTCGACTATCGCACCGACAAAGGGGTCAATAATGGCATCGAAGATACCGAATATCGTGAGCATTACGCCGATGACGGCGAGACCGCCGTCGGTGAAGCCTACCACGTCGGTCAGATGAACGAGAAGGTACATACTCACGAGCGAGTAGAGTGCGTCTCTGCCTACCGTACCGAGGCCAAAGCAAAATTTGTTAAGTGTCATTTGTCTTTTCATTTTCGTCTTCCTTACTTTCAGTAATAAGATATAGATTTGAGCCGAAATCTCCGAGTATACGAAGTCCCGAGTGATACCCCGCTCCCTCATATTGCATAGCGAGGTTGATTCCCTCGCGCAGTGCACGTCCGGAGACGGTATAGCATTCCCTGCCGTCGGTCATAGCGAAGTGTCTGTCAACATTGCGAAGAATGAAGCCGTCGGCACGTAGAGATATGGGTGATACGTGCTTGATAAGCGAGCCGAAGCGGCGTATGCGAAGATACTGCTTCACCGACTCGACGGTATAGATCTTATCGGGGTCGGCATCAGGCACGCGCAGGGTGTCACGCACATCGCAGGCGGGGGCGTGTCTCTGAAAGAAACCTACTATTATCTCGCTGTCACCTGTAATCTGCCAAGAAATTTGGTGTGGTTTTTCGCATTTCACATTTTTTATTTTGCCATATTGGAAGGTGCGGCGGTGTGCCTTATAGAACTCTATCTGTTCTTTTATTTCGTGGCGCTCGTGAGGAGTGAGCTCGCCAAAATCGAGCTCGTAGCCGAGGACGCCAAAGGCAGAAACGTTGAATCGCGTAGAGAGGGGCGTATCGCGCAAAGTCTGCTGATGTGGTGCCATAGAGACATGTGCGGATACGCAGGAGGGAGGATAGAGGCAGTATATGCCGCCCTGGATATCCAGGCGCTCTATCGGGTCGGTATTATCCGAGGTCCATATCTCTGGCGAGTAGCATAGCATACCGAGATCAAAGCGATTTCCTCCCGAGGAGCAGCTCTCAAGAAGCACCGACGGGTGACGCTCGTGGAAAATTCTCCTAAGGACATCGTAGAGACCGATGATATATCGATGATAGAACTCGCCCTGATTTTTAAGCGTTTGAGAATACATATCGCTGATATGGCGATTATAATCCCACTTCACGTATTCGATATTTGCCTCGGCGAGCACGCGCGAGACAGACTCGACGATATGATCGCGCACATCGGGGCGTGTGAGATCCAGAACGTACTGATTTCTGCCGACAGAGGGTTCCCTACCCTCAACCGCTATTACCCAATCGGGATGGGCGCGGTAGAGGTCGCTGTCACGGTTGATGCACTCGGGCTCGAACCAAAGGCCGAAATTCATACCGAGACGGTTTATCCGCCTCGCGAGAGCGGTAATGCCGCCGGGCAGCTTTTTTCTATTGACTGTCCAGTCGCCGAGACCCGCGGTGTCGCTGTCGCGCGCGCCAAACCAGCCATCGTCGAGGACGAACATTTCCACTCCGAGTTTTTTAGCTCTGCCTGCAAGGGAGTGGAGCTTGCGGCGGTTAAAATTGAAAAATGTCGCTTCCCAGTTATTTATAACTATCGGGCGATCGGCGCCCTTGTGCTCGCCTCTGACTATATGCTCGTTTACGAAGATGTGCATATTCTCCATTACGGAGTTGTATCCGCCATCGCCGAGAGTCATAACCGATTGCGGTGTGGCGAAGAGCTCGCCCTGCTTCAGCTTCCAAAGGAAGCAGTGGGGATTAATGCCGTTCATTACACGGAGAGTGCCGAAGCTTCCGCACTCAACTGCGGAATAATGGTTACCGCTGTATATGAGGTTGAAGCCGTAGACTCTGCCGCGCTCCGCGTCAGCATCACGCTCGGCGAGAAGAAATCCGGGATTGTGGCGATTTGATGAGTCGCCGGTCGTCGAGTCGTTAACGAGAATGCCACACTCGGCGGAGCGACGATGGATATGTGCCTCCTTGCCCCACGCGCCGTCGAAGGTGATCATATCGTAGCGAGAGGTTGAAAGATCGGTCATCATACTCATCAGCTTGCGTATTATGACGTCGCCATCGGATCCGTTATAAAGCTCCGTCGCACGGCAGATAACGTTGCATTCCTCGAAGACGGTATAGATGAGGCGGAGCTCGAGTCCTGTATATTTTTTATCGCGCAGTACGAGTGTCAGTGTCTCGGCGTCGCCGTAGGCGGTGGGCAAACCGTCGGCGGTATAAACACCGCGTGTGACGGTGTGAGAGGAGTACACAAAGTCCGTGACGAAGCTGCCGTCGGGCATTATCGCCTCGATAGGCGTGTGGCGGTAATCTCCCTTACCTATTCCCGAATATTCGAGAAGCATATTATCGAGAGAATATCCGGGCGTCTTTGGCGAATAGTCGACCGACGAGCCGAGGATAAATGTGTTCTTAAGCGCGAGGGAGTCGGCGTCGGATATGTCGACCGACGGGCCGTAGTATATATGCTCGGGGTGACCCGCATCGGTTATCCTCAGTATATATGAGGTAGAGCGAGTGTCGAGCATAAACGTTTTGTCGTTTATTTTGATCATTCGGAGGTGTGTCTCCTTATCAATCTGAATTCGTAGGGACGAAGGGCGCGCGAAGTTCCGTTATCGCCGTAATTTGAGAGCACGGTCTCGCCCGACATGCTCTCGGGTAGTCTTACTCTGCCCGCCTTGAAGCTACATACGATAGCGAGAGACTCGCCGTTATATTCACGTTCAAAGGCATAGACGTATTTAGATTCGAGAAGAGGCTTGAAGCTACCGTTTTTCAGAACGTCGCTCGACTTTTTAAATGAGTTGATCTTCTTGAAAAATGCGATAACACCGTCGGGATCGTGTATATCCGCGGCAACATTTACTTCCCGGTAATTCGGATTGAGCTTCAGCCAAGGAGTTCCGGACGTGAAGCCTGCACCGAGATCAGCGTTCCACTGCATAGGAGTGCGAGCGTTGTCGCGTGAGGTCTTCTTCAGAAGATTCCAACGGAAGGGTTGGATAATACCAAGGCTCTTTGCCATCTTATCAACGTTGTGGGTCTCGATGTCCATAACCTCATTGAGGGAGTCGAAGGCGCCGTTAGTCATACCGATCTCCTGTCCCTCGTAAACAAAGGTCGTGCCGCGCAACGAGAACAGAAGACCGAGGAGCATCTTCGCACCGACGGTGCGGTATTCCCCGCCCCTCGTAAATCTGGTGACGGATCTCGGCTGATCGTGGTTTTCGAAATAGCAGGTGTTCCAGTCGAGCTCGGTCTGCCACCGCGTGAGGGTGCGCATAAGCTTTTTCGGCTTAAAGCGAGTTTTGAACCACTTAACGCCGATCTGGTCGCACTCCATATGCTCAAAGGCGAATACCATATCGAGCTCGCCACGCTCGGGAGCGGTGAGATCGCGTGCCATTGCGGGGGTGACCATAACCGTTTCACCTACGGTGAATGCGTCGTAGTTATCCATAACGTCGCGGCGAAGTGATGCAAGTATTCTGTGTGTGCCGTCGGTAGAGATATAGTGCTCCTTACCCGTGAGGGCGAGATGCTTTTTACCGTCGGCAAAGGAGGATTTGAATATGATATTGATGACGTCACAGCGGAAGCCTGCAACACCCTTATCAAGCCAAAAGCGCATTATATCGGCTATCTCGTTATAAACCTCGGGATTATACCAGTTGAGATCGGGTTGTTTTTTCGAGAAGAGGTGGAGATAGTACTCCTCGTTTGCAGGGTCACCGAATGGCTCCCAAGGGCAGTCGGCGAAGAAGTTGCCCCAATTATTCGGGAGAGCACCGTCCTTGCCCTTTTTGATTATATAATAGTTTTTGTATTTTTCATCGCCCGCCTTAGCGCGCTCGAACCATTCGTGCTCGTCGGATGTGTGATTGATAACGAGGTCCATGATGATGGAGATGCCGCGTGCCTTTGCCTCAGCGAGGAGCTCGTCGAAATCAGCCATCGTACCGAAGTCGGGGTGAATATCCCTATAGTCGGAGATATCGTAGCCGTTATCGTCGTTTGGACTCTTGTATACGGGCGAGAGCCAGATAATATCTATGCCGAGATCGGCGAGGTAATCGAGCTTTGAGATAATGCCGCGGATATCGCCGATGCCGTCTCCGTTTGAGTCACAGAATGATCGGGGATATATCTGATAGACGGTCGAATGCTTATACTTATCACTGAGCATATGATCAACTCCTCTCACCGAGGATCTCGCGTAGGTAGTCAGTGAAAGCGCGCTCGGTCTCCTCAAGAGATCTGTCGTTTACATAATAATAGTCGTAGGAGAAGTTCTCTACCGAGTCGTCGGCATAGTTGCCGTAATGCGACTTTTTCATTCTCTCGCCGCCGCGGATAAGCATGGCGCGTGCTCTGCCGTCAGTCGCATCAATAAATTTCGCTATCTCCTCGGGCTCGCGAATGTGGACGAAGAGTATCTGCTCATCGGTGGTGAGAAACTCGCGCCAGACAGCAAGCGCCCAGTTCGTGGGATAATCGTTATAATCCACGAAGAGTTGCTTCAGGTCGGCAAGAAACTTGCGGGACTTATCATCCTTTGCACCGTTCCAGCCACCCATAGCGGCGATCTCCTTAATTGGCGTTATAGTAGAAATGTTTCTGACCTTAAAATGCTTTGCGGCAATGTCGCAGAGTGTATCCTTACCCACTCCTCCGGCACCGTTTAAAACTATTGCGATCTTATTCATGGCATAATATTCCTATTATAAAATTATTTTTATAATAATATAGTATCACAAACGGCTATAAAAGTCAACAGAAAAGCGCCGTTGTAGGATCGTTTTAAGATGATTTCATATTTTCGAAAAGTTTTGTCTTTGTATATTTACATTTCGGGTAAAGTGTTGTATAATGGTATGGAAAAAGAAAAAAAGGAGCACTTTTATGGAAAAACAGCTGTACGGTGTCCTCGAGGACGGCAAAGAGGTATATAAGGCTACGTTGAAAAACGGCGATGCATCGGTGTCGATCATCGGATTTGGTGCTATAATCACCGATTTCACGGTGTACGGTGTCAACGTGACGAGCGGTCTCGACTCGCTCGAGGAGTACGTCGCGGACAGACAAAATCGAGGCGGTGCTATCGGTCGCGTGGCAAACAGAATAGAGGACGCGACATTTACGATGGACGGCGCGATATATATGGTAAAGGAGACCGGCGGCGGTCACTGTCTGCATGGTGGCATATGCTTCAATAAGCGCGTGTGGGATATCACCGAGGAGGGGGAGAATTACGTGGCGTTCACCTACTACTCTCCGGACGGCGAGAACGGATTTCCCGGAGGTCTGCGGACGACCGTCAGATATTCTCTCGTTGGAACCGCACTCGTGATAGAATACTCCGCTATACCCGAGGCGAAAACTCCGATAGCACTGACGAACCACGCATATTTCAACCTGTCGGATTTCACCGAGTCGATCGACTCGCACAGACTCACGATCTGGGCAAAAAACTACACCGCTATAAATGCACAGCGTCTGCCCACCGGCAAAAGACCTCCCGTAGACGGCACGCTCTTCGATTTCAGAACGGAGAGAGCTATAGGACCGCTCCCGGAGGACTTTATGGGTTATGATAACAATTTCGTACTCTGCCCCGAAATATATAAGGAATTTAACGAAAAACGCGTCGGACTTGCTGCAAGTGTAACTAACGGCAAGTTGAGGCTGAACACCTATACGGATCAGCCTGGTATGCAGTTCTACGTGGCGTTTTCAAAAGGTGGAAATGCGGGTCGCAACTCACCTGACGTCAAGAGAAACGCCTACTGCTTTGAGACGCAGACCGAACCCAACTGTGTAAAGCACGGCGAGGGCTTCTACGATGCGGGTGAGGAGTACGTGCACACCTGCGTATATGAGGTAGTACGGGCGTAAAGGAGATATAAAAATCTCCACCGACTGCAAAAGGTGAAGACGTAAGGGCTCGTTCAACCGTCTTTTTTG
This sequence comes from Eubacteriales bacterium, assembly GCA_045635225.1. Classification (GTDB taxonomy): domain Bacteria; phylum Bacillota; class Clostridia; order Oscillospirales; family CAG-272; genus UBA1740. Next base: position 15,560 of record JAZRBV010000059.1, read on the forward strand.
AAGCTTATCGCGCATCATTCAAGCAGATACCGATAGTTTTCAGACTTTTCAGACTTTTTTCGAAAAGACGGTTGACAATTCCCTGTTTATAGAGTATAATCTTATTGTTAAAGCTACGAGAGGAAGAAGTAGCGGTAATATGCGATGACAGAAAGTTGCCGGGTGATGAGAGGCGCGTGAGTGTATACCGTGAATACGTCCTTGAGCGCGTACCGAACCCGCGTGTGCGGCAGTAGGCTACGACGGGTGAGCCCGTTACAGCGACAGCGGATAGTTTTTCTGTCTGCTACGAGGCTCGGCGTGCCGAGCGAAGCAAGGTGGTACCACGCATGATAGGCGTCCTTGGGGTCATTCCCAAGGACTTTTTTATTGCGAATGCATATGGAGCGACTTGTGGCAATCAACGTTTAATCTGTAGTTTGTTACATTCTGCTCAGGTTTTTACCTAGTGTTTTGCGTTTTATCTCCGTTTAAAAACAAAATCAAAAAAAACAAAAATAAAGTGAGGACACTAAAATGAAAATTTACGAAGAGCTCGTAGCGCGCGGTCTCATCGCTCAGGTTACTGACGAGAGCGAGATCCGCGACCTCATCAACGAGGGACGCGCTACGTTCTACATCGGATTTGACCCGACGGCAGATTCGCTGCACGTAGGTCACTTCATGGCACTCTGCCTTATGAAGAGACTCCAGATGGCGGGCAACCGTCCTATCGTTCTTATCGGCGGAGGTACTGCACACATCGGCGACCCCTCCGGAAGAACCGACATGCGCTCTATGATGACGAGCGAGACTATCCAGCACAACTGCGATTGCTTCAAGGTACAGATGGAGAGATTCATCGAGTTCGGAGAGGACAAGGCTATTATGGTCAACAACGCGGATTGGCTGCTCGGCATAAACTACGTTGATATGCTCCGCGACGTCGGTGCGTGCTTCTCTGTTAACAGAATGCTCACCGCAGAGTGCTACAAGCAGAGAATGGAAAAGGGACTTTCCTTCCTTGAATTCAATTACATGATAATGCAGTCCTACGACTTCTATCACCTCTACAAGACCTACGGCTGTAATATGCAGTTCGGCGGTGACGATCAGTGGTCGAATATGCTCGGCGGTACAGAGCTCATCAGACGTAAGCTCGGCAAGGACGCTTACGCAATGACTATTACCCTGCTCCTCAACTCCGAGGGCAAGAAGATGGGCAAGACCGCAAGCGGCGCAGTATGGCTCGACCCCAAGAAGACCACTCCCTACGACTTCTATCAGTATTGGAGAAACGTTGACGACAAGGACGTTCTCAAGTGTATCAGAATGCTCACCTTCCTTCCCCTCGAGGAGATCGACAAGATGGACTCCTGGGAGGGCGCACAGCTCAACACCGCGAAGGATATTCTCGCATACGAGCTCACGAAGCTCGTTCACGGCGAGGAGGAGGCTGAAAAGGCAAGATCTGCCTCCAAGGCTCTTTACGGCGCGGGCGACTCCTCTCTCACTCCCACCGTCGTTGTTACCGAGGACGCACTCAGAGACGGCGCGATCGACGTCAACTCTCTGCTCGTGATCGGAAAGATGGTTCCCTCCCGCTCTGAGGGCAGACGTGCTATCGAGCAGGGCGGCGTAACCGTCAACGGCGAGAAGGTCACCGACGTTAAGGCTACCGTTACGAAGGATCAGCTCGCAGAGGGCGTGCTCGTAAAGCGCGGCAAGAAGAGCTTTATGAAGTTTACCGTCTGATAATCGGATAAAAAACGAAATATATCAAAAAACCAAGATCAAATCGAAATGAAGTGATCTTGGTTTTTTTGTATGGCAAAGTATTATGCACAAGGAATATCCTCGGCAGTAGGTCGGGGCTTGCCCGTTCTAAATCATATTTGCGCGCGGGCATAATCACATATTGATCTACCGAAAGATGCGTATATCATTTTTGCGTTTCGGCGGGAGCAAGCCCACCCTACGGAAATCAATTTGCCTCATCAGGTCTTATTCGCCGTCGTAGTTGTAATTTACGGTGTAAGAGTCGATGCCGATATCCCAAGCAAAGCCTTTTGAAATAGCTTTCCATTGTTCCTTACTGCCTCGGTAATTTATAACCTTAAGGCTTGTGCACCAATAGAACGCATTACTGCCTATGCTTGTTACGCTATCGGGAATAGTTACGCTCGTAAGGCTTGTGCAATATGCGAACGCACCATCGCTTATACTATCTCCGCTTGTAATAACTACATCATTTAATTTACCATTTGATATAGAACTTATTGCCGATGTGGGTATTGTTGCATTTTCGATGGGGCAATAAGAGAACGCATAACTGCCTATGTATGTTACGCTATCGGGAATTGTTACGCTCGTAAGGCTTGTGCAATCAGAGAACGCACCTTTGCCTATGCTTGTTACGCTATCGGGTATAGTTACGCTCGTAAGGCTTGAGCAATATGCGAACGCACCTTTGCCTATGCTTGTTACACTATCGGGAATAGTTACGCTCGTAAGTTTGTCGCAGGAATAGAACGCATAATCGCCTATGCTTGTTACGCTATCTCCGATAACTACGCTCGTGAGGTTGTAGCAACCATCAAACGCAGAATTGCCTATGCATGTTACGCTATCGGGAATAGTTACGCTCGTAAGGCTTTCGCAATATTCAAACATCCAATATTCAATGCTTGTTGTACCTTCCGGAACTTCAAATTCCGAAACGTTATACATATTGATGTAAACGCCGTAATTTCCGTTTTGGAAAGCGATAAACGGATATATCACGAAATATCCGAGGAGACCCAACAGTATTATTGTACCGAAGGCGGCAATTGATACTACTTTTATTCTTCTGCTACGCTTTTTTATCAGTTTTTTCAGATTTAGCAATTTAGTTTTGCAAGCATTCAGGCGTTCTTCCGAATCCTTATATCCCTTGATTTTTTCGAATTCGGAGATGGCTTTTTCGAGCGTGCCGATATCATTGGATTCCGCCATTTTGCACGCCGAGGCATAAATTCCCTCGCGCTTGAGCTCATCCTCATTTACGGTCTTTAAGCTCTCGAGTGATGCGTGGCATTGCGAGCAATACGCCTCGCCCTTGTGGTTGATCTCTCCGCAGGTGCAGAGCCAGAGGTCCTTGTACTCGCAAAGCACAAGGCTCGAATTCGCTCCAAACGTCGATTTGAAGCCCTCGACCGTAGCGGAGTCGTTCAAAGCATCCGTCAACGCTCTCTGCTTCGGTAGCGTCTCCCATACAGACGAGCTGTCCGACCAAACGGTGTTATCGACAAATCCGACCTCAATAACCCTTGCGGTGTAGCTTCTCGCGGTGGCGTATGCGACCTTGATCAGCTGCTTCGTGCCGAAGAATTCGTCGCGCGTTACGGCGAGATCGAGATAATCTGCAGTGATCACTCCGTCGAGCGGTCTGCCCACCGAATCAAAAACGGTGATCTCGACCTTGGCGGACTTAATAGCCTTATTCGTGATGCTTTGCAGCTTCAGCTGTGCGTGAAGCGTGTTTGTTTCATTGTTGTTAAGAAGCGCGCCTGCCTTGATAAGAATGGGCGAGCCCTCAGCGTATAAATTTTCGGTAAGCGTAAATAATCTCGAGTATTTTTCGCTCATATCATTACCTCTTAAAGCTCGGGGATATCGTCTTCAACTACCGCAGTTGCTTCCTTCTCGGTATTTACGGCAATTCTGCCAAGACCAAACAACTGCAAACCGCAGAAATAAAGAGGGAAACCAATTATGCCGTAAGCAAGCGCCAAATATGCGATCACAACGAAGGGATACGCGAAGGCGTAGGAAGAGTCAAGGTCAAAAATCATCGGGGTTAAAAAATCTCCGCCCAGCGCCAAGCTGATAAGACCCATAAAAATAGTCAAGCCGATTCCGACAACACCGCATATCATTCCCAATATGCCGATGCAATAAAAGCTCTGTCCCGTAGTCTCGAGCTTCCGTGAGGTTAATTTCAAATTTACATTCTTTAAATTCATTTTCCTTCTCCTTTTTTTTAATTTTTAGTTCATTATAACACATTTTGTCGCGCATGTAAATGTAATTTGAACAAAAACGTTAACTCGGGGCGCGTTTTTTAAAAAATTCGAAATTTTTTCATCATTTCTATTGACAAATTGTGCGAAAGGTGGTAAAATGTAGAATGGTTAGCAAATGCTAACTGTATTTTTTGAGTATGAGTTAGCATATGCTAATTCGCAAAAGGTAATTAAGGAGCGATCATGAATCTTACAGACGCAATTGAAGGAACCGAATATACTATTCAATCGATCAACACCGATGACGAGGACCTCGATGCGTTTCTCTTCTCTCTCGGCTGCTACAGCGGTGAGAAGATTACCGTAGTATCGAAGTCGAAGCGCGGCTGTGTCGTGTCCATCAAGGACGGAAGATACAGCATCGATAAGCAGCTCGCCGAGGCTATTGAGATCTGATTTTTTGTAAGACGAAGGATCTTCCGATTATTTTTGCTCATTAGTTAGCCTCGGCTAACTAATGATAAAACCGTTTATACAAAGCGCCGAGCACGGCACGAAAGGAATATATATATGAGAATAGCCCTTGCGGGTAACCCCAACTCGGGTAAGACGACCATGTACAATGCTCTTACAGGCAGTAGTGAGAAGGTCGGAAACTGGGCAGGAGTTACCGTAGAAAAGAAGGAACACCCCATCAAGCATGCGTATTGCGGCACCGACGCCGAGATCATAGCAGTAGATCTCCCCGGTGCGTACTCGATGTCACCCTTCACATCCGAGGAGAGTGTCACCAGCTCGTACGTAAAGAACGAGCATCCCGATGCTATCATCAACATCGTAGATGCTACTAACCTCTCTAGAAGCTTATTCTTCACAACACAGCTTCTGGAGCTCGGTATCCCCGTTGTAGTCGCGCTCAACAAGGCGGACGTAAACAAGAAAAAGGAGACGGTTATAGACACCGCGGCACTATCCGAGAAGCTCGGATGTACGGTGGTTGACACTATCTCTACCTCGGGCGACGGTCTCGACAAGCTCGTTGCGGCGGCACTCGCTGTCGTGGGCACCGAGCAGAAGTCTCCCTATCTGCAGGGAGACGTTGATCTCGGAAGCAAAGCGGCAGTCGAAAAGGCTGACAGAGCGCGCTTTAAATTCGTTAACGGAATCGTATCAAAGGTTGAGACACGAAAGGTGTTCACTAAGGATAAAAACGCGCAGGATAAGATCGACGAGGTACTCACTAACAAGTGGCTCGGTATCCCGATCTTCGCCGTAGTTATGTTCGCGGTGTTCTGGATCTCGCAGGCGGGTCCCGGCGTATGGATCGCAGATCTGTTCGTTGGATGGCTCGAGGCGGGTCAGGAGGCTCTCGCAGGTGTTATTCAGGGTGACGCGGAGTCGCTCAACATCTGGGGCTCGATACTTATCGACGGTATAATCGGCGGTCTGATCGCCGTTATCGGATTTTTGCCGCTCGTTATGGTAATGTACTTCCTCATCGCACTCCTCGAGGATTGCGGTTATATGGCTCGTGCGACGGTAGTGCTCGATCCTATCTTCAAGAAGGTGGGTCTGTCGGGCAAGTCGGTAATTCCCTTCGTTATCGGAACGGGATGCGCGATCCCCGGCGTTATGGCGTGCCGTACCATCAGAGACGAGCGCGAGAGACGCGCTACGGCACTTCTCGCACCCTTCATGCCCTGCGGTGCGAAGCTCCCCGTTATCGCGCTGTTTGCAGGTGCGTTCTTCGGTGATTCGCCCTGGGTCGGTGCTATGATGTACTTCGTAGGTATACTCATCATACTCGGCTGTGCCCTGCTCGTAAATCTGCTGACGGGTAACAGAAAGAAGTCCTACTTCATTATGGAGCTGCCCGAGTATAAGCTGCCGAGTCTGCTCCGTGCTACGCAGTCTATGCTGCAGCGCGGTTGGTCATACATAGTTAAGGCGGGTACTATCATACTCGTATGTAATTTTGTCGTTCACTTGATGCAGAACTTCGATTGGGGATTCAACGTAGTGGCAGAGGGTGCGGCTGATCAGTCAATACTCGCGACGGTGGCAACTCCGTTCGCATATCTCTTTGCTCCCATCGTCGGCTACGTATCCTGGCAGCTGGCGGCGGCTTCTATCACCGGATTCATCGCTAAGGAGAACGTTGTCGGTACTCTCGCAGTTTGCTTCGGCATCACGAACCTCATCAACACCGACGAGCTGATGATTGAGGCGGGCGCTAACGTATCCGAGATCGCAGGTGCGTTCGGTACGGGTAGCGGCGCGGCTATGACGTCCGTAGCGGCGCTCGCGTTCCTTATGTTCAACCTCTTCTCTCCTCCCTGCTTCGCGGCTATCGGTGCTATGAATGCAGAGCTCAACAGCAAGAAGTGGCTCTTCGCGGGAATCGGTCTTCAGTTCTCGGTAGGCTACTCGATAGGCTTCCTCGTATACTTCTTCGGCACGCTCTTCACCGGCGGCAACTTCACTACTCCCTGGACTGTCGTGCTCGGTTGGGTGATCGTTGCGGTGATCGCAGGTATACTCACCTATCTCATCATCAAGAGAAACAGAGAGCTTGCGGCAGAAAAAGCGGCAAAGCAGGCACAGAAGGTATAAGATATGTCACCTGTTGATTATATAATTATAGGAGTGATCGTGCTCGTGATAGGCGGTGCGTGCTTCTATATCTATCGCGAGAAAAAGCGCGGTGCAAAGTGCATCGGTTGTCCGTATGCAAAGCAGTGCGGCGGAAAGGAATGCAGTTGCAGCCCTGATGAGCATAAGTAAGGCTCGCTAAAACTAAGTTTGCCCTTTGGGCAAGTGAAGTTATCTTCGATAGTGAAGTTCGCTTCGTGTGTGAAGTTTCGCCCGACGGCGAAGTGTAGGCAAACTTAACTTCACTTGTGCATAGCACAATTTTCTAGGGAAAATGACGGAGGGATTGTTTTATGCTCGCCGAGGCGAGCGCGATATGTCGCTTGCGCGACGCGATATGCACCTTGTGGTGCTCGATATGCCACTTCGTGGCGCGATATGCACCTAGCGGTGCGTGATATTTTAGCCTCTCTCCGGGAGAGAGGGGGACCACGGAGTGGTGGAGAGAGCCTGCGTGTAGCCCGACCTTCGTCTTGAGTACCTACCGTGTACAAACGAAAACTCTAACGCCCGCTTGCTCCCTCACCGCTTTGCAGCGGAGCTCCCTCCCGGAGGGAGCCTTTGACACAAAAACTTTTGCGCTGATTTATATTTGCATTATGTTTATCGGCAATAGCCTCTTTTGAACCACGCGACTATCGCGTGGTTTTCTTAATACAAAAGGGGAGCGGTTGCTCCCTTAATTTAAGATATTATTTCAAGGTCGTTTTTGGTAAAGGTAAAGTCCTCACCGATAAGGGAGTCGCTGTACCAATAGCAAACGGAGGAAATGTCATCCTGAAGCGGCAAATATCGTCCCTCACTGCGCCAGCCGAGCGCTTGAATTGTCACGCGCAAATCCTCTTTAAAATAGATAGGGTCGGTCACGTGGAATCTATACATATCAAAATACTTTTGGCAGTTATAGGTTTGGTCGGTGTTGCCCGTTTTGGAAAGACCTTGGTAAGGCGTTGAAAACGCAACGTACTTGCCGTTAACCTCAAAATTGTATGCGCCGCCGAAGTAGTCCTCCGTTCCCGTGCCGCAGATTGACGGGAAGTCGCGGTCGCCGTCGATATAGAACTTAATTTCGCCCTCGCCCCACCAGCCGTTTGATTTCACGCCCCAGTGCATATACGTGCCAACGTAAACGCCGTTGCCCGTAATTTTATCAAGAATAGTGTAGTTTTCCATATATGGAAGTGGGTTTTTGCGGTTGAAATGTGCGTGGAAATAGAGCGAATTTTCCTCGATTTTCTTTTCCTCGCAGTCAATTTGGTAGTAAAGCATTATTTCGTTTTCGCCAAGGTTTTCCGCCTCAATTCTGAAGCCTTTGAAGTACGGCATTTCAAAATAAGAGTTCATTCCTCTGCGCGGATTATAGGTTACAGGCAAGGAATTGATTTGTGCAAATTCAAGGTGGTTGGCGTTACAGAAAAAGTCGTAAAGTGGCACGCACACGCTTGGCTTTTCTTGCCCGTCAAAGTAAATTCTAAGTATCGTTTGGCGCGCATCGAAGTCGGATCGTAGCCA
>JAZRBV010000060.1:0-156517 GCA_045635225.1 Eubacteriales bacterium
GCGGCACGGCTATGCCGCCGGAAAACTTGGGGCTAAGGCACTAAAGTGCCAGCCTCGCAAGTTGGGTTCCAAAAGAAAAAACCAGTCACAAGGACTGGTTTTTTCTTTTGGAGCGGATTACGGGGCTCGAACCCGCCACCTCCACCTTGGCAAGGTGGCGCTCTACCAAATGAGCTAAATCCGCGGAAATGGTGCCTCCGGTCGGAATCGAACCAACGACACAGGGATTTTCAGTCCCTTGCTCTACCAACTGAGCTACAGAGGCATATCGGATGGCGACTCGGATGGGGCTCGAACCCACGACCTCTAGCGTGACAGGCTAGCGCTCTAACCAACTGAGCTACCAAGCCATTCCGATATAAGGACTTTCGTCCATGGTGGAAAGTATATGGGCTCAGCAGAAGCGCTAAGCGCATCTGCATAAAGTTTCCCTTGCCGCCGTTTATGGATAGGCGGCAGAGCTTGCGCTCCCGTGAAACTTGAGGTTCGAGCCATCTCACGTGACCAAAACCTTCTGCCTCATACATTTTCTTGGTGGAAAGTATAGGGCTCGAACCTATGACCCTCTGCTTGTAAGGCAGATGCTCTCCCAACTGAGCTAACCTTCCGTAGAATGCTATAATATTATAGCAGAGAGAAAATAGTTTGTCAAGTACTTTTCAAAAAATATTTGAAAAAATTTTTCAGGGGCAGAAAACTCTGTCCCGCCCCCGAAAAAAATCCGATATCAAAGCGACTCAAGTGCGAATACCACCCACTCGTGGCTCTCCATGCTCTCTGCAACCTCGTGAGGCGTCACCTGCGTCTTATGCTTATGAATGTTCGCCTCTATACCGACGTTGCCTGTGGTGCCGCTTCGCGGCGACGTAACCTGTATGTCTGTGACGTCGTAGGCTGCTTCAAGCAGCTTTATCGTGTCGCGCACATGTTCGTCGGAGCGGATCTCGACGTATATACCAAATCGCGTGTATCCCTTATTAATACGGGTCTCAAGTCTCTGCGCGATGGATACCGTAACGATAGCGCAAACAAATGTGATGATAGCACCCTCGTAGAAGCCTACACCAAGTGCAAGACCGATTGCCGCAGATGTCCAGATACCCGCCGCTGTGGTAAGACCGGTGATCTGGAATCTACCCTTCAGAAGTATCGTTCCGACACCGAGGAAGGATATTCCCGAGACGACCTGTGCCGCAATTCTGAGCGGGTCGTTGGATACACCGAGTATGTCATAGGCGTAGAAGCCTATCATAGAGGCGAGAGCTGAACCGATACACACGAGAATGTGGGTTCTCATGCCCGCAGCTCTTCCCTGCTTTCCTCTCTCAATTCCTATAATACCGCCAAGCACCATCGCGAGAACGAGTCTCAGCGCGACTGTCCAGCCGTTAAAGTCCTGTAAAAATTCAACGAATGCCTTCATTACTATGACCATTCCTTTCTTTCGGGGAGGTCGTTTGTCTTCGGTTTCCGTCAGGAAATTTGCTCCATACTATGCGGAGCGAAAGACACAAACGACGGTTTGAAAAATCTTTTTCAAACCTTTATACCCTCACACGTATATGCGTGCAAATATAAGATAATGTAGAGTGATGTTTTTCTATTATAGCACAGCTTTTAAAAATTTGCAACACCTATCTTGAATATTTTATTCCGCTCGCAAAAAAAGGTCACAGTTAGATTAGTTAGGTACTTGACAAACAAGGCGTGCGGTGATACGATATAGTTAAAACGTAGATTTCAAGGAGTAAGATATGAGTATAAAGCTGTCAAAAAGTAAAATATTCTCCTACGTCGGCGACGTAATCCCGCTGAAGCTTATCGGAGAGGACAACCTAAGATATAAGGATATAAAATGGAGTACGACGGGGGGCGTGTGTCATTTTCGCGAGTTTTCAGGAGCGGCACGCGGCGCATTTAATAACGGAATACTCGTCACACTCGATAAGGTAGGTGAGGGCTCTGTCACCGCAGAATACGACGGTGTGAGCTATACCGCATCGGTGTCCGTACGTGAGATGAAAAGGTATTCGGGCGGCGAGCTTCACTACTACCTCGGCGATATGCACGACCATACGACGAACGACCATAACCCCGCCACCTTCCCCACACGTACGAAAAACCTTCTCTCGGACTATCTCGCATTCATCAAGGATGCCGACAATATAGACCTCTCGGTCATCTCCGACCACGGTGACGTAGTTGACGCGTACTGCTTCTTCGACGGCTTCGTACAGGCAGAGGAAACTCCTACGAATACGGTGATCTTCCCCGGTACGGAGTCCGAGATCACGCTGATGGAGAGAGACAGATACGGTATTGAGTACAAGAACTCGGGTGAGATAGTCGTGCTGAACGCGGACAACTTCTCCGCCGCGCTCACCTATGAGGAATTCAATAAGGATCTCGAAACGAGCCCCTACGCGTTATGTACTCTCGCACACCCGCAGATAGTCGGCTCCGGTACGCCCGCGATAGGTTTGTGGCGCTTCAAGCTCGACGAATATAACCGCGGCGATTTCCTAGGGCACGTGAAGCTCATCGAGCGAGGAAACGGCACCGCCCGTGCATCAAATATAATCAACGACTTCGTCTACTCTGTCGCTCTCGACTGCGGCTTCAAGGTATCTACCACCTGCTCGAGTGACAACCACGGAGCCCCTTGGGGCAAGCTCGGCTGCCCCGGCAAGACGGTAATTATGGCGACGGAGCGCTCGAGGGAGGCATTCCGCGACGCGATCGAGAATCAGCGCGTATATTCCTCGGACAGCGGAAACGTAAAGCTCTATTATACCGTCAACGGCAGCACAGCACCCGCAACCGTCGAGGCTACCGATAAGTATTCCTTCCATGTCGAGGTAGGTTATTTTGAGGACGACGCGACAACTAATCCCTACAAGCTCCAGCTCATCTCCGACTACGGCAAGGTTATATACGAGGCGATCGATGCTGACCTCACGTCCTTTGATTTTGAGGTGAACGCCCCCACCGCGCGTTGGTTCTACCTCAGACTCGTTGACCGCGAGGCGAGAAAGACATTCTCACACCCGACCTATACGACGCTTCCGATCGACCCGCCCGCACCAAAGCTCGAGCCTATCCCGAAGACAGGCTTCACGGCTCACGACCTTGTAACCGACACCGATGCCTCGGTGCTCCTGAACGATAACCCCTGCGAGATATACAAGTCCACGGCGTGCACGGCGGATTTTGTCATCGATATGAAGGAAGAAAGACGCGTCTCGGCACTCGGGCACTACACTCAAATTCTCGGTAAGTCGTGCGGAGCAACCGACCCGTACACGATAGCGACCTTCGCGGCAGAGTACGAGATACTCACCTCGCTCGACGGTGAGGAATATACCTCGGTATCGGACGGCTTCGTCCGCACCTACAGCGGCGAGGTGCTTCTCCGCTTCCCCGAGACGAGCGCTCGCTATCTGCGCTTCAAGGTCAGATCCACCGCAGGCGCAGTATCGGAATATCCGGAGCTCGCAGGCGCAAAGGTAACGGTAGCCGAGCTTACGCCTTTCAATTAGTTATAACCGAATCAAGGCAATATTTAATAAACAAACTTTAAAACGGCTGAAATGCAAACCAAACCTTGCATTTCAGCCGTTTTAAGTGCAAATATTGACCTTTATATCCACCGCAGCTTTTCTGCGATGCGCTCACCGTCGAATGATATGTAGCTATAGCTATCAGAATCAAAGCCTGCCTCAATACTATGCGAATCGATCTCTGCCGTGAGGGTGTGCTCGAATTCTACAACTGCTGACATCTCATCATAGACAACACCGTTTACGACAAGCTCGTTCACGTTCTTCACCCGACGGTAGCATATATCATAGCCCTCTGCCTCGCACCTAAGAAGAACCCTGTGCTTTACCGACGTATCGGCACGGCGAAGTGCTCTGTCGTTTTCTCCTTCGATGCGCATTTTCTTTTTTCTGCTGTGACGCTCGGACTCTTTCTTTTCGTGCTTAGCCGAAAAGACCACGTATACTATCAGAAATACTCCGGTGAGGAACATAAAAACTCCTATACCGACGTATCCCCAACCGTATGCTTTCACATCAGCCTGCGACCTCTCGAAATTCAATAACTCCTCCGTGTCCGTACGTATCTCGGCGACGTATTCGTTATTCGGATTTATAAGCAGGTGAAGCCGAGTTCCCCTCTCGAGTGTCTCCATACGGCGGGCAAGCTCCGCGGGCTCGGTATGAGGATATACCTCCTGTGTCGTGCCGTCTGCAAAGTGGATGATCCTGCCATTTCGCCACACCTCGTAGCGCACGAACTCACCCGTGTAGGCTATCGCCTCGTCTCTCGTTACCGGCTCGTTCGAGAGCTCGGAGAGCGTGAACACAAGACTTAGAAGAATACCGAGTATCGCGACGGTCAATATTGCAGGACGGGATTCCATCACTCGCTCCTGCCACCGCACCTCTCGTTTTTTGTTTTTCTTCATATATCTAAACCAGAGCTATGTATCAGATCTGTGCACTGTACGCGATCTTACCGTCAACGACGGTCACGTATGCACCGGTGCCGACAACGCGGAGCGGATCGTCGAGCCATACGACGACGTCACCGTCCTTGCCTGCCTCGAGACTGCCGACTCTGTCACCTATACCGATCTGCGTTGCGGGATTTATAGTGATCGCACGCCATCCCTCCTCATAGGGGAGACCCGCACTTACTGCAAATCCGGCGCACATAGTCAAATGCTGTAGCGGAATTACCGGTGCATCGGTGATAATGCTGATCGGAACACCTGCCGCGTGAAGATCACGTGGAGTTTCAAAGGACTTGTTAGAAAGCTCGATCTTTGACTTGTTGCCAAATGAAGGACCTACGAAGGCGGGGTAACCCTCCACCGCGAGCTCATCCGCGATAAGCGAGCCCTCGGTACAGTGGTCGAGCGTAAGCTTGACACCGAATTCCTTAGCAATTCTTATCGAAGTGAAAATATCGTCTGCGCGATGTGCGTGAGCCTTGAGCGGTATCTCACCCTTGATCACGGGGATCATTGCCTCGAGCTTAATATCAAACGCAGGCTCTTTACCCGCCTCCTTTGCGGCGAGGTAATTACGGGTCTTGAACAGAAGATCTCGCAGCATTGCGGCGGTCGCCATACGCGTGACGGGAGCCTTGCCACCGTTCTGACCGTAACAGCCCTTGGGATTTTCACCAAAAGCGCATTTCATCGCGGCGGGATCCTTTATTATCATTTTATCAATGCGCTTACCCACAAGCTTGATAGCGGCAAAGGTTCCGCCGACTACGTTTGCACTACCGGGGCCTGTGCAGGCTGAGGTAACGCCATGCTGAAGCGCCAGAGTAAAGGTTTCGTCTATCGGGTTAATACCGTCGATCGCGCGCATATGGGGAGTCAATGGATCGGATCTCTCATTATAATCCGCGCCCTCCCAACGCATAGCCGAGTTGTGTACACCTATATGACAGTGTGCCTCAACACATCCGGGTGTAACGAGTCTGCCCTTCGCATCGATCACAGTCTCGGCATCAAATTCGGGCATGCCTTCTCCGACCGATACTATCTTGCCGTCATCACCGATGAGAACGTAACCGCACTCTATGTCATCGGTAACCATAGTTTTGATTTTTCCATTCTTAATTAACAGCATTTTGTAAACCTCGCTTTACATATTTTACATTTTAGTTATTATCGCCGGATTTTTTAGTCTCAACGTAAGAGCAGATAATATCCGCACATTTTTCAAGTCCTATAGAGCTGTCGAGGACGAGATCATAGTTGTGTCTGTCTCCCCAGGTAAGTCCGGTAATAGTCTTGTAGTAATGAGCGCGCGTTGCATCGGAGCGGCGAACATTTCTCTTTGCCTCCTCAGCGCTGTCGCCATACAGCTCCATAATTCGTCCGATACGGAAGCTCTCCGGCGCCCAGATAAATATGCGCACAACGTCATCATACTCGCGCAGAACGTAATCTGCGGCTCTGCCAACTATAACGCAGCTGCCCGCATCGGCTATTCTGCGTATGACCTTATCCTGCGCTCTGACAGCGAGCTGTATCGCATCAGTGCTGAGGTAGAGGCTGTGCAGAAGTGTCGGAGCATCGATATTTATATCCGAAATAAACTCCTTATGCAATCCGCTCTCCTCCGCCGCCAGGGCTGTCAGCTCCTTATAATAGAACGGTATACCGAGCTTTTCCGAAACTATCTTACCAACCTGCTTACCCGACGATCCGTGCTCGCGTGCTACGGTAATGATAACGCCCTTCCTCGACGGCTTCAACACCGCGTCAACCTGCTCGGAGCTTTCGGTATCGCGCAGAGATCTGATGAAAGTTACCGAGAGATACGCCGTTACTATAAGTGCGATAACGTCGGATATCGGTGCGGCGTATAGAATAAGCTCAACGTCGGGCTTGATCAACGGAAGTATCACGATAAGCGGCACGAAGCATACTATATCGCGTATCATAGAGGCAATTACCGCGTGCACCGGCTTGCCTACCGCCTGAAAGAATATCGAGTTCATCTTGATAACACAGCTAATTGCAACAAGTGACATAAAGATGCGCATAGTTTTTTCACCGAACACCCAGTAATCGGCAGGATTCGGAATATTGCTCGGCACTCCGAAAAGTCCTATGACGAAGTCGGGCATCAGCTGGAATGCGAGAGTGAACACCGCACCTATGACGAGCGTACAGGTCATTATCTTGCGATACAATTCCTTGACCCTGTCATAGCGGCGCGCTCCCATATTGAAGCTGATGAGTGGCTGACAGCCGAGCGCAATACCTACAACCAGATTTATAACGACGGTGAACACCTTGCTCTGTATGCCGATTATTGCAATGGGAATATCCACGCCGTATCTCGAGATTGCGCCGTATTTTGCAAGCTGAACGTTCGAGAGTATCGCGACTATGACTATCGCGAGCTGAGTGACGAAGGTGGATACGCCGAGCTTCAATATCTCGTATATCGCGTCAAGCTTCGGTATAAAGCTCTTCCTCCTCAGACGGAAAGTCTTGGTATTCATAAAGTAAATGAGCGTCATAACGAACGTCGCGCCCTGTCCTATAACCGTCGCAAGAGCCGCGCCCTTCATACCCATTCTCAGCCAAAAAATGAACACGGGGTCGAGGATAATGTTTGTTATCGCACCCACAAGCATCGAGAGCATCGCCCACGCAGGACTGCCGTCGGCACGTATCACCGAGTTCATCATATTGGTAAGAATGAAGATCGGTATAGCCGCGAGAATTATATCAAGATACTCTATCGAGTAGGCAAGAGTGTTCTCCGATGCGCCGAACAGCGTAAGGATCGGCACCTTGAAGGGATAGATGACGAGCATCATAAGAAGTCCCATAACGAAGGACACCGTGATGCTCGCGCCTATCGCGCGGTGGGCGTTCTCCATATCGTTTTTGCCCTGGCAGATGTTGAGATATGCGGCACAGCCGTCACCGAAGCACCAGGCAAACGCCTGCGCTATAATGAACACCGGAAATACGACTCCCGTCGCCGCGTTACCGAGCGTGCTCAGCTCGCTGTTACCTATGAATATCTGGTCTACAATGTTGTAAAACGAGCTGACAAGCAGTGACAGTATACACGGCACCGAAAATTTCAGCATCAGACGATTTATATTTCCCTCGGCGAATGACGCCAAGCTTTTATTCCGACTCATTTGACCTCCAAAGATCGTTGTTTTATCATCTATCAATTTGTGCAATGGTTATTATACCACAAAATCGCCCACGGGTCAAGTGTACGCACGAAAACCGTGCACCGAATAAAAATGAGAGGGTAGCCCAATAGGACCTCCCTCTCGAAAGTGTTATTTGAATTTCAGACAGAGCGGCTCACAAAGCTCAAGCGGAGAATTGACGGTTATGCCGTCGCCACTCACCGTATAGGAAATAGGCTTCCAACCGCCGTCGCGATCCAGGAAAAGAACTTCACGCGTGCGTAGCGACTCGGGAAGATAAAGCTCTACCGACGTAAGAGTATCGTCACCAAGATTTATAAGCGTGAGTATTGCATCAAAATCTGCATCCTCGCGCGGTCTGTTATAGATCATATGCACCGCAGGCTCACGTTTGACAAAGGGTACTTCCGCAGAGCACCATAAAAGCATCTCCTCAAACAGCCTCTTTCTGCGATAATTGAAGAGCGACTGCGAGAGATTACCCCTCACCGTCATTCCCATAACTACGACTCTGCCGGATATCTCGTTTTCAAATCTCGTCATAGCTACCGTGAGACATTTCTTATCAAAGGTATACGCGCGGCTTATTATCTCAACGTTGTCATTGATCGGTGTGAGCTTACGGAGAATTCCGTTGCCACCCGAGCAAAACATATGTGCGATAGGCATATTTTTGCCCTTCTTCAAGCTGTCAAACGGTGGCGATATGACCTCTCTCGCGCCGAGATCGTATACGGTCTTGCCCTGTGCAACGTCGTCTCCGACCTCTACTCCTATATACTTACCGAAGCCACGTCGGCAAAGCTCGTGCGCCGCATCGCCGTCGAGAAATACACCGCCGGAAAGATAACTCATTATCTCCTCATCAGTAGAATACCTCGCCTGTCGCGAGTCGATAAACGCGATCTTCGATCCCCTTGTAGTATAGGGAATTCCAAACATATCAAGTACTCTGCACCAATACGGGTCACTGTCTCTCATAAGACCGTCGATCGTATTATAGAACGGATCATACGGCAGACTTACGCCACGTCTTTCACAGAGAGCGACGTCGGTTGCAAGCGCGTTAAAACGATCCCTCTCGGATAGGAACATTTCTCCGTAAGCGTTCTCCTCGTTCGGGTCGTCAAGAAGCTGCTGAGTCTGGAAGGTAGAGCCGATAAAGCCCGAGGAATACGCAATAGCCATAAACGCTTTCATCTGCTTCGCAGAGGAGAAGAAGCGCGTATGCGGGAAGGTATCGGATTCGTGATAGAATTTAAACTCTCCCTCGATGTGCTCTCTTGAGTATATCGCGTGATAGAGCCTTTTCGGTATTCCCTTCAGCTCACCGCCGCAGTAATAGGCTCCGTATATACGCGACTCGGGAATATGTCTTTTGCCCGCAAGAGCCGAGCAGACCGCCGCCGTCATATTTCCGTCGAGATCCGAGCTGCCCGCCTGCATAAGTCCGATAGGAATATCGGGTGATTCAAGGTCAAGCTCGCGGCGTATAGCTTCGGACAGTCCGACGAGGCTATCACGCGTAAGCTCTCTGTATCTTCTCTGTACGGCTAAGGACTCAGCGTCCCTCTCCCCAAATATCGAGAGAAGCTGCTCGCGTGTGTAAGTCCTGCCCTCTCTCCTTGCAAACTCGCCTAGATGCAGTGGGCAGAAGCATCCGTAGCCGCCAGCCGCCGCATTTATCGAATAGTCGTCCTCAAAATAGATAACGGACGGCTTTGCTATCCTTGCAAACGCGGCAACGTTTTTCGCAAAACGATCTCTGAATTTTTCGTCGATCGGGCAGTTTGCGAAGGGGTGATCGGTGCCGTCAGCTTTAACTATCGGCTGAAGATCCTCGTATGAACCCGATTTGACCGTCAGAGAGTCCCACCAGCCGAGGGTTATATCTCGCCCCGAAAGCTCATCCGCGACATCACGGTAGAGCAGCGCAAACCTCTCGAATACATGGGTGTCCGGATAGGGCTTGCTTCTCCACCCTGCTCCGGGACACGCGAGCAGGAATTTCTTAAAGCCATATTTTTCGTTTTGCTCGATGATCGAGGCTACGATCTCCTCACGCGTAGGCCAATCAAGATCAAGCGAGACGGGTATCATTATATCAAGCTTCATATCGTTCTCCAAAAGTTATAGTGCCGCGCCCTTTTCAATAAGCCTTGAGCGTAGCTTGGTTATATCGACGGTATGCGCGTTTTTACCGTCTGCCTTTGCTATTGCAAGTGCTGTTCCCGCCGCCTCACCGAGGCAGGCACATATAGGTATTACCCTGACGGCGGAATGTGCCACGTGATCGGCGGATAGACATCTTCCCGCAACGAGCATATTGTCGTATTCCTTCGGCAGAAGCGAGCGATAGGGAATGCTGTAATATGATCCGTCGAGGAAATAATAGATGTACGTTCCCGTACCCGTAGGATTATGAATGTCGATGTTGTAGCATCCGAGCGCGATAGCATCCTCAAAAACGGTACAAGCGCGAAGCTCGCCCTCGGTCAGGATATGCACGCCCTTCAGCTTTCGGCTCTCGCGGACGCCGATGTGATTTGCGATATAAACGAGAGAGGAGTCCTTAAACGCCTCGGAGTATTCCTTGAGAAATTCCACCATCTCGTTCACCTGTCGGCGTGCTATCATCTCGGCACGGCTGACCTCGAAAGGATCTGTCGGATCGTGCTTTACTACTCTTGTAGTATTAAAATGAAGTATTCCGTCGCCGATGCCGGTAAAGACGAGAATATTTTCTCTCGGATTTAGGATCTTGCCCTCTGCCTGAAGCTCGTTATATTTTTTCTGGAGCTCAGGCTTTTCCTCGTTGAACCTATCGAGGTCAACTCCCGAAAGTCTGAAGCAGGTGGTCATAGGCTGGCAGTAGCCGTCGCTCTCACGTCCGAGCTGATAGTCACATCCCGTCATAGCGATAAGCTCTCCGTCGCCCGAGGCATCAATGAAGAAGTCTGCTGCGAACTCGAGCACGCCGCACTTTGTAGCGACCTTCAGCGACCGTATCTCGCGTCCCTCGGTCCGAGCCTCAAACGCCGTAACATGGAAGAGCACCTCGACGCCCGCCTCGCTCACCATATCGTCGAAAACGAACTTGTAGGTCTCCCAGGAGAGGTCCTTATATTTTTCGCGTCTCGCCTTCATCTCGGCGAAAATACCGGCAGATGTCACCTTACCGCTATCACCTCTGACAACGTGGCGCATAAACGGAAAGACGAGGCTGTTTGACATAGCGCCTCCGAGCGAGCCGAACTTCTCAAGCAAGAGGACCGACAGTCCCTCCCTCGCCGCACTGACTGCCGCCGCAACGCCGGATACTCCGCCGCCGACGACTATAAGATCGTATTTTTTCATAGAGAGCTCCCGAGGTTTTTCTTTAATTATAACATCGATACGAGAAAAAGTCTTGCATTTTTTTGATACCTACTTGAACAAATTAAATAAATATGTTAAAATTTAAAGAAAAAAGTATTGTTTATGGAGAAATAATGGAATACAGTAGTCTATACGAGCTGATAAAATACATAGAGTACGGAACGAGATTACATATCGGTGTAGTATTTCTCGGTGATAATCTGAACGCTAAGTGCGCGCTCCCACACAGTCACACGATACACTCAAACGAGATCTGCGAGAAATTCAAGAGGGACCCCGAGGATTTTGCCAGGTGCTTCAAATGCCGCAACTATGCGATAAGAAGGGCGATCAGAAGCAGAAAGGCATTTGGCGCGCTCTGCATTAACGGCGTTTACGAATACACCCGCCCCGTAATATGGAACGGAGAGGTGATCTCGATAATCTTCATCGGCAATATTCTGACACGCGACGGCAAAGAGAAGCTACTGAAAAGGCTCTCCGAGGATGAGATACCCGAGGAGACGATGCAGACGGATTTCGAACTTTCAAAATGCAGGGAGATCGGACGGCTCGTAGAGGGACATATCCACACGCTCTTCAATAATTACCCGAACGGTAGCGAAAAGCAAAATCCGCTTATCGAAAACATTAAAAGTTACGTGATATCAAATATCGAATACGATCTCACACTAGCCGATATAGCACCGATATTCTTTTATAACGAAGTGTATCTCGGCAGACTCTTCAAGGAGGAGACCGGCAAAAGCTTCAAGGAGTACGTAAATTGCGAGAGAGTAAAAATCGCAAAGGGACTGCTCGAGCAGGATCTTTCGGTAATCGACGCAGCGCACAAGGCGGGATATAATAACGTTACTTATTTTAATAGGGTTTTCAAAAGAGTAACCGGACTTACCCCGAGTGAATATAAGAATAAGGCTCGTGGGTAGAAAAAAGACCGTCACCTCCGGAACGAGAAAAACGCTCCTCATAAGAGGAGCGCTCGTTCCGGCACAAGTTGACAAAAAAGATGCCTACCAATCAAGCTGCAAATAGTATGGCTGATCGACTCCGTTTTCAAGACTATCACAATAAATGTAGCGAACGGAGTTTGTTGTTTCGCTATAGGCAAAAATGAGATATTGATAACTATTCGTTGTTTTTTGGAACGGCTCATCCCCACTGTATAAAATCAAGCAAGTATATTCACCTTTTTCAATTTCAACAAATTTGTAGCCATAAGTTTTGTCCGCGATCGCTTTTTCAAATACTCCCTTTACGCGCTGTACTTCCTCACCAAACTTGTCAGCCTCTAATGGCCACTCGGCATAAATGTCATACGTATAATCCATGCCGTAGAAGAATCGATAATAATACTTTGCATCCAAATAAATAGCTTCCCATTCACCGTCTTCATTTTTTACATTTTCAAAATAATGCGGCCACATGGGGAAAACCTCATTGAAAACCTTATTTCTGGTGGCAAGGCAATCGGGATCAAAATCTCTGTAATAACGAAAGTCGGTTGTTTCCGAATGTGTAACAATTCCATATGGCATAATAAAGCTAAACGGTATTGCAACAACACACAGGCACAGAATTATCCGTTTGGCGAACCTCTTCATGTTGGATTTTAACTTTGTAATCACGAGAATAGAAACAGACGGTATTAACGTGAAAAGTGTTAAAATAACATTCGTTATGCTGATTTTGGGATAGGCATACGTTGTTATATCATTGATAATGCCACCAATAACTAAAACGAATGGCAACCATACAATGAGAAAAATCACAGCACTTTTTACTATTCTTTTGACGTTGAGTTTGGGCAACTCTACAGGAAATTGAATTTCTGCTTCACCTTGCAACAAAATCTCCGAAAGTTCTTCAATAGAATAAGCCTTTAAGCTTTCCACACGAGAAAGTGCTTTTAATCGTTCGTGATATTCGTCTGCTTGGATCTGCGTTCTTTGCTTGACATTTTCTATTATAGCGATGCTTGTTTGTGAATCTAATAAAATGTTACGTATTTCGTCAATGGAAAAACCGTATTTTCGAAGAGTAGCGATGTTTTGAAGGGCGACAATATCACTTTGAGAGAACTCAAAAGATCGGCGCCCTAAATAATTCTCTGTAAACTTCGGCGCGATCAGTTGCTCGTCGATATATACCCGAACTGTACGGGCGGTAAGCCCTGTCAGATCACATACTGCTTTTATTTTCACAATTATCACCTCCATCGCTATCATTTTACATTGTTACATAGGGTAATTGTCAAGTACTTTGGAAATTTTTTTTATTTTTTGTCAAAAAACTTTCGCAAAGGTACCGGAAAAGGTTCACTTCTGCTCCCTTGCTCGAAAATGCCGTTTGGCATCTTTAAATTAAAATTGCTTTTCGCCGTAGCGAAAAGATACATTTTCTTTTCTCTCTTCTCTCTTATCTCTTCTCTGGAAAAGTCGCGTGGGAGATTTAGAGAAAAGAGAAAAGTGAAAAGTGAAGAGTACAAAAAGAAAAAGCCGCTTACGCGACTTTTCTTTTTGTGTTATCTTGACAAAATAGATGCCACAACGGAAAAGTCAATAAAAACAAGGGTTTTGAGCTTTTCAATGTTTTTTAAGTATTGACAAAATAGATGCCGTTTATATCAACCATATTTTTCAATATTTTTATGATAATATTTGTGGATCATTTCCGTGGTTTTTTTGTTTTTAGGAATATATGCTCTCTCATGAAATGGAATTTTTGTTTTGAAATATGCAATTTCATATGAACGCCACCACGGAAATCCTTTCCCGCCAGAATAATGATCTTCTATGTGCTTTACATCTTTCCAGCAAAGAAAAGTTTTTAAACCAAAACAATATCGAACTGTAACTCCTTCTTGAGAAAATGTATAACTGTTTGGAATGATTAAAGCATAACCTAAAATCAAGATAAGTCCAACTGTAATAATTGCAATTGATATACCGATTTCTTCTTCAAGAGTGAATATTCCAAGCAAAACTAAAAAGTAGAACATTGTTACAAAAAATATCCAACGCTTGTTAATTAATGTTTTTTTCATTAGTTCTCCTTTCTTTTGTTAAAAATCTATGATAATTTTTAAGAAGTTTTTTATGTTTATTAAAATCAAGCATTTCTATATTTTTCTCATTTATCCAATACGCCTTTTGAATGATATCATAGGCGTATTTCTCATCCGCGGTTTTTGGGGGATTGTTGAGATAGAAAGTTTTACATCTAAGCAAGGTTAACTTTACTTGATAATATGGCTTCAGATCTATCATTTTTCGCTCCTTTCGGTTGGTAACACACATTATACCGAAAGACTCGGGAAAGTCCAGAGGTTTTGGGACTATTTGTTGAAATAATTATATCATAAATTAAAGGCTTTGTCAATGAAGCATTCGCTATGCGAATATGAAGCAGAAGCCTTGCGGCTTATATGAAGCGGCGGCTCTGCCGCCATGAAGCGAAGCGCACACTAATCTCTCCGTGAGCCGAAGGCTCGCTTCACAGAACGAAGTTCTGCTTCATTTTTCATGCACCGTAGGTGCGCTTCATTGCAACCAAAACGAAAAGGCACCCTGTTGGGTGCCTTCGTTTTGTGTTATCTTGACAAAATAGATGCCACCCTAAAAAAGCCAATAAAATCAATGGCTTTGAAGATTTGAGAGCATTTTCATGTGTTGACAAAATAGATGCCTAATTGATTTTTTGATATAATACATCAAAAAATGAGATGTTTTCCTTTTCAATTCTATTGGGTAAAGTTAAAACAAAGAAATTGCCCGATTTCATTCGCCACAATCCCATAGCGTTTTTTAGACGTTTCATCGTATTGTATTCTAATTCCAAATCGGTATTATGTAAGCGAATCACCAAAAGATCGTCATATAGCAGTGCATATAACAAGCCTTGATGATTTCTTATGTAACTGTCTTTATATTGAAGGAACATTGCGGTAAGAATAACCGTTAAAATCAATACAAATCCTGCTAATATTGCAATCCATATATTTTGCAGAACGACGGCAACCGATAGTCCAACAAAAATCGGAAGAATTAATGCCAACATTTTTTCATCAATGAGATAATCATACCATAACAATCGAGTGATTTCCTTTTCGGACAACTCAAACGCAATTTTTGATATAGGTTCTTTATCACTTCGATATCTTCCTTCTGCATCATCGGGATATGCTATTTCCCCACGCTCCGAAAAAATTCTGCGGTTATATCTCTTCAAAAACGCAACGATGTCATAAAGCTCCGAATTGTGCTTTTCAAAATTATCTGTTGCAATAGAAACGTATTTATCATCGTTCAAATAAATAATTACTCCATCTGTTATAGTTTCTATCTTTTTAATGTCTTTGTATGAAAATTCTTGCTTTTTCCCTTGATAAGTGCAAGTAAAAGTTTTATATTCAAACCTTATATTGAAAAACTGATCGCGTTTTAATGCAAAAAGCGGTGTAAATGACTGATCAATGTAGGTTTTTAATTTTTCTTGATTGTCATAGGATACACGAAGGCGCATACATATGTCCTTGTCACTATAAAATAATTTCATATCGTACTGCCTTTCTATTATGGATTTCTAAACATTTTATGGTAATCCTCAATCAGCTTGTTTCCCTTATTATAGTCAAGCATTTCAATCTTTTTCTCATTTATCCAATACGCTTTTTGAATAACGTTATAAGCGTATTTTTCATTCTCAGTTTTCGGGGGATTGCTCGAAAAAGATGATTTATATGTGAGTAAGGCTAATTTTACTTGATAATATGGCTTTAAGTCTATCATTTCTCGCTCCTTTCGGGTGGTAATACACATTATACCGAAAGACCCGGAAAAGTCCAGAGGTTTTGGAAAATTAATTATTTTCTGCGGAAGATTTTGCAGTGTTGAGGGAAGCAATCAACATACGCTTGATTTCTTCTGCTAACGAGAGCAACTTATCAAAATCGTAAACAATTAAATTTGTGCGCTTCAACAAGGTGAGCCAATAAATACTTTCCCCCGTTTCTTTGAGAGAAATATGCAATTTGGAGATAAAATCTGCTTTGCTGTTTCCGTAAATAGCTTCATTTATGTTTGCACCTACACTTGTAGCAGAACGCAATAATTGCTTTGCAATCGTCGTATCCTTTTTACTCTTTGAAAATTCCTCGTAGAAAAGCACAATCTGAGTCGCAAAATCCATAGATTTTTCAAGTAATGGGCTATTCATTGTCTTCACCTCACTTTGTAATATGATTATATCACATTTTTAACTAAAAATCAATTCTTTTCGACCGACGGGAGAAAAGCTTCCTTTTCTTTCTCTCTCTTCTCTTTTATCTCTTCTCTGGAAAAGTCGCGTGGAGAAATTTAGAGAAAAGTGAAGAGTGAAAAGAGAAGAGTGAAGAGTACAAAAAGAAAAAGCCGCTTGCGCGACTTTTCTTTTTGGGACGTGTTGACAAAAAAAGATGCCGTTTGTTTTTATCTGTTTGCATCAAAAATTTCAAAATTCTCACAGAAAAATGAAAGTGTTCCGTCTTCATAATCGTTCACAAAGAATCGTGAATCCTTTTGATAACCGCGTGAGCTGTAATCCAATATTTCAAAACCGGAAATCTGAAAGGGATATGATATGTCAGACATTTTCAACTTAGAAACATTTTCAAAGACAATAAAATAGCCATTTTTATCTTCGGAAATACACGTTATTTTTATATGCAGGTTCTCGTTATAGTTCTCAATTTGAAAATCACCAACAATAATTGATTTGCCGTCCACTTTAGAAAAAAGGTTGTTGCTCATATCTCCACCGCCTTTCGTGTTGTTGGTTTACTTACTTTCTAAACTTGTTTTTGCCGTTCTGCAAGAAGAAACAAGCATAACGCGGAGCGTGGCGCATTTGTCCGAAAGGATTTTATATTGCTTTTCGTCAATATAGTTCGTTCTGTATGCAAGTTCAAGCCAATATCCCGTTTCGCTTGCTTCTTTAAGGGCAATTTCAAGCTTGGATATAAAATCCTTTTTGCCTTGCGCATACTGTGCCTCGTGGATATTTGCACCGATAGAAGTTCCGCTTCTGCCGATCTGATTAGCGATAACAGATTCGTGATTAGCTTTCAGGTATTTTAATAGGTTGATGATGTCAATGGAAAACTCCATTGATAGTTCGCGTAATTTAGATTCAGCCATAATAAGCACCTCGCTTTCGGTTATATTATAGCATAATTTTAGTCGTTTGTAAAGAGTGATGTTGCGGCAATCCGCAGTGATGTCATGGCTTTGCCATAGTGATGTATTGCGCCCTTGGCGCAAAGTGATGTGATGTTTGCCCACTTCGCCGCAAGGCGAAACATCACTCACGCAGTGAACATCACTGCTGAAGGCTACATCACTTGCCTGTAAGGGCAAACATCGTTCCAAACAAAAGAGCACTGCTCTCGCAGTGCTCTTTTGTTTGGAGGTGACGGCCGGATTTGAACCGGCGGATAACGGTGTTGCAGACCGGGGCCTTACCACTTGGCTACGTCACCATATTCAATTTGCTATAACATTATAGCAGAGTTCGGAGGGTTTGTCAATACCTTTTTCACTTTTTCAAAAAGTTTTTCGAACTGCGGGCAGAAGTGGACGCAAAAACAAACAAGGGGTTGATTTTTTTGGACGATTATGCTATAATGAAGCGGTATATGTTAACAAACTTTAAACGAGTTTTAAACAAACCTTAAACTAACCTAAAATCTTCAAATGTCACCGTATTAAGGAGATATCAACATGGTACATAAGCAAAGTAAGTTTTATTATAGATTAACTCAATTTCTTTCGGGAATAGTTTCCCACACTCTCTTCAGACGCAAGGTTTTGCGCAACGAGCTGAAGGGTAAGAAGGGACCGATGGTGATAATCGCAAATCACGAGGCGGCACTCGATTTCACGAACCTCATAGGACTCACAAAGGAAGAGATGATCTTCGTTATCAGCAACTCCTTCTACAACTCGCTCCCCTTCAAAAAGGCGATGGATAAGATCGGCGTAATACCGAAGCAGCAGTTCCAGACCTGCGTTAAGGATATGTGCGCTATGAAGTCCGCCGTTGAGCACGGCAAGATACTCGTCGTCTATCCCGCAGGACTGATGTGCGAGGACGGACTCTCCACGCCTATACCGCACACGACCTACCAATTTCTCAAATGGATAAAGGCGGATATCTATATGGCGAGAATTACCGGCACCTACTTTGTCACTCCCAAGTGGTCGAAGAAAAACCGCCCCGGCAGAACCTACATCGACGTGTTCAAGCTCTTCGACAAGACCGAGCTCGAAAATATGGAGCTTGGCGAAATAGTCGAGCGCACGAATGAACATCTGCTCTTCGACGCATACCGCGATCAAGAGGAAAAGAAGATCAAATATCTCGGCGGTGACAACGTCGAGGGACTCGAGAACGTACTCTACGTATGCCCGAATTGCGGACGGGAGGAGACTGTTCATACAAGTAAAAACAAAATATTCTGCGAGGCGTGCGGATACGCCGAGGAGTCGGATGCATACGGATTTCTGCACAAGATATCCGAGGTGGGCGAGGAGATCCGATACGTATCCGATTGGAGCAAAAAAATATATACGGATACTCTCGAGCACATTCGTGACGGCGGAGAGCTGCAAATATCGGTTCACGCATCATTCAAGGCTATAGATAGGGAGAGCGGCAAGTTCCGCGACTTTGGCTCAGGCGTTGTCACCCTGACCCGTGACGGCTTCCACATCATAGGTACGGTGGACGGCGAGGATACCGACTCGCATATTGCGATCGACCACTTCGCATCTCTTCCCTTCTCCCCCGGTAAGTATTTTGAGATACAGCACGGTCACGATATACTGCGCTGCTATACCGAAAACCCATACGACGTTATCCGCATTATTCACGCAATTAAAGCGTTGTACGAGCTCAATCCGAACAACTCTCCGACAGCCGAAATACACCATCATTGCAGTTGATTTGACTACTTTAATTTACAAATTCAATATATTTATCGGTTATATCAAATATTTTTTCATTTATCGCGCCGTGGGATTTTTATGCTTGCGGCGCGTATTATTTTTTACAAAAGCCAAAGAGACCGCATCGCACATCGCGTCGCGCTGCAGTACGTAGCAAGCCTATTATCGCATGCGAAAGGCAAACGAAACCAAATCAAAATGTTAAAAAATCGTCGAAGTAATTGACAAATGCGCGCGCGTATGTTAAAATGACAGTAAAATATAAAAATATTTAGGAGGAATCCAAAATGGCAAAAACCGCTTTTGTCGGCTTTGGCGAGGTTAATACCCCCATCGACATCATCATCAGAAAGTGTGAGGCTGCTGCTGCAGGTCTCGAGCGTGAGGGAATGGATCTCATCAAGGTCTACCCCATCACCGACGATTACGAAGAGAAGGACATCAAGCGTGCGGTCGCGGCACTGAAGGGGCAGGAATTCGACACCCTCGTCGTCTGCATCGCAGGCTGGATACCCACCCACGCAGTAGTTAAAGTCACCGAGCATTTCCGCGAGAAGCCCATGGTTCTTTGGGGTCTGTGCGGCTGGATGGAGGACGGCAGACTCGTCACCACCGCAGATCAGGCAGGTACGACCGCTATCAGAAAGACCTTCTTCGACCTTGGATACACCTTCAAGTACATATACGATATCATCGGCAAGCCCTCGAACACCGCAAAGGTTGCACAGTATGCAAAGGCGGCAGAGGCGGCGGCAAAGCTCCGTCACTCGAGAACCGGTATGGCAGGCTACCGCGATATGAATCTCTACGGCACGCAGGCTGACGGTCCCTCCCTCAAGAGAGTTGTCGGCACCGAGATCGAGACCTTTGAGATGCTCGAGATCGCGCAGAGATACGCGAAGATCACTGCTGAGGAAAAGCAGGCAGTAATCGACAAGTGTATGTCAAAGTGGAAGTTCCTGAAGCCCGCAAAGCGCGAGGGTCTCGAAATGGCTGCAGGCTACTACCTCGCAGTTAAGTCTATCTGCGACGAGCGCGGATATGAGGGAATCTCGCTCAAGGACGTTGACGGTATGAAGAAGCTTCTCGGCTTCCCTCCCGCACCCATCTTTATGCTTCTCGCAGATGAGGAGGGACTCGTTACGGTTCCCGAAAACGACTGTCTCGGCAACGTTACCCAGCTTATGGTCAAGTACCTCACCGGCGGTGCGGCTCACTACCTCGAGTTCTACGAGTTCTTCGAAAACAGTGTGCTGGCGGGTGTTCCCGACTACGTTCCCGCCGCTGTAGTTGACGGTGAGGTCACCGTGATGCCCGCAGCATTCGGCGAGCTTTCCGAGGGTATTCTCAACGTAAGCAAGGTAAAGGGCGGCGAGCTCACTATGTGCCGTCTCACCTGTGTGAACGGCGAGTACTTTATGCATATGGTTAAGGGCTTCGGCAAGACTCCCATGAAGTGGGAGGAGGCCGGCTGGACTCAGCCCGCACCTCAGCTCCCCGGTCTCGAGATCGAGCTCGACGACGTTCCCGCGTTTGCAGACAACGTTATGTGCCAGCACTACATCATCTCCTACGGTGATAACACCGGCCTCATCTCCGATCTTTGCTCCATACTCGGTATTGAGGTGATCTGAGATACGAGGACGTAAAATTGAAGGTCAGATATCTCGAAAATAAGCGGATCAGCATTGCTCTGATCGTTCTCCTGACACTCAGCTACTCGGTTATCTGTCTCTCGAAAAACAGCTTTTCCACCGCGATGGCGTTTATCGTATCCGAGGGACTCTTAACCAAGGCTGATACGGGAGTTATAACGGCGGTGTTCTACATCATCTACGCACCGATGCAGATAGTCGGCGGTATGCTCGCCGACAAGTGGCACCCGGAGAGATTTCTCGTAGTAGGCTACCTCGGCGCAGGTGTCGCAAATCTCGTCATATATTTCAATCAGTCATACTACGTTATGCTCATCACATGGGCACTCAACGCGCTGGTGCAGTTCGCCATCTGGCCATCTACCTTTAAGGTGCTGACTACGATGCTTGCAAAGGATCACAGGCAGAACGCGGCGTTCATCATCACTCTCGCCAATCCCGCGGGTGTTATGATGGGATACGTTGTCGCCGCCTTCGTCGACAGATGGCAGAACAACTTCCTTATGTCTGCATCCATACTGCTGGCGAGCGGTATCGCGTGGCTCGTTGTCTCCCTTGCTTTGAAGAAGCATCTGCACGAGGAGGAGATAACGCCCAAAAAGCTTGACGTAAAGGTAAGCGACAGCTTTAGCCTCGCGAGAACTATGATAATGAGCGGACTACCGCTGATCATATGTCTCTCGTTCATAGGCACGTTATTCAACCTTGGAGTCAAGGGACTCATTCCCACCCTGATAATGGAGTCCTACGAGGAGGTGTCAGCATCTCTCGCCACGGTACTTAATATAATAGTCCTCGCGGCGTCTACACTCGGTTTGTTTGTAGCAAGACTTCTCTACCCACACGTAGTAAAAACAGAGGTCGGAGCGGCGGCTATCCTCTTCACCGCATCGCTCGTTCCGCTAACGTTCTCGATGCTTATCGGCAAGGTCAGTTATTGGCTGATAGTGGCGGCATATGCACTGGTGATAATGCTGCAATCGGGTATGGGATTACTCACCGTCACCTACACCGCTTCACGCTTCAACAAGTGGGGTAAAGGCTCAACGGTCTCGGGTATATCGAACTGTATGGCGTCGCTTGGCGTCGTCTTCTCAAACCTTGTTTTCACACGTACGGCGGACTCACTCGGCTGGGACGGAACAATAAAGCTGTGGGTAGGAGTTATGATGCTGGGTGCCCTGATAGCATTTATAGCGTTACCGATCTGGAATAGATTTTTAAAAAATGATTATCGGCTCTAAATACTTTTTAAGAGTTAAAACAGCTGATATGTAAATAATAGTAGTCAAAAATACAGTAATATATAATCATTAAAAGAGGTAAATGTAAAATGTCAAAAGTAAAATTCGGATGGAGCGAGGTAAGCCTCGTCCCCGATGGTAGAAAAGTAAACCTTGTAGGACAGTTCTACGAGAGAATCACCGATGAGGTGCTCGATCCCATCTCCGTTACCGCACTTGCAATCGAATGCGACGGTGAGGAGGCTATATTCTGCGCCTGTGACCTCGTCTCCACAAGCCATATACTCCTCGAGTCTGTACGCGAAAGGCTCGCTAAGATCGATGGCTTCCCCGTTGATAAGGTAATGGTCAGCGCAATACATACTCACACCTCTCTCGGATACTCCAAAAGAAGTGATAATATCTACGGCAGCTCGCTTAACGTACTCACCGCCTTTATGCCGAATGCAAAGTACGAGAAGCTCGTTTCCTATAAGGGTGACGATCTGCTCGAGGGCGACGAGGCTCACGCATTCGTTGCCGACAGAATCGCAAAGGCGGCGATCGAAGCACGCGCAAATCTTAAGGATGGATGCTACGCACAGGGCTTCGGCAGAGCGGCTGTCGGTATGTGTCGCAGAGTCTGCTATGACGACGGTTCGGCAAAGATGTGGGGTGACACCGATATGGCGAACTTCACCGAGCTCGAGGGCGGAAACGACTCGGGTATCGAGATGCTCTTCATTTACGACAATAACAAAAAGCTTACCGGTGTGATAGCAAACGTTGCCTGCCCCGCGCAGGTGCTCGAGCACAGAAACTTCATCTCTGCCGACTACTTTGGAAGAGTTAAGCTTCGTCTGCGCGAGAGACTCGGCAAGGACGTAAATCTCCTCGGCATCGTATCTCCTGCCGGAGATCAGTGCCCCCGCGACCTCGTGCGTTGGGTACAGCCCGAGAGTCCTATCAACGACCCCAACATCGTAAGAAACGAGCCTACCGTAAGAGTAGCCGATCCCTCTATGTTCGACGTATCCGGCTGTGAGCGTGCCGCAAGAAGAATCTCCGACGAGATCTTCTATGCGCTTGAGGACGTGTCCGAGTACGTATTTGAAACCGACCTCGTACACAAGCACTTTATGCTTGATCTTCCCCTTCGCCGCGTTACTATCGCGGAAAAGGATGCCGCCGTTAAGGCTATCGAGGAGTTTGCAAAAGAGGTAGGCGACGGCACTATCAACTTTGTCGACAACGCAAGAATGCACGTGCATGCAGGCACCGTTGCCAGATACAATGCACAACAGGAGATATTCAATACTACCATTGAGGTACACGTGCTTAAGCTCGGTAACATAGCCTTCGCTACCAACCCCTACGAGCTCTTCCTTGATTACGGCAATCAGATGAGAGCAAGAAGCAAGGCGAGCCAGACCTTCCTTATCCAGCTGTGCTGCGGATCTATGGGCTATCTTCCAACCAAGAAAGCGGAGGAAGGCAGTCACTATTCCGCATACGTTTCCTCGGGAACGGTCGGTCACGTAGCCGGTGATATGCTCGTACGTAAGACGGTCTCCGAGATCAACAAAATGTTTAAATGATCTAAAAAATGCGACACATTCCGCGTCCCACATCGAGACGCGGAATAGTTTCACTTAAAGCATTCACCGCAAAAGCAACGATAAGAGATTAAAAAGCGAGAGCATCTGCTCTCGGGCTACAACACAATCCATGCGGAATTCCCGGGGCTAGACGAAATATTTTCTCCCGAAAATGAATATAGCTTGAAAACAAGTTTTCAAACTGTCGCCGTTGTCCTTCGCTCCGTAGGGTATGGAGCGAATTTCCTGCGAAAACCGAAGATAAACGGCCTCATAAAAGAAAGGAACGGTAAGAAATATGAAATTTACAGCTGTTGGTGACGTGCTCTGTCAGAGAAGAATGGCAAAGGACTACGACGGCTTCGCCGAGGTAAAGGCATTCATTGAACAAGGCGATGCTCGCTTCTTCAATCTCGAAACAACGATCAACCGTGAGGGTGAGTGCTACGGCAACCAATTCTCCGGCGGCACGTACATAAGATGCAATCCCGAGGTCGTGCGCGATATGCTCGATTTCGGCTTCAATATGACCACCTTCAACAACAACCACGTGATGGATTTCGCGCACGACGGACTGCTTAAGACGCTTGATAACGTTGACGCTATGGGCATCGTTCACGGCGGCGTGGGCAGAAATCTCGGCGAGGCGGCGTCACCCGAATATCTGGATACTAAAAACGGCAGAGTGGCACTCATAGCCATCAACACGAGCTTCAATCCAGCGTGTATGGCAGGCGAGGCATCGAAGAGAATTCCGGGCAGACCCGGAATAAACGGTGTGAAGGTTTCTATGAAGGTTGTGCTACCGAAGGCCGACTTCGACAAAATACGCGAGATCGGCACTCTCACCCACATCAACGACCCCAAAAACGTGACACGTGCGGAGGGGTACTACCCTTATCCACCCGCAGACATATGCGAGCTCGGCGAGCTTCAGTTCGTGCTCGGAGAGACTCACGGTCTCCGCTACGACGTCAACAAGGATGATCTTGCACGCGTCAAGCGTTCGATAAAGGAAGCAAATATGCGTGCCGACTACGTTATAGTCTCTATTCACTCGCATCAGCTCGTAGGTAGCGATAAAACCACAGTGCCCGAATTCTTTGAAAAGCTCGCGCACGAGCTTATCGACTCAGGTGCTGACGCTATCATTGGACACGGTCCGCATCTTCTCCGCGCAATTGAGGTCTATAACAATAAGCCCATCTTCTACTCTCTCGGCGACTTTGTAATCCAGCTCTACGACGTAGCGATCGCGCCTGAGGACTTCTACAAAAAATACGAACTCGACTCCACCTACCCAACGATCGAGTTACTCGAGAAGCGCTCCGGCGGCTTCAAAAGAGGACTTATGGAAGACATACGCATGCGAGAGAGCGTCATTCCTTATTGGGAGACCGACGAGAACAAAAATCTCACCTCGCTTACGCTCATGCCTGTTACCGCATCTCTCGGTGAAGGCAGGCATCTAGAGGGACTTCCACAGCCATCCCGAGACACAGCTTTTATTGAAAATCTAGCAAAATTATCCGCGCCATACGGCGTTAAGATCGAGCTCGAAAACAAGCTTGCAGTCTGCAAATGGTAAACATTTGTTGTCAAAAACAGCATTTAATCATAAAAAAGGCAGGTAAGACGAAAATGTTAGCAACAGAAAATTTGAACCTTACAAAATACCTCGAGGACTCGGTTGCGGACACCCACAAGCTCCTCGCCGACCTCGTCGCAATACCCGCTCCATCTCATAATGAGGAAAAGCGCGCAGAGTTCGTCAAGGCTTGGCTCGAGGCACTCGGTGCCGAGGGCGTATATATAGATAGTGCAAAGAACGCGGTGTATCCACTGCTCGTTGGAGACGGTGACGATATCGTGGTATTCGAAGCACACACCGACACTGTTTTTCCGGACACTACACCGTTTGAGCTGAGGAGTGACGGCACGAATTTCTACGCCCCCGGTGTCGGAGATGATACCTGCTCGCTTGCGATCCTGCTTACCGTGGTAAAATATATAATAAAAAATAATATAAAGCCTAAGCGCAGTATTCTCTTCGTAGCAAACTCCTGCGAGGAGGGTCTCGGCAACCTCAAGGGCACGAAGCAGCTGATGGAGGACTATGCCGGCAGGATCAAGGAGTTGTATACCTTTGACGGCAAATACCCTAATGTTTGCGACACGTGCGTGGGCTCACACCGTTACGAGATCGAATGTAGGACCATCGGTGGCCACTCGTTTGGAGCATTTGGAAACCCTAACGCCATTCACGAGATCTCAAAGCTTATCACCTCACTCTACACGATAGAGATCCCTAAAAAGCCCGGTACAAAGACGACCTACAACGTTGGTACGATCGAGGGCGGTACGTCGGTAAACACGATAGCCCAGTCGGCTAAAATGCTCTACGAGTATCGCTCCGACGACGTAGAATGCCTTGAATATATGAAGCGCGCCTTCGAGAAAAGTGTTGCTGAAGCTCGCGCCGAGGACAAGGCTGAGTTTGACGTAAAGGTAGTCGGAATACGCCCCTGCGGTCTCGACGTTGACGAGCAGGTATTCTCTGCTATGAAGCAGCTGGTTGAGAGCACGATGGAAAAGCATACCGGCAGTGCGGCGAGATATCATTCAGGCTCTACCGATTGTAACGTCCCCCGCTCTCTAGGCATTCCCGCACTCTGCCCCGGAGTGTATCAGGGCGGCGGCGCGCATACCCGCGAGGAGTACGTAAGCATCGCAAGTATTAAAACGGGACTCAAGCTCGCCGCGGATATGATACTTCACTATTTTAAGTTCTGATAAAAAGCATCGTCGCCGTTTAAACGTGGCGAAGCGCACATTCAACCAAAAATTATAGAAATCGGCTGATTTTAACATTATCAATCTTTGATTTCTACCATTTTATTCACATTCAGAAAGGAAAGCACAAATGGCACTTAACAGCAACATGCAAAAAATATCCGAGCGCGAATTGACCGCAAACAGATACAGATCCTCGAGAGCCAACCTCTTACTCCTCGTGGTCATTACCGCGGTAAACGTTTTCTTCGCGGCAACGGCATCGGATACCTACATTCTCTTCACCGCTACAATTCCACACTATCTAGCTCTTGAGGGAGCATTCTTGACAGGCAAGTTCCCTGCCGAATACTATGAACCCGGAATGGAGTTTTTCCCGGACACAGTACTGTACGTCATGGTAGGTGCAGCCGTAATAATGATCCTCGCCTATCTCTTATGCTACCTCTGCTCAGGAAAAGGCAGATACGGATGGATGATCGCCGCACTTGTATTCTTCCTTATAGACACCGTTGCAATGTTCCTGCTCTACGGCATCGCTATAGATATGATAATGGATATCGTATTTCACGTATATATCATCGGAATACTGATCAACGGTATCCGTTTGGGCATTAAGATGAAGAAGCTACCCGTCGAGCCTATCTACCCAACACCCTCCGCATCCGACTCGCACCCCGAAATTTGATTTCCGGCGTTGATCAAAACACGTATACCGAAAAGCCCGAGCAGCTGCTCGGGCTTCTTTGTTGCGATCAAGTCGTGCGAAGGATATATGCTTACACAAAGATTGTATTGTTCAAAATTCTTAAAAAAGTTAAAAATATTTCATAAAAACTGTTTATTTTTCACAATTTATATGATATAATGTAAGTGAAGAGGGAAACATCCCACTTCAGTACTAGGAAAGGAAAGCCCTCACGTGAGGGCGGGTATCAGCATGAAAACTACAATTTACGGCAAGCAGATGAGCGTTCGTGACAGCCTCAAGATCGCAGTGGAAAAGAAGCTCCTAAAATTCGACAGGTTCTTCGGCGAGGATGCCGAGGCATTCGTAACCTGTAAGGTACGCAAGGGAGTGAAGATCATCGAGATAACCGTAAATTACAACGGTACCACCTTCCGCAGCGAGGAGGAGTCCGATACATTCATTACAGCACTCGACCGTGCGGCAGAGGGACTCGAGCGCCAGATCAGAAAGAATAAGACACGTGTCGAAAAAATGGTGAAGCGCGATGCCTTCGTTATCACGCCGGATGACGATGACGAATTTGTTGAAGAGGATGATTTCAACATCAGAGTAAAGACCTTCCCATTCAAGCCTATGACTCCCGAGGAGGCAATACTCCAAATGAATCTTATCGGCCACAGCTTCTATGCATTCATCGATTCCGAGACCGGTGATACCTGCGTTGTTTATAAGAGAAAGGAAGGCGCGTACGGACTGATAATGCCTGAAAAATAAACGGTTTTGCAAATATTTATTTACAAAATCGAGGGATTTATGAGTAAAAAAAGAATGTCGGCGATTTTCGCCGACATTCTTTTTTTATTTGCTTTGACACGTTTTTGGTTTTTGATTTTACTTTTATCGATAGCACATCACGCATTCCGATCTTCGGTTTCGCTTTTGCATCACGTCCCGCCCTTTAATTTCGTTTTTTTGCGACACGTACCGTGTTTGATTTCGTTTTTTGCGACACGTCCCGCCCTTTAATTTTGTTTTTTGCGACACGTCCCGCGTTTTATCCTGCGGCAGAATGATCTGCAATACATTTTCCGCTTCGTCGGAGAGCACCCGTTAAGCGTTGGTGTTTCGCATAGCGTAAGCCGTCGTAACGCCGCGGCTATGAGCTACTACGTTAAGTATCGATCTCGCGGTTTTCAAGCGCTGCAAGTCCCTCTCTGAGAGCACGCGCAGCTATGAGACGCTCCTCCTCGTTTTCCGACTTAAGAAGAGGGAGAAGCTGACGGAATATCTCACCCTTTACCGACATATCGCGCTTAAGACTCTCGGTACCGTAGAGAGGCATCGTGTGATCTATGACCTCAAAGGAATAGAGGCCGAATGCGTCGTTGCCAAGATTTTTCGGAACGATAAATCGCGGATTGATATAGCCTACGAGACGCACTCTGAGAGCAGTCTCGGAGCCGTACTTTTTCTCGCTGACAAGACGGCTGACGCGATTGATGATCTCGTTGTTGGTGTCGACGCCCGTAATATCCATCTCCTCACTCTTGAAGACGATCTGACCAAACGACATATGCTTTGCATCGATCGCAAGCTCGCCTCCGTGATACTTAACCTGTATGAGCTTCGCGCCGCCGATGCCGGGGTCGTCGAATCCGATACACTCAAGAGCGCCGCTGTATCCGTACATAGAGTCGTCGAGATTGTAGAAATCGCTTCCCTCGTGGCGCGAGCCGAGTGCGTAGTAATCAGCACCGAATCTCTTGAGATCGGCGACGGAAAGCGGGCAGGTATCCGAGCCTATCTCGGCGTCAACGTCGGCGTATCCGCAAACGATGTTGATCTTCGAGATATCGTCAACGTGCTTGTCGTATATAGGACTCTCCTTCATAGATTCACCGAGGAATGCCCAACCGTATATCGTGACCTTATCCTCCTCGAAATCAAAGCGAGAAAGATTCTCCGAATTGAAAACGTAGCAGTTATCGGGAAGTCGCTCGGAATTATATATGGGATTGTTCGCATAGCAGTCGTGTCTGCCGGGTGCGATTATGAATTTGGTATCGGGGCAATTGCGGAATTCACGAATAAGAAGCTCCGCCGTGTTATTGGTTGCAAATCTGTTCTCGAAGAGATCTCCGCTGATAAGCACGTAATTCACTCCGCTGTTGCGCACGTAATCCATCATACGCATAAAGGTCGCACGGAGACCGCGACGTCTCTCATCGCTCTGCTCGGCGCCGAGGCAAGCGTATGGGGTATCAAGATGGATGTCACCGCAGTGCAGAAATTTAAGCTGTGAGGGCTGTGTTCTCTCGGTCATTTTCGTCTCCATTCCAGCCGTTTTTGATCTATTTTGGAGTCAAATCCGCGCAAAAACGGTCTAAAATCATAATTATCTATCTTAGTATACCATCTTTTGTGCGCTTTTGCAATATTTTTATCGAAAAAACTTTAAAAATGTATTGCAAACATCTAAAAAATGTGCTACAATATGTATGATATAATTCAAGGCAGAAAACAGGAGAAACAGTATGCTTAATCTGGCAGTACGAAATACCGCAAAGCTTATCCGCGAAAAATCCAAGAGCGATAACGTTCGTCTCGGCAGGCTTTTCACGAAGAAAGACAATGCGCGTCTTATGGCAAATATGCTTCGCCTCGATCCTACCAAAACCGTATATACGATTCTAGATCCCGGTGCGGGAACCGGCATTCTCGCCGCAGCCGCAATAGAGGAGATATGCAAGAAATATTCTGCGTGCAAGCAGATATTCATCACCTGCTACGAGAACGATCCGCTCTTTATTCCCATGCTGGAGGACAACCTTGAGCGCATCAGAAAAAAGTGCCGTCACGACTATAACGTAAAGCTCTACGTCACGGTCTACGAGGAAAACTATATCACCGACTCAAAAAATCACTATACCGTATCCTTCTTCGGTGAGGTAAACGTTGATAAGTACGATATCATTATATGCAATCCCCCCACAGAGCTTATTGACAAGGGCTCGCCCGAGGCACTCGCAGTCGGCGGCGTCACACAGCTCAAGATCAGCGCGGCGTTTCTTTTTGCAAAGCTCGCAGCACAGCATCTCGAGGAGGGCGGTCAGCTCGTTATCGTGCTCCCCACTCTCGTAGCCAGCGCGTCTCAGCTCACCGCGTTCAGAAAGGAGATGGCGTCCAGCCTCGCGCTTGAGCGCATTCATCTCTTCGTCGGCAAGCGCAAAAATGCGAAGCGTGCGATTCCTCTCAAGAAAAATATCATTCTCGCGTACGGTAAATCGAAGCAGCCCGCTACGATCACCATATCCACCACCACCGAGACCGGCAAGGAGCTAGTTACCCTTCCCCCCCTTGACTACGACTTCGTGGTTGATAAGGAGGACGGTACCCTCACCCTCCCGAAGAGCGTCGAGGATACCAAGATCGTCAAGTACATCTCGGAGTTTCCGGAGACACTCACCGGACTTGGTCTTAAGATGTCGACAGGACTCATCATCGACTCGAAGTGTGAAGGCTTGCTCTTCACAGAACCGATAAAGGGCTCGGTTCCACTGCTCCGTCCCTCTGCTATGGTGAACGGACAGATCAGCTTCCCCCGCCCCGTTAAGCGTCAGTACATCGCGCCCATCAATCCGAGACTTATTCAGAAGAATAAGAATATGGTAATCATCAAGCGCGTACCTGCGAAGAGCGACGACAGATTTGTGAATTCCGCGATCTATATGGCGGCACAGCTTCCCGCGTACAGATACATCTCGACGCACAACAAGATCAATTTCATCGACACCAAGGATAAGAACACGGAGATCTGCCCGAGACTCGCATTTGGTCTCTTCGCACTTCTCAACTCCACGATCTACGACAGATACATCTCCATCGTATCGAAGTCGAAGCAGATCAACTCCAAGGAGATGCGTACCCTGCCCTTGCCTCCCAGAAATATAATTGAAAACATCGGCATGAGACTGATGGCAGTAAGACAGACCTCGGTTGCCGCATGTGACCAGATTGTAAACCCGACTTTACATATTATCGAAAAATAAGACGTAACGTGAAACGGTTGCTCTAGATGGGCAACCGTTTTTTTATTTGAATTGCGATACGGTTTACAAAGAAGGCAACCGCCGGATCGCGATACGGTTTCCAAAGAAGACGCCACAGGATTGCGATACGGTTTCCAAAGAAGGCAGTCGCGGGATTTCCGGTTTTGCACCAAAACACGTCCGTGTGTGATGTGCATTCGAACATATTCATTTTATAAATATATTCTTTTTTTAAATAATAAATTGACAAAACGCCTCGCGTGATGTATACTGAAATAAAAACGCACGAGGGATATATGACGCTAAAATACGATGAAGAAAAGCTCGAGCGGGCGATGTCGGATTTCTATCTGTCAACAGGGATCGCGCTGAAGCTGTTGGATACCGATCTCAAGCCGATAGGCTACAGGGCGCCGATCAAAAAATACTGTGCCCTGATACAGACAAGCGCACTCGGAAAGCGCTCCTGCGAAAGATCAGATACCGATCTGCTAGTCAAATGTAAAGCAAGCCGTAAGCCCGAGATATCCATATGCCACGCGGGGCTTGCAGATATAGCGGTGCCGATAATACATGCGGACGCAATAATAGCTTACATCATTCTCGGACAGATCAAAACGAGCGAGGACTATACCCGTATCGCAGAATACGCGCGCACACTTGGGGTACCCGAGGACCGTCTCACCGAATACTACGGTGAGCTCACAGTCTACGGTGAAAAAAGAATAGAAAGCGTATCAAACCTCGCATTGATGCTTGCAAAATACATACTCCTCGAGAGTGTGATCAACCCGACAACCGACCGTGTGATGGAGGATGCGACGGAATACATCGACAGCCATCTGTCAACACGTATATCGATAGAAGCTCTAGCCTCGGGCATCAACGTATCGAAGAGCACACTGTATAAATACTTTCACGAGCAGCTCGGCTGCACCGTCAGCGAGTACGTCACACGCAGACGTATAAGAGAAGCGGAGATCCTGCTGAAAACTACCGATCTGTCGATGGATCAGATAGCGGACAGAGTGGGCTTCTCAAGCGCTGCATACTTCACGAAAAACTTTAAAGAGGAGAAGGGTATAACGCCTCTGAAATACCGAAAAGGCAGATAGTGAAGAAACCCTCGCAAAACTAATCAAAATAATTAAGAAAAGTCAGCCTAAATATCAAATTAATTGAGGTAATCCCTGAAATATTCAAATATAATACAATTGTAATAATATTTTATATATGCAAAGGAGACGGCTATGTTTGAGCACATATCACCCGAAAAGGTAGGTATTCCTACCGAAAGAATAATCGAGTTCCTCGAAAAGCTGGAAAGACGCGGTGCGATCATGCACAGTATGATCATAACCCGCCACGGAAAGACTGTCCTCGAAAAATATTGGGTGCCCTTCCACAAGGACTTTAACCACAGAATGTATTCTTCCACCAAAAGCTACACGGCTATTGCAATAGGACTTCTCGAGGAGGAGGGCAAGCTTTCTCTCGACGAGCGTCTCGTTGATATCTTCCCCGACAAGATCGACGGCGAGGCAAACGAGTATCTCAAGGAGCAGACCGTGCGTCAGATGCTCACGATGACCACCGTCGGAAACCCCGTCAATTGGTTCAACGATACCGATCCCGACAGAGTTCATCTCTATATGAACAAGCGTCCGAATCCCCACCCCGCAGGAACGATCTGGGAATACGATAGCGCAGGCTCGCAGGTTCTTGCAACGATCGCCGAGAAGCGCTCCGGCATGGAGCTTATGGCATATCTAAAGTCCAAGCTCTTCGACAAGATGGGAACCTTCAAGAACGCAAGAATACTCAAGACGAGGAACGGTGACGCCTGGGGCGACTCTGCACTTCTCTGCACGACACGCGACGCGGTATCCTTCGCACAGTTGCTGATGGACGGCGGCGTATGGCAGGGTGAGAGACTTATAAACGAGGAGTTCGTACGCACCGCGACATCCAAGGTAGTAGATAATAAATCGAGCTGGCGTCCCGGCGTGTACACTCACGGCTACGGCTATCAGATCTGGCGCACGGAACAGAACGGCTTCTCCTTCCTCGGTATGGGCGACGAGCTTACCATAGCGCTTCCCGACTACGGCATTATCATTTCGACGACAGCAGATCACCAGGGCACGAACAACCTCATCAGAGAAATGATGGTATCCTCCTTCTTTGATATCATTGTAAGCAACGTAAAGGACGGTGAGCTTCCCGCAAACCCCGAGGCAGAGGCAAGACTTGCAGAGATGACGAAGGATCTCAAGCTCCGCGCACTTGAGGGTATGGATGATTCCTCCTTCAGAAAAGAGCTCAACGGCAGAGAGTACGTATGTAAAAAGAACCCGATGGGAATCACTAAGTTCTCATTCAAGTTTGACGGTAAAGATAAGGGTGAATTCAGATACACCAACGCACAGGGTGACAAGGTCATTCCCTTTGGCGTAAATCACAACGTTTTCGGAAAGTTCCCGCAGCTTGGATACTCGAACGGTTTCGGCGGTCTTCGTACGACCGACGGATTTATGTACGATGACGCGGTATCCTTTGCATGGCTCGAGGAAAAGAAGCTTATGATCTTCGTACAGATCATAGACAACTACTTCGGACTTATGAGCGCAACATTCGCATTCCGCGACGGTCATGCAGCGGCACAGTTTGAAAAGATAGGCGAGGACTTCCTGAACGAGTATCAGGGTGTACTTTCCGCGGAGCTGGTTAAATAGGCAATTTTGTAAACAATCACTTACATATTGAGCAACAAACGGAGATTATTGCTATGTTCAAATTTCAAGAAAGCTTTAAGCTTTACGACGAAAACTACATACCATACGGCATAGATATCGAGGCGTGCAATCACCTCTGGCATAAGCATGTGCGCCCCGTCGCAGGCGGCATGGCGATCGCGGCGTGCGGTAACAAATATCTTTTCAAAACTCCACGTCTTACCGGCTTCACAGCGAATTACGAGTTCTCCTTCGATTACGTCACGGACACCGCCGGAATATATCTCTACATAGGCTACGAGCGTATCGGTCATTCCGGATACGAGCTTATGATAGAGTGGAACGGCAAGAACAATAGCATAGATTATACACTTCGTACTCTCCGCGACGACAGGACTGAATATGAGGAAAGACAGAGTGTAGAAATGGATGCTTTCCCCACGGCAGGAACGGTATGTCAAGTTTCGCTGAAGGTTGACGGCAACCTCATCACCGTTAAGGCATGCGATGCAGAAGCTGTCAGCTTCGATGTTCTGCAGAGATGCGGTCTTCCCGGTATCGGCAGAACAAACTTCATCGGCGAGGTAATCTACCGCTCCGCCACTATAAGCGCGGATATAGCCACCGAGCCCGTCGGCGCACCGATCAAGGTCGAGATACCCATGCTCGAGGGCGGCACGATGCCGCTCACTATGGAGTACGAGCTCTACGATGCGGGCGAGGAGCGTTTCCTCCGCGCAACGCTCGACGGCGGACCTCAGTACAGACCAAGCTACAAATATTACGCTCCCGAGGCAAGGCGCGCCCAGTACGTCGTAGAGCAATGGTACATGACCAAGCCTTATTTCGGATATAACGGCAAAAAATACTACTTCTCGATGGATAGGCTCAACACCTCGGACGGTGTGCATTGGAAGGGCATTCTCGACGTCTTCCTCGGGATGGTAGACTTCCCCGTCACTATGACCGTCGCAGTTGATAAATGCTCCTCCGACTTCTCCTTTGGCTACGAGATGTGTGCGGTAAAGGGCTTCAACATGCAGGCAGGAAAGGCAGAATACAACTTCTCGCCCGACGGAAAATATCTCGGCAAAACCACCTTCCCCGACACCTTTGAGCTTCGCTCGCCTGAAGATAAATACGCCGTATCCATGATCGAAGATACGGTATACGAAGCCGAGACGGTGCGTGATCATTTCCGCCGCGGTCACTTCTTCGCAGATGACGAGCAGATCGAATTCACCGTCTTCACGAACACCAAGAAGGAGTATATAACCTACGAGGCAGAGCTGCGCAACGTGTTTGACGAGACTGTGGAGACCCTTGAACTAAACGACGGAAAAATTACTCATTCCGCATTGCCTGTCGGAGTATACAGAATACATCTTTTCGTCCGTTACGGCGGCGAAATGTTAACTGAAGTTAACACTGTGTTCGAGGTTTACGACAAAGAGGGTAAAAAGTGTCCTCCGCTCGAGGCGGGTCTTCCCGTGCTTTTCTCTACTCCGAACGAGCAGAAATATCTCGAGCGAGACAAGTTCGATCCTTGGAATCCCGGCTACCCCGACGACACCGAGCACTTCTATTCTCTCTCCGCCCACCTCGCCTACGTCGGCGAGAGAAAGAGAGTGTGGGAGGTTATAAAGAAGTTCGGACGCGAGTGGTACGTCTGGCTCAATCAGCGTCTGTACGGTGATCGCTACTCCTGCCATTACAGCGAGCATCTCGACATCGTAA
Organism: Eubacteriales bacterium; assembly: GCA_045635225.1. Classification (GTDB taxonomy): domain Bacteria; phylum Bacillota; class Clostridia; order Oscillospirales; family CAG-272; genus UBA1740. Next base: position 35,558 of record JAZRBV010000060.1, read on the forward strand.
AGAATGCAAAATACATCTCCTACCCACAGGATTATCAATGGGGCTCACTCAGATGCGACTATATGTCGGGTTTCTATTGGCCGGAGATGCCCGAGCTGCGCGCACTTCTCGATAAGTTCCTCGACGAGCGCGAGGCAGAAGGCGCACGCGAGAAGGTGGGCTTCGTCCGCGGAGGCGAGATGACGCAGGACGCGCTCGACAATCTCTATAAATACTATCAGCACGAGTGGTACGACTATGCAGGTGCGGCGATCGACGCCTGCTTCCGCGAGCAGAATAAGATTTTCTCCGAGATCAACCCGACCTGGAAGCGCGCGCATTACGGTCCTGTAAACATCTACGCGACAATGCTGCGTACCTACCCCTTAGCACGCACCTTCGGCTTTAACGTTTCCGATTTTCTCTCCGACGAGCTGTTCACCGGCTTCTGTCAGTTCGAGGACTATCCCGCATCCTGCGCATACCAGACTCTGCGCGGTCCGTTTGGAGTAGGCACGTTTCTCGCAAAGTTCCCGAGGCTCGTCATATATCCCGAGCAGTACAAATCTGCGATCGGCGGCTGTATCGACGGTCACGTCAAGCACGCAAATCCTCCGCTCGGAAAGTACGATATGCCCCTTTGGTTCAACACGACGCTCGCGCGCGACTACGTTTACAACGCGGCGGTCAAGACGAAGGACGGATACCGCTTCTGGGACACCTACGGCTTCATGCACGGCGACCATCCCAAGGAGCAGGACAACGAATTCATAAAGGATTGGAAATACGTTCTCCGACACAAGCCCGCGCGTATGTTGAAGTCGCCCGTATTCTTCTCTGAGTTCCCCGAGCACGAGGATCTTTACGAGACCGAGTTCGTTCCCGACAATCTCCAGCACGCAGTGTATAACGCGAGCGAGGAGGGCATAGCACACCTCTACGAGACCTCAAGGCTCACGGGACTACCGATGGGCAGCTTCGCCGCATGGGAGGCGCTCGACACTCTCACGCCCGAGGATACCGATCTCATCATACTCCCGACCACCGTAGGTCTGTCCGAGGAAAGACTTGCGAAAATACGTAAGCTACACGCAGAGGGCGTATCGCTTCTCGCTGTCAGCCGTGTAGACGGACTCGAGGATCTGTTCGGCGTCGAATACGCACCCTACAAGGCGAGAATGTATACGCTCGAGTACAACGGTGTCACCGAGGACGTCTATCCCTTTACCGAGACCTTTAACTATCGGTCGTGCGGTGCAGAGACGGTTATGACGGCGTCGGGAAATCCCATATACCTCAAAAACGGAAGATGTGCGCTTTTGAATCTCCCCGCCTACTCGGTCGGCAGAATACACTTCAAGGAGCACGCATACCTCGGCAGAGCAACGAACTCGCCTCTCTACTATTCCGCAACCGCGGCGCTTCTGTGCTCTCTCGTCACCCCCATAGCAACGGCGGACAATAATTGCGGCATTACCCTCTTCTCCGATGAGTCAGGCAACGATATTCTTCTCGCGATCGACTACTCCCGTCACGATCAGAGTGAATTGAACCTCGAGAGAGAATATACCGTTGTCTTCAAAGACAAGAGATATTCGTCAGCTGAGGCACTCGATAAAAAGCCGTTAAGAAGGCTTGTCGGCAAGGACGGAAAACTCGATGGAGTTGTAGTAACTCTCCGTCAACACGAATCTGCGCTTATCAAGCTTATTTAGTCGAAAAGTGTAATATATGTAAATTATCATTAACATTTAGCCATCGAATAAGGAGACTTTAATGAAAAAATACGTTGATGCCATCGAGAAAAATAAGCAGTTGATTTTAGACGCATTAGACTATATCTGGCACAATCCGGAGACGGGCTACAGAGAGGTTAAGACCTCGGAATATCTCGAGAATGCCTTTGAGAAGCTCGGATACGAGATAACGCGTGCCGACGGTATCACCGGCTTCTACACCGTGGTCGATACGGGCAGAGAGGGTCCCGAGGTGCTCGTGCTGGGCGAGCTTGATTCCGTCATCTGCCGCGAGCATCCCGACTCCGACCCCGTGACGGGTGCGGTACATTCCTGCGGACACTGTGCGCAGACGGCCGCTCTTCTTGGTATAGCGGCGGCACTCCGAGAGCCCGGTGTACTCGACGGCATGTCGGGCAGGATCAGGCTCTGTGCCGTACCCGCCGAGGAGCTGGTTGAGATCGAATTTCGCAAGAATTTGATCAAAGAAGGCAAAATACACTTTATGGGTGGCAAGCCCGAGTTCCTCTACCGCGGTTATTTCGATGGCGTTGACATGGCTCTTATGATCCACACGACCTCTGCCGATCATTGCATAGTTGACCGTGGATCGTACGTTGGATGTATGCCTAAAAAGATCACCTATAAAGGAGTTGCGGCACATGCCGGCACCTCTCCGCAGAACGGCATCAACGCACTCTACGCCGCCACACTCGGTCTGCAAGCGATCAACTCTCTTCGCGAGACCTTCATAGAAAGGGATCATATCCGCGTTCACCCGATCATGACGAGTGGCGGCGATATAGTAAATACCATCCCCGACAAGGCAGTTATAGAAAGCTATATCAGAGGCGCAAGCTTCGATGCTATCAAGGCGGCTAACGAACGTGTAAACCGTGCGCTCATCGGCGCTGCCATCTCACTCGGCGCAAACGTTGATATCGACGATACTCCGGGATATGCACCGTCGATCTATTCCGAAAAGTTCGCCGACGTAGCGGTAGATGCTCTCAAGAGGATCATGCCCGATCTACCGTATACCTCCCCGAAGCTTGTCAGCACAGGCTCGAGCGACATAGGTGATCTCTCGATGATCATGCCCGTAGCACAGCCCTCCATGATGGGTGCCGTTGGCACGGGACACGGCGCAGATTACTATATAAGCAACCCCGAGCTTGCTTGTCTCGGTGCGGCAAAGTGGCAGCTCGCAATACTCGACCTGCTACTCTCGAACGGAGGTGAGCTTGCGAAGGATATCAAGAACTCCTACACTCCCACCTTCCCCTCGCGTGAAAAGTACTTCGAATATCTCGAGGCATTCTTCGCGAGCGGCGACCGCATAGAATATACCGACGGCAAGATCATCGCAAGAATATAATAAAAGCATCGGACTCCCACAATTACCGCCAAAGGTATCGGGTAGCGTACCTGCCATAGAGCAGGTACGCATGATATAAATCCGCTAATGCGGATTTTCGATATACACTAACGCGTTCGATATGTGCTGTCGCACTCGATATGCTCACTGCGTGAGCGCGGATTTATATCACATCGAGTTTAAGCGTAGCGAAAACATATCGAATTTGCTGCGAGGCAAATATATCGAGCCGAGCGAAGCGACGGCATATCGACAAAATCAAAATTACTTCTGTGGACACAGAAGCAGTGCTTGCGAAGAAAAAAGGACGAGAAATTTCAGCAATTTCTCGTCCTTTTCCTGTCGGTAGGTATATTTAATTTCATACTGCTCTACCGCAAACACCCCGTCTCCGATGCTTTTTATTCAATTAATTTGACACGGGGTCAGCCTATGGCCTCACGAAGATTTTTGAGACCCATCTCGAGAGCATAAAGATTATCCTCGGGTCCCTCAAACTCGAGAGACACGTATCCGTCGTATCCTGCACGCTTCAGGATATTGATGCACTGCACCACGGGCACGTCACCGTGACCTACCACGGTTCCTCGCAGATAGTTGCCGCCTGCGGTTACTATCTGATACCCCGAGGGCATCCTACAGTCGCCGCTCTTGTATAGAAAATCCTTTGCGTGGACGTGGAAGGCGTGAGGCGCGGCTATGCGCACAGACTCTACCGGATCGCAATCGGTGCAGAGGAAATTGCCCATATCGCAGAGCCAACCGTAGTTTTCACTATTAACCGCCAGGATCAGCTCCTCCACTCTTTCAGGGTACTGGAAGATGAAGCCGTGATTCTCGGTGCAGGTGCGAATACCGAGGCTCGCGGCGTATTCGGTCACCTCGCGAATGTAGGGTGTCATCTCCTCTATCGCATCTCTGTAGCTGTAAAGATGGCTCGCGCGAAGCTTCGATGCGACGTCGTGACGCATCAAAGGTGCCCCGAGCGCGTGACATACGTCAACGCAATGCTTTACGCGAGCAACCTCCGCATCAATATCGTCAGCGAGGAAATTCGCACCTACGGTATACGCCGCGATCTCGAGACCTATGCTCTCGCAGTGAGCGCGTATTTGCCCGGCGATCTCGATCTCATCGCCCGTGATACCCCACCCGCGATTCTCCAGTCCTATAAACTCGATGCCGTCGTAGCCGATCTTCTTTGCAATATCACATATATCACGGTAGGTATGCTTACCGTCCGAAAGCATCCTCGAAAAGCTGTACGACGATACTCCTATCTTCATAATTTTGCCTCCTATTTAGTTAATTATTTGTAAATTTATTATATCATACTCCGCAAAAAATGTAAACATACTAGCTTATTTTCAACAATTTTTAGCAGAAAAAAGTCAAAAAACGCGATAACGCTTGCACTTTTATACGAAATTGTCGGATTTTTTTACCAAAAATGCACATTTTTCACTCTTTTTCACTTATATTTTTATAAATTCCTTGACAATCGCTTATATATATGTTAAAATATTTACATAAAATATTAAATATTTTAAATAAATACAATATTATATACAAGGAGAAACTCGAAATGCCTGAAATCAAGTATGAAGTAGTTGACAAAATCGGCATCGTAAGCGAGGGTAACAACGGCTGGAACAAAGAGCTCAACCTCATCAGCTGGAACGAGAGAGAGCCCGTTTACGACATCCGTACTTGGTCTCCCGACCACGAGAAGATGGGCAAGGGTGTCACTATCACTATTGCTGAAGCAAAGGTGCTTCGCGACATGCTCAATAGCCTCAATCTCGACTAATGTTCCAATACAAGAAAAACGCCGCCGCAGTAGCTTTAAAGGACCTGTGGCGGCGTTTTTTAGTTCATCGGTCCTTGATGCTTTTTTCATAATTATAATTTAATTTAAGGTTCATTTTATATATTTATATAAAGCGGCTTATTATTAATGTAACAAAGGTTAACGGTAATGGCTAATAAAAATAAAAAGAGCAAGTGGTGTAAGTGGCAGCACAAGCTCACGCGGATGCTGGTAAGCACGTTCTTCGGACCCTATGTCCGTCTGCGTTATCATGTAAAAATAGATAAGCTCTGCGAGAAGCCGGAGCGCCAATATCTGATACTTTATAATCACGAGACAGGCTTTGATCAATTCTTCGTTGGTATGACGTTCAAAAGACCGGTGTACTACGTGGCAAGCGAAGACATATTCTCTATGGGGTTTGTGTCGAAGCTGATCAAATTTCTCGTCAATCCTATCCCGATAAAGAAGCAGACCACCGACCCGCGTGCCGTCATCAACTGTATAAAGGTCGCGCGTGAAGGTGGCACGATAGCTATAGCTCCGGAGGGCAACCGTACCTTCCACGGACGACCCGTATACATAAAGGAGGCTATCGCATCGCTTGCAAAGCATCTGAAGCTGCCGATCGCAATATTCCGTATCGAAGGTGGATTCGGCGTGCACCCGCGCTGGAGCGACGTTGTCCGCGGCGGTAGTATGCACACCTACGTCAGCGAGATAATCGAGCCTGAGGCCTACAAAGATATGACGGACGAGGCTCTCTCGGATATGATACGCGAGAAGCTCTACGTCGACGAGACTGAGATCGACGGAGAGTACCCGCACGACAGATGCGCAGAGTATCTCGAGCGTGCGCTCTACTACTGTCCGAGATGCGGTATCAGCGAGCTCGAGAGTCACGGCGACACGGTTCGTTGTAAAAAATGCGGAATATCAGCGCGCTACACGAAAAACAAGACTTTCGTATCAAGCGACCCCGACTTTCACTTCAATAACGTCGCAGAGTGGTATGACGCGCAGTCCGAATATATGAATTCCTTCGATATAACATCGTTTGGTGATATGCCTATACAGATAGATGTGGCATCATTTTACGAGGTAATTCTATATAAAAAGAAAACAATTGTTTGCAAAAACGCAGAAATTACACTCAAATACGATCGACTCACCGTAAAGTGTGGCAATCAAATTTCGGAATATCTTTTCGATGATATAACAGGCTTTACCGTACTGGGTAAAAATAAGCTTAATGTATATCTTCGTGACGGTCACGTATACCAGATCAAGGGATCACCGCGTCTCTCGGGTCTCAAGTATATGAACGTCTACTACCGCTATGTCGGTATTAAGAAAGGAGAAACAAATGGGCAATTTTTGGGACTTTAATTCGTGGGGCACATTAATTATAGTTGCCGCACTGATGATAGGACTTCTGCTCGCAAACCTCGCTAAAAGGAACTCAAAGCTTCTGCAGAAATCCCTGATCCCCACACCGGTTCTTGCAGGAATAATCCTTCTGATAATCTCTAACGGCTACGGCCTCATTACGGGTACTCACCTCTTTGAGACAGCCGTATTCTCCAACGCCGGCAACACAGGTCTCGGTATTCTTGAGATCATCACCTATCACGCGCTGGCACTCGGCTTCATTGCACAGTCACTTGTAGAGTCGCCGAGAAAGTTCACCAAGAAGCGCTCGATAGAGGTATTCAACACCGGTGTCACCACCGTTGCGACATATCTTCTGCAGGGTGTCGTCGGTATGATCATCACTATAATAATAGCACTCACCCTTATGCCCGACCTTCTCGAGGCATCGGGACTCCTCCTTCCCTTTGGCTACGGTCAGGGCTCGGGACAGGCGCTCAACTACGGCGGTATATACGAGTCAAGCCACGACTTTGAGGGCGGTAAGAGCTTTGGTCTTACCATTGCGGCACTCGGCTTCATCAGCGCAAGCCTTGGCGGAGTTATACATATGCACATTATGAAGCGCCGCGGCACCTTCGTTGCGCGCACTGCAAAAGACGAGCTTACCCCCCACGAAGCAGTAGAGGGCAAGGGTGAGATACCTATGAACGGCGCGATAGACAAGCTCACCGTACAGATCGCCTTCATTCTCTTTGTATACGGCATTGCGTATGCCGTTATGTACGGCCTCGGCTCGGCACTCCCGGGTATGAAGTCGGTAGTCTACGGATTCAACTTCCTGTTCGGTGTACTCTTCGCTGTTCTATTCAAGTTTGTGCTGAAGGCTATACGCAAGACCGGAAGACGTCAGTACACGAACAACTTCTTACTCACCCATCTCAGCAACTTCTTCTTCGACGTGATGATAGTATCCGGCATCGCCGCGATCCGCATCGACACTCTCAAGAAGTATTTCTGGGTAGTTCTAGTCCTCGGAGTAGTCGGACTCGTTATCACATATTTATACAACCATTTCGTTGCACGCAAGCTCTTCCCCGGATACGTCGAGGAGCAGTTCCTCGCTATGTACGGTATGCTGACGGGCACTGCGAGCACCGGCGTTATGCTTCTGCGCGAGGCTGACCCGGCATACGAGACGCCCGCCGCCGACAATCTCGTTTATCAGAACCTGCCGGCTATCATCTTCGGCTTCCCGCTTATGTTCTTAGCGACGATGGCGCCCGAGCAACCCTATCTCGTCTTGCTGATACTCTTCCTCTTCTTCGTGGTTATGAACGTGATACTTTTCAGAAGCTTCATCTTCAAACGCAGAAAAAAGGATACGGAAGAATCCAAATAACAGAGATCAATAATAAGAAAAGAGACGCTATGGTAACCCATGGCGTCTCCTCGTTTTTTGCGGCACGAGACCGCATTTTTTATTCGGTTAACTTGCGTAGCATAGAGGCGTCCTATGCTACCGCTTTTTATCTCCTCCATCTGCAGGTCTCGAGCCGAGTAGGCGCGAGAATACAGACGAGAAGGTGAAGCGGTGCTCCTCCCTCGTGCTCCTGCTACCTTCTGCGAGCTCGGACAGCTCAAGCTCTGCATCGGAATACGCCTCGCGGAAGAAGCGGCTGACTACAGCACGCACAAAGCGGACGGTCACCGACTCCTCTGTGACACTCTCACGCATCTCGGAGAGCAGCTCGTCGTGAAGCGGAGAGCGGGTATCTACTCCAACGAGAACGGGGTTGAAAATCGCTCCAATCTTTTTCTCAATAAAATTCTCGCCGTATCCGCGCTCAAGAAGATCGAGAGCAAGCTTGACAGCGCCCTTCCTTCTCGCCTTTGCCATAACGAGTCCGACGAGTCGGTCGTTTGGATTTTCCGACAGCTCAAACGTCATGCGTGAGGTATCGGTGCGCTTTATCCGAATGTACCTCGTATTGGGCATCTCAGGCAGAATGAGCGCAATCCTGTACTCCTCCTCACCGTCAACGTTGAGTAGCGACTCACCTAGTGCCGCGACGACGTATATCTCACCGCGCACGTTCAGCACGCTCTCCTTATATCCGTAGAGACCTATCTCGAGAGAGTACTCGTCACCCGCCTCCTCCCAACTCATCATTAAGGAGTCGGAGAGGTGAGAAAATTCGATATACCCTATACCCGTGTTAAGATTATTCTGCATACCAAGCAGAAAGAACGGCAGCATACCAACGTTATTTCGGTTGAAATCATACCTGCCAAGAAGCGAGTCAAACCGCTCGTCGTAGGGAGTTTTAGTGCGTATATTCAGCCAATAGAGAAGACCTCTTTTCTTCTCAAGTGGGCGCACAGTACGGCGCACGTCAAAGAATGAGACCTCCTTTTCATGCAGTATTCTAAGGTCGCGCGGGTGAAGCTCGTCGGCAATATCCGCCGCAAGATACTTTCTTACGATATCAAGTGCGGGGCTCATCTGGAAGAGCTCATTGTTACCCGAATTTAACATTACGACGATATCGTTATGCGGACATATCCATATATTCTGTCCGAGCATTCCATTGAATAGAAGCTCGTCGTTGTGCCTGCCTACCCACATTTGATATCCGTAATCGTAATCACCGAGAGAGGTAGGTGCCGCCGCGTGGATTGAGGTAGACTCGTCTACCCATTTTTTCGAGAGTATGCGTTTACCTCCGAAAACTCCGTCACGACTGAGCATATATCCGATCTTCAACCACGACTCCGGAGACAGAAAGAGTCCCCAGCCACCCTTGGCAACGCCCTCGGGACCAAGCTCCCAAAACCAATTCGTGATACCCAAAGGCTCGAAAATATACTCCCGCACAATGTCGGAAAAGCTTATTTTTGCGACACGTTCCGCCACTACCGCGAGCATATATGAGTTCATACTGTTATATGCAAAGGAGATTCCGGGAGTAAATCGCAGGGTAGAATCAAAGAATGCGCGTGTCCAATCGACCTCGGTCACAACTCCCGCCTCGCAGAATTCAACTCCGCTCATCATGGTGAGCAAATGCGTCACCGTGATATCGGCAAAGCGCTTATCGCGATAGGGTATCTCGGGGAAAATATCAACGAGACGGCTTCCGACGGTAAGAAGTCCGCGATCGACGAGCGTTCCGATTACCATGCCCGTCACGGTTTTAGACATCGAGTGCGACAGGTGCCACGTGTTTACTCCGTAGCAATCAGCGGAGCACTCCGCGATCACCTCGCCGTGCGATAGCACCATCAGGTTATGTATATTTGCCCTACCCTCTGCCTCGAGTGCCGCGAGCATATTATATATCCTCTTCGAAGAAATTCCATGAGACTCGGGTGTCGCACGACGGAAATAGCGCTTCTCTTCTCCGGATATTCTCGTCTTCTGCGGATAATACGGCACTACCGATATATCGCCGTCACCACCGAGCGAGAGCGAGCTGATGAGATTCACAGATCTCTTTTTCCATTTTTCCATAAGCAACCCCTTTCCTTACATTATACGTTGCAGCAATTTGCCTGTTCATTTTGAGTATATCACAAAAAGATGAACATTTCAAGTACTAATACAAAAGACATTTTTTAGCATTAGTGCAGGGGCGTGTCGCGTTTTTTGAGGAATAATTAAGCTTTTTGCTTAACTCGCAAAGACAAAAAGTGAGGGCAGGATCACTCCTGCCCTCGAAGCGGTAAATCTTCATATAAACGATCAAATATCGGTCTCAACGACTTGCTTTCTCTCACCGGAGATGAACGCCGACTCCATTACGCGAAGCACGCGTCTGACCTCTTCATTCTTGATCAGCTGATCCTCGAGACCGTCGATCGATCGAGTGAAGTTTCGGTAGAAATCGTGTACATCGGATACCGGTCTTTCTATCTCGTAGGAATCGATGGTAAGCTCGTCACGCGGAGCCATGGTCTTAGTAATTCCCGCGGCAGTCTGTACGGGGAGAACGTCCTTCTCACACCATGCCTTGAGCTTTGCAACCTTGCATTTCTGTCGCCAATCCTCGATCAGAGCGGAGCCCTCACGGCATTGCATATAGAATCGCGGCATAGCGATAAAATTATACGTTCCAACCTCGACTATAGCTCTCTTACCCCCCTCAAAGGTGAGATGCAGAAGAAAGCCGTCGTCGACCTCGTCGGTAGTGATATTAGTGATATTACACCATACCCGTGTAACTTTTTCGGGTATGAGCTTAAGCATCTGGTCGATCAGATGGACGCCCCAGTCGAGTATCATTCCACCACCGTAGGGCTTGTGACAGCGCCAGTCCGAGGGGATACCGCGCGAGCCGTGAATGCGAGACTCAATATTGATGACGTCACCTATCTCACCCGAATCGACAAGGCTCTTCATAGCGAGATAATCGACGTCCCAGCGTCTGTTCTGATGAACGGTAAAGTGCGCGCCGCTCTTCTCTGCAGCCGCGAGCATCTCGTCAAAATCGCCGACCGAAAGTGCAACCGGCTTCTCACATATTACGTTCTTACCGGCGAGGAGCGAGCTGACGACGATATCCTTGTGAACATCGTTTGGCGTAGCGCAGAGAACTATGTCAACGCTCTCGTCTGCGAGTATCTCCTCGAGCGACTCATAGACGCGTATTCCCTTCTCCTTTGCCGCATTTACTCTTTTTTCGGCAATATCGCGGATACCTGCAAGCTCGACCACGTCGCTCTTCATCGCGTGATCCGCGTGCCAAGCGCCCTGACCGCCGTATCCAACTATTGCAAGTCTTTTCTTCATAGCATTGTCCTTTCGCTGAAGGCTGCATAACCGTTATGCAGCGTACGTTTATCCATGATAATATTTTATCACGCAGCGCTCGTTTTTTCTACTACAATTTTGCCGTCATCTAGCACTTATTTGACTTCAAAAAGGGAATATGACGTCGCCGAGCATACCGAATACGGCACCTACGGCTACAAGGATCGCCATAATAGCGAGATTCTCACGCACATTTTTGTTTACGCGGAAGAGAACGAGTATTCCCACTCCTGCCCCGGAGAAAAGGCCTGCAAGCATCGTGCCGACCGATATAAATCCCTCAGCATAGAATGTCGCCAGTGCTACCGATACCGCACAATTGGGGATGAGTCCGAGCAGAGCCGATACGACATGAGAGATGACAGGGAGACCGTCGAGCGCCTCTGCGATGACGTCTGTACCGACAAAGTACACCACGGTATTGATAGCGACCGTGATCGCGAGAACGAAAAGCGTGATAGTTACGGTGTGATGTATCGCGGAATGAAGAATACCGCGCTCACAGTGGCAATTGTCATTTTCACAGATATTATCAATGTTTATCTCCCGTCCTCCCCGTCTCATGATACGTAGGACCAGATCGACGAGAAATCCTACCAGAACACCAACCAAAAGCTTGTAAAGCACGAGCAACGCCGCACGTCCTATACCGAAATCACCGGATATCAGTATCGGCAGCATCTCGTCCGAGGTGGAAAGAAATACGGCGATAAGAGTGCCGAGGCTGATAACTCTGCCGGCGTAGAAATTAGACGCGGCGGCAGAAAATCCGCATTGTGGCACCGCTCCGAGAGCACCGCCGACGAGAGGCGCAAATCTTCCCGCGCGCTCCATAAAGCGCTCAGCTCTGTCCCCCGCTCTGTGTTCTATAAACTCCATCAGAAGATAGGTCAGAAACAGAAAGGGAATCAGCTTCAGCGTATCTATGAGTCCGTGCAGAAGCACCTCCTCAAGAAAGAGAAGCACGCCCTCACCCCCGTGTACGTGTGTATGTAATAATCCCATTTGAACTTCCTTAACGTGAATTCCGCCGCAGAGCAGCAGATATATAAATAATATAATATTTTAGCCAAATTGTCAAGCATTTTTTATCCCACGGGGAAATATGGATATCCGGACCTTGAATTTTTTGACAGCTTGTAGTATAATAAAGCAAAAAACGGAGCGCGAATATGGAAACGAAATACTACACCGTAACGAAAATAGAGGGCGAATACGCATATATCAGCGAGGACGGCACACGCGAGGAGCTATTCATTGCCATGGCTCTTCTTCCACTCGGAACCGATATCGGCACACGGTTGCGATTTGAAAATATGGAATTTGAAATAATTTGCTAAAGCCCAATCCTGGCGCATATTTTCCTTTCAAATGCACATACTAAGAGCGTAACCCGAAAGGAAATGAAAAATGAACAGAGATAGTATAAGGCTGCTGCGCGAATGCAACGCAGGAATTAAGATGGGGGCGTCTGCGATAGCCAAGGTAATGCCACACGTACACGACCCCGAGATGAAGGCTGCGCTCGGCACCTGTCGAGAGACGCACAACGAGCTTGGCAGCCGCGCGCACAAGCTACTGAAGGAAGCACGCGAGGACACGAAGAGCGTACACCCGATAGCACAGATGATGAGCGATGCAAAGGTAACCATGACAGTTCTGATGGGCGGTGGTGATAAAAAGATCGCAGACGTTATGACAGACGGCTGTGATATGGGAATAAAGTCGCTCAACCGTTATCTTAACCAATATAAAAACGCCGATAAAAAGTCGCGTGCACTCGCAGAGGAATTGATAGCATCAGAGGAGTATCTCGAGATGTCTATGCGTAGCCATTTATAAAAAAGACCCTCGTTTTGTAAAGTCAGCTTTACATTTCGAGGGTTTTGCTCCATCAGATCACCGATATATTTAAAACCGTATTGCAAGCGCGGCAATTAATATTTCATTACACGTGTGTGGGTGCGTTATCATTATATACGCATAATGTATCATTTTATTTTTTTCTCTTGACACGCGGCAAAATATTTGATAATATTAATTTATAAGACTTTTAACCGAAAGGAAACACTATTATGCAAAAGCTCAAAACAGGTGCCGCATATCACGGCAACAGAATGCTATCGCACGCCATCGCAGATATGACCGAGATGGCTCGCGCAGATATGGACGTCGTCGTACATATGCTCTCCCACAACGACTGGGAGCGTCATCACAAGGTTATGGCGGACATATTCAAGGCAAGCGAGGCGGTAGGTCTCGAGGTATGGGTAGATAACTGGGGTATCGGCGGATCCCCCGGAGACAAATCGCATTTCCTTGCATATCACCCCGAGGCGCATTCCTATACAGGCGACGGTGTGATGCACCCTTACCAGGCGTGTCTCAACGCTCCCTCCTACCGTCAGTTCTGCAAGGATTGGATCGACGTAGTAGCTGAGATCGGCGGCAAAAAGGTATTTTGGGATGAGCCCTTCATTCCCGCGAAGAAGGTCCCCGACTCCGACGATTACTTCTCTGCCTGCACCTGCCCCACCTGTAGAAAGCTTTTCGAGGAAAGATATAATAAGCCTATGCCCGAGATAATGGACGAGGACGTAGCAGCATTCAGAAACGACACTCTCGTCGACTATCACGAGTTCGTCTCGAGCTACGCAAAGAACGCAGGCATCGAGAGCTCCATCTGTCTTATGCCCCATCAGCTCTCCGGCGGTATAAACAAAAATACCACCAAGCAGCAAAAGATGATGGAGATATCCGTTGACAGACTCTGCGGTATGGAGACCGTTGACGATATAGGAACCGATCCCTATTGGTTTGGCAGAAGCGACTGCGTCGGCAATCCCTACGAATTCGTTTATACAAACTCCAAGGCATGCGTCGACGTTGCAAACAAGTTTGGAAAAAAGCACAATATCTGGTTGCAGGCATATAATGCTCCGCGCGGCAGAGAGGATGAGATCATCACCGCTACCGAGGCAATATACGATGCAGGCGCGAGAACAATACTTGCCTGGGGCTTCCACGCGAGCGAATCGAACAACTACCGCTCTCAGAATCCCGAGAAGAGCTGGGCGATGACCGTCGAGGGCTTCAAGCGTATCAAGAGTATGGAACGCGACAGACTTCTCGCCGAGAATCGCAAGAAGTATATGAAGTAATAATACAAAATATGCGTGCTCGACCGAGCACGCATATTTTGTATTATTGTAAAATTGAGCATTAAAACGTAATTTTTGCAAATAATTATTTACAAAATCGGGTACTAAAGTTATAGAAGAGGATTTTTCGACGCCCACTCATCATAGTACTCATCAGAAACAGTTTCCTCTCTGAGGAACTTAAATGCGTCGGCAAGCTGTTCTATCACGCGCTCTCCCATAACGTGAGCTATTCTCTCGTTAAGTCCCGCGTGATAGCTTGCGGTGAGAGAATTCGGGGAGTTCGCCATCCAACCAAACGGGGTATAGATCTTACGCTTTGTGAACTCGTCAAACCTATGTGTACTCTCACCGTCCAGCTTATCCATCAGATCGAGCCTTACAAGATCGGGGCGAATATTATAAATCCAACCCGTCTCGGTGAAGCAGCCGTGTCCGCTCAGCTTTTTCTGATCGACGAAATCCTGAAGTATCTTCTTATCATCCTCGGTGAGCTCGGGATACTTATCAATATTTTCAAGTATCATCTTCGGCGTGCAATTACCGAGGTCCTCGCTGATAACGAAAACGTTATAGCCGTTTTTCTTCTGCAGAGTGCTTCGGGCAAAGTTGTTCAACATCGCGCTGTTACCGCCGTGTCCGTTCACGATAACGATCTTTTTGAAGCCGTTACGGTGGATCTCCTTGCAGCACTGCTCAAGTATCTGATGGATGAGCGTTTCCGGGAAAATTATCGTTCCGGGATACTCACCCGCTCCCGACTTTTCACCGAAGTATAAGGATGGGAAAACCACTACCGGTTCGCGCTCTGCGGCAAGCCTCGTATACTCCTCGACGTGCATCACGTCACAAGCAAGAGGCATATGTATTCCGTGAGATTCAACGCATCCTATAGGAAGTGCGCAAACTCCGCGAGACTCCTTTACCGCATCAAGAAATTCGTCGCGTCTAAGTTCCGACCAAAGCATTTTTGTTACCTCCAAATATTTTTTAATTGATAGTTTTTGGAACTATTTATACAGCGTCAGCTCGCCTATCGCAAGTCCGCGATCGGCGAATTCGGGTATGCCCTTATAGGTCGCAACGTTCGAGTGAACGGTCAACCTGACATATCTCGCATCACGGCTCTCGAAAGGCAGTATCTCCTCGCTGCCGTAACAGCGGAATATTCCTTCGTCACAGATATCGTAGTGCTCACCGTCGAGCGAGGCAGAGATCGTATATTCAACCGGAAATTCGGAAAGAAGCGGAGGCGTTCCGCCGTACCAATCCTTGATGAGCTCGCGCCATATTACTCTCGGATAGTGACCGAGTCCTGAGACCTTTTCTACTCTGCCCATATCTATTACGATATCGGCTGTGCACTCAGGCGAGATCCAAGGGACGAGCGGATCGCCGTTCAAGGTTGCGGTGGCATTCTCGCCGCTGACAAGATCACGTGCAGAGAATCCTTTCTTATCTATCTCGCAGAGCTTGGGTGGTGTCGTACCGCATAGCGCGCGTCCCGTCCATACGGGCGGCGACCAGGTTCTTCGGTTCTCGCGATCCTTGAAGCGAAGATAGAAATACCCCGCCGTCGGCGCGTTAAGTATGAAGGAAAAATCGGAGAAATCCACGTCCTTCACAGTCGCCACAGTCTTACCCTTATCCGAGATCACACGGCACTCTACGGGCACCGTGCTCTCGTCCTCGTGAAAATAGGACACCGATACGCGGAACTCGTACTTGTCAGCAGGCGCAAGCGTCGCCGGAGCAGTTATGCCGTTGACCTTATACGAGAGCTTGAGATTTCCGCTCTCCGTCGCGTAAACGCGATTATTTTCCATTGCATCGAGAAACGCTTCTCTCGTGCGTTCCGGTGCCATTATGACGGTCTTGCCGGGGAATCTGTGGTAGCCCCAGACAGGTCCGTGAGAATCGCTCGAGCAAGTCGTCGAAATCTTAAATCCGTTGTCTAGCGCGACGGAATACATCATCTCATGGATGATATTCGACTGCCTCAGAGAGCCGTCCCCCATCTCCATCATACGCACAGCGCGAAGCATCTCGGGCGTGTTGTTTTTGTGTAGTGTAAAATCCCAGATACCTTTTTTTGCGAAGCCTACTATCTGCGGATGAGCAAATGCACAGACCGAGTAGGGCTTACGCGCAACCGCGTCGTAAAACTGCTCCCACGTGGTGCACTCTGCATAGTCGTCGGAATTAAAGCAGACGATCTCTCCGCTGCGCTTTATCGGTATGCCAAATCGGTCCTCCTCAATTACGGTGACGTCGCACTCGCAGCCGGGGAAAACCACGATATCTTTACACGCCTCCTCCGCAACGAAGAAATTGTCGAAAAATTCTCGCGCATTAAGCGGCTCGGAGTGGTCACTGATAGCGGTGAAATCCAGGAGCCCCTCTGCTCGCACCTGAGAAATATAATCGCGCGGCAGTGACGTCTTGCGAGCGGCAAACTCATCATAGCCGTTTATAGGGCAGGTGTGATCGTGCAGATCACCTATGTAATAGTTAAGCGTATCGGTGGGAGATGCTCTGCGCATATCTCGCACCCGCACCGAAGCAGAATAGCTCTCGCCGTCGAGCGTTGCCGTGACCACAGCCTCTCCGACCGCACAAAGTGTCAGCAAAACTCCATCGGTGAACGGCATTTTTTCATCATTCTCAAATCCGCGCAAAATCACGGCGCTGCCGTCAACTCTCCAAGCTATATCGCTGTGTGAAATGTCGCGCTCGCAAACCAACTTCAGCGGAACAATATCGCCAACATATGATTCGATTTCGGTAAACGTCAATCTCATATTTTACCCCCGAATAGCCGTTATATGTAAATAATTATTTACATATAATGCATTTTTACAAAGTAAAAAACGTTTTAAATTATATTTTTGTACTTCAAATTATCTAAAAAATGTGCGCTCTCCTCTCGCCCTGTTTCAACGAGCGCAAGCCTTTCGGCACTTTTCAATATATCCTGATACTCCGTTGTGCCAGCACAGATCGACTCACCTCACAGGGAGATAGTATTTCATTGTGTGAGCCTTTCGTTTCACTTTTATTTTCTTACTTTTCTATGATAGCACACGTCGCGCGAAAATTCAAGTACCAAAATATAATTTATAAAATACCCCTATGATCACTGCCAATCTACACCCTATGATCACCGCCACTCGACACTCGCACTTTTCCGCCGGCATTACTAAAAAGGCGTTTCCAACGGAAAAAGCTTTATTATATCTGCTTTCAACACTGTCGCACAGGCATAATTAGATATCGATGAGAGCCGCGCCGTGATCGCCAATCAAGCAATGCCGCCACCTCGCCGTCCCGCAAGCTCGCATGAGGAGATCTGTGCTTTCCCGCTTAGTCATTGTGTACACCGAGCCGCGCCGGAAGCTCGCTCCGCCTCGATCAGCGGCCCGGAACAGCTTTCAATTTTGGGCGCTCGCCCCGATCTAAGGATACAGCGCATTCGAATGTTTTCATTCTTGCGTCAACCGACGGCACGCCGGAAGCCCGCATGCGGAGTTCTGTGCTTTCCCGCTTAGTCGTTGCGTATACCGAGCCGCGCCGGAAGCTCGCATGAGGAGATCTGTGTTTTCTCGCTTAGTCGTTGTGTATACCGAGCCGCGCCGAAAGCTCGCTCCACCTCGATCAGCGGCCCGGAGCAGCTTTCAATTTTGGGCGCTCGCCCCGATCTAAGGATACAGCGCATTCGAATGTTTTCATTCTTGCGTCAACCGACGGCACGTCACCCAATCCGACCATGGCGAAAATACATTTTCATACCATTTTCATGCCGGCTTCAAACTTTTTTCAAACTTTTCTCAAAAAAGTCTTGACATTTCTCGTCCTTGGTGCTATAATATATTAGGCTTTTCGCCGAGGCGCTTTTATTGTTTGCCGCTCGTGCGAAGAGGCAAAATTAAATCTGGGTGTGGCGCAGTTGGTAGCGCGCTACCTTGGGGTGGTAGAGGCCGCAAGTTCAAGTCTTGTCACTCAGACCAGGAAAAGCATAGAAAACAGCCGTTTTCTGTGCTTTTTTCTTTTGTTTTTAACGGAATTGTGTAATTTATGCTGTCGCAGTGGCCTCTCGAACACCCCTTGACCACTTTTTTGACCACAATTGTTTTTTTAACGACCACTTTCAGCATTTTATCACTAAAAAATCGCCTTCGTTTATACGAGGGCGATTTTTGTTTTTTCTTCCTATTAAGTAATATAGACGAACGATTGCGGAGGTGCTTTAAATCCGTAATCTATTAGTTTTTTTGGATTCTTGTATTTTACCACTTTCTCTAACTCATATGCAATCGCTTCATCACAGTTATTGAAGTAGCTTTTGAAGAAGGAATACTCAATTCCAGCTTTGCTTTTTGTCTTTTCCCACAGTGCTTTCGGTGAATCTTCTAAAACCGATTTTACAGACACTTCACCAACGACTCTCATAACGGGATACGTAGAGTATATTACAATTGTATCTATAGGCTGCTTACACTTTGTTTTTCTGTATTCATACTTTTTCTGTCCTGTCAAAATCTTCTCTACATGAATTGGATTTATCGACATTAGTATTTTAGCCATATTATCTCCTCAACAGCCCACTCTATAGGCATAAGGCGGTTTTATCCTTGCCTTGTCTTCAACTTATTTATTTGCATTTCAATATGTAACCGGCAAATAGAGTGGATAATAACAAGACTTATGCACAAGCCTTGATATTATGCTTTTTATAAATCAATCAACCCATTATATAAATCTTGAATCGATTTTTCATATCTATCCCATTCTTCATCGATGAATAAAAACTCTTCGTGCTTCCGCTTCCCTTTTTGAGTTGTCAATGTAAAATATATCTTGGGTTTTATTCTTTCTACGTGCTTGTGTCTACCATAATCTTTCCAGCAGTCTATGCACATCGACTCTATATACCCCTCTTGAATCTCATAGAACGCTGGATTTCCACATCTCGTACATACATAACTTGCTAGTACAGAATATTTTTTCAGAATTCGAAACACTTTTTCGGGCGCTCCCAAATGATTGCATCTTAGTCTATTATGTTTTTCTTCAATTATCGTGAATCTAAACTTTTCAAGATAATTAGCATCAATCAGTGGTTGCCTAATATCTTCGCACAGCTGCAAGAATATCCGATTCCAGCCTTTTGGAATTGCTAGATGTATAATATGTGAATAGTCGTAATTATCTGGCAACTTGTCCGTAAATACATTACGAGGTAATAAATAAGGATATCTTTCTACAAGCTTTATAATCTCATCTCGTGTCATAACTTACTCCCACATAAAATTTTCGCACCAATTATAGCTGCTCATCAAACCCCATCCAGGTCTTTCAAACATATCGCGATATATGCTTTGAGAATCCTCTCTTATTAATGAACATTTACCATAATCATCAACAACTTCCACGATAATTTTTCCTACTATTACACGTTTGGACAATCTGCAGAGCCAATTAATGAAGCTTCTATAAGTCATTTCGAAGCTCCGATCTCGAAAATGACCAGAAAGCGTTAGTAGATAACTATCTTGCGTTCTTAAAAATCCATCTTCTCTACTTCTTTTGCCATATCTATTTCTCAAATTATTCGTGCGATAACCAAGTTCATCAACACTCGAACTTGAATCATATCCGTGCTCCTGGTTTATTATCACCTCTAAATCTTCTTCCGACCCTGATACTACTGGGAGATGTTCCAGTACCGTTTGTAATAAATACGTTTTTTCCGCTTGAGTTCGCCCCAACGGATCAACTTTGATAATTCCAAATATATGTGTCCATTGACTCATATTAACACCTCGAATAAAATTCTTTCATATCATCTAGTCTTAAGCATGCTAATCTACCATCTGTATAAGCCGCACCGCAATCTATTCCAATTAGATTGTCTCCATACCATATCTGCAGTGGCTCACAGTTTTGATAATGAATGGTTGGAGTATGTCCAAATATAACCGTTATTCCTTCTGGACCGGAATCTGCATAATTAACTCTCTCCCATATCATTTCATTCTTTAGCTGCTCGTTACTTCTTGTCAACCATCTCTTTCTTGATGGATTCTTACCATGAAGCAATCTGTACTTTCTTCCATTAACCTCAACATCTTCATGCAATGGGAGATTCTCGAGGTAATTGAGCATCTTTTCTCTTTGAGGGATGCGATACTTCTTCCATCTATTATGCGTTATTTCTCCACCATTGCAATACCAGGTGTATGTATTGTGATTGTACTTAATTACTTCAAGCATCATATCCTCGTGGTTTCCAAGTAACACCTTAATATTAGCTTTAGACATGATATATCTTAGCAAACTTATCCCCGATGGATTGCGATCTATAACATCCCCTAGAATATACAGAGTATCATCTTCTTGCAGGTTTATTTGCTCTAATATATCTTCGAACCTATCTTTTCGACCATGTATATCTGACATTACGTAAATCATTCGTTCTTTCCTGTTTCTCCCCTCTCTTCTCTTAAAGAATCAGCATTATGAATGTAAGCCTTACATTGCAAGCATTTTTCGCATATTTCGGTTAACGATTCTTTTTTTGTTAAACCATAGCAGAGTATTCGGTTCTCATATTCCTCATACTCATTTATAGTTGTTTTTGTCCTAAAACAGTCATCATCCAGTTTGTGTCCAATTATTGTTGTTCTATTAATCAATTTTCTGCTTTCCATCCACACGTATTCACTAAAATGATCCCAATTTATACGCAACTGGTCATATATATCAATTTTATGACTATTAACCGGATAGACCTTTACTTCTTTGGCAGGCTCTTCGCCTTTATTGAGTGTTTCACAATATTCTTCAACAATCCTTACGACCTCCGATACATTAATTATTGGTGGCCATTCAGTGAACTTAAACTCATACTCGGCTTTTGCCCAGAACCAGAAAGTTGCAGCTCGATCAAGTTCTTTAGCGAACCTTTCTTTTTCATAGTTGGCTTCTAACAGTCTTTCCATCGATGACTTAAACCAAGCGTCCTTAAATATATCATAATATTTTAGTCTTCCAGTCTTAAAATCTGGAAATATTACATTCCACTTCATTTTTCATCTCCTTTTTTATCCTGTATAATATAGCGAGAAATCTTCCGAATAACTTATTTGAAGTTCGCACACACGGTTATAGTCATCCACTTCAAGCTTCTCTATTTCAAGCTGTACGTCTTCTCCACTCTCGTCTTCGGTATAATATCCTATTTCTCGAATAGTGATAGATTTCAAATCTTCAATTCTACCATTGGCATACTCTTCGCCAAAGCAAACGCCTTTGAATCTTGCAGTAAAATAACCTTTTTCACGATAGTAATCACTCCAATCCCAATTCAAACTAACTTGTTCACCGGACTGCAGTAATACCTCTATGTAATCAATTTTCAGATCACTTATGTTAGTTTTTGCATTTATGTATAATCGCATCTTTACCCATCCCCAAATACTTCTTCACAGAATGAGGTGAAGCTTAATTCTTCCGGCTTTGATAGACTGTCTACTGCTTCGCTTAATGTGTCATATTGCTTATCAATGACGTAGAGGATATTATTCAACTTTACTTCGACGCTTGAGAGGTGATAAATAAGCATTATCTCTTTATTACCCCAGAAATGATCAACATTAGTCCATCCATCCGCTAAATGCCGATAGCTTAGATTCAGAAACCAGGCACGTATACATCGACAATACTTGCCATCATATTTAACTATGATTTGCTTCACAAATCCTTTTTCACATTTCATTTGGTATGGAAATCCCCAAATATTTATGTGCTCCCAAGTTCTTTCCCCAAATTCAAGTTCATTCTGCGCATAAACCCTTGCCCGTTTTAACAGGGGCTGCTTTGAATATGCGATACTATGTGTGACATCCTTGTGTCCATCATAATACTCTTCGATTGCCTTCGCTGTATTTTCGTAGTTTTCGTATCCTTCCATTAAAGCTTTAACCATGAGGAACTCTTCTTTGAAACCGAAGTAAGGCTTTTCGAATGAGCAATATCCTGGCTTCGCCGGATCGTTCAAATTAATTAGATATAATTGTTTGCCCATATTAGCTCCCTATTGTTTTCACCAATTCTTATGATCTCTTCTCCTTGCATAGTCGCTAATTCCAGTCGCAAAATCTTGGTCTACATCGTACTTCCACTGCTCTTCACTGAATTCTCGAGGGTGTGCACCTCGTAGCCATATCACTTTTTCTTTAATCTGTTCTATGATAGACCTTATGTCATAGTTGGAATACTGTCTAGCACCTTTAAGTATTTCTATGATCTCCCCACCGAACACAACCTCATCGTATCCTTTATAACGTTCATATCGGTACAACTTCTCATTTTTCTCTCGGTCTTCTGCTGTAACCGCTTCTATCTTTTTATCGTATGATATATACAGGAAATCATCCTTTAGATAGTGATTTACATGCATGTTAGGTTTATATAGCATGTCTACTATGCCTTTTGTAGACATGTACCCCCACATTCGATAATACCTTCCGAAGAGATACCATTCTGGCAAGTCACTTGGGTAAATCTTAGTTTTATGTCTACCCGAGAATAGCGAACCATCTGAATTTGATTTAGCATAGAACTTTCCTTTTTCAAATGCTAAAATGGTATGCGTGTATAAGTTATTATTTAATCTCTTTCCCATGTTGTCTCCTCTCTATATGTAATCATCCTTTTCTATCGAATGCCATGTTTTGTATAGGAAGTGCATTTTGTCAATGTCTTTCTCTATATGCCAATGCCCACAATACCATGCTTTATAGTCCGTACAAGATTCAATCTTATTTAACCACTCTTCCGTGCTATTGTCTACCGTTGACTGATCTATTGATGGGAGAAATGCTTCTATTGGTATATATTTTTTAGGGCAAGTATGAGATAGCACAATGTCGATATCGTTTTCCTTTAATTGTTTTTCTACGAACGCTTTAATTTCTTTTGTTGGTTGTTCGCTGCTCCACCAGCCTGAGCCTCGCATCAATCTCCAGTGTTTATCGACGCTGTACGCTCCCCCGATTGCAATGTATCGTTTGCCTTCTATAGTATAGATTTCTCCATCTTTGGCGAACAGTATGTTGGGGTATTCTTCTTGTACCCACACCTTACCACCATTCCATTCTTTCACTACGTATCCTCTGGCTTCCCAAGGTCGCATTTCATGGTTTCCATGTATGCATAATATCCTAGGTTTTATCTCGTTAAGGACTTTCTTAATCTCGTCATCACGCTCATCACCATAGTAATTAACTCCAACGTCACCTAGTATAACTATTATCGATTTTTCGGTTAGCTTGTGACGTTTTGCAAATTGATAAATTTTCCATGGTGAACCGTGTATATCTCCGGTTACACAAACCATATCTTTTTTCTATCCTTTCTTTACTATATTTCTATTCCGTATCATCGCTTCTTTCATCGCTTTTATGGTTTCAACCAATATTTTTCTCTCATATGCATTACATTCAAATAGCAGATCGCTCGTCTCTTTATCGCACTCCATTTCTTTTCGAATCGGATTGCTCAATAAAGTATCTAATGCAACATCAAGCGTTCTGCTAATCTCCATTAAAGTCTCTAAACTAGGGCGCTTTATTCCTCGTTCCAATCTGCTTACATGACCTGGTGATAATCCTATTGCTTCAGCAAATTCTTCTTGAGTTATCCTTTTTTGTTGCCTATAGTGTTTTATTGTTTTTCCTATGGCTTTGTTATCAGTTTTCACATGTTTCTCCTTTCGTATAGCTTAAACACAACATACTCTATACGAATTGAAATATCCATACGAAACCCGAATAGTTATCAATAAAGCAACAATTATTCTAGATATTATATCACCACCGCGATAAAAAACAAGAACCCAGTGGACAAGTGTATGCCCCACTGGGTTTAGTTTGATTATATAATTTGTTTACTGTTTGTTTCCGTTGCTTTTTATTTCATCTTGGAGAACATCTCTTATGACGGCAGTTTTATGTGATGACAACACCGTTTCGTCATTTGCATTAATAACTGTGTTTTTTTCCATCAACGTTTTTTCACAGCCAGCCACAAGATCTGCCTGAGTCACCACATCGCAACCCTTTAATGCTACCGATATACATACATTCTTAACAGTGTTTTTAATTTCCCTTCCGCAAAATTCATACTTATCCGCTATTGAAGGAATATCTACATCACTAGCAAGTGGTACTCTTACTTTATCCGTCTTTAAATGCTTCCACCAGATTTTTTCTCGCTCAATCTTAGTTGGAAAAACAAACTCGATATTTATTAACCTTGACAAAAATGCCTTATCATAATTAACAACAAGATTTGTTGCAAAGATAACTATTCCTTTGAAGCTCTCGAGCGATATTAAAAGTTGACTTCTCATTGAATTTATTGCCTGGGATGATCCGTCAGTGACTGTGGTGAGCCTTTTAGATAATAAGGAATCCGATTCATCTAAAAACAGTATAGCATCTTCTTTTTCTGCTGCCCTAAATATCGCTTTAACCATTTTAGGGCCTTCTCCGTGATATTTGCTCTCTACGTCTGCGTATGTCGCTTTTATTATCTTTTTTCCCAACTTATGAGCAATGGCTTCCGCACACATAGTTTTACCTGTTCCTGGAGGGCCATAGAAATTAAGTGCTGTTGCAATTTCCGGAATTACATGTCTCAATCCCCAATCATCAAATACCTTCTTTTCGACACTTAAAACACCTATAGCGTTTTCAATTGATTCAAGTACTTGTTTAGGTAAAATGACTTGCTCAAATGTATATCTAGGAAACGTTGCTATGTAATTTGATGCTAGTTTTTCATAATCGAACTCTTCGCTTTGAGTACGATTCTTCGGTTCTTCGCTACCCTTACGCTCTTCTTCGTGTACGGGTTTAAAAGTGGGATTAAACTTAGCGTATCCAATTTTCACATCAACATCCAATTCATCATTTCTAAAACAAATTCGAAATAGTCTCACTACAGTATCTACTACATCATTTGCTTTCTTCTCGTTAATTGGATTATCCATGAAAATTACTGAAGGAGTATTAATTACAGTGTTTGTATAAATGCTAATATCATATTTTTCGAAATACTTATCTACGTTAGAATGAAAAACTTCTTTTAATTTTTGCGCATCTGCCCAATTGTACAGTGCTTTCGGCAATCCTATATATACCATATCATTCCACCACTACCATTTTTTCTTTACTTAGCAGTTCTTCAACTTCAGCGTCTAACGTTGAATTAGCATCCCTTGCTATTTCAACATCACCTACTATGTTATTATCTTCGTCCAAGCCGACAATAACTTCTGCACGCCTTCCATCACACATTGCCTCAAGATCATCAAGGGATATTCTGTTGTTTGATTTTTTAACCAGGTTCTCAATATCCGCTACAACTACTTTTTTTACCCTTTTCTCAGCCATTCGCTGAACAATTTTATTCTTAAGCCATTTAAATGTGATCGCAACAAGATAGACGCATACCAATCCTGCTGCGATAGCACCCGCGATCAGTAAAAACATTCCCACAGCTAATTACCTCTTATACTCGAATTACATCACCTTCATAGATGTCATTATCAATTCCATCACCTTCAATAGTCATCTTTTTGTCAGTTCCCAAGTCAGTGATTTTAACTCTATTACTGCATCTATCAACACTGTCAATGATGACTCGACGCATTCCTTCTGAGTGTGCTAAATTCTGAATTTTTCTCTTGTTTATTAGTCCTCGAACTGTTTTTACAATTACCGATACAGCTAATGCACCTATAGCAATCGTAGCCAGCCCCATCAATATTCGTCCAAGCATTATTCAACCACCATTATATCATCTGATAACATTTCTAGGAGCTTTTCGTCCAACGTTTCATACTTAACCAGGAGGCTTTCTTCGAAAGCGCCATCCTTGTATATGGCTAATAACAAGTACTTATTCAAATCCTCTTCGATTACTAAATCTGAACTGATTTTTGCGAATGATTCCTTATTTACTTTGAGAACAACAGCTTTGTAACCATTAGTTATTTTTTCTTTTCTTTGGAGAATCCACTCGTTCACTTCATCGAAAGAGAATTTGTTTACATACATAGGCTCACCGAATTCTTTCTCAAGTAACTCAGTGCATTTCAAAATTCTATTTTCTTTTAGTGTTCTCATTAATCTATCAAGAAACACTCCAGCTACTGTACCTATTGCTGCACCTGCAAATGCTGTCAATGCATATTTCCACATATTATATCTCCTCCATAACTTTGTTAAGGAATTCTTCAAATGAATTCGCAACAAATTCATATTCAGCTTCCTTAGAGCCGTGACAACAAGTATATACCCTTTTGTTCTTCACAAAGAATGGGTCTGAATTAGAGAGTCCAAATACATAATCGCAATTCAAGTATTGATATTCATTCGATATTTCAGCAATTTTTGAATATGGAAGCATGAATAAATCAGCACCGTTAAACTCAAACTCTACTTGCTTAGGATTGTATTGATTATAAAAGGGATTATAATCATTAGTGCTAAGGTCAACCCTTTCGAATTTATTATATTTGGAATATGACTCTACCTTTTCGACAAACAATTTGTATATCATATATTACCTCTTAACACAAAGCGATCCTACGATACTGTTCTATGGTGTATACTCGCATTTTTTCTTCAAAATTCCTTGAATGAACAGTCTTAACTACTCCGTATCCAAAACATATTAAACCTATTGATGTTGAAACTACTATTCCGGCTATACCACCAAATATAGATTGTGCGATCATGGAAACAGCTAAAACCGACGTCGAGAATAGTGCTTGTTTAGCTACCATTCCAATTGCTGCTTCTTTCTCAACTCCGTTGAATCGAAGTTTAGCATATTGGTAAACCGAGACGATTGCAATAGACGCTAGTCCAACAATCGAGTAATTTAGATAATAACCTGATCCTTGCGTAATATCAACGCCTATATTAGATAAAAGTGAGGTTGCAGCTCTACTTACACCATATCCCGCTACAGAAATCGCTGCTGATTCTATACCGGATGCCATAGACTTAACCACAAGCTCACTGAAGTCAACCGAACTAATGCCCTTCTGTGCTAATTCATAGATAGCAGTTAATGTGAATCCTATGCCGAAGCCAACACCCGCCGCTAATGCTATTCCTCGCAATTCATTTCTCACAACACGCCTTTTGTTTGTCTTGCGAAGCATCTCATTTTTATCTATGTAATCGCCATCAGTTGAATTGTTCACGTCACCATCATGACCTTTTTCAACATGGTCTTTCCTGGTTCGATAGAACGTGATATTATCTGGATTTGCTTGATCTTTAGGATGGTCAGCCACATTTTTCGCATGATGACCTTCTGGTGTTTTTTCCATTCCAAACTCTACATCGTAAGACTTGGCTTTTCCAGTTGCCCTTATATGCTCTATTTCACTATCAGTCCAACCACCTTCAACAGATCCTCTACCGCCCATTTTAACGTCGGCTGCTTCATATTCCCAAGCTAGTGATACACCCTTGCCTCGTAGCCCTTTGAACTTTGGATCTATAGCCAACTGATTGTCAACTTGAGTTTGATAATCTACTCTCTTGGCATTTAGATCGGTAAGAAACCCATTTAATTCTGAATTAAAGCTCGTAGTAATTCCACCAAAAGCAAGTGAGGTTTGGGTTGAAACAATTCCAGATGACAAACTTTGCGTACTAGTATTAAATCCGAGCATAGATCTGCTCGCGATTTCTGTTAAACTTCTCTCTCCAAGGGAAAGTGTACGCATTTAATCACCTCTTTTTTTCTGCAATAATCGCCAATTTGGTCAAACTAAGCTTTTCCTCATCACTGAGTTTGCTAAGTATGTAATTATAAACATGATTGTAGTAGATCAGTGTTTCGTTAAAGAGTCTTGAGGGATCATAACTAAACAATTCAATGATCTGATTTGCGTGGTAATTCGAATTAGCTGCATCTTTGAATACTTTAAATATCCTCTCGTATGCTTCAAGCGCTTCTTGATTATATTTAACGTTTTCTTGCCTTTCAAACTCTTTCAGTTTCGTATCAACAATTTGCTGGCACTGTTTTGTGAGAACATCGTACTCATTTTTTTGTCTACTCACAAAATTTTCCTTGTCCAACTCACAATCTTTAACTGATATTTCGGCTAATAATTCTTCGAATCTCTTCTTATTAAGTTCGGAGTTTAACTTTGATATGAGTCCTTTAATAGCGTTTAATAGCTCGTCATTTTGAGAAATTAACGCTTTGAGAGACTTGATTCTCTCTTGTTCTTTTGATTCATTTAATTTTGAAACCCACGTATTTAATTTTATTTCGCAATCTCGAATGTATTTCACTTGATTTTCATCTATGTCTACATTTTCAGAGTACAAAGATAAAATATTAACCGCCTGTTCTAGATACTTTTCAGTGGAACTAGCATCTTTTTCAGCCATATATAGCAATAAATCAAAATAAAGTGAAAAAATCTCTTTATTGGCTTTGTTTTTATAAAATATGTTCTGCCCTACTAATAATGCATTGCCAAATTCATTGTTGTAAATATACTTCTTAAACAATTCAACCATGTTACACCTACTCGTTGATAAAACTTGAAAAATCTGAATATACATGATACAGCTGCTTAACGAGCAGTGTCGCTTTTTCGACTTCAGCATTCGATAATGCAAATTTTTCTTTTACCACTTTGATTAATTGAACTTCCGTAACATCCTCCTGATTATCAACCAGAACTAATCCTAAAAGCTCAAGAAGAATGATCTTTTTTTCCTTTACAGTAGAAATCTCTTCCAATGATGCAACTATATCTTCCAAAGATTTATTTGTCTCATATCGAATTTTAATGTCCATTTCTTGACATATTTGTTCGATCAAGTTTTTCTCTTCAACATTAAAGTTGTTGTCAACATTTGATGTTATGATACTTAAATCTAAAAACAGCTCTTTTTGTTTTGCTCTTAAGTAATTCAAATACATATTAAGTACCTCTTGTTCTTTATGAATAAAATGTTGCTAAAAATATTTTAGCATATATTTAAGCTATTATCAACCGTCTATAGAAGATTTTTCATCTCCAAATGTACATGTGCATGTACATTTAAGTCTTAAACTGCCGTTTAGCCCCTCTTCTTTGTTTTAGGCATAGTGATTTTTCACTGTTGATTTGACTGGTATTCTAACAACTTCTTTGCTAAATCTGGGTAAGCCTTAAATTGTCTAAGCAGGAATTCAGCATGTTGCCTACCACGCTCAGCCATTGCTGGTGTGCGTTGAATTTGTCCATTGAATAGTTTATCGATGAACTCGAGCATCCACTCTTTATCGTTTTCTCCGGTTTCTTTACACCACAGTTGAACTACTCTAGTCTTAAGATAATCAAATGCTATTCTTCCCTCGGATGTTTCTTGCAACCCTTTATTAAGCATTAGATAACGATATGCATCCTCAACACATCTTTTTTCGCCAACCGTCTTCCAATAAATCGGAAGTTTCTTTAGGATGTTGTCAATCTCTCGATCCGTCACAATTATTTTCCTCTTTAGCATTTTTTCTTTTCTCATATAGACAATACAACACCAGTAAATATATCACTGTTGTGAATACAACCATTCTTAATGTGCTGTATAATATTGCATCTCTATAATAAGGAACTTCATAATATTCTCGGTGCTCTACTTGAATCGTTCCATAGCTTCGTCCACCACAATAGCTGCATGCTCGATATCCGCTTTTTTGCGCTTCATACAGACCTTTTTCTATCTGCGACTGACTTAAATAATGGCAAGTAATTGAGTGATAACAATCGCCATACTTTGTTACATATACCGCAGGTTGCTCTTCATAGGTGGAGTTATAATCATATGTGGTCTTATCCTCAAAGGCAAAGGATATTAAGAACACCGCTATCGCAATCGGGATTATGATTAATAAATGCTTTAATACTTTTTTCATGTTTCATTCCCACCGCATAGAACTATTTTATTAACATTATAGCAAATATCAAGCTGTTTTTCAATACTTTTGCGCAGTTATAAAGGCGTATATTGAACTTTATAAAGTATTACAATATTTATGAAGTTAAAAATGCAGAGGTATTGATATGACTATTAATGATGCGGTTGCGATGAGAACATTGCACCTTATGAGGCAAAAAGACATTACGCAGTATCGTCTTGAACAAGACTCTGGCATTCTTCATGGCTCAATGGACAGGATTCTGCAAAGTAAAAATAAGACCGTTACTTTCACAACAATCTACCGTCTTGCGAGAGGATTCAACATGACTATATATGAGTTCCTTGATGACGATTTATTCCGTAGAGAAGATATAGAACTTGACTAATTGTCACTATATGAAACGACAAGAGGCTTGCGAATTGTAAACCGCTGGCCTCTTGTCGTTTTCTTATGGTTTTGCTTCGTACTCTATTTGCTTCTCATGTATCCATTTGAGTAATGCATTGAACTTTAT
Organism: Eubacteriales bacterium; assembly: GCA_045635225.1. Taxonomy (GTDB): domain Bacteria; phylum Bacillota; class Clostridia; order Oscillospirales; family CAG-272; genus UBA1740. Next base: position 66,331 of record JAZRBV010000060.1, read on the forward strand.
CCATCTTCTTGGACGAGCATTCATTCCGAATATATCTCGTTTAGTTCCATCTGCAAACGTCACTTTAATCTTCCACTCTTCTCCATCTAAAATGTCATGATTTTCATACTTATCTTTCCATTTTTCAAAGTTTAGTTCGGAAAACAATGCATCTAGTTTATCAGACTCTTCAGCAGTCAGTGCTATCGGGTTGGAGATTTTCTCGGGGCAGAAGCCTTTTGTGTAATCTAGCACATAGTTTCCTTTTTTAACTTGAATCTTGAGATCGATGAGTTCTGTTCCCAGGTAACAGAAGTTGCTATATGTGAATTTCTTAAACTTCCTCATGCTCTTCTCCTTTTAGAAATCAACCAAGTAAATACCTATACTAATCTGCTTGAATGTTCCTTTTTGAGTTATCTTATTAATCTTCGCTATAAGAAGCTTTCCGGCATCCATAAGTCTTGCGAAGACGATATTATCCTTTTCCGGAACGTAGCCAAGCTTTTTCTTCTCTGCATTCAATACCATTATCGCATTGCTATCAAATTTGTTATCCTCGCGCTGAAGGGTGAGCTTGTCTCCAATTTGGATAGTATCAAGCACGGTCTTGTCATTAAGATGTGTTGTGCCAGCAATATAGGAATCGAACAAATGTATTTCTTGCGAAAGTGGTTTAATAACCGAATCTAATCCCTTGTTTTCTATAACGGAAACGAGGGATTCTTTATGTACTACCAAATCACCGTTTGCCATATCAATTCTCCTGAATATCTTTCAAATTCTTTTGAAGCTCTTCTTTATACTTTGTATACGTTTCTTTCTCTTCTTGGAATTCACGCATCTTTGCTTCTTGCTTCTCATGGTCGAGAATGTATTCTTGGTAAGTATAAGGTTCGGTAGTCATTATTCCTTGAATCTCATCTTCGAGTTCTTCTATCTTTTCTTCGATGTTAGGAATAACAACTTCAAACTTCTCTTCTCCAAGATCATCTAAAGCCTTGCTCGTTAATACCTCGAGTTCTTTGATTTCCTTGTAGTTATTGCATTTGTATGCGATCATAACTCTCTGGAAAAGCTCAGCTAGTTCCGGGTGTTTCTCTGTTATGTTGCTTAAGTCGGGATGAAGAATCTTCGCGAGTTTTCTATATACTCTCTTAATTTCTTTTTCCTGATAAGCCGAGATTGGAACTCCCTTCTTGGACTCCTCATTGTTTCTTATCATCTCATCGAGTTCTGCTTGATAAGCTGCCATTCTCTCTTCGATGTATTCCACAAGTTTCTGAGGATCAAGTTCTTCTCCTCTGTTTTTGATCGTGATTATATAGGATATAGACTTCTTTATAGCGATACACTCTACTTTGAGCTTGAATATCTCGGTTGTGATATCACCGAATATTCGAGTGTATTCCATAAACATATGATCTGCTTGTTTCTCTACTTCATCGCGTTTGAGAAGGAGCTCTTCATAACGTGAATAGTCACCACCTGTCAATCTTACAAGTTCCATTATATCACCTCAAAATCATAAAGTGCATCGTATATATGTGTCAGAGGATTATTTCCGATGCACGCCTTTGCAAAGAAATCCTCTCTTGTTCTAAACCACTTGTCATTAAACCTAATTACAAGCTCTCCGTCTTCCTCTACAACCTCCCAAATTTGCTCTTCGTCCTCGAAATAGAACCTAACCTTTACAGGTGCTTTCGCAAGATGATAAAGGTCATAGAAGTCAAAGGTTTCGGGATCAAATTCGGTAAGTTTATAGAGATCATCTTCGAGCCACATCATTATGTTGAGAGAGCCGAAGAAAGAATTATAACTGATTCTCTGGGCAAGGAAATCTTTTGCTCTGTAGTAAAGCTGGATTGCTTCATTTATTCTGCCTTGCTCACTTCTAATCTTCGCAAGTCTCGTAAAGATTTCGGGAAGAGGTTCTCCGAGATTTGAAGCATTATTTACTACAGGATACAACTCCTCAATTATCTCGCAATACTTCTCATAGTTCTTTTCAACGTAATAACCGTTCTTATACATATCTGCGAGTTTGTAAGCCGCAACCACGTTACCTCCCTCTCGGGCAAGTGAGAAGTATTTGAATGCTTTCTCGTAATCGCGCGTTCCTGTTCTACCATAGTACCAGATATATCCGAGGCACTCATATGCAGAATTGAACTTATACTCTGCTGCCATTTCATAATACTTAAGTGCAAGTTCAAACTGTCTCTCATCATAGTAATAACCACCGAGAGCCATCATTGCCTGGGGTTCTTTAGTAGTCTGAATTATGTAATCCATAGCTTCTGTATAGAGGAATATCTCATCCTCGGTAGGCTTGGGTTTTCTATAAAATTCGCGCTCTATTCTTTTTGCTTCAGATATAGTCATTTCAGTCATTCCTTTCTCTCGATGATAATATTATATCACACTTTGTGTACTATAAAAAGGACTTGTATTATGTTTTATAAGAAACTATGCTATATTATTAGGATAATAACGCTGATATAACGTCAGAATTTCCTTACAGTATATAGTGTCTTATACAAAGCTCTCATCAACCGTTAGTATTTCTTAAATACTATTATACCACAATCTTCCTCAAAATTCAACTTTCAGATGTCACTGTTTAGGTACATCTAAGCGAAAAAGTGCTGAATCTTTCACTTTTTTGTGATTGACTCAGCACTTCTCTTTTTTTTGCTACTCACATTGACTGCGTAACTGCTTCTTGATTTCTCATTGCCGCAAGTTCCTCTTGCATATCGGCAATCAATTTTGCTAGCTTCTTTTCACACTCTTCCTTAGTAGGAGCGTAGATGTTTCTAGGTATTCTCTCTCCATTGACAGTAGGTGTATATCTTCCTTGCCAACAGTTCTTACTTACTTGCGTTACGTAACCGGTTCCTGGCTTTCTCTTCTTACCTTTGTAAGGGGTGTACTTTTCTCGCGGTGTCTTTGGAGGCTTGACTGGTTCTATTATCTCATCTTCTTCACTATCTACTCCCGATATTACACCCATCGCTCTATCTATGCTTCTAGCTGCACTCTTCAATCCTTCGTCAGTAGCATGCGAGTATACGTTAAGTGTTGTCTCTACCGACTCATGTCCTATCGTAGTGGCAAGTGTTTTGACATCCATTCCATAACGCAGTGCTTGTGTTGCGAACGTGTGTCTTAGTGCGTGGAATGGTACGTGTTTACATCCAGCATGCTCCAGTATTAGTGAGAGCCGTTTTCGGCACGAGCATGGATCTCTAGGAACATCCTCGAATTTATTGGGAGATGGGAATAACCACTTTGATCTTACTTTCTTTTTATACTCTTTTAGAACTTCAATTAGAGGCTTTGGAAGCACTATTGTTCTGTTCGCTGCTTTTGTCTTAGGTTCGGAGATTATCAACTCTTTTTTGCGATAATGAACCTGTTTTGTAACGCTTAATTCGCATTTTCTGAAGTTTATGTCATCCCATTGAAGCGCTAAAAGTTCTCCTCTTCTTAATCCAGTGCCTAATGCTAATAGGAACATTTCATAAAATCCTTCTTCTTTTGCTTGAATCAGAAGCCGTTGCATTTCGGCAGGAGTAAGCACTTCTACCTCCGGAGATTTTTTGGGAGGTAGTTTACAATGTTTTGCTGGGTTCTTTCTTATTAAACCCTCTCTTACGGCTTTCTCCAAAGCTGCTCTGCAGTGAGCATGGATACTTCTTATAACCGAATTTGCTAGACCAGCTCCGTATATTTCCCTCTTGACCAGTCTTCCATCAACCTTTAAGTGCGCATAGAATCTATCGAGCAAACCTGTTGTTACTTGATTGAGTGGTGTAGCACCGATTTTAGGGATGATCTGATTGTAGATTCTCTGTTCGTAGGTTATTTGTGTATATGGTCGAAGAGCAGGTTTACAGTAATTTTTATACCAGAAATCCATCCAATCTCCAAATGGCATTTCTGGCTTATTCTTTTCCTTTACAACCACATTTGTGGTAGACTTAATTTTGTTGAGCTTTTTTTCGCATTCTGTTTTGGTCTTGGCTGTAACGGTCTTTTTAATAGCTTTTCCATGTTCATCATAGCCTATTATCAGTCTACCTTCCCATCGACCATCCGACTCGCGAAATCTTATAGTTCCATCACCGTTTTTTCTTCGTCTTCCCAAGGTTTCAACTCCTCTCCAAATATATCTGTCAAATAGTTTCCCACTACTTTCGCAGCTTGTTTTTGCATATCTGTTGTAACGTGCGTGTATGTGTCTAGTGTAAAACTAGCTTTTGTATGTCCAAGTATACCCGATAGCGTTCTTGGATCAATACCACTCGAGGCAGCATGTGTCGCGAATGTATGTCTTAGATCGTGAAATCTCATATCTGGCAGACCAGCTTCCGTTAGTATCCGCTTTAACGCATGGTATGCGGTGGCAGGATTCACTGGAAGTTCTGGCTTATACCGTTGGGGGAAGACCCATTCAGTATAGCAGGTTTTCTTCCTCTCTTTAAACATATCTGCCACGCTTTTGGGAAGAACAAATTTTCTGTTTCCCTCGTTGGTTTTTGTCTCGCCAACTATTAGACTATTGTTGAGAAATTTAATTGTCCTCTGTACGTGCAGTGTTCCAGCTTCTTCATCAAAATCCTTCCATTTAAGTCCACATATCTCTCCCCTACGCAAACCAGTCATAAGTTCGGTGTAGAAGAAGTCATGCCACATAGGATCGTCCTCTATTACTTTCATGAACTGCTCAATCTGCTCTTCGAGAAGCACGGGTTTAGGTTTCTTTTCAAGTTTGGGTATCGTTGTACCTTCCGTGGGATTTATCGGAATTAAACCTTCACCAACTGCACTGTCTAACGCTTCATGTAGCATCATATGAACTCCACGAACCATTGCATTGGATAACGTGCTTCCCTTTGTTTCGTTAGGTATCACTCGTCCACTCTTTTTCAAGGTGTTGTACATCCTTTGAATTGATTCAGTGGTAAGTTGAGTTAGTCTTTTACTACCCAAGTAAGGCTTTATGTAGTGATTTGCATAGTTGTAATAACTTTTCACCGTAGAATCACGTATGATAGGTCTTTTGTATTCTTCAATCCATTTATCTAACCAATCGCTTAGTGTTATACAGCTTTCATCGGTTAGATGCATATCCTCATAGAATGCTTTAAGTTTATTAAAACTCACAAGCAATTCTTTTTGAGTCTTGGCGAACACTGACCTATAAATTGGTTTTCCGTCAGATTTGTTACCGACGATGATTCTTCCTTCCCATCTGCCGTCTTTTCGCTTTCTAACCATTCCATCGCCATTTAGACGTCTTTTTGCCATTGTTTACTCCTTTCTTAGTTAACACAAACAATACCACATGACCACCTTTTTATCCATATCAAATTGCCACAATTATCACTTTAGACACAAAGAAGTTCAAGTGCTTTTGCTGTGCTTTTTATCATATTTTTCAAGTGCCTGTTGCACTCTGCTTTTTGCTGCTTGTTCTGCAAGTTGTTTTTCAAAATAGTAGTCTACAACATCCTTTATTGGCAGAATCGTATATTTGAGATTTCCGTTTCTTCTACCCCATTTTTTAGTCCATATCTCTGTATATTCGGTTCTTATTAAACCTTTCTTCTCTAGATTTTGGACATGCTTTTGTACCGTTTGAATCGTCATCCCTACGGCATTTCCTATGGTCGCATAGCTTGGGTGGCAAGTATATGTTTTTCTATCTTCGCAGTACATGAGATAGGCATATATTGCTATCTCGGCATAGTGAAGTCCTACCTGGAAAATCTCTTTTGGCATCGGGAAGAATAAATCTTGAGGATTCTTCTTTTTTCCGTATGTCAAGTGTTGTTACCCTGCGAGTTGTTATCAACCCATTCCAAGAATTTATCCCTTTTAACCAGAGGGCGACTTCCAATTCGAATAGTGGGAAAATCATCCCTTTTCATAAGCTGATATGTTCCAGTCATTGAGATTCCAAGCACGTTAGCTACTGCTTTTGCATCAAGGAAAATAGGCAGCTCTTCAACATTAAAATATCTAGATTTATTCATTGATTATCCTTTCATATAAGATTTGCGCCCAGACTTTCGCCTGGGCGCATTTTTGCTTAAGACTCTTTTCATTGTCTTAGGCATAATGTTTTTTATTGAATTTTATTCGGGTGATGTATTACCTTTTGACTTCTTGTTGGCGCTTTCGGTTGAACAAAATCTGCGTTTGCAAAGTCATCTACACCACCTTCTTCGCTTCCCGACTCTTTCTCTTCTCCGGCTACTTTAGGCTCATACTTAGCCTTTATTGCTTCGATGAGCTTGTCCTTGTTAGCGTACTTGATCAACGTTGCATCCTTGACGGGTACAACGTACGGATTTTCTTCGAACTGTATGCCCCATTTGAAGAACAGTTTCAGCTTCACCTTCATCGGATAGAATCCGGTTTTAGTTACAATAAATGTTCCTTTCGGAAGAGACTTCAACTCATCGGGAGTCATCAAAGCTCTCTCTATCATCTGAAGAGAACGAGAAGGATCGTTTTTGCTATTGCTTATTGATCCTGACTGTACCGTTCTGCTACCAAGAGACTTTGAGAGTTTTTCTGCCGACTCCGAGTTGGGAGCGAATCCACCGAACACCGTGAGCTGCGTATTGTCTATGATTATTTCAGCACCTTCATCTCCATAATTCTTTTCAAGCTGAGCGAATGACTGAATTATAGGAACGATACTTACCCTTCTAGAACGAGAAGCGGAGAACATCATTTCTGCCGATTCAATCTTAGGAAGTGTTCCGAACTCATCGCAATAAAAAACAACTCTATTCTTGAGTTTACCGCCATTGTCATCTGCAACGACTAGTATCTCTCGGTAGAGTTGCTGTATCAAAAGTGATACCATGAAGTATTTACTTGTATCCTCTTCGGGCATGATAATGAATATTGCGCTCTTCTTATTGCAGAAATCTTCTGCATCAATCTCAGTAGGATTACACAATATGTTCTCAAGCTCTGAATCAAGGAATGCGTTCAATCGAGACAACGCGGTTGACATAACAGATGCCATCGATTGTTCTGCTGTGTTTAGAGCTGCTCCGGCAAACCATTTCGCTTTGTGATCTGCAGGGAGCAACTCCATTAAACTCTGGAACTGATTCTTTCCGCGAGTCTTTCCTGGAGCTAGCAATTCTTGTATGATCTTAAATACCGATACAATGTGTCTTTCCTTTTCATCGCAAAACTCTGAGACGAGCAGAATTGAAGCTGTAAGAAGACCTTCGGCAGCATCGTAGAAGTAACTGTTTTGACCAAAGTTACCCGACTCCATTCCCGAAAGAATAATTGTCTTAGCAATGATTTTTGCATACTTTTCTGCTTTTGCTTTGTATTCAATCTTATCGGGTTCTTTAGCGTAGAGATCCATATATTTGTTGACGAGGTGCAATAGGTTGTTACCACTTGATCTCATCGGATTTCGGAGATCTATTACCGATATCTTGTATCCGTAATATTTCTGAGCAATCGATCCATAATTTCTAAGCAAGTCACCCTTTGTATCTGTTGTCATAAACGACATGCCCGATGCACATGCATACTCAATATTGGGATATAACCAGTATGCTGTTTTACCAACTCCGGCTGCACCGATCATCATACAGTGGACATCGCCCGTGTCAACCATTGCGGTTGTACTCTCTTTTGAAGATGTGCAACCGACAACGATGCCTTGTTCTTTAGGTCTTGTTTTAGCATCTGCTCTCCACTTTTCCGGTTCAAACAATACGTGCTTATATGTCTCCTTAATTTCTGGTCGTGTTGCCCATCGAGCTGTTCCGTGCTGACCATCACCTACAGTTTTATTCTTAATCCCTCTCATAGTGTACATATATGAGAAAGCAGCTATGAGGAGAAATATCACTCCAATTACTACAGCTGAGGTTAGTAGAATTTGAATTCCCTCCATATACCGTTACATACCTCCCCAAGTTATTCCTTCATCAACATCTTCATTCTCGTAAAACTCTTCGACAACTTCCCTAATTGTAGCCGCTGTAATCATTTCTTCTCTGTTGTCTTTTTTAAGATTACAAACGGCATTATAGGGTTTCCTAAAGCTTTACAATGATCATGAAGAAAATCCACACCATTGTTCATTCTAATGGTGAGATAAGCCAACTCTTCAAAGGTTGCAGTGAATTTTTCTCCTTCTCCATACTCATATACAGCGAGAGTGGTCTCGATACTACAGTCTTTCGGAAGTTCTTTTACAAACTCATTATAAGGTTTATAGTTGACCAACTCTTCGATTGATCGCACCGCACCTGGTGCTAAAAAAGTAAGTTTTTTCTTATCTGCTGTTGAATTAACAACCGTAAAAACTAGTGACATTATATTCCTCCAATTGTAATTTTATTTTGTATTTCTTGTTGTTTTATTGATATTAAATCTTCATTCCAATCTTTGTTTTCTGGATATAATCTCCACACATCATACTCGCCAAGGGAATGAATTTTCTCGGCAAGCTTCTGACTTCCCACAGTTCCAGCATTATCATTGTCTAGGCACAAGTATACAGTATCGATGCTATGATTATCATTTAGCATCTTCATTGCCGCAATACCTGCAGTGGAACATAAAGAAACGTAGCTGTTGTTTCTCCATCCATTTTGGTGAAGTGTTATGTAAGAAAGCATATCTATCGGTGCTTCAAATACGAAGAGTCTGTTTGATTTTCCTCTCCAATTGAAGCTGTATTCCGGATTGCTAGCCTCCGCATTCCCTTTAAAAGTCGAGTCGGGGGAAGTGGCACGTTTGTGTATATGCCTAATATTTCCCTCGCCATCTTTCCCTACAAACACTGCATTATGATATTCAGAATCTTCGAATAACAATCCTGCATTTGCAAAAGCGTTGATGATTGTTGCATCTATTCCTCTCTCATCTCTTAGATAAAAGAATGCTCTGTTCATATTATCATGTCTTTCGGGCACTATGAACTGTTTGTTTTCCTTCTCTTCTTTTTTACAACTTTCAGCCATAATGCTATAGCTTTTGCCTGTTAATGACTCGACTGCATCAGTGAATTTCAACCCGAAATATTTCATAACAAAGTTGACTGGGTATCCTCCAACAAGCTCATATTGACTATACCATCTATTTCCTTTTATAGATACTTTACCTGTTGGAGACTCCCATTCATATGCACTTCCTACTCGTTTTACTGACATACCGTGTGATTTTAAATAAGAAACTATATCCATTGAGTTTGCATTATCGATTTCATTTTGCGTAATCATATTGCTCCTTTTAGGTAATTGTAAGTTCTGCATTTTTCTTGTCTTCGATTTCTTTGCGTTGCCGCTTGTCTATCACGGGTTCTTTCTTTGCATCATCACCGCCAATATTATCCGAGAAAATATTTGCTAGATTCTTGAATAACCGTGTAACCGAAGTAGCTGCTACCTTCTTTTTGCTTGAATAATACTGATGTCTCTGCTGATTATAAGAACTATAACGTTTGTTACTCGGAGGTGGTTTAATCTTCAAATCTCCACTTTCACTCATCATAATTCTAAGAGCTTCTCTAACTATATCGTTCTTGATACTTCTAAATTCTTTATTCTGTGATAGTGGAATCTTCGGAGGAATATTGCTCGAGTAAGTCCTTAGTATCTTGTATTTTTCTTCATACCATAGGTCATATAACTTCGCAATGTTTTCATCCTCAGCCATCAAATCAACAATAGAATCAACAAGTTCTTTTGCATTCTTGTTTAGGTAACCATATAACTTTTTGCCTTTGGTGTTTGCAAGTATGATTGATAACTCTATTAACTTGTTTTGTATTTCCGGGTTATCATATGTTCCGTTGCCGATTTTTTCGAGAGTTTCCTTCAATAATTCTTTCCAATCTTTCTTAAGTTCATCTCTTATCTCGGTCTGTTTTTTGTAAATATGATCGAGATCATCTTTGAATATTGACTGAGCAAGAGACGAACGAATTGAGTAGATTCCCTTTTTGGTTAGGAAACCATGATTCTCGCTTTCGCTATAAAAAATCACATGTATATGTGGGTGATGACTCTCATTATGAAATGCTCCATACCACTTCAAATCGTTAGGCGGTATCTTTAAATCTTTTGCAAGTTCATCTCGCTTCGAGCGAATCATATCCCTCCATCTTCTTGCATTATCGTAACCTAAACGTTCAGCATCTTCCCTTCTAAGAGAAACTATCATCGTCCATACATTACTTCCGTGAGCAGATATTTCCGTAGATACTTTATCCAAACTTATATCCGCATCTGTCTGAGAAAACAGTCCGTGTGTACTAATTTTCTCTACACGGGGACGAGTTGCAATGTAATCAGCATAAGTTTTATCCGCTAAAAAAATATTTATATTGTCCTCTAATGCACGTGTAATAAATTCACTAGCATTAGTTACTGTGGGATTATTCACGTAATCTTCGAACTCAAGCATCTCTAAACTATCCGGATAATCTTTGAGTATTCTCTCAATCAACTCCTTTTGGTTATCGGTTGCTGGTTGCGGAGGGGTGTCTTTACCTATCGTTTCAACCCCATCTCTTGTCGCAATATACTTTAAATATCTTCCTCGAAGTGATTTTGGTTTTGACTTATAATACCTGAATTTTGTTATTAAGTTTGCCATCTAATTGCTTCTTCATACGACAAGCTTCCGTTGATTTGCTTTACTTCTTTAACACAATCGCCTCTTAATTTATCTAGAGCTAAGCCGCTAATTCCATTATTAATCGCAAGAATATTCTTTATCATACTCAGCTCAACAGCTATTCTAAACAGCGATCCATTGTGACGGTTTTCTGTGTCATCCATGATACCTTTGAGCGTACTTAACACGATATCGGAGACATAGTTTTCGTTTTTATCGGTTGCAAGGTATCCGCTATAAAATTGAACTGCCTTCTCAATATATTCGCTCATACTCGAACAGTTATCTGCTTCGTACCATTGACGCGCCATCTCTAAAGCTTCATCGCTGATATATAGAGAGAACCTGTTTTTCTGTCCTTTCGACCTCATTTTTCCTCCTTTTTTATCTGACGTACATAATCACATACACTAAAACCTTGAAAACACTGAGTTTTTCCGTTTACCGACATACACTTCTAGCACAAGGCACTTTTACCGACATACACTTTTTTGAGAGTACAAAAGTCCGAAAAACCCTTATTCTGTCGGCTCTGCCGGCAGATGTGGAGTCGGGTGAAGTCGGTTACCGACATACACCCTTTCTCCTGCTTTCAAATCGGTAGCATCAATTCTGAGCCAAAATCCTTGCAATAGCATAAATTTTGGTGTTTCGAATTGATTCTACTCGTTTTAAATTATCTGTGACAGTAATTCGGGCATCGAATAATTTTGCTTCTAAAGCTCTGTCGGCAAGTATGTACGCATCCCAAGCACTGTTGGTTATATCTTTTTAACCCATCTTCATTTTTGAAGAATTCCCACTTATCAATCTTCTTCGTTTGCGTCTCTTTTTCATGGGTATATACCCCCTCTTTTTCTGACGCAAAAACCCCCGTTTTTTGCATATTTTTTTGCTCACAAGGCTCGAAAATTATCGGGGTGGTATCTTTACCCTCACACATAGTTAATCCTCTGAAATCGGCTTATTTTCGCCTTTTTTCTTTCCTTTGTTTTTTCGGGGAATCGGTCTTTTTTCGATATAGCTTCTCACTTGCGGAGGCACGTTTTTCTCGTACATATCCGCAAGTGATTTTTCCAACTCAGTTTCAAGAGCTACGCCTTTTTCTGACAAAAAATATCTCAATGCTTCTAACTTCTCTTCATCGAATAATACCTGTAAATTCTGTTGTTCCATATCTCCACCTTAAATGATAAGAGTTCCATTTGAATTACTCCAAGCTTCCTCGCTGACAATACTGTCAAGATCGATATCCGAATCCTCATAGTTTGTTCTCACAAAATCTGTACCATCGAAGCACGAATTATGGAAGTGAGCATTGAAGAGATCGCACTTATCAAACTTGGTATGTGCGAAGTTTCCGTTGTAGGTAATATTCTGGCTGAAGTTACAATGCTGGAGTGTGCTTTCTCTACAGACGATATCGTCCATTACTGTGTATGAGAAATTAGAATCAACAACCATTGCACGCGACATCTCAACCGAGTTCATCGCTGCACTTGTGAAGTTGCAATTTTCAATTACGCAATCATCGAATAGTGCACTCGTCAAATCTACTTTTGTGAAGTCTGCATTTTTCAAATGACAGTTACGGAAGTCAGCTTGAACACCGCCTTCTTCATCATACAACCAGAGCAGGTGCTTCGCACATTTTACTTCTATATCGTGATCATTGAGAAGGTATTTATTTCCTAGATCCAACGGTTCTTCAACTTCTCCGTTTCCAACTACCCATCTGTTAAAATCATCAACCGTGCAGTACCCTGCCAGCATCTTTGAGAAATCTTCAAGTCTCTGCGGATCACAACCGCTTACTGCAATCTGCACTCCGAAATCACCTTCATAGATCCTTTCAACTTTTGCCGAGAGCACGTCTGCCCAATCCTTCTTTCCCTGGTCGGTCAGTGTGTTCTGGTTGAGTTCAACAATAGTTGCGAGGTCATGTTCTTCGTCATTATCCACGAGGTGTACGTCTTCGAGATTACATCCCATGAGAGAGAACACTGTCATCAGTTTTTCGCTGCTTGGTGTGTTCTCCGGGACCTGATTTAAATACTCAGTAATCTCAATTGCATCTTCCGTGGCAATGATTTCACCGATCTCTTCTCTGCTTTGAAGTTCCTCGACTATCAGTGTTCCGATACCATTGTTAGGTGTTACGGTAATATCGAAGTGTTCCTTAATATCATCGAAGCCGATTATCCAAGAGCCGTTATCAAAGTCACCGAACTTACCTTCAATAATTTCATCGATGATGTCTTTGATATGCTTCTTCATCATCGGCTTTGCGTAAGGAAGGAATGAGCTATATCTCGCGTAATAACTTCCTTCGCTGTTAACGAGAATTCCATCATCATCTCTGTCGTTAAGCACGAGAAGGCTATTAGCATAACCATCTGAATCTACATGCATCTCTTCTGCGTGATCTTCTATGAATGCGTAATCATCTAAGAGGTGCTTTGAGAAATAATCATACTCTTCATGACCTAAAGTCTCTACTGCAACGACTCGGAATTTGTCTAGGAACATCTGCGCTTCTTTTCTGCGAAATTCTGTAGTTCCTTTCATTTGTTTTCCTTTCTGTTTTGCTATTCGGTAGATGATTTAGAATAAATGCTTTCAAATTGTTCTCGCTCTTCTTGTGTGAAGCTTACTGAGAACGAGTTTTCTATATTCGTTAGGAAGTCTACCTCTTCCGTTTGATTAATAAAGCATTCTGCGTATGTTTGATAGAAGCCTTCTTCACTCTCTTTTCCGATTAAGCACGATATGTAAATCGTCTTTGCTTTTGAGATATCACTTTCGGTTAAACCGTGTTCGAGGAAGGTTACTTCTATCATATTCAGCTCGTCCTGATGCTCCTCTATCATCTCTCTGTATTCGGAAGGCATCTGGCTGTAGATGACATCGTAATTTACTAAGCTCGAACCGCCATCTCCAGCCATCCAACCGAATAATCCAAGCAGAACTATCACGGGCAATAGGACAATAAAAAGAGCTATGCCAACAACATAGCCTAAAAACTTTCTTCCATTTTTATCGCCAATTAGTACTTCAAGAATCTTCTTTGCTACTTTGGCTATTGCACCCCAAACTGCGACGTCCACCTTCCTTCTTCATAGATTTTTATTAACAGAGTAATGACGGATCAAACTCTTCCAGTTCACACACAAACTCTGTTGGTGTCTTTCCGTATTCATCCATAATTGTCTCTGCTATCATTTCCTTCATGAGCTTCGCTTCATTTTCGGTAGGTTCATACAGTTCGTATTCCCTATCTCCGTTTCCGGATTTTATTACATACTCACAAGTGAGATAATCCGTAATCGGATTCCATATAGCATACAGGTCGAGGCTCGTGTCATCGTCTTCCCAAGGAATAAGGTCAAACTTCTTGATTACATCAAACCAAGTTTCAAGATACACGTAAAGGTGGAAACTGTTATCTGGATCAATTTCCATCTCTCTGTCTACCCTTATATCACTTCTTTCAAGTTCAAGGTTTTCTTTCATTATCTACCTCCGGATGTTCCGAAGAGTTTTGCCTTATATTCGGGAGCGATTACCTGAAGCAGATATCTCTCGTTACCACACTTGAATAAGCACGTACCACGCTCAGGGTACTTGATGAGCTCATACTCGGACTGCTCAAGCTGGAGTGCATCCACGAATTCCTTCGGGTTAATATTACCTGCGTTAAAGAGGAACTGGTGCGTAGGAATTGAGAAGAGAGGCTTCGTCAACTCCTTAACTTCTGGCAAAAGAAAATCCTCAATGTTCTGGGATGCCAGAATTATCGAGGATTCCTTTTTTCTTACACGCTTGGATGCGTTTCGGATGTATTCAATTGCAGTTGTATTGGTTAGGAAGAGGTAAAGCTCATCTATCGAAGCTGCCGTATGTCCTTTCGTCAAGAGCTTGTGGTTCATGTACGAAAGAATATTAAATAGCATCGCATCCTTAAGCTTCTTGTTCGCTTCCATCAGTCCTTTAACACCGAACACCAAGAACTTATCATCTGTGATATTGGTGTGACCGTTGAAGAACTTGCTTTCCGCGCCTACGCACATCGAGTTAAGTCCGAGACAAAGCTCGCGGAGCAGTTCTTCTGTAAACAAGGATTTCGAGCCTTTTTCGTACCTCTGGTACTCGCTCTCAACGATTGCATAAAGATCTGCCATAGTAGGATAGTCCTCTGCTTTGAACTTCTCAAAGTCGGTGTTGTCGTTGATCCCAAACTTTGCATAAAGCCTGGTCAGAAGAATTTCGAGAGCATCGATCTGTGCTGAATCGAACTCCTTATATACACGGAAGAAGTCTTTAAGGAAGGACACATGCTGTGAAAGTCTTGTTGCTTTACGGAATGCTTCGGGAGCATCTATGTCTTCCTCTGTGTTGTTGTCCGTCCACTCCTTCGGCTCAAGCACGTTGATAATGTACTGACCACTCATAAGGTCTATGTAGCATCCACCGAGATTGTTGCACAGGTCTTCGTACTCTTGCTCTGCATCCAAGCATATGATTGATTTGCCCGACATTCTAATGTTCGTAAGAAGCAGTTTTAAGAGATAGGATTTACCCTGTCCAGAGTTACCGAGAATAAGAATGTTTGCATTGGTTTTATCATCTGCACGTCTATCGAAGTCTACGATAATGTTTGTACCGAACTTATCCTTTCCAATGTAGAATCCGCCGGGATCGGTCTTTCCTGAATAGTTGAAGGGATAACAGTTTGCTACTGCAGATGCAGGTAGTACTCTCTCGAACTGTGTTCCAAACACATTGGTGCCGCATGGCATACATGCAAGGAATCCTTCCTTCTGTCTGAGAGTTAGTCTATCTACCGACAACTTTTCCCTCGTCATCTCCATTGCTACATCGGACTGTAATTCTCTAAGCTTATCGAGGTTGTTTGCCGACAGCTCAATGAATACCGCACAGTGAAGGAGAGGTTCTCTGTTCTTTCGAAGGTCGTTGAGAAGTTCTACAACGTCACCGAGGTTTCCTTCTCCGGTTACCATATCCTCAATATCGTTTGAGTTTGCGAGGAGCTTGTTCTTGCGTGTTGCATTCTGAAGTATCTTGCTCTGCTCGGATGCATCAACGTATCTTGTGTACATATGAAGGGTTACCGCTTCCTTATCTCCGAATCTCGAAAGGATTGCTTGGTCGGTAGTCATAGGCGGATACTCTTTAATCGCCCATACACAGCGGAAGCTATCGCCACATACGAAGTGGTCAACGTTGAATTTGATGGTCGAAGGTACTACCATATCAAAGAAGTCTTTTACATAGGCTTCGCTATGTAATACTTCATCTGGTAATTGCTTTTTCTTTGCCATATTTTCTCCTTTCTTTTAATCGGGGATTATCCATTTTCTTATCATGCGCTCTCCGTCAACGTCGTCGATGGGATCTTCACAAAGGTGACCAAAGTATCTAGATATAAACCTTTTTATATCATCCTTACTTGCTCTATGACAATCGAATCCCTGGTCGTTGATCTGCTTCTCAATTCTATTGAGGATGCTGAAGCTCTGTTCACTATTCGCATGTGCTACTCTGTAGCAGAACATAAACTCTCGCGCGGTTGACATCTGAAGCTGGATATCATCAAGGAACTTCATATCCTTACGGAGCAGAAGCTGCACCTTGAGGTTGTTTTCTTTTTCTGCCTTTCTTGCAAGGGATAGCTTGTTCTGTTCGAAGTTCTCTCTTGCATCTGAGCAGATGATTTCAATATCGGGTTGAAGAGTCAAAAGCTGCATCAAATGCTGAATCTTGAGTCCGATATTCGTTTCGGATAATACCGAAATGTTGGTAGGCTGTACAATAAAATAAACGAGTTCGCCATTGTTGTAGGTCTGCAAACCGTTTCTTGAAAAGTTGCTGATGCCTATTAGATCAGCAGTCGATATCTTTGTTTTAGCCATGTTACTTTTTCTTCTCCTTCCATTCGAAATACTGTTGTGTGGAGACGAAGTATCTCCATGCTCGTTTTATAAAATCGAGTATGGAGTATTCGTCCATTCGGATTGTGAGAAATCCATATAAAACCGTCACTGCCGCAGGGACAACGAAATTGAGCTTTGCCCATGAAATCACGGACACGGTCAATGCTACACCGAGAATTATGATATCTCTCAAAGTCCAAAACCACAGCTTGACTTGTGTCCTCATATTCTGAGGGTATATATACTGTCTTTTCATTTTGTCTCCTTATTTCTTCGCAATCGCTCTGCCGAGGTTGATCGCAGTGGTTGTGGTGTGAACCGCGCTCATCATATTAAATCTCATACTTGTATCGAGACCGAACTGCTGTGCGATTCTGGGTACTTCGTTAGCCGATAACATTACACCGAAACCAATCAAAGGATGGTCGGGTATCGTTATTAAGCCAAGAAGCAGTAATGTTGTCTGCATAAACGTTGTGAAGCATAGTGCAATGATTTGTTTGCACCAGCCTGTAAATCCTTCCGTATATCCTCTCGGCAAACTGAACATATGAAGGCTTCCTACCGCAATCTGTGTCAAGAGAATACCTCCTCGCTTTACATTCGCGAAGAAGCATTTTATTACGCAGTATCCTAAGCATATCAGCATAAGTAATGCTAACAAAGGACTTACTGTTAAGAAGTAATCTCTGCTGAACATCATCAATACTTTATGAGCTGCATTTTCTATGCTCATGTGCTGTCCTACTACGTCTTGAATCAAGTCTTGTGCGAAGGTGTTCTGGAGGTTTACGCAGAATTTATATAGTTCAACGGGTACTACTGTAAATAGGTTTACAGCCAAGAGGCCCCATATAAACGGAAGCACTTGTCGTTTAACATTTAGCCTTCCCATTGTCTGATACTCGATAGCTATATCGAATATCGCAACTATAAGTCCGGTTATAAATAATCCCCATCCGAATAGTGAGAAAAACCTTAGTGCTGATTGTACCCATTGCAAATCAAATAGTTGTGCACCAATTCCAGCCATCATCGAGAAGAATTCGGCTAGTGCATTATATACCGAGGTGTAGATCCATTCCATGAAAGTTCCCCATATGCTTCCGGCTATGGTTTCCCAAACCGTTGCAAGTGCTGAACTTATGGCATCGCCTACACCGTTAATTAAATCCTGAATCCAATCAAACATTCATTTTCTCCTTCTTTAAAAATTTGCGCCTCGGCTTAATTCCGAGGCGCATCTCCCTTGTCCTTACATACCAAGGATGTTCCAAATGTAGAGAGGACAAGTGAGCGAGAAAATGAGGGTAGCAAGGAGGATTGCAGGAGGCGCCCATTCAAACTGGCCGTGCTTTCTGTAGTCCATGTAAGCCATCGCTACCTTCGTGAAGAACAGCACGGCAAGAATAAGGTCGATTACGGGGAACACAACATTATTCACTACCTGCTTGATCTGCACCTTTGCTTCGTTCCAAGTGTCCTCTACCGCACCCGCGACATCTCCGGTGCCAGCTGCAAAAGCCGATACCGCAAATATCGAGCACAGAAGGAGGGACATCATCAGAATAAGCAAAATCTTGTTACGAGTTTTCTTCATTCTTTACCTCCGTTTTATAATATTTTTCAATGTGATGTCTTGGGATGTACTGTACTGTTTTCTTCTTTTCCATCGCAAGACAGATTTCTTCTGTCATTTCGCGCGTTATCGTATCTCCTGTGTACCAAAGTTCTTCACATGCGTAAAGTAAAGAGAGTTTGGCTGTTCTGCCAAACCCTCTGTCAGATTCTTCGTCAGTCAAAAACCTCGGAAGATATATCTTCGGTGCTATGGGAAGACACCCTTGAGCACGAATGTATTTGCAAATTGCTAGAGTTTCTTTTTCCTCTGTTGCCTTGTCCTCATGCTGATAGCATACAAATACCTTCTTCATTATTCACCCACGTAATAATCATCGTACATAGTTCCGTTGATGCTCATATTACTTGAGTTCACAACAGTATAAATCATACCTGCAGGTGTCCAAACCTCACCACAGTATACTGCGACAACATATTCTCCGTTTTCCATCCACACGGGTATGAAGTGAACCTGCTCACCAGTGTTTGAATAATCGCTCGGCACGAACTCGTATGTGCTACCGTCTCTGGAAAGGACTGCTATATATCCGTCAGCATTCGAATACTCGAATTCTGGGAACATCGCATATACAGTCTGTATTCCGGTAAAGGCACTTCCGGTCGGAACGAGATATCCCGAGAGGGATCTTAAATACGGCTCATATTCAAGTTGTATTCCGTATCCCGACTTGATCGTCCACGAGTTGCTGTTCTGCACGGCTGTGCTTACACTGTCCGAAGGGGCAAGTGTCGGTTTAATTGTCGAGATTCCAAGTCCGTATTTCTTAAGCACAAGTCCACCGTTTTCATATACCCACTGATTCCACGTTGCCGTTCCATACGATACCGCAGGTGCTCCTGTTGAATCATACCAATCGGGTGCATCGCTGTAATTCGTGTTTGTTGGCTGTGAATCCAGCTTACCAAGGATTTTCATTGTGAACTCGGTTGTGTTGTTGCTTGTATCCGACTCGTTTACACTACCGTTAGAGTTAACGATTCCGGTTATGTAGATTGTTTTACCTGCCAAGCCTTCGGGAACTGACCATCTGAAATATACAAGATTTGAGTTCTTGGAAGGAATAACAGTTTGATACCAAGTCTTCTTCGCAATTACCTTCATATTTCCGCTTTCATCGTAATAATGAGCACGGAAGAATACCGCATTGTTGTGTTCGGGAAGGATATCTTGCTCTCTATCGTTGTAGATCATAAAGCTTGTTACAACATCCGTTCCTTCTCGGTATTGGGCATTCGGTGTTACATGACTTATATACAGGTCGTACTCATAAGGAGTTACCTCTACTGTCGTTGAAACCGAGTTATCATTTGGATCGGTTTCGTTACTTCGGTCTGCCCAGTTTACCCTCGCTGTAATTGTGTTGCTACCTAGCGGTTTTCCTACATTTAGTGAGAAGTTAACTGTCGCAACACCATATATAGACAAATTGATGTTTTTCGTAGCTACTACCGTTCCGTTGTAAAGTAGCTCTACAGGAATGTTGTTATAGGCTTTGTTTTGACACCAGTTGTCCACTCGAACTGATACTGTCGTATCCGAATACTGCTCTACCGAAGTTGATCCAACTTTAAGGTTCGATACCGAAATATCGTAGTTATCCTTTCTCCAAACCGCATAAAGAGTTACAGATGCGTTGTTTGAATAGGTTGCACCAGGCTGATATGTAGCCGAGGATGCAGTTGAGCTTGTACTCCAACCGAGGAACTTATATCCGCTTCTGGTAGGCTTAGTGCTAGAGAGAGTGATGCTTATATCCTCTGTCTTAGTCTGCGTTGCAGGTGCTCCTGTTCCACCATTAGCGTTATACTTGATCGTATAAGTTTCGGGAATCTTCTCCCATACCGCATAAAGCGTGATGGAAGAATTTGCGCTATATGTGCTTCCGGGATAATAACTCGGACTTGTTGCAGTTGAGCTTGTGCTCCAGCCTAAGAAGGTGTATCCGCTTCGAGTAGGTTTAGTTGATGAGAGCGTTATTGCAACGTTTTCCGATTTAGTCTGTGTAGCAGGAGCTCCGCTTCCACCGTTTGCATTATAGCTTACAGTGTACTGAGTAGGATTCTTCTGCCAAACTGCATAGAGAGTAACACCCGAATTCGCTGTATACGTACCGCCTGCTGAATATGTAGGAGAAGTTGCTGTTGAACTTGTACTCCAACCGAGGAATGTATATCCGCTTCGGGTAGGCTTTGTTGTACGGAGGGTAAGGTTAGTTCCATAATACTTTGTTTGACTTGCCGGTGCTCCTGTACCACCATTTGCGTTATATGATACAGTATACGCATTTTGCTTCCATACTGCATAAAGAGTGAGATTGCTGTTACCAGTAATCAAAGCTCCAGGCAGATAGTCAGCCGTTGTATCTCCTGAATAAGTACCCCAACCAACAAATTCATACCCCGATCTTGTCGGAGCAACGGATGACAGGTTAGTATTATAACCATAGTACTTCGTCTGTGTTTCGGGTGCACCAGAGCCACCATTTGCATTGTAGGTAATGGTTGAAGTTTTACGTGTATACCTGAAATCTACGATAAGAGTTCTGTTGTCAAACCAATGCTTATTTCTTCCCTCAGCGCTCTCATCCGCACTATTCCAATCCGCATCGTAGTTCGACTCGGGAGTGTTGGGGTATGCATCTATCATATCCCAGTTGAAGTCTCCCGAGAACGAAGATTTATATCCGGCTGCAAGTTCGTATCCGGTTATTGATTTACTGCTTACAGACCAAGGCTCATCATACGTATAAACCGCACTAGACGAAGAATAGACAGCCTCGCTTCCATCGGGTTCGACAAGAATGTGCCTTGTAGTTGTAGTGCATTGAATAGGTGTAAAATACACCTCTCCGTCATAGCTTCCACCACTTATCCATGCAAATTCTGCACCAACGATTATATGCCATGATCTACCATCATTTATAGTATTACCACCGAAGCCTGTTGAAACCTCACAGTCAATAAGAAGATTCCAAGGCATATCCGAATGGCTGTAATCATATCCCCAAAGGTGAAGTGATTCACACCAATAGTCTCCAGCGGGGCCTTTCATGACCATCTTCTTTAAAAGGTGACCGTCTTTAGTACTGTAAGCGGAAATGTTTACGGTCTTTTTTGTGCCATTTATATCCTCAAAGTAGAGCGTACCACCGTCAGGATAGTCGGCGGCACTCGCAGGTATAATTGCTACCGAGAGGAGCGTTGCTATAAGGAGAACGCAGGTAATTATCTTAGTCCATAGGTTTTTATTCATTCTGCTTCACCTCCATAAAAGTTTGAGAGTCCGTCATAGTAATCTGCTATTACCTGATTACCATTCATGTCTGCTCCAAAAAGCTCATTCATATTCTCGCAGAGAAGAACATAATCGGGTGTTCCGAGTGAGAAAGAATCTAGAAGAATTGTAAGCCAATCCGTTCTGTATTTAACATTTGCTAAATAAGAACTATAGATAAGCTGTGCAAGTCTTACATCATGCTCCGAAGCACCGTTTTCTATCATTTTGCAAACTATAAGTTGCAAATAATGCTCCATATTCCTGTCGTACTCGGATTCACCATACTCAATCTTCCACTGCTCAAGAATGCTGTATTTGCTGTATTCCTCTTTCCATTCATAGTTGATTCTAACATCAACTTCGCTGAATACAGGGGTTATATCAGCAGGGGGAATCACATCCTGAAATACGAATTGGCACTCATCTGTCCTACGGATACCGAGGTGTTCTGTCGCTAGGAGATTAACTGTTTCCACAGTATTTCCCGATTTCATAAACACTTTCATTAGTCCGTTTATAACCTCTTCGGATGTAAGTTCCCCGACATCATCATAGCAAACGAAATACAACCGCTGAGCATACCATATAGGCTCTATCGGATAACCTGCATCTGCCATAGCATTCGCTATGATAATTAGGTTTTCCTTCATACCCGTGTAATCTCTTAACTCGATTTCATAACAGACAATGTTTCCATTCTCATCAGTATAATAGTTCCCTTCTTCGTTAAGAATCGGAAGCCTAGAGTTTGAAAACTCAATTGTCTTGATGATGTTCGGTTCAAGGAGAACTTCTCTTTCAGGGGTGAGTGTCGTGTTACCCACAAGACCTACAACCTTATCGAACTCTGCCTTTTCTCCACCTTCCATTTCCGTACCATCCGGATCTTTCGCTGGGGGAGTTTCGGGTGTCTCATCATCCGGCTTCGGATTCAGAGAAGAATTCGGCTCTTCTTTGTTTAAGGCAGTATGATTTTTATCCATACTCACGAAGACAATTGTCAGCACAAGAGAGGTAATAACAAGTAAGGCTGCAATGACGGCAATAATGATTTTTGCCTTTTTGCTTAGAGTCTTCTTATTTTCCATTACCTTCTCCTTTTTCACCATACTCTACATCACCTGCACTTGCAGAAGGATCGGGATTCTTTTCGGGAGGAGTATTTTCCGATACATCGAGATCAACGTTATCCTCACCAATCGGAGGCTCATCCGATTCAATCTCTTCGTTATTACCCTTATCTTCATCCGAAGGTCTTACTACTATTGTTTCTCCGTCCGGATATACGGGTTCGGGGATTGAAGGAATATTGGGTTCTTTCTCTTCCCCTTCAATCACTTCATTGTTATCGTCTAGCGGCAGGTCTGTGTTATCCTTATTCGCAAGAGGAATAACGACGATCAGAACTGCTACAATAAGACCGATCACAATAGCTGCGATTAATTGAAATCTGTGCATATGCATTTTAATTTCCTTTCTTTACTTAAATTTGTAATAGCTTGTCAGTATCACGGGAATCTGAATATCCGCATACCTCGTACCGTTCCACTCTACCGGAAAATAGGCAGTGTATTCAATCTTGAGTCCAAAGCCATTTCCCGATAAGGTTTCTACCGTAGGTCTTGTCATTTTGATGCCATTAGCATATACGAACTCTGTCGTAGTGTCTGATGTAAATCCCAGCTCAGAGAACACTCCGCTTTCCAGGTCATTCCAATCTATCGACATTGCATAGTTATCTCCCTGCTTTAGTGCATCATAGATTTCCGTTGCATAGTCGGAAATGTAACCATCAAGCTTAGCTTTTGTATCTCTCTTCTGCGCTTGTACTTGCGCTGTTAATCCCATATAAAGAATTAACACGGATACCAGCATTGTAATAAACATGATGATTACGCAAAGGTAAATGTAGGACTCGCCTTTCTTATTCTTCAGCGCGTTCATTTACACACCTCATTTCCAATAAACTCGGGATATTCCCGATGCACTCGCATTGATTGTAATTGCATGAGTCGCTTCGCCAAAACCTAGGAAAGATATGTTATGTGTTACCGTACACTGTATCGTATCCCCGAGCTGCACCTTTCCGCTTGCATCGTATAATGTGCTTCCGTCAAAGGAGTAGTTGAAATCTATTCCTGTCTTCTCAGCTAGGCTTTCAGCATACGAATCTATGGCTGTTGTTCCATGCTGAGATGCATATTCTACGAGCTGGTCAGATATCGTTTTAAGATTCTGGTTAAGTGCAACAAGGGAGACCACGTTTACAACGAAAACAAGAACGAAGGCTACTATCATAATCGTTATTGCAACGTCGATGTAGCCTTCGCCTTTTTTATTCTTTAGCAGTTTCATCATCCAAGCAGTCCTCCCAGCGATCCAATAAGCACGCTACCGATAACGACAACGTATATCAGCATAAAGCATACAAGGAGAATCATTGACAGCTTTCTTACACGCTTCGGTGCACGGTTAGCTTCAATTTTGAGATTTTGTCTCTGGTAATCAGAGAACTTCAAGTTGAGTGTTCCCCAATAAACGCTCGTTTCGTCTCCACGAATAACACCGATAAGACCTCTCGTAATGTCTGACATCATAGATGAACCGACTCTCGATTCAAGTCTTGTAAGTGCTACTTCGTAGTTACCCGATCTCATATCTGCAACAGTAATTTCGAGTTCCCTTTTCAGCTCCTCACCTGCACTATCCTTGTAACTATCGAGAATAGTTAACACGTCTCGTGAGTGAACGAGGGATTTCTCAATTGTCGATACAAGTCTCGGGAGTTCGTATTCGATCTTTCTTCTCCTCTCCTTGATAATGTTTCCCACTTTCTTTGACTCGTTATAGTAAATGATTACGGCTATAACCGCTATAACAAGTGAGAGTATGGGAAGGAAGAACAGGAAAGGAATTGCAAATATTCCTATGAACAACGCTTTTACGATGCAGGTTGCAACGTACATTTCCGGTGTCATATTCATATCCGCAGTTTTAAGATCTGCATCCAGCTGGAGCAGCTTATATTCGTTAAGTTTTAGCTTTCCCGAAAGCCATATTGCGAGTTCGTTGAGCCACACTTCAAGCGGATTTACCTTCTTGTTCTGCCTTTTACCAAGGTTGTGCGTTGCTTTAGATACCGCATAAGACGGTACTTTGAATACATCGAAAAGGATTAGTGCGAGTCCTACGGTGAAGACGAGTGCAACTAGGATAATAAGTAATATCGTCATCTATTCATCCTCACTTTCTATACTCTACAGGCTTCGTCCACTTGAACATGAATAGAGCTGTAATGAGAATTGCGAAGGCACTTACCGCAAGGGTAATCTTACCTGCGATGGTATTCATTAATGCATTGTACCAATCCTTGTTTAAGAAATAAAGCAGAGGGATGTTTGCTACTAACATTCCAGCCATCATATAGTACTCTATACGAGCTGCACTGAGCATTCCCTTAATCTCGCTGTTTGCAATTCTTACATCGGTAAGCTTTGCAACAATCGGCATCAGCGTATCTTTCAGAGTTCTGTCTTCCTGACATGCTATTAGTGTATCGCACCATTCTCCGAAGATGCTGTTATTTACGCGCTCCTTGAGGTGTTTGATCGACTGCTTGATGTTTGAGGTTATCATTCTGTTCTCTGCCACAAATCCCGCAAAAATGTCTTTAACGGGAGGCTTGAGATACTGAACGTTCTCTGCCACTGCAGTTACAATATCATCTGATCTTACGTATGAAGTCGTAATAATTGAGAGCGCTGTTTCCAGCTCTTCTTGAATGTGCTTATCATAATAATTGATTGTTCGCTTTGCAAAACCAAACGGGATCAAGGCAAACGCAAAAGCAAACACAGGTATGAGGAAGTAGTTATTGATAGCTACCGCTACAACGCATCCGGCTATGATACCGAGTAGCGAAGCAGCACATGCAACCGTAAACTGTGATCCTTTACCCGTTGAATATAGAGCGTCTCTTATTCTGTTCAGCTCTACTGTAAGTTTTCTTGATTTCTTTTTACCTCTTGCCGTGAGTACCTTATCACGAAGTGTTTGTTTCGGAGAAGCAAAACGCATGATATCTTCGGTTATGCTTTCCGGTGTTAAACCAAGAAGCAGTACTATGGCAATTGCCATTAGCAAAAAGCAAACGAGGTACACAATTGTCATGTGTTACTCTCCTTTCATATAAATCTCTTTAGGATTTCCAAAGGTACTCCCGAACGCATTAGCATCGTTTGGAGGTGAGGAGAGGGCGGATTCACCTTCTCAAAATGTCCTTTGATTTTGAACTTTCCGTCAATATACTCGTTCTCAGTAATGTTGTATCGATATAAACATCTGTACTCCGCTTTTCCTTCGGGAGTTACGAAGCACTCGGTTATATCCATTACCTTTCTTGAATTGTCCTCGCATTTATGAGCGAATACAACTACGGGGAATGCTTGACGAGACTGCGAGAGGGAAACTTCCATACCGAGCTGGAATCTTCTCTGGCAAAGCAGTGAGATTCTTCCGTGTGCGGACTCACCAGGCCCGGAGTGCACCGTTGTTACTACTGTGTGTCCGGTTAGCGATGCTTCGACTGCGGAGTTTGCTTCCGCATCTCGAATCTCACCTACGACAACAATATCCGGATCGAATCGAAGAGCCGCTACAACGAGATGTTCCTGGCTGATATTGAATGCCGAATTCTCACTAGGCCTGGAGAGCGTATGAACAACGTTGTTCTGTATCTCTCCAAATCTGTTTCTCTTTACTAGAGACAGTTCTCGTGCACCCGACTCTATCGTATAAATACGCTTCTCATCGGGAATGCTCGTCAAGAGTGCGTTTAGGAGTGTGGTTTTACCCGAAGAGGTTCTACCTGCTACAACGAGCGATACTCCGTATCGGATACACATCTCGAGGAATTCAACGATTTCCTCTGTTGCCATACCGCTATCTATAATGCACTGTCTATCTACCCTCTGCGGATGAAGCAAACGGATAGATACCGCAACCGCTGCATCGATGTCCACAATGGGATCTTTCAGCGCAGTGATACGGGTGTTGTTGGGAAGATGTCCTTGTGCCATCGGAGTGGCATTGTCGATTATCATGTTTGAGTGATGCAGAAGTCTCTTTACGATATCTACCGCATGCTGTGGACTGTGGAAGTGCTCTTCCACCTTCTCCATTCGACCATCGGAATATGTGAGAACCACGTCATCCCAAGAGTTGATGTTAATCTCGTCAAGGTCTTTAGATTCGAGATAAGGTGTAAGTATCGAATACTCAACCATCTCTGAATATATTCGATTAATGAGTCTATCCTCATTGTAGTTATCTACTATATATCCGTTGTCAAGGATGAACTTCTCGATATACGACTTCAGCTCATCATGCTTCGACTCATCAGTCAAGGCTAACGCATAGTACTTTGAGATGTACTTCTGTGTTTCGGTTAGTACCGTCCATAAATCAGTCCTGACCATACATGACCACCTTTCCGGCAATCTCTTTCATTCTTCCGTCAAATCTCTTGTCCTTTGTCGGCTCAATAAGAGTTCCCTTCTGCATCTGCAGTTTTACCTCACCACAGAAAGGGACTGAAAAGCTCACGTCTTTGAGGTGTGCTTTTGTCTCTTCGATAGGCATAAATACATCCGCATTTGGAGTATTGATTCCCTGAATATGTTCGTTGAGTCGGTATTTGACATCAGCATATACGGGAAACTGCGACAAAAAGAAGCTGATACTTTTAAGATCGGGAGAAGCAAGTCTGATGATCTGCTCCGCGAGTTCAACTCCTACCGCAGACAATACGTTGTTTTCAAGATTGCTCGTGCAATCCACAATCACATAGTCAGCGAGTTCACAGAGAACTTCGAGCAGTGCTTCGGCTTTTGCTCTACCGAATTTAGGATAGGTGAATTTATTATCCCCTGCGTGATAACCGATGAAGCCAAAGTTCTGTCTTGACTTGGTCATTACAAGGTTTTTGATGACATCATCCTTATCGATTTCTGCCTTTGAAAGCGGAAATCCGACAGTTCCAACGTCTTCGGGATTCTCGTTAGGGAAAATCACAGGAAGAACGGGAGCTTCAAGGTCTGTATACAGAACAATTACCGTTGCCTGATAGTTGTCATAGATGGCAGTTGCGAGTTTGGTGGCAAAGGTCGTTTTACCTGAGTTGGGTGATCCCCATACCGCAATAATCTTGCCGTTTTCCATTCTCATCAACCTCCTTTTCCGAAGTAGGCTGCCTGTTCGTCAAGGTATTTCTGCGCTGTCGCAGAATCTCCTCTGTATTCGAGTGCAAAGTGTATCGTTGCAGTCTGCTCAAGGAGCGCCAGCATCTCTGCCTGTTCCTTGTTAACGATAAAGGTTACTGTTACAGGCTGAGTGTTATCCGTTACATCAGCCTTATCGATGCCCTTTGAGGTCGTAGAAGTTACAACCTTAAGATAGTTGAGTTCGGGAGGGGTGTATGTCTCGCCCTTCTTTGCATTGTAGACGATTACCGATACGATATCTCCTGTTTCCAGCTTACCCGAAAGACCTTGTGCGAAGCTTTCAATCGTAACGGAGATTACCTTCTTATCACCGTCAAGTGCTCCAAGAATGTCCGATGCAGTGTTCTCATCGGTTGTAATCTTCTGTGGGAAAAGATAATCGCCTTCGTAAAGGTCAGTAGTACAGTATGTACCTACAACGTCCTCTGCTTTGGTGATTACACCAGCAGGTAAATTGTGACTTCCAACTTCAACTACTTCGATATCATGTGATGTAATCAAGCTTCCCTGCGGAAGAATGTTAATCATACGAACTACCGTTGTTTTTCCATCGGAAATCTTATTAACGAGAGGTGCAATACCGAAGCAAATTGCGAGTGCAACTACAAGGCAAATAATACCGATTATTGTTCGGTTGCTGAGTGCCTTACCTCCAATAGATTTCTGTTTCTTTGCCATTTTTTATCCTTTCTACTTAAAACATAAATAACACCATTGCCGCTATCGAGAGGAACGGAACGAGGGCGAATGCATTTTCTTCCTTAGTCTCGGTTTTCTTTACACGGTTGTAGATTGCCATATAAATTACTGCGATTAAGAGACCTGCTACGAAGCCAATAATACCTCTCTCCCATCCAAGAAGGAATGCGAGAGCCGTAGAGAGTTTAAGGTCTGCACCACCGAGAGGCTTACACTTAGGAATAAGTGCCATTACAATCTGGGGAACAAACACAGCAAATGCTCCAAAGAGCATCGAGCTAAGTCCTACCGTTGCCATACTTGCAACACCGAGAGCGAATACCAAAAGCGGAACGTAGTCATCAACCGTATGAGAGGTTAGATCCGACCATGTCGCATACATCAACACGAACATAAGGAATACACCTTGAACAAGTTCTAGCGATGCTCCATATCTAAGGAATAGTGCAATAGGAATCACTGCCGAGAGGATTAGATTCACCGTGAGGTTTGTCTTGAATCCCTTGTTTACCATCATTCTGTTGAGCACCCATCCAACAAGGAGCGTTGCTCCTACAATTGCGAGAAGTGCGAGAATGCCGATAATAAACTCGGTTGCGAAGTTCTCTGTTTTTACGATAGTGGTTGGTGAAAGTGGTCTTGTAGGCTCAAGACTTGAAAGTAAACTATTCATTTTTTACTCCTTTCTGATAAAAAAGGAGGCGATTGCTCGCCCCCTAATATTCTACGGTTTTATGTATTAGCCACCGTAGTTGAACATATCAGAGATCTTACCCTCAAGGGAAGGAAGGATCGTGGTGTTGAAGAGTGCATAGAGACCTGCAAGAATAACACCACCGATAACTACACCGATGATGATCTTAACGCCGGTATCCACATAACCCTCTGCCTTCTTAGATGCAAGTGTGGTCTGCACACTTGCTACTGCTCTCTCTGCTCTGTTCTTAATGTTCTTGAATAACTTTCTCATTTTTTAAATTCCTTTCTTTATTACAATTTTGCGTACGGCATTCCATCTGAAGTCCAGTTAATACCGTCTCTACTTTTTATACATTGAAGCAATGATTGTGTTTCGTATGAACCCTTAAACATACCGGTTGCTTCATCCCAGTATAAGTTCGTTTTAATTACCGCTGTAGACCATGCCCTTCTCTGTTCCCAAGTCTTGCCACCATCTGTTGAAGAAATAAGATACACGCCTTCGCTATCTTTTACAGTGGCACAGAATGTCTGACTTTGCGAAACAAATTTCATGATTTCAGCATCTTCGTCATATGACGGAATATTTGGCTCTACCCAGTCTCTTCCGTTATATGTAATTTGAAGATCTTTTAGGTATTTAGAGTCATTGTTCACTCTCACCGCTGAAACTTCAGCACCATAATCCATCATGCCTTCGATTTCATCGTTGAGCTTACCCATTACTCCGTCTTCACCTGCAAAAAGAAGATAAAGACCACCGAGTATCAGTGCTCCTATTACTACAGCGATAATAATTTTTACTCCGGTGTTAATATAACCTTCACCGCGATTGTTGAATAAATCCTTCATTCAAACCTCCTTATGAGAAGTAATGAATTCCAAGGTTGTCTGTTGTCCACTTAATACCATCTGAACTCTCCCAGCTATTGCCCCAGTCATTTCTTCTGAAGACAGCGTAAAAGTGACCGCCATCCGCATCGTCAACCCACTTAAGAATCGTGCTTTTGTCGTATCTAACGTTTGTATAAGCTTTATGCTTCGTCCACGTTTCACCATCCGGAGTTGAGATTAGGTAAGCAGTATCACCCTCTTGGAGAATCATCGCTGCCATACTCTTGTGAGAAACAAAGTATTTAACTTCTGCATCCTCGCTGTAGCCAACTACGTTAGCTTTGTGCCATGTCTTGCCATCATAGGTAAAAGAGATGTCATTGAGTGTCGTATACTCATTTATCTGAACCTGATATCCCTGAACTTCGGGATCGTAGTCCATCATCTCATTAACTTCGTCATCAAGCTTACCCATGATACCGCCATCACCTGCAAAAAGCAGATAGATGCCTCCAAGAATTAGTGCACCGATTATGACTGCAATAATAATCTTTACTGCGGTATTAATGTGACCTTCACCTCGGTTGTTAAAAATGTTCTGCATATTACCGTCCTTTCTTTATTAGTAACACGGAGGCATATGCCCCCGTGTTAGCTTTTAATTAGGTTCCGGAATAATTGAACATATTACCGATCTTCTCGGTAAGGGTGGGGATGATGGTGGTGTTGAAGAGTGCGTAAAGACCTGCAAGGATTACACCACCGATAACTACACCGATGATGATCTTTACGCCAGTGTCAACGTAACCCTCTGCCCTCTTGGATGCGATGGTAGCCTGTACATTGACTACCGCCTGATTAACCTTGTTCTTAATGTTCTTGAAAAACTTTCTCATTTTAATTACCTCGTTCTTTCTTTGTTTTTAATAGTTATGTTTACATTTTCTGCACGTGTGCAGTGGTTTCTTCGGGAGCTACGCTCTGCTCCGCTTCTGCTTTCTGACTCTGTTCGAGTGCCAAATTGTACTCGTCTACTACAGCCTGACCGAGTCTAGTCTTAGCGGCTGCGGTTGTTGCATGGAACAGATCTTCGTACTTGGTATTACCATCGGCATCCTTGTACGAAGTCTGAGGCATCGATACCCAAAGCCCCTTTTCGTTCTCAAGCACCTTAATACCATGGATAGCGTACTCACCGATATTGGCACTTGCAATTGCTCTAAGAGCACGAGACTCGTCTGTAAAGAGCTTATCAATTCGCGCCTTGATAGCTACTTCAGTCATTCGAGACTCCTCTTCCTGAACGATCTTTTCTTTAGGAGATGCCATTGATGCACCACCTTTCTTCCCAGCCATAAATTCACCCCCTTTCAGCTGAATTTTTATATAAAAAAGTCAAGCTCATAGGTTGATCAGTCCTATTTGCTTGACTTTGATATATCAAAACCCAAAGATGTTAAATCCGCAGTCGTTCTGCACTTCTTCCGGACTAATGTCTTCGGGATTCTCAAACATTTTAGAGTATTTCTCTATTTGCTCGTCTGTGAGGTCACAGAAACCTCCGCGACCATCATCATTTACAATAAATAAAGGTCCGGCATAAATTGACTCACCGAACCTTCTATTACCTTCCATACCTATGAGCTTAGCTTCCTCATTGCCTACGACTACAGCGTTATCTTCAAACGGATATGTAACTTCCATCATTGAATCTTCGCCTTGTCTACTTACGGCTTTTTGCCAACTTTCAAGTTCGTCTACAACTCTTGTTTCAATAGGTTTTTCATGGGGAAGAATCATCAATGTACGAAGACCATCCATCTTTTCACACTTATCCGTGTCAAATTTAATGTTCTTAAAGCCTACTGAATCACAGAAGTAACAACCTTTCATCGTAGTTGCTCCCCTCGACGAAACAATATCCTCTTCAAGCTCAACGATATCTGACATGGACAGCGAGTGTCCTTGATAAGTTCCAAGATAATCTTGATCATAAATGTTTAATGCTTCGTAGACATCTTCCAGATCCTCTCCCTTTATAAATCCCTTAAATACGCATTTATATATTGAGGGATCAATCTCTCCATATGATGTTGCATGTCTAAAGTCTCGAAATTTAGTACGGTTGATATCTTTCTCGCTGTCTACTTGATAGATATTAACTCTCATTATAAGCTTTGCACCTCGCTTTCTCCTTCGCCAATGTCACCTCTTATCTCTTCAAGCTTCTCGAATGCCCACTCTGGAAGTTTGCTTTCATCCGCTATGCCTACGAAAGCACCTCGGTGGAAATGAGTCTCTTCTCCGTCATAGAGAAATTCTCCAAACACCTTAGTTCCTGTTGCGGTGGGATCGCATCCGAATCCACTTGTTGCATAGAAATACTGATACTTACCTTGCTTGAATTCGTCTTTTAATGCACTCGCTCCGAGAATAAGAAGTCTTCCCGAATAATCTTGAGGCTCATCGTAAGGAATACAGTCCGATCTATCGAGCAATCCCAAATCCTGTCTCAAATATCTCCTGTACTGAGAGGTGAGACCATTAACTATTTCGGGATGGCAGTTGATGCAAAAGTCTCGATTTTCAGCTTCTTCGGGAATAAACACAGAGTTTGCCCATTCCTTATTATCCGGTCTATATCTACCGTCTTCAATGTTCTCTACTATAGTTGTGGCGAGAACTCTTTTAACACGGTCTATACCATAGGTGTCGCAAAGCTCCTTTGCAATATCTCTACCAAGACTCATACCGTCATAGTTTTCACGGATTGCTTTTTCGATTCCTTCCTTGCATTCTACGTTTGCCTTATGCGATTCCAGCCACTTCTCCTCTTCTTCGAGTTCGCGTGCCTCAGTTAGCGAATAGTTATACACAGGCACTTTCATCTTTCAATCTCCGGCTCAGTGAGCTTCTTAGCAAGATATCTAAGCACCTCTCGCTGCTCTGCAAGATTGAGGCTATTGATAACATCGAGGAGCGAGGTCTCTTTTACGACCTGCTTTCCTTCACAACAATTCGTGCAGAGTTTTTCTCTCTTAATGATAATGGTATCATTGTCCTTCGCTTCAAAAGAGATAATATCGTTCTGCGCAATACGCATCTTCATGCGAAGCTCAAAAGGAATGGTTGTTCTTCCTTCCCTTCCAAGTATTCTTAAAATCTTTGACATCTCACTCCTCCTCTTCGTCAACAATAATGCAGTTACCACAGTGAGGGCAGAAATACTCACAGTCTTCACAATTTCTTTTCGTGCAGTCTATGTAGTTCTCATCCTCTTCATCCTCGTAATCGTAATCATCATCTTCGTCCTCGTAATCATCATAATCAGAGGAAGTCAGAATCTTGCAGACATGAAGAGTACCGTCTTCGTAATATGCATCAAAAATAGCATGTTCATCAATGCCGAGTTCCTTGATAACCTCGTCAGAGAGCTTGAATTTCAGTTCGTAGTTTTTTTCCATATGATTTTCCTTTCTTTTAATAGTTTTTCTGTTTCTTCTTGATCTTCGAATAAGGTTAGCTGCCTAGTTGACATCAATCCTTCCTCGTAAGTATTGTAGTTAGATATAAATAATTCTGGGTACTGCGATCCAGCTTCGAATCGTTGGGCAATGTTATTTATTCGTGTAGTACTTTCTATCATGATTCCTGTCTGGCAATACAGTTGCCTAATCTCTGGGCAATCATTATATGAAAGCAAGAACTTTCCTTTTATATTCATCAAAGCGTTACACAGTCTTTTATGGTCTGCAGTTGTAAATCCTACATCCTCGTAGTAATCTTCCGTAGCGTAATACGGTGGATCTAAATAAAAGAGTGTATTTGGTCTGTCGTACTGCGCGATCAGCTTCTCAAAGTCTTTGTTCTCAATTACAACCGTCTGCAGTCGTTTTGATGCTTGGAATATTAGGGGGAAGTTTCTCCACATATCATGAGGCTGTGCTCCAAATGAGTCAAGTCCTGATGCGTAACTTTGCCTTATTATCTGATAGAAGTATGCTGCACGTTTTACATCTGGAATCTCGGTTCTCGTCTTAAGCACTTTTCTTATGTGCTCAAAATCTGTTCTCGAATTTAGTGAGTATCTCAATTCCTCGCACAGCTCATCGGGACAGTCTCTTACACAACGATAAAGGTTAGCGAGGTTTGGATTAAAATCGTTATATACCTCGAATTTAGTTTGAGGTTTATGGAATAATACCCAACCGCCACCGCCAAATACCTCTACGTACCGGTCGCAGTTTACGTTGAGTCGGAGGCAAATCGCATCTCGAAGCGCTTTCTTACCACCAACCCATGACATAAAACTGTTCATAGCATCCTTTTAGGATGTCTTGCGAAAAAGCCGTTTTGCGAAGCCTTTTCGCAAAACGACCCAATTATCATTTCTCCTTTCTGTTAATTTGGAATAGGCACATCATAAATACTCCCAATGTACCGCCTACCATAAGTCCAATTATAAAGCCTAGCATAGAGTCTCCCCCATACCTTCATCGAGCTTCAAATTTCCTTCAATAAAATCTTGCATCGATATCTCATACCCGTAGAAGTTAGGGGCATTTTCTTCGCTAGCGAGATCAATATAATCATTAGCACCGAAGTCTAGCTCTTCTTTCATTATTACAGAACCACCGTGATTTACATCTACTTTTGGTTCTATGGTTGCAAACGCATCTCCACAATCGTTATCTCTTAAATGATAAACATATAACCCCATGGGAATATCTGCATCCGTTAACCTTGCGTTAGAGAAAAGAGCATGTTTTCCAAGAATGGATATTAAGTCATATTCTTCATTGGAAGGACACACATAATCTGTACCTCTTGCATTAAGATATAAGCCGAGAGTCTCTCGTGGTTCATATTCCCATACTGAACATGCGAAATCAATAGCCTCTTTGTTTCCTTTGGGATGATATTCCTCTACGATATCTCCTCCTGCAAATCGCAGTCTTCCGCAGTTTGAGCCGATATCTTCATCTGCATACTGCATTTCCATCGGGACATCCGGATACATCGAGGAAAGTTTTTTTATAGCTGATTTAGGTGCACTCCATGCTGTCTGGCAATATATTGTATCTCCGTTATCATAGAAGTTGCTGTAGCTATTCCACTTTGTTCCCCAATTATCTCTTCTCCACTCAAACCATGTCGGTGCTCCATACTTCTGGAAGTTTTCTACCGCCCTCTTTCCGAGTTCTAACGTTCTAGATTTTGTATCCGCATTATCGAACATATTATCCATCTCATATATGGATAGTTCATACTTATACGGATATCGCTTTCCTTCGTTTATCTTATTGATAAGCGCATCGAACTCTTCGGCATCCATTTTTTCTTCCCCGAAGTATGTAGCTCTGGGATTCAGAGAAGTCAGATACATCTCTATACCCTCTGTTGTTCGGGAGCCGCTTTCGATGTCAAGCTCGGGTGGCATTGCAATGATTCGCTCGAAGTCTATCGTTCCATATCCACGGTCTTCGTTGTCTCCATTTGGATCATACATTATAGCTTCAAGTATTTCTCTTAACCGTTCTTCACTGCAAAAGAACTTTATATTGTTCTGTACATGATTGGGCAATTATTTATCTCCTTTCAATCTTAGTATTTCAAGCACGAGCTTGTTCGCTACTGCTGTGACCACATTGGTTGTTACTGAATTTCCAGCCATTTTATAAAGCTGAGTTTCTGGTAGTTTTGCATCTACCAACATGTTATACTGTTCATCAGTATAACCCTGCAATCTAAAGCACTCGATTGGCATCAGCCTTCTTACCCTTCCGCAATATGTAACTCCGTGCTTGTCCTGTGCAGTCAGTGTAAACATATCCTCGTTGGGCAACTTTATCCTTCTTCCGTGCTGACGAATTACTTCTCTTTCGGGAGTCAGCACTGCTCTTGCATCAATAACACCGGAATGTTCTCCTTTTCGATGGCACACTCCAGCGTTCTGTCTAGCAGTTATGCAACGTGCTTCATGGGTTACTATGGGTTCTGGATTCATATCTATAAAATAGAGTCCAGTCTTCGCCCCCCATCCACCGCCTTGACTTGTCAGACATGTGCTTACTCCGTCAGTAGAATAAATTCTGCTCCCTTGTGAGCCTCCCGCGATTTTGATAAGATTACCGCCGCAGCCTTGTCCGACAGGAAATATTTTTCCGGACAGTCTTTGATCAAGATATCCGATAATGTATACTCTTTTTCTCTGCTGTGGCACACCAAAATCGGAGCTGTTAAGCACACACCATTCGATACTATACCCCAGCTCATGAATTGCGGTGAGGATAGTGAGGAATGTTTTCCCCCCGTTGTGATTGAGTAACCCTGGAACATTTTCAAGGAGAAGATATTTAGGCCTTTTTGCTTTAGCCACTCTGATGATTTCATGAAAGAGCGTGCCTCGCGTATCAGCAAATCCAAGTCTTCTTCCGGCAACTGAAAATGGTTGGCAAGGGAATCCTGCACATATAAGATCAATTGATGGCAACTCATCGGTGTCGATTCTCGTTGCATCTTCACAATAGTATTCACCTCCTGTATCATAAAGTGTTCTGTATGCCTTAGCTGCATATTTATCTATTTCACACCAGCCAACAGGCAAAAAAATATCGCCTAGCTTAGAGAGTCCTGTTCTGAACCCACCAATACCGGAGAACATATCAAAGTATTTAATTTTAATAAGTTATACCTCCGTTCTGATTCATACCTTCCGAAAAAACTTCATCTATCATTTCCCTAATATCTGGAGGGCATGATTCCAAATCCGTATGATGATCTCCATCAAATCCTACTGTATACCAATATTCGTATGGTATCATCTTGTTTGAATATTGTTTTGCCAATGGATGACACTTTTCCTCGTCTTGATATATGCCATACGGAGTTAAAAAGGTCGTTCCCCAATGCTCTCCAGAAGACATAGTATCAAGATCAAGGAGTGCGAGACATATTTCGGAGTTCCCCCCTAATACCACTCCTGGAACTGAAACAAATCCCATATCCTCATTTAATGTATCAGTACCATATGCAATAATGAATGCATTGTGCATTTTTTGAAGAATGTCCTTTACATAATTAAAATCTCTTTTTTCATATGCTTCTGCAAGGTCACCCCAAGAAATATTCGGAAAAATATCTTTGTTTAAGGCATCATAAAATCTTTCCTCTTTTTCTCTGCATTTTTCATCATAACATTCTTCAGGAGTCAAAACTCGGAACTTGTCTGTATCAACATTAATTGGCAAGGTTCTTTTGTTATCCCAAAGCATGTGGATTTGGCCGATGTCATCGATGAAGTGCACAGTTCCTCTTGTGCCTGCCTCAACAGGAGAGAACTCTTCTTTCATACTTATCAGCTCAAGCCTAGTACCTGGCGGATATTTTCCTCGCAATTCTTTTGCGAGATTTCTAAGTCTATCGTACTCACTCATTGCTTACATACCTCCCATGCCGACATCTTCACTTCCCATGTTTTCTTCTATCTCCTGTTGCATCGGTATCAGCACCTTAAGAAGCTCTTCTCTGTATTCCATATCAGTTATCTTGTTGAGAAATAATCCAAATGTATTGAGCAAGAGCGCACCGTTTTCTTGAAAGATAGACACATCGCTGTGCTTACCTTCTTCGCAGATAAACTCCGCAACCTCTTGAACTGAGAATAGTTCTCTTTCATCGTAGTCAGAAATACCGAATAATCTTGCATACGATTTTGCCATTACATCGCCCCCATTCCTTGAGATTCAATTTGTTCGACAAACTCTTCCTCTGAATAGATTTGATAATCATCACTCCATTTCCAAAAGTGCACATTTAGGATACCTTCATCTACTCTGATGTCTTGCTGCTCGAAACCTTCTCCGAGTCCATCTGAGTTTTGTCCGGTAATATAGTCCTTTATCTCTTCATCTTCTTCATGTGTAATATCCGAATTCAAGGTTACATCTACAACGCCCCATAATGCGTTGTTTACGCTTTCGAATCCCCACTTCATTGATTCAATCTTTTGCTTAAGTGGAGTATCTCTGAAATATGTAGCCATGTCTTCGTCACCTTCTGTGTAGGACGCGAACTTAGACTCTATATCATCCGCGTAGCTCTCAGCGAATCGACCATCATATTCGTTGCCCTCATCTCCTATATCCAAGCCGCCATACTCATCGTATTCGAGAAGATTGACGGTCAATGGAAAGTAATATTTTCTATGACTTATCACTTTTTATACCTCTTTCATATTTTCTTTTATCATTTTCGTTTCTTAGGGGGGATCTCGTCCGAATCTTGTCTTCAAGGCAGCAACAGTGTTTGATAAAACATTTTCCATCTTTGAAAAAACGGCAGTATTTACAATCACAATCTGCCTTTGAGTAAACATAATCTATATCACTCTCCCCTTCCTTACTGAATAGTTATACTTTCGTCTTGATACATCTCAACGTAATCAAGAACAGTATCCGCTATTAAATCTCTTTCGTTTTGTGAAATTGGGAGATACCACTCATCCTTACCATCGACATGCCAAATATGAGGATCAACCTTATTGTTGTAGGCAGTTCTCTGCGTACCGATTATATCCGCAAATTTGAATAGTTCGGTGTCCACCTCGCCTTCTGTTCTGTTTATAATCTTAACTCGCAAGGCAGAATAAACATCAGCAACACCCGTTGTCACGAAACTTATTTTCACTCTGAGATCCTCATCAAGCCTAGCTATCATACTCTTTCCGGAGTAGGCTTTTTCTTTTATCAAATCGCTTGAATCGAACATGTTTTTCAGTTCTTTTTCAAATAATGTCATATTTTTCTCCTTTTTTAAAAAATTTTGAAGAATTTTCGTAATAAAATCAGTATTAGTATATATGGGGTTATTTTAGACTCATCAAAAATCCGTTCCCATCCACCGCAAGAACATCTAATCCCTTATCAAGTAATAACATAATCTCCATATAAGTTTTATTGTTGAAACATAGCTCAGATAGTTCCTCACACACTATACAGTCTAGTTTTTTTGCTTCATTCATACTCATCAAAAAAGGTCTTTGCCACACGTAAGAATCGGAGTCTATGAGAACTCCTATCAGCTTGAGTCTTTTGTCTCGTGTTACCAACTTAACTAAGCGATAGAGAGTCTCATAGATTGCATTTAGTTCTCCTTCTTGATTGCGTATGTATATGATAGTTTTCTTGGGTTTCTCTATCATTTACTCTCCTTTTGACAACTATCATTTGCAAAATATTCAGTTTCCTTAACAGTGTGCATAAAGTTTTCAACTTCAGAGAGTGTAGTCACCATCGGGTATTTACGCAACACGTCTCTCACTTTTTTCTGATAAGGGCCAATAGAAGCTCTAGCATCTAGGATGCTGACCACGCCAGTATCATTCTCGGTTCTTATCAGCCTACCTACACCTTGTCTAAGTTTTATAATCATTTCTGGAACTGCATATTTATTAACGAAATCTCGCAAACAAGGACAACCGTTTTTCTTGTCTTCCATAGTTGCTGTTCTTAAAGGGAAAGGTAATCTTGCGATTATAACAGATGAAAGGCAATCACCTGCGCAGTCAACACCTTCCCACATGGCACCGGATGCAAAGATTACTCCGCTTGAGCTTTTCTTAAACTCTTCGATAATATTTCCGCTACCTTTAGTCATTTTAAATACTTCATATCCTGACAACTTTTCAATAGCAATGTTATAGATTTCAGTCAAAGCTTTATATGATGTGAAGAGTACTGCTGTGTGACCATTCGTTGCCTTAACTAAAGATACTATTTTATCTGCCATTGTTCTATAATACTCTTCGGTATCCTCCGGTATTGGAGCGTCTGTCGGGATATATAAGCGTGTATGCTCTTCATATCTAAATGGTGAAGGTGTACTCTTCTCTAGAATGTTATATCCCTGTACTCTGGATATTCCGTTTTCCTTCTTAAAGAATTCAAAGTCAACACCATCGCTCATTGTTCCCGAAGTTAATACATGGCTTACATCTTTACTCCAAACCTTATCATAGATAATATCTCCAATGTTTTTACTTGCCGAACACAACGTAATCACTCCGTTTTCATCTTTTTCGACCCATACATTCAAGTCGTATGTATCATCAAAAGTTTCAAGTTTTTCAATTAGTTGATCACACCAATTTCTATACTCAAATGGCATCTCATCACTGATCTCGTTGAATTCTTCGAGGTATTTTATTACTTGCTCAATTAGTGCCTTCTCCCTATTGGTTAATTGTACAAGAAGTTTCTTATCGTCTTCCTCATCTTCCTCTCTTGCATACTTTTCAAGAGACTTCATCAAGTTTTTCACGTGTAGAGCAAATTGATTTAATGAGAACTCCCAATCGTGCATCCAACCGTTTTCCTCAACCACGTTTCTAACAATGGTTAGGATTCCTTTCAGTTCTTTCGATGAAATCCTTGTCCCGAATATATCTAAAGCTGCATCCTTCAACTTGTGCGCTTCATCTATAACTACAAGACAACTGTTTCTGAGAATATCTTCTGAATTTCTCTTGCGAGATACCAAGTATAGATTGTGATTTGTAACCTGCACATCGATATTTGTTGCTCTCACGCAGGTTTCTTTGAAGCAACCGTACTGACATTCTTCTGCAAGAGGACAACGAGAACATGATCCTTTAACACATATTTTATCTTTTACAGATGGAGGAAGGCTTGTCCTATCGAGGTCAAACCCTTTTTCTGCAAACTTGTTCTTCTTGAAATATGCCAAAAGATCTTTGTATTTCTTGGGGTATTTCTTGATGTTGTCATGGAATTCTTGATATCTTCTCAAACACATATAGTGCTCTTTACCTTTTCTTAAAACCGCATTTAATTTACGGCTGATATATCCGTTATCCATAAGCATCTTCGATATCATGGGAATATCCTTTTCAATAATAGACCGTTGAAGCTCTATGCTTGAAGTTGATATTGTTATCGGCTTACAGGACTTGTAGGTGGGAAGTTGAGTTCGTGCCACAATAGCTGCAACAAGGTAGGCGAGTGTTTTTCCTGTGCCAACCTCAGCTTCACATAGTCCTATCTTCTTATCAACAAAAGCTTTATACATTGCTTTTGACAAACGAATCTGCTCTTCTCTGACTCGGTAACCGAATTTCGGCATAATCATTGTAAATATCTGTTCTATCGCATCTTCGGGTGTGGGACTAATCGGTGAGATATATCTCGTGTCTCCGGTGTATTTGATGGACTGCAATATCTGGGGAATCAGCGACTTGTATTCGCTAGAGTCTACCTTCTTCATATTGTTGCGTCTAACCACAACAGAACTTAGTCCAGTATGCATGTCAAGTGCAATATATACGATGTCTTGCTGGTTATAGCAGTGATAGACTAAGAATCTATCCTCAAATGTAAAATCGTATTCGCCATCTTTATATGCTCTTCGGTTTTCCTTAAAAACCTCAAATAAATCTTTATCGTTTTTTGTTATTTCGTACATTTTTAATCTCCTTTATAATTCGGATTAGCAGTAGTATGGTGAGCACAAATCTTTATGCTCACTACACTACTGCTAATCATTTTTGTTAGTAATAGTGTTTGCCATATTTATATAACCCCCTGGCAAATAATCTTTTGATTATTATGGGGAGGAATGCCAAGTATTCCGTAGCATCTATCGCTCGACTCATTTCTTACGAACGGACTTCACATGTGTGTAACAGACATCAAGTTCCAGCCTGAGTACCCGCATCTCGCCATAGCTAATTCGACGAGCCGTGTCCAACACGGGAGTATCATTATTCACCAAAGACCTGGTCATGGCCTGCCGTACAATGCTATTTACAGTACGGTCCGGCACGCAGTTTATCGCTCGCTCAGTTTTGCTGAGGTCATGGCGCCTGTTCCGGCGGCTATCCTTCAGGGATAGGTCTTGGAGTTCCCTCGACATTCCTTATATTCAATTTTCAAAGAGCGAGAGGCTTTATCGCCCCCTCACTCCTCTAGTGCGAACTTTTTTTGAGTTTTGTACGAAACTTTTTACAAAATTTTTTTCATTTTCTCAAATGCTCTCTTTTTGATGCTTTGAACTGTCATAAAAGGAATGCCTAATCTGTTGGCAACTGCCCTTACGCTCAAGGTTTCTTCGTCAAAGAACATTGTTGTTATCACCACTAACTCTTTTGGTGTTAATTCTTTAAGTGCTCGTCGAACAGATTCTCTTGTTTCTTTCTTTGTTACTTTTTCAAACACATCTTCATCCGGATCTGCAATATGACTCTCTAGCGATTCATCTTCATCTTCACTCGCTGGTGCATTAAGTGATAATATTTGATACCCTTCTTGCGTGTTTCTAAGATATCGAGCATGGTCTTGGTCTGCTCTATAGCTCGCAACCATGTGTTTTGGCAGTTCAACAGCAACTAGGTTTTCTCTCTCATCAATTGTTTTCATAAAATAAACTTGATTTGCTTTCTCGCTCTTCATAAAACGATCCAAATTCTCACCCCGAAGCGCCGTATATCTAACATTCTTATCTTCGGAATAAACATCTCCACTGGGGTCTATAACATAATAAATTGCGCTCATTTTCTAATCTCCTTGAATTTTGAATTAATTTGTTTGTAGATGAAATTCAAAATTGGAGATTAGGGGTATTTACACAAGTACTGCTCGAACTGTTTCATTCTGTGCTCCTGAAAATTGATACTATATAATCGTTTTTCGAAGCAAAAATAGTCCAAGCTGCTTTTCTTCATTGTTTTAGGCATTAAAAAATTGCTTCCTTTCAGATTTCTCTGCCGGAAGCAATTGAGATTTATCGGTCTGCCGAAAAAACAAAAAGCCACCGGCAAGACAGATCCAACTATCTACTGATAGCTATAGACCTATCTTGTCGGTGGCTTCACAACTTAGCTTTTGCAATTCTGGCATTGCCTACCGATATGTCATCACGTATGACCTACCACAAGGACTTAACTTAGCACTATTTCAGCCAGGCCTTTGGTGTCGTTACGCTCTATTCTATTTTATGCACGTAGTCTTGTCATGCCATCGGGTATTGTAACCTCGATTATGTCGTGCCTTCTGTTCTTATACATTCGTACCATTACCATCTTGCATCTGGTACATTGAAACTTAACTCTGCCCTCTTCGTCCTTATATCCTGTGTTAAGGGTAGCACAATTCGGGCAATACATGGATACTGTTTCCCACGTTCTGCGATTGTTTTGATTCATTCTTTTCATCTCCCCACTTAAGCATGTAAAAAACCATCCGCGAAATTCCTTTCTTGATTCTGAAAAACTCGATCTCATTATCCGCAAATCGATTGCTCGAGATTCTTTCTGGATTTGCTTCGCACTTTAACGGGTGTGGGATGCTATTCAAATCCATTATATACACATCCGACTTCGGCTCGGAGGGATATATCAATTA
Source organism: Eubacteriales bacterium (assembly GCA_045635225.1). Lineage (GTDB taxonomy): Bacteria > Bacillota > Clostridia > Oscillospirales > CAG-272 > UBA1740. The sequence continues at coordinate 109,796 of JAZRBV010000060.1, forward strand.
AATGGGATAATCTTCTATGTTTTTATATATTCTTACTGCTTTGCCTAGAATCCTTACCTTGTCCACAATAATGTCATCTAAAGCACTGTTTTCGGGATGTAAAATATACCGTTTGTTTTCTCTATCTCGATAGAATCTCTTGAGTGTTGCAGTACTCTCGTCAGAATACTCATCATCAATCATAGCAACCACTATGTCACCATCATCTGCAGTATCCTGTCTTCTTATGAAGATTATATCACCACTGTGGATGCCAACATCTATCATGGATTCACCGTCTGCCACAAGGCCAAAGTATTCTCCATCAGAGAGTGATTTATCGAGAGGAATATAGCATTTAATATCTTCTACGGCTAGCTTAGGCTTACCACACGCTACAGCACCAATGACAGGCATCTGATATGGCGCAAAATAGTTCTGTTGTGTTACAACTTGATAACGACCAAACCTCTCTAACCTTCCCTCTTCAACTAGCCTAGTTACGAATTTTGATACAGTAGATTTTGCAGTTTTGAATTCATCTGCGATCTCTTGGGTTGTCGGACTAACGCCAAATTCTTTAATATACTCATTTATGAATTCGTATATAGCTTCCTTCTTCTCATCATTTTTCGGTCTCATAAAAGCACCTCCTCGATGTTTACAATTTCTTCGATTGGTATTGTTGTCTTGTCTGTCATTATTACTGTTTTTGTGTATTCTTCAATCTGCTTAACGGTTCCGGTCTTTGTAGTATATGCTCCACCGCTTTTCTTCGCATCTGGTACGAAGTAAGTTATTGCTACTTTCATTTCACCTAAATGTTCAGCTACAATTTGAAGCTTATAATTAATTTGCTCTATTTCGTACTCATCAATTTCAAGACGCTGAGTGGTTAGTCTTGACTTTTCTTGTATTGAAGATTCGTATCCGGTCAATGCCGCGAATGGTGCGAACTGAGCAGCTCTATCGTGAAGCGACATGTGTTTTCTACTAGCTGATTGTTTGTGCGGAAGCCCAACGATTCTTTCATATTTCTCATTCATGCTTTATGACCTCCGATTTGAAGATTTCGGTCAATAGTTGTTGCACCATCTTCAAAGTTCATGCCTTTTAAGATGGCATTCTTCCCGAACTTCCTTCTTATATTAATCATCGCATGTTGACTTCGCTTTTCTCTCTCATAAGCTGCTTCGCGGATTTGTCGTTGTCTATCTAACGCATCGTAATCAACAAATAAACTCATCTGCACGGGAGAATTGTCTTGTTTACGTATAGACTCATCTTTTAAATTGCATGCACAAATATTAACTCTTCGAACTAGAAGCATATCATCTACAATTCTGTCGAAAAGCTCCATAGTTGCATTAATAATTTCATTTGTCGATGAGGTGTATTCTGAAAGATTCACAGTTCCGTGAGCGTGCTTTGGAACTGGTCTTCCATAATAATCAATGGTTACTTCACCTGAATATGGGATGTTACCTTTGCTCAAACTCTCGGAATCATATCCTATTGTTAATACGATTTGATTTGTCACTATATGCTTCTCTACTAGGTCAAGCACAAGCAAATCACACATCTCTCGAGTTATGAGTTTTGCTTTATCATAATCATAAGGGCAATGGAGCACTTGTCCTGAACTCATACTGTTCGATAACGGTCTGTACGATTTGATGTTTTCCATCGTACAAGGCTCCCATCCCCATGCATGATCTATAAGCAGTTCTGCATTTATTCCAAAAAGCTTATACAGTAAATCTTCGTTTTCAAGGGATTTCAGAGCAATATCTCCCATAGTATACATGCCATTTGCTTCAAGCTTCTTCTCATATCCATGTCCTACGCGCCAAAAGTCTGTCAATGGGCGATGTTCCCATAACATCCTTCTGTAGCTCGTCTCATCGATTTCAGCGATTCTGACACCGTTTTTATCGGGTGCTAGATGCTTCGCAACGATATCCATAGCTACTTTACAGAGATACAGGTTTGTTCCTATACCTGCCGTGGCTGTTATTCCAGTCGTTTTAAGCACATCGAGGATAACTTTCATTGTAAGCTCTCGCGCAGACATTTTGTAAGTGCTCAGGTATCCGGTTGCATCTATGAAGACTTCATCAATTGAATATACGTGTATATCTTCCGGTGCAAAATATTTGAGGTAAACTCCATAGATCTTTGTGCTATAGTCTATATACAACGCCATTTGAGGAGGAGCAACTATATAGTCCAAAGCAAGTGACTTGTCTTCCTTTAAGATATTATTATCAAAAGTCTTGCCGATCAACTTTCTCTTGGGAGCATTCCAGCGTCGCTGATTATTTACCTCGTTTACTTTTGCTATAACTTCAAACAGTCTAGGTCTTCCTGGAATCCCATGCGATTTCATGCTTGGTGATACAGCGAGACATATTGTTTTATCCGTTCTACTCGCATCTGCAACTACTAGATTAGTGGTCAAAGGATCGAGCTTACGTTCTACGCATTCCACAGAAGCATAAAAAGACTTAAGGTCAATTGCTATATATGTGTTCTTTGCCATCCTTTCACCTCTTTTTATATCGTGAACTCGTGTTCGTGAAACTATTATAACATCATTTTTGTTCTTTGTCAAGTGTGAGATGTACACGTGCGTGCACATCTGGCAAAAATATTGAAAAAAGTGGGGTTTTATTTCCCACTTTTTCCATCTTTGCTATCATATGGTTTGTCTAACCACTCTTTCATACCGATCTCAGTATGTGTAAATGTGAATTTCAATTTCTCCCATACATCTATTAACCAATCATAGAATTCATCTCTTGATAGTTTTTTAATGTGCTCTAGGTTGGTCATGCATTCGTAATTATCCATACTGTTATGTAAGCAACCTAAACAAGGCTTTTGATCTAATGCATTTTGTTTATATTTGCACGTATTACATCGATTTTGAATTTCCGGCACTTGAATCACCTCCGTTTTCGATCTATTTGTCTAGCACTTCGATGGCTAGTTTCATACCTAACTTGAATGCGTATGTAAATATCGCTGCCTCTGATAAACTTACGTACTCCCCCCAACATTCCTCGAATTTCTCAAATATCTCTTTCTGCTTATCGGTTAAGGTTTTGAGCAAATCATCATGATGCCTTGCCATATACTCCATGAGCTCTTTCGTTTCTTTAGAGTTGTTTCTGCAATCATCTTGTGGGACAATGTTTCCGTGCCAAAGTTCTTTAATGGTATCCATAGTTTGCACCTCCTTTTAGCACAATACAATACCACATAATATCAGCAAAGTCCAGATTTTTTCAAAAAGAAAAACGGTTTTACTCAAACCGCTTTTCTTTGCTTTAGGCTATATGTTTTTTATTACTCTGCCGCCTTAAAATTGTAGATAGGCTTTATTCTACAGATTATCTCTGCGGTAGGCTCGATGTTCTCAATAATCTCATCCATAGACTTGTATGCCATAGGCGACTCATCAAGTGTATCGGGCACAACGCATGTAGAATATATACCAGCCATCTGTTGCTCATACTCTGCCATTGTGAGTCTCTCAAAGGCTGCAGTACGAGACATAAGACGACCTGCACCATGAGGTGCGGAGAAGTTCCAGTCCTCATTACCCTTGCCAATGCAGATAAGAGATCCGTCACGCATATTGATGGGAATCAGAAGTTTCTCTCCAAGCTTTGCAGAAACAGAACCCTTACGAAGTATCATCTCATTCACGTCGATGTAGTTGTGAATTGTCTGGAAGGTCTCAAGTGCAGTAAATCCACATCTCTCGATTATTATCTCTGCCATTCTCGCACGGTTTCTCTCAGCAAACTTCTGGCAGATATCTACGTCGTGTAGGTAGTCCTCCATAAATGAGTCGTAAAGGTAGCAAAGGTCTCTGGGAAGCGAAGGCTCTTTTGCATTAAACTCCTTCTCGAGAGCCTTGATGGTTGACTGTATCTCGGTTCTTCTTCCCTGCTCCTTGTAGGTGCGTATTATCTCCTCACGCTGTCTGAAATACTCCTCCTTGCCAAGATTAAGGTCTACGGCAAGCTGCTGGTAGTACTCCGCTACCTGTGTTCCGAGATTACGAGAGCCGGAGTGAATCACGAGATACTTGCCACCATTCTCGTCTACGTCAATCTCGATGAAGTGATTACCTCCGCCAAGAGTACCAAGAGATCTCTCAAGACGTCTTGTATCCTTGAGGTTTCTGTAGCAACGAAGTACGGTAAGGTCAAATCTCTCGTTTCTACCCTCCCATACGTTTCTGCCGCAGGGTATGTAGTGAGCTGCCTCATCCACCTTCTCAAAGTCTATGTCGACATTGCCAAGGTAAACCGTGTACATTCCGCAACCGATATCTACACCGACCATAGCAGGAACGATCTTATCCGTTATCGTCATAGTCGTACCAATGGTACAACCCTTGCCCGCGTGAACGTCGGGCATTATTCTTATCTTAGAGGATGAAAAAGCCTCGGTATCGCACACCTTCTTTATCTGCTCGCGGGCCACATCCTCAAGCTGACCAGTGAAGCACTTGGCGGTATTAAACTCGCCTATTATCTCTATCATAATATAAATCCTTTCAAAAATATAGGGAGCGCTCTTTACGCCCCCTATAGTACTAAGCTACGATCTTTGCGTATCTCTCGCTCTCAATTACCTCAAGCATAAACACATAAGGATTGAGTTCTCCACTAGCAACCATGGAGAAAAGACGAGGGGTACATCCGGATACAAGTGCTACGCCTTGCTCGTTCTTGGTAACGGGTTGCTGAGTGTTTCGGCTATCCACGTTCCAGAATACGATTTCAGGCAGCTTGTAACCTGCTGATTCGTAAAGTTTCTTTGCGTACTCAAAGTTAGTGAGTTCACTATCTTCGGCACAGCAGTCAAATTCCATGTCCGAAATGATGTAGAGCTTTGAAGGCATCTCATCCTGAGGAATAGAATTCTTTATTGCGGTATTCAAAATAAGCTCAAACACCTTTTGGATATTGGTATTCGCAACCTCGTTGTAACCCATGCAATAACGAACCTTATCTACGATATCGTTGCCCTTGATCTCTACGAGACGAGGCTTTTCCGAGAAAGTGATGAAATGGTTCTTGAATGCACCCTGGTTTCGTTCTGCAAAATAGATTCCAAGCGAGAGAGCAACGGTTGCGGGCATAGGATCGGTGTAGCTATACATAGATCCGGAGCCATCAATGATTGCAAGAGCGTTCTCGTCGTTACCAAAATCCTCTTGGGCATTCCAAGTGGTGTCTATAGACTTTCTTTCGGCTTCACCTATACGATTACGCAATATAGGGGTGATTATTTCGTAAGGCATAAGTGTACCGGTATTGAGTTTTACCGTACCGCTTGATACATTATCGAGGAACTGACTATAGCGCGCTTCATCATTACGCACAAATGCCTTGCGGTATTTGTACATAGCCTTGGAAGGCTGCTTTGAATAGTCGAAACTATAATCCTTTTCTCGAAGATTGTTTTCGATAATACGAATGCGCGCTCGAAGTGCCACAAGTGCTTTACGATAACTTGCATCGTTCATACCGAAATGCTTTGCGATTTTCTTTGCGTCAAGAATAGTTCTTTTGTTGGAAGCATTTACAGAAGGAAGCCACTTCGCAAGAAGCGATACTTCACCACCATTCTTCAACGCTTCACAATCAATTTCAAACTGTTCCTTTAATACATCAAGCATCTGACGCTCGCAGGGAGTACAGATAAGACAAAGCAAATCGTCATAGCGTCCATACTCTGCTACATACTTAATGTTTTTGAGAACGGTATTAGGTTCGTTCTCTGCGAGCCAGCTAAGTATTACCTTGAATACTCTGCGCTCGCCAAGACCTCCACGAATATCTCTTGCGAAAAACAGGAGTTTCATTGCGATATCTCTGTTTTCACTAAATGCGCGGATGAATCGTGCTTCGATTTCGCTGTCGCTGGCATGACGCAATGCGCCAATTGTTGCGAACAGGTCGAGGCAATCGGATTCGGTTGTAAGATGGGTAACTGCACCATTTTCAGTAGCAGTCTTGTTTGCTTCCTGTTTAAGATAATTCAACATGAAACTCACTCCTTTTCGTTTTATTTTTTAATAATTCAAATAAGATTTACAAGGCACAGTTTAGTCTGATGTGAGAATAAATCTCACAGCGGATGCTTTTCGCACCCTGCTTTGGATTATAAGCTAATCAAATTCTTTGCTGTTTGTGCCTTCCTCATAGCTGTATCTCAGGTTTTCTAGTCCTGCCGGCACTATGAGTTTTAACGCATCGAGCAGGAATCGAACCTGCGACACCGGGATTTCTAGTCCCCTACTCTACCTACTGAGCTATCGATACAAATAACAAGGCAAGTCATCACATCGCCATGTGATTTCGTTTTATTATATGAGACGCTACTCGGAGGCTTAACTTGATGCACTTGCCTTTTAAAAGTGGAGGGCGACAGGATTTGAACCTGCCTGGAGGATTGGATAACCTTGCTCTTCCATAGAGCCACCCTCCATATAACAAGGCGCATTTTAACATTGATAAGTGTTGGTAATCTTTCGACCCCGCGACTATTCAGAATCTCACTTTTCGCTGTATGCGCCTTTAATAAACTTGACTCCTCTTTCTACAAGACACACCTTAATACATATATCTTCAAAATCAAAAATAGGAAACATTGCTGTTTATGTCTTAAGAGGAATACTAGATACAAAGCTTGCGGTATTTCAAATTTACTTTGAGCAATGAGCTTCTAAAAGTTTTCATTGTCGCAAGCTTCGTTTACAAGATGCATTTTTAAAATCATACAGAGCTTTTCACTCTATTCGTGGCTATTTACTAAGAATAGCTGCTCCTATGTAGCAAATGATAGATTTCTAAATTGCTGTATGCATCTTTAATATCCAATTTCCTTTGATGCGCAAGGCAATCCTCAAGTCCAATACGAGAGCATTATCAACGCTTCAATAAAATTGAATTTACAAGACACTATCGCTTCACCTCTGAGTATGCAATTAACATAGCATCGGCATCATAAGTTTGGTTGCTGCTCGTGTCTTTATATACTTATCAGCAAGTTAATAAACGTCGGTATAAGTAGACGCCCATTATTAACTGTTAAGTTCATTTACAAGGCACAACCAACTCGCTGAGCGAGTCTGCGGTTAATCTTAGCAGGATTATGCAGGAACTAACGTTGCTGTATGTGCCTTTTAGCATCAGTGATACTCCAGCTGAACCCGTCCTTATGGACTAATGCTGACCTATATGACGCTAAATCTTTACAAGATACTATTTTCACCTGATGGCTCGCGCCATCATCTACTGTGCAGTATTGCAAGATAACCTGGTTACTGACAGGGTCTCACAATTGCTACACGTGCCAAACACCTTAGTATCAGCCTGAGTTGTGGTCAGTAGTTGCTGTTAGTATCTTTACATCCCAATCCATGCCACTCAGGCTACAATTGCCGTCAGGGAGATTGGCACAAGGCACATCTTATTCGGGTTACGAGCCCGACAGCTTCACAGATTTAAGTCTGATGCTCAAGCAATTGCTGTTTGTGCCTTTGTGACTACATTTTACCACCAATTCCCTCGTTTTTCACGGAAAAAAAGCTGCGAACTCTTAAAAAAGTCCGCAGTTTTTCTGTTTTTTTAGCTTTTCTATGACTAAATTTCGGAAATTTTCAGATCCTAATACTTCCACAAGTGGACCAAACGATAGTATTCTGATAACCATTTCCGTCTCGTCAGCTAATGCATATTTAATTTTTACGAGGTAATGCTTCTTGTCAAGCTTCTCCGCTTGCTTCTCGAAGTGAGCAAAATGGAGCATAACTCTTTCAAGTGCATTTCTTTCGTCAAGCACCTTGAGAGTCATCGTGTCGTACTGCACTTCCCTCTCCTCACCCTCGAGAGTCTTCGGTCCGGTATAATGAACGCAGGAGCGCATCTTTGCGATGTTAACCGTTGACACCGCGTGCCATCCTGCAGTAACGACTCTGAACTTATCATCCTTCTCGGAATACTCAATTCTTTTCGGATGGCATCTGACGAACATCGATTTTCCGTATCTGTTCGTCATCTCAAACTTGATCTGCGTGCCGTTCCTAATAGCTTCAAGTATGACTCTAAATTTCTTTATGTACTCCTCGTCTTCGTACGGATCACCGTCACTGTACTTATCGTAAATGTGGTAGTCCTCAGAGGTGAATAAAGGTTCAACGTCATCAAATCCTTTGAATTCTACTCCGAATAGCTTAATTCTTGGATCGAGTGAAATTGCCTTGAGCCACTGCTTTTGTATTGTTGTCAGAGGCATCGTAGGCTTGTGCTCGATTGTAGTAGTCATATCCGAGTGAACAAGCTGCCATTTTTCGCTCTTGAGAGAAGGCATTATTGTTAGAATACTTTCTCCAAAAGCTCTATCTACAACCGCTTTTTGCAGTTCCTTTTCGTTATGCTCTCCGTCAATAATCCCCGATAGAATATCTGCTATCGCATTATAGTACGCTGAATAAAGCTCGCTGAATATCATTTGCCCACCTCCCCTATTCCGTACATGCGATACATTGTATCAAGATCAGACTTGAACTGATTTTCAAGCGTCTTGCTTGTGAAGTTCATATCTATTATACGGCATATAAAGGTTCTGATCCAAGGGATCATCTCGCTTACATCATAAACATCGGCTGTAAAGCGATAGGTGTTATCATCGATCTTCTCAACCTTTCCTACACGCTTTTCCCTCTCCAAACGTCTAATAATGTGTGCTTCGTCATCGGCAACCTTGACAGTGAAATCAACGTGCTCGAGCCTTTCAACACCCCATTTATTACGTTTGGTACTGACTCCCCACATCTTATCTTTCATACCATCGATCTGCGCACGCAACTCGTCAAAGCGAGGAGTTTCCTCTTCAAGCTTTATATTCGAGAGATAGTCAATGCGGTATGATTGGAAATTATTATAATCGGGCAGGTATGCAAGCAGATGCTGTCTGCCGCTTTGAACGCTGATGAATACCCTTAGCGGTATTATGCGATTTCTTCTCGGAGTATCCTTTCTGCGACTAAGGTTAGAGACGCTTATAATTCTCTTTTCTCTCATCGCACAAAATATAGACGCTAACACGCCGCTATCTATCGCACCGGTTATATAATGATGCTTGAAGGTAAAGGCTTCGGTATCTAACTCTTCCTTATCTAATATAAACGAGCCAATAACTCCGCACGGAGCAACCTCCGAATAATAGTGAAGAACCTCGTTCAGATCTTTTACGTCGGTGTCTTCGCTTCGACTATAAGAAACCTTTCTACCAACCTTTTCGGTTACTATGATACCTGCTTCGGTATACTCCTTCAGCTTCTTGCGCACAGTTGACTCGTCAAACATCATCGGGTTTTCAAATCCCGATAGATATTTCTCGTCTATCTGCTGCATGATTTCCGAAAGAGTGTATTTTACTGATGGATCATGTAAGATGTCGAATAGGATGAAATGGAGAGTAACGTCTCCATCGGTAAAGCTCTTAGCCTTCCATGCATTATAGAAAGGATTATGCCTAATTGAACGGCTATCTATGGATATGAACACGTTCTTGCCTTCAGGAGTCCTGACGAAGCTCATGTGATCTCCAAGCCAACTTTCAATTCTGCGACGCTCGTCATCATAGGAACGAGAGCTTTTCTTGCTATAATCGTCACGACTCTTGAAGCCATAAATATAGAACTCACGCATATAAGCGCGAATCTTTTCAAAGTTTTTAATTAACTCGCTGTATGATGACATAACCTTCTCCTTTCTATGTTTTTATAATCAAGTTTCTGTATTTGTCTACCTATTACTAGTACACAACAATATCACACCAAGAACGAAAAGTCCAGGATATGTTTTCTAAAATTATCAGTTTTCTATTTACCCGAACAGCTTCCACCTTGAAACGGATGTTTAATCGCCCATTGAACGCTGTTAGGTATCTCTTCCTTTTCATATTCCTTTTTTCTATTAGACCCTACAAAACCTTCTACAACGCTCTGAGGAAGTGGTTTTCCGGTCTCTGCAGAAAGAAGCTGATATTTTTTAAAAAAATAAGAATTGGCACGTCGACTTTCTGATGATATGAAGAATGAATTGCACTTCGGGCACTTCTTTATAACAACTTTAACCATTCTACCTTCATTTTCAAAATAAAATGGAATGTTTTCCAGAGTTACTTTTCCGCATTTATGCCTAGTGCCAACAAACAATCTTTCTTCAACAGGATATTCAACAATGGATCTATCATTATCCCTCTGTTTTTCAACAAACATATCATTTACACACTTTGCGCATATCAACTCAGAGGAATCTTCACTTCCCTTTCTATATACGGAGGTTGATTCAGTTATATACAGACCACAATTTTGGCAGTAACCATCTTCATGTCGCTTTTTCGGATAATATGTTACACCATTAATCGTTTTCTTTTTTGCCACTTTCCCACCCCTTTTATTTTACATTACAAAGTCGATGCTCATATAAGTATTCCATTGCAATGATCAATTTCATGTTGAATAATCTGAGCAGTCCAACCGTTGAAATTCTTAATATGAGTTTTCATTTCAAGTGTTTGAAATTTCACTTTAATAGTTTTATATCTCTTACACTTACGTGGATCTCCGAGAAGAGATAGACAGCCTTCTTCGGCTTCATATATCCCCGACTTTGCAACAATCCCCGGATTGAGCATCACCGTGTAAATCGGAGCTCGTCCACTTTCATCAAGGAATGCGATAATACGCTTCCGCACGCCAATCATGTTAGCCGCCATACCAACACATCCCTCTCGATGTGCTATAAGAGTATCAAGCAAGTCCTGTGCTACATGCAAATCTTCTTTAGTTGCTACTTCCGATTTCCCAGCAAGGAATATCGGATCGTGCATTAGTTCTTTTATCATTCTTCCTCCAACAAGCGACTCTCAAATTCGAATGGAAAAATTACACCGCAAGGATAAAGATCATCCACCTTCCATTCTGTATCATTAGCATATTTTTCTTCCAAATTACCGTAATCACGCATTTCTTCTGTCATTTGATCGACGGCAAGATTGTAAATTCTCTCGTAGATATCCGAAAGTTCTTTGCACTTACTAAATCCGTTATAATATATTTCTGGCTGTAATGCATATCTTTCAAGTCTATCTGCCTCGTCATCAGATAATTCCACATCTATCCATGATTCACCAGAATCACCTTTGCCGAAAGTACAATAAGCAGTAAATGTATATTCTTTCATCCTGCACGCTCCTCATTTAACAATTTACGTAACTAGCTATTGCTGTCGAAGCGAATTCGGCAGTTCCTTCTCCGTATTTGTCTATATTCTTCTTGAATCGCTCATCAACAACATACATCTTGCCAAGTCCCGCAAGAATCTCAGCGGTACATGTATAATAGTTGGCTGTTATATGCGCCTGGAGCTTGACAACAAGAGATTGAACTCTGACAGAATCTGCACTCATGCCACTCTGCATATAGTTTGCAAACTCAGCAAATATCTCCATCAGTCCTTCGTTTGCCTCTGCCCATTTTTCTTTTGTGTAGTTTTTCGTTTTGTGTTCGTGCTCTCTATAGGCAGCAGTGACACCATAAAGTTCACGAACTTCATTATCAAAGCTTTTCATTATAAACCTCACAAATCTTTGCAAGTATTTCTTCATCTGCCGGGCAGAACTCATAGTTCGAGATCTCGCTTGGCGTTATCCATTTAATATCGTTGTGTTCTATTTTTTGCGGTTCACCTTCTGCTATAGTAGCGTTAAACAAAGTCAAATGCACCTTCAAATCTGGATACTCGTGAACTACATCCATAAATGCATCATCAACTGAAAGAATGATATTCAATTCTTCCTTGCACTCGCGAATGAGAGCTTCTTCTTTTGTTTCTCCTGGTTCTACTTTGCCCCCAACGAACTCCCAAAGCAAAGCTCTAGCTTTATTAGCAGGTCTTTGGCAAATCATAAACTTATCGCCCTTCCAAATAAGAGCTGCAACAACTTCTGTCATTATCCTACCACCAACTTGTTAGTCTTCTTTAAATATTTAGCTGGAATAGCATCATCTAATCTCCATGTAACATTCATAGGGCGAGAACCGTTGTGTGTCACATAGTTTGCAGTTCCTAAGTATGTGTATGGAGCTGTATTTCCGTAAACATCATTTTTGAACTCGCGTACAAAGAGCAACACTTTGCTTCCCATGCTTCTATGTTTAATGTACCTTTGTCCAACGCTTCCCTCTGCATTAGTTGTACTCTGGCTCTGCCAATGGAAGAGCGTTTCATTAATTGAATAGTCGTTATACATCGTAGTGGGAGAATAATCCTTATCCGACTTGTTCAATGTAATGAAGAAAACATCAATCTTCTTATCTGGCAACCACTTAACGCCTTCTCGAACTGTATTAGGCTTTAAGAAGTCCATTGCCACCAAAAGCTGATCACGCGAGTAAGTGCAATGCAAATCAAGGGGACAATCAAATCCCAAATTCACAGGTGAATCTATGAAATCTATTCTATTGAAGTTATACTCTAACAATTCAATTAACTCGTTTCTTACTACAGGACTATCGGACAAAGCATATAAGTTGTCAAAAACCTCTTCCGATTCCAAATCCTCAGTCGCATTTCCCCAAATGGTAATGTAGAACATCTGGAACATTCTCTTTTCGATGGGCGAAAGTTTTGATACATCGAAATTATCGATATCGTTCAACATTTTCATCATGAATGAAATCCATCTGCGAGAATCTACAGAAGCGAATCTACTTAATGCTTTGGTAACAGCTTCTTCAGCCGGTTCACTGTAATCGTCAATTACACCTGCTCTAGCACAAAGTCTAGAGAACGAATCGAATTTATAAAGAGATCTTGCGTCTATTCTATAGTGGTCGAGGAAATTGCTTAGTGTTAGCTTAACACCCGTGTCTTCCTCAAAAGTCGCAATTCTTGAAACAAGACCCGCGCTGTTTCCATACGATGCCCTAATATTATCAAGTATGTACTTAGCTGCCTTCTTTTCAAGCTGAATATAGCAACCCTTAGGTAAAGAAACAAAACCATCTTTTATTTCTCTAGTCACACCTCTAGTTGTGTTAGAAAGAAGCGCAGAAAACTTGTCTTCAAAGTTATACTTTTTATTAGCCTGTCCTATGAAATCAAGAACTGTCAAACACTCCTTGTCCTCAGACAATCTCAATCCACGACCCAACTGCTGAAGGAATATTGTTAAGGATTCAGTCGGTCTTAAAAATAGAACAGTATTAACTTCCGGTATGTCTACTCCTTCATTATAAATGTCGACTACGAATATAAAACGCACTTCTCCACTTACCAGTTGATTCCTAGCATTTTTACGTTCATCGTCCTTTGAAGCTCCGGTAAGCACCATGGATTTTATTCCGCGTTTATTGAAGTGATCAGACATGAATTTAGCATGTTCAACTGTTACACAGAAGCCTAATCCTTTAACAGCATCTATATCAGTAACGTATTTCAGCACAGAACGTACAACCAAATCGGCTCTTTTCTCTGCTATTATTCCGCTTAAAGTATATATCTTTGAGAGCTCATTTCTATCGTATCCACCAGCCGCCCATTTCAATTTATCGAGATCGACATTATCGGTTACTCCAAAATATTGGAAAGGACACAACAATTTTCTATCAATTGCTTCTGGTAATCTAATCTCAGCTGCTACCCTGTTGTTGAAATATTCTAAGATGCTTCTACCATCCATTCTCTCGGGAGTAGCAGTCAAACCTAATAGAATTTTCGGAGTATAGTGTGCCAACAAAGCTTTGTATGAGGGTGCCGCTGCATGATGGAACTCATCCACTACAATATAATCGTAATAATCAGCGCTTGTTTTTTCAACAAAATCTTTAGAATTAAAGGTCTGAATAGAGATAAAGAGATTGTCAATGCTCTCCGGTTTACTATTACCTACGAACAGTTCACCGAAGTTTGCATCCTTCAAGACAGCGCGAAATGTGTACATGCTCTGTCTAAGTATTTCTTCTCTATGGGCAACAAATAACAGTCTACACGGTTTGCCTGGATTCTGTTTTCTAAACCTCTTGTAGTCCAATGCAGAAATGATTGTTTTTCCGGTTCCGGTTGCTGCTACTACAAGATTCCTATACTGACCTCTTACTCTACGCTCTGCGTCTAGTCTATCAAGGATTTCTTGCTGATAGGAATACGGCACTATATCCACCGTGTACATTTCAGCATCATTAGTATCAAAGTATTTTTCTGCTTTCAAAGCTCGCGCAAGTCGTTCTTTTTGATCTTCTGAATAATATTCGAACTCTGGAGAATTCCAATAGCTTTCAAAAGTTGCAGAAATCTTTGTTATAGTTTCGGGCAAATCTTGTTTTGTTACTTTTACATTCCACTCCAAGCCGCTTGACAAGGCTGCATTTGACATGTTAGAAGAACCAACATAGGCTGTTGTGAATCCTGTGTCACGATAAAATACATACGTTTTAGCATGTAAACGAGTCCTCTTGGTATCATAACTAACCTTAATCTGTGTGTTTGGCAATTTGCGAAGTTCTTCTATAGCCTTAACATCTGTCGCACCCATATATGAGGTCGTGATAATGCGAAGCTCTCCACCTTTTTGCGTAAATGCAGTAAGCTCGTCCATGAGCAAACGCAGTCCACTCCACTTAATGAAGGAAACCAACATATCTATTCTATCGCACGATACTATTTCCTTCTTAAGTTCTGTGTACATCTGAGGCTCATGGATTGCTCCCGTAAACAGTGAGCTTTGTGCTATGGAGGTTTCCGGTCTTGTTACTTGAATGTTACCATCAAATGCAGCCATAGTATTTCTTGTATCTACTAAAGCAAGCAATTGCTCGGCTCTCTCATCTACCGCCATACCCGCAAATTCTTGCTCTGAAGTTTCACTTCTAATTGTCGATACAATTTTGTTCGCAAGAGAAATCTGGCTAAATATATCTCCACCATTATCGGCTACATTGTCGAGACCTTTCTCTACAATTTCTGCGATATATTTGGAGAGTATCTTTGAAGCTTCAGCTCTATCTATAGGCGCAGTTTGGGAGGCTTGATCCACTAATGAATCAAGCTTTTCACCGAGCGATAGATTAATTACTTTTTCGTACAATCCGGGTTTTAACATAACATTCTCCATTAATTGTGCTTGTTCTTTCTATAATGAGGACATAAGTTAATAAACAACTCTCTTAATTCTTTTTCGTCATCAGTCTTGTCTAGTATGTATTCGAGAAGTTCCTCTTGCCGTGCCTGGCCTAGAGTAAGTCGATACAAGGATAGAATCTTGATCATTCTTTCATAAGCAGAAATATCTCTACTGAAAGGATACATTGGAACAATTCTTTCGATCCTAACCATATCTTCGGTTTCTGGCACACCCCAAAAAGGAATGAGGTCAGAGGAATGCTGATTTTTTCTAGTTGTATCTTGAACCGCAATCTCGAACATCTCGCTCCATACATCATTTGCAAATGTTGAACTTCTGTATCTTTCCGCAATATTCTGCCTTATAGCGAGGCATTCAAAACGATTTATGCGACCTTCACGTTGTTCTAGATCAATCGGATTTGATGGCAAATTCCAATGCACTATCTTTCTACAATAGTTATGGAAATCTAACCCCTCTTGACCAATTGATGTTGAAGCAAGTACAAAAGGCCTAAATGGAGAGTTGAACGCATTACGAACGCTTTTCTTACGATCTGTCGATTTATCAGAATTACCCTCACCTTTAGTGAAAGCTACTGCAAAATGAGTTCTCAGTGTGGTAGGCTTTGCTTTTCCGCCTGATACTCTTTGCTTGAATGCATTAAGAGTATCGATGCCATATAGCGTTGTTCTAATAGACATTGAATCTACAATAACATTATGCAATCTTTGAATGGTAGTTTTATCTTTATCCAATCCGTTCGTGATAAGATGTGCGTATTCATCAAACATAGCTTGAATATTACCATCTTTACAATAGCTGATAAGATTACGCCAATGCGCTTCCTCTGACTTGCCATAGCACAGTTCAATAACCGCAGTTGATTCTGGGGTGTTCATACGATTAATAAAAATCTTTGCTACATGGCTAGCAAGTACAGAATCACACCCATTCTCTCCATATAGATATCTTCTATATGTACGGTTAATGCATACTGCAGGTGAAGCGATTGCCATATCAGTTAATACTTCCACTAAATCTTCTGGCATTTTACCAAGAGAATCTGCATTTGATATCAAATCCAATCGAAGCTTTAACAAGGCCAATACATGCTTCATGAAACCTATCTTTTTCTTGTTTCCACCTTCACTATCTTCCGTTTCGGATAGTGAACCAATCTTATCAGACCAAGAATCAAAGTAGGTTTCAGAATCAAGAAGCATCGGGGCATAATAGTACCATCTTTTGTCGACAACACCTTCTTCAGTTGTCTTAAATTGGTTCAATGCCTCTTTGATTATTGCTTTTACTCGGCTTTCTATTTCCCGTAATGAAAGTCCTTCATTAAGACATTCAATGGGATCATAGCAATTAGTGAGAAATTCAGATGGATAGATCAAACAAAATAACGACATCGCATTAGGCTGATCATCATTAACTGCAAAGTTTAATCGTGGTAATGGGAATCGTCTTCTTTTTGCGTTAGCACTAGCATCCTCGGTGTAGAAGTAACGCACATCCTCGCCTATTTTTTTTGCTAATTTTCCGACTGATTTTCTCTCGGCTTCATAGGAAAGCATTCCAGCAATCATTCGCGGAACCATCTCCCATGATGAGAAAACTAGCACTTTACTAAAGTGCTCAGCATCTTTGTACGCTCCCCTAGGCTCATAGTAAGGTAATGATGGCGGAACCCATAAGAGCATCTCAGCATTCTTTGCGAATGCGTGTTTTTTTAAAACTTCAAGACGAGCATTTCCACTTGGAATTTGCTCATACAAGTCAAGCTTATTTTTATTGATCCAAAGAGCTGGTTTGTTAACCTTTCCAACTTCAGCTGGCTTGGATTTGAAATACTTTTCTATATTGCGCTTTAGCTGATAATCTCTCATGAAGGTCATCAGATAAGGTGTAGACTTTATGTAATCGACTGGTACGTGGTATGATGCTCCTATCTCATCAAGGAGCTTTTGCGCGGAAATATATGCTACCACATCCTGTTCCAAAACATCAACAGGCACTTTTACAGACGAATCATCAATAATATCTGCATTCTCAGCTGCGGATACTCTTTCTGTTCTACACACCTTTTCATACATTGCATCTTCCGCTTCGCTCTTGGCAAGCAACAATGTTGCATCGCCAGAAGATAACTCCTTGAGCTTAACAGAATAATTATTCCAAACGCTCTTAAATGCCTCGTGCTCCTCTTCGCCATTGTTAAGGAATCCCATGACATCCAAAAACTCAGAATAATGCTCATCCACCTGATTATCGTCAATTTCCTCAAGTGTTGAATACATCTTATATGGTGTGGCGGAAAGCAAGAGCATTCTTACATTATTTGAACCAAAGAATTTTCTTGCCAACATTCCTGTCTCAGATTCCGGATCGGAATTTATGAGATATTTGAAGCGCTGAAACTCGTCCATTATCACTAGATCTGGTTCTAGTTTATCAAGACTAATTTTCGAATACAAAACTCGAAGACCTCCAATAGCAGAATTGTTATTGGTTCTCTTCATCCCATTAGCACGGATAGAAAGACACATTTCTATTATCTTCGAAAGAAGCGTTTCACCCTCTGCATTCACTTCATACAATCCGCGTTCTGTAGCTTCTAACATATATTGCAGGTAAGAATTGTTCGAAGTCTTATCACAAGATACAACCTCTTGTTCATACCAATCCCTATATGATTCCCAAGCACCAAACGCCCAGTCCATCATTGCTACTTCGAGTTCTGGCAAATACTCTTGTAATGATGGTATTCTGCGCAAAAATGCAAACATAAGTGCTCGTTCTGCAACAGTTCCAGCTCCAGCTGTTATCCTAAATGATGTGTCGGGAGTAAGCGGAATCAATTGAATATATCTGCTTAACAGGTCTGTATCGTGTTCCTGTTTAAAGATATTCAAGTGCTGCATAGAAAGGCGAGAGGAATTCATGCTTTCGGTACGAAGTTCGCTTGTAATTCTTAATTTGTTCAGATTCTGTTCTGCTATTGCTGCATTAGAACATATATAAACAACTTTAACTAGATTGTCTGAATTTTCCTTTTGCAGAAGAGCGAGCTTTGCTACCGTTCCTCGTGCAATTAGTGTCTTGCCTAAACCGACTTCATCCGATACAAGAACTCGTCTTTGACCATGCCTAAAAAGATAATCTATTCTCTCAACGGTGGCTCTCTGAAAGTCTTTCAAGCCAGACATTATGCTTTTTTCAATATCTGTCAATTTACTTGAAACATCAATCACGATAACCAACCGCCTTTCTGAATATTTTGTAAGTTTCTTCGAACTTTGCTGGAATCACACCATCTTCAGCTACTGCCTTTAATAAGTAGTCAATTTCCTTGAACTTTTCTGGCTCTTCTACCGCAGTCTTTAACATTTTCTCATAAAGTGCAGGTAATATTGTCGTATGTTGCTTAGAAGCTGATGTGCTGGCCGTGTAATCTTCTATTAATTCCCCTCCAGCAAGCGATAAACTATCTCCAAGCAAGAAAGACACATATTGATAGAAACAATTCTTATCCTTTACTATACCTGATACAATCTTTTTCTCTCGTTCTTCCGGAATTCCGGTTGTAGGAATCATAATTACTCTTGTCAGCGAGTTGTTACCATCTGATACCGTTACTTTGTAAAACTCTGACAATTGAACTAAACTAAGATCAGAAAACTCAACACGGGTTGCTAGAGGAGCGCTCTTGTTCAAGAACAATGGTGATATCGTTATATTATTGCCCTCGATTGTTTTGTCAAATACAATTTCAATATTATACGTTTCTCCGTTGGGGATTACTGTAGCAGTTGCCTTAAGTCGAGTGACGTCTTTAATAATTACCGAGAGAAGCTGCTCTGGTTCTGCTTCCGCTTTGACAACTTTATTCATATCTACAAGTTGGAAGGGATTATTCGGGTTACCTTCATTTCCGCAGAATAAATCCTCGGTAAGTTTCGTCATATTTAAATGGCGGTTCTTCGCTTTTAACCTTATAACAAACTCGATATTTCCTATAATTGCATTTCTGGAAGCATTTAATGAACCTAAATATAATTCAGAATCAGCATATTTACGCAACATAAATACTTTCGCATGAATATCTTGTTTTTGAATATTGTTTTCTTCTTCGGATACTATAGATTCTCCGTCAATTACACTGTCTTTTATAGTGTATATTCGGAATTTATCGCAATTTTCCGGCTTCAAGCTCGACAATGACATCGCACGTGTAATTAGCACGCGTTCTGTCTGCGACAAACTTCTCTTCTCATCATTTAAGCCTTTTATTATTTCATCACTCAAGAAAGGAGACATAACAAAAAGTTCATTGAATGTATAATTCGAAGAGAACAAAGGGTAATCCTTGATCGTATAATATGATCCATCGCTCTTCTTAACTCCGACTGGAATAAAGTCAAAATCGGAAAATCCCTTTACCCCTACATCAAAATGGACATACGAGAGTTCTTTGCAAATTTGTCTTATTTTCTTCTGTTTTTCAGCATTCTTCTTTGCAAACGATAAGGTGTATGAAAGAAAATCCTTTATAGGATCGTTCTTTGTTGTTTCAGAACTGTTCTTTACACCTTCCATGCAGAAAGTAACATCCCAGCTTCTGTCAAAAGTGAGGTTTCGACTTAAAACGATAACTCTATACAAAGGATTGTTTTTATCATCTACATATCGTATCAACCAAAACTTGGGATGGAATGAAGGATACGTACCAATCCCTTTTGTTTTCGGGGTTTTTACCTGATACACCATCTGCTCTAAAAGAATGTACAGAGGTGTTACCTTGCTTGGCATATGTATTTGCCCTGCTTCGCAGAACAATGCTATCTTATCTCCGGTCACTCTCAATGCCTCAAGCAAAGCAATCGGATTGTGGGCAATTTTGCTATCTGTTTCCTCAGAAAGACCAAGTGCAAGACTCGCTCCCACTAAAGCATCTAAATCAAGAGAATATGTCGTTCCTATAGCAAAATCTAATTTATATTTGTCGGGAGCAGACAAAATCTGACCGTAATCTAACCTGTCATTGTTCGGATTCAGCACAGTTCTTCTCCCCCTCGAAAATGTCGTTTATAATTGTTTTTGCATCACCGAAGCGATAATCTAATCTTTTTCCTCCGAACCAAGAGGTAGAATCAAATTCGCCTGGGTGCTTGGTCTTCGCGCGAGATGCACCTTTAAGATGAACTTCGCGTTTAATGATAGTATCTTTCAAGGAATCGATATCAGATGCCTTCATGTGTTTTTGGCAATCCAACAAAAAATGATGCAAAAGTGGGTTAACAATATCAAGTCTGTGGTAAATAGCATCGATATCTATTTCCGCGATATCATTTAACACGGGTTCTAGCTTGCGCCACTCTGCGTTGGCTTCTTCATTCTCTCCATTAGATACTATGATGTTATACACTACTCTAAGTGCATAAACAAATTCAGAAAAAGAGACTGCATGATAATAATCGGTTTGAATCTCTTCTGGGAACATTGATATAAAAGTATTGTTAAGCTCCTCAAAACTTTCAACGTTAACAATATCATCCATGTGCTCTTTCATTATGTGAGCAAACATCGTTCCTTTGCAGTTATCAACAATCTGCTTTTTGAGAAAATCAGCTTCTTCTACTGTCAATTCGATGGTAAGCTTGTCCATCCAATCCGATGTATAAGTTGGTAAATTCCACATCTTCTTGTATCGATCCTGCCCAGCATCGATATCATCACGCTCGTTTTCTTCCGAATTGTCATTTCTGTTTCCAAGATTCTTGAGTGTTCCCTTTTGGTTGTTACTAGCACTAACAAAACGAATATACTCGGACAAAGACAAGTTTCCACCTACGAATATCCCTAAGCGCCTAATACCTGCCCAGTAGATATCAGAAGGTGCGCGTTTTACCCACGATCCAGTAACCAATGCACGTCTGCCAATAATACCATCAGACTTCGGGTTATCATGAAAGAGTTTTTTTCCACAACTTTCTTCTACTGCTGACAACGCTTTGAACATACGATTGGGATTAGTTTCGCCGCTTCTCTCTAAGTCTTTTAATGCATAAGGAACACAGAAAAAGTATTTTGCTTTAGTCTGGATCGTAGAGGTGCCAGGAAAGAAAAGGTTAGCGTATCCGTCTCGAATGGGAGCTATTCCAAGCTCGTCCAAAGTACCTGCTTCCGAGAGCAAGTCCAATACATTCAAAACTTTACTTCTTTCACTCTTTGAAAAGTCAATCCAACCTATTTGCATTCTCGACACCTCTAATTCAATCAATAGTACTGCTCAATATATCCGTAAGCTTTATCGAACAATTCCTTATCTTTAATCTTATATTTTACCATTACAATGCTTCGAAGAGCTTTCTTTACTTCTCTACGACCTGCGGTTGTATCTTGCCATCCATCGAAACGAACAAGTCTTACAATATCATCGATATCTGTTACAATTCGCTCAACGATGACAGGAGTATGCGAATTCTTAACAGAGTGGAACAACTCAGTTAGAGCTGCTTTACCCTTATCCACCTCTTCCATTGGAACAACTTCTTTTTCCGCTTGAGCTGCATCATGAGCTAGTTCGAGCAAATGTTTAAGGAACTCAATACTCGTTACTAATCCTTGCGCATGTTTTTCTCGCAACTCTTCAAGTCTTTTTCCAAGCTCGATGAATCGTGGATCATCATTATGGCCAAGAATTCTGGCAACTAAATCTATTTCAACTTTCCTAGCTTTTTTCTTCGCATCGGTGTTGCCTTCGATGAATTCCTCAATCAAATCAGCATCGAGCGCTAAGATTTCCTCTTCGGGTGTTTCTTTTACATCCTCGACAGAAATATTCTCATGCACCAACTCAAGAGTTTTTGCTCCTAAAGACGCCCATATTAATCCACCGCGACCATCGACAGGCTTAATGGATTCATAAACTTTTGATAACCACTTGTAATCATAGCGGAAAGGAGCAAGACATCCATCGGGAGACAATGCATTCCAAACTCTGTTAAGAACTCTATAATCTGCACCAAAAGCGTCTTTTTCTTTATCCGTAGGAAGACAATCTTGAGCTGCCATAAGTCCTTCCCAACCATCAACTGTTCTGTCTACACCTGGGAAATGACCAAGGCACTTAGCTACCAATGAAGGCAATTCATTCTTTACTTGCTCAATATTGGTAATAACGGTTTGCACACTCTTCTCATCGAAGTCGAGCGCATTAGCAACATCATCGAAAATACCAATATAATCTACTATTAAACCACTTGACTTGTCTTGACCATATACGCGGTTAGTACGACAAATAGCTTGTAAAAGCGTATGATCCTTCATGGGTTTATCAAGATACATCGCCTGTAAAATGGGAGCATCAAATCCAGTAAGCAACTTAGAAGTAACGATTACTATCTTCAAAGGATGACGCGGATCTCTGAAGCAATCCAAAAGTTTCGCTTCTTCGTCACGATCTCGTCTCCACTGCTTATAACGATCTTCTTTGTCGTTGTTTGTATCCATAACTATGGTAGTTGCATACTCACCCAAGAGCTTATCGAGTTCTTGCTTATATAATACACAACATTCGCGGTCATAGCACACAACTTGTCCTTTGAATCCATTAGGATCGATTTTGGTTAAGAAGTGGTTTGCAATATGCTCACATACCTTGCGGATACGCTCGGGAGATTTCATGATTGCTTCCATACGAACTCTACGAGCCAAATCAGATTTCTCTTCACGTGTGAGACCTGCGTTGCGTGTTAACTCGTCAAACGCCTCGTTAATAACATCTTGATTTACATGAAGATCGACGGGTACAGGCTCAAAAATCAAAGGAAGAGTTGCACCGTCACGGATAGAATCAGCGAAGGAATAACGGCTCATATAACCGGAAGTATCTTCGGTTGCACCGAATGTAAAGAACGTATTCTTATCCAGCTTGTTGATAGGTGTTCCTGTCAATCCGAAGAAGAACGCATTAGGAAGCGCTTGTCTCATCTTATCTCCAAGGTTTCCTTCTTGAGTTCTGTGTGCCTCGTCAACCATGAGAATGATGTTATCACGAGGATTAAGCATTCCATCAACTTCACCGAACTTGAATATAGTGGTGATTAGAATTTTACGCATATCTCCCTTAAAGAAGGAAATAAGCTCTTCTTTCGATTTTGCACTCGCAAGGCCTGGTATATCAGACGCATTAAATGTTGCAGTAATCTGAGTTTCAAGGTCTATTCTATCGTCAACGATGACAACAGTAGGATTCTTCAATTCTGGTGTCATTCGGAGCTTCTGAGCTGCAAAAACCATCAGCAATGATTTTCCACTTCCTTGGAAGTGCCAAATCAAACCTTTTTTAGGCTTTCCAGCCTTAACTCGTTCAACAATCATATTTGCGCCTTCATACTGCTGATAGCGACAAATAATCTTATATTTTCTGTATTTTTTATCCGTAGCAAACATGGTGAAGAACTGGAAAATATCCATAATTATTTCCGGTTTCATCATTGCTTTAAGGCTTCTCTGCACATCAGCAAGTGTTCCCTCGGATTTGTTTTCGGGAGTATGCCATGGGCCCCATACAGAAATGGGGGCGTTTATAGAGCCGTAACGGAACATCTTTCCTTCGGATGCGAAGTTAAATATATTCGTTACGAACATTTGAGGGATACTCTTCTCATATGCGTGAATATCGCCAGCACCATCTACCCATGAAATTGCGTCTCTAACAGGAGTTTTCAACTCACCAATAGCAATCGGGAAACCATTGATAAGCATAACGATATCAAGTCGTTTTCCACCTTCTGCTTTTGGGAATACCCATTGATTAGTTACCACATATTCATTCAAAGCGAGATCTTCTTTCGTTCTTGTACCGAAGAAACGAATAGGTGTCATTCTTCCATCCTTGCCGAACGGGAATGAGTTCTTTTCGAAAATGAGCTGCTTAAAAGCCTCGTTTTGTGTAACGAGGTTATGTGGCTGTACAGACAAAATAAGAGAACGTAATTTATAAATAACTTCATCTGCTCTGCTCGGATCTTCTGCTATTTCCGGGTTCAAACGAATAAGTGCCGATTTTACCATTGGTTCTACCAGAACGTCCGAATACAATCTAGGTAGCTGTTCGGCAGGTATGTATTTCCAACCGTTTTTCTCAATGGTTTCATACACCATTTGTTCTAAATCTGCTTCACTAAACATGTGTAGCCTCCTGTTATGTGTTGTATACGGTGCATAGCACCAAATAATTTTGATTTATCGCTCTGCTCGACAAATGCGATAAACTGTTTTTGAATGGCAACATCTGGTATGGAAATAGAGTATTCTTTCCTTATAACAGATGGGTGTGCCTTATGCAAATAGTCATAAACCTTTTTATCCCATTCGTTCATTAAAGCATGATATAGGTATCTTGTTAATATTCCAGTATCATTCACCTTCAACCATCCACAAACATTGGTTACTGAGTATTTGTGCGGCGCACGATAGAAAAATTTGCCTCCACCATCTATGCTCCACGTGATTTTTTCATCGTCGAACATATATTGACTATATCTTCCTATTTCTCCGTTATTCGTAGCAGAACTGGAGTAGACAGGGTAATCGCCTGGGTTATCCATCATTTCTGTTTTGCTGATGACTTGTCCTCTACCAAGGGTTATGCGTCCGCTATCCTCTAAATCTCCGAGCAAAAATTCTTCATGTTCGGCCATTGAAATCATCTCGATAAATTGCGATTTGAAACGACAAATTTTGATTTATCGCTCAGTTCTACAAACGCTGCAAATCGTCTCTGCGATTCTAATTCTGGTATTGGTATCATAATTTGCGCTAAATCTTTAGCATAGACATGTGGCTGTCCTGATCCACGCTGCATAGCAAATATTTCGTCTTGCATGACCTTCAGCCTGCAATATAGAAAAATGCTATCTACTTCCGTGTTTTTGGGAAAAACTGTATTACAATCGGAAGCAAATATGGGAATATCCCAATAATTTACATATCCTGCATTTGCACCAGAAGCACTAATCGTGATAGCTCCAGCTGGTCTATTACTCTGATTATGATAACAACTGGGTTCGATTCCTGCAGCTACGACAGGTACATCTCCTTCAATTACATTATCTCTTGTGATTGTAGTACCTTTTTCGATAATCGCACATTCTCCGAGTTTTAACTGTTTTCTTTCACCCGAGAACATCTCGATAAATTGCGATTTTACCAACTCATCCGTGCGAGAAAGCAAAGCTTTATATGCGTTTTTGGCTTCGATGGCAGCCCAAATCAACGGTGTGATGCGACGCTGTTCTTCTATTGTTGGAATAGTAAATTCCAAATCTTTAAGATCTTTCCAGTTAACCGTTGGAGACAACGATCCAACTGATATACGAATCGCCTCGTTTAAGAAGTAATCCGAACTGATAAATAACGGAAAATACTCTTTTGTTATTACATTTTCCCGTGGACGCAACACCATGCCATGAGCAGAAAAAATACCATCGAAAGGAGCTATGCCCACCTTCTTTTGATATGCTCTTCTTTTACCAAACAACACATCTCCCTTTTTCATGACAAGTTTTTCGCCAATAGGTGCAACATCCGATCCCCAACGAGATACGGTCAACGTTCCTGTATCAAGATGCTCTAGGCCAATATATGTTTCTTTATCCGCTTCTACCGGTTTCTTCTTTTCGGTGCTGTTAATAGCAATTTCAGTAAATCTAAATTTAGGCATAAACCGCACCTCCAATCGCTATTATTTGCCCGATAAATTGCGACTCGTTTATCCGATATATCGGTGATGAGATAGTTTAACGTTGTTCTGGTTGACCATTGCATATTGAAGTGTTGTATCGACACTTTGATGCCCCAGAAGCTGTTGCACTTGCTCAATGGGCATTCCTTTATCAATTGCCATGGTTGCTAATGTCCTGCGGAATTTGTGCGGATGCACTTTGGTTAACTCTAATTTTTTGCCTAATTCTCGCAGCCTTATCTCTACGCCACTAATTAAGAGTCTATTAAACGGATTTTGTAGTGAAACAAATAATGCTTCATTATCATCACTACGACCACGCAAATAATTCTGTAGATGTATTTTTGTTCTTGCATCAAAATACACACGTCTTTGCTTATTGCCTTTACCTAATACGATACACTCACGATTTTCAAAATCAACATCACTACGGTTGAGTTTTACTAGTTCCCCAACACGAATACCCGTAGATGCCAACATATCTATAATTGCAAGGTCTCTTATTCCCTCAGAATGATCGCGCATCAACTCCAGAGCCTCGTCCGAGTATGTTTCCTTAACGGTTTTACAAGTTTTCACCTTATGTATTCGTCTCACCGGACTTTTTACAATGTAATCTTCATCCTCTAGCCAGGCAAAAAAGCTAGATAGTATACGTCGAATGTTATCTATTGTGACTTTGCTGGCATTGCTACGCTTTTGATATTCGTCTAGATAAACGCGCAAATCATCCGTTGTAACGAATTTTACCTCTTTTCCTATAGCCGTAAGGACATTTCGTATAGTAGAGTCATAATAACGTATCGTTTTTTCCGAGCATCCTTCAACACGCTTAGCTGCTAGAAAAATTTTCAAATAGCTCTGTGTATCATTTTCACAACTCTCTGTTGTTTCTTCAAGCATACATTGTACAAGCGTGTTGTGAAGGATCTCTTTTTGTACGTCATCAAGATGCATAAACATCTTTTTTTCAATTTTTTCAATAATTTGTCGTGTCATGTTGGTTTTTCTCCTTTTTACCAACATCCTACGCCATGATTTTTATTCGTTTTCTTGTTGAATCAAGGATTTAATGAGCTTATCGATCCGAGAAATCGCTTCAAGTAGTTCAAATTTTGATTTATCGCTCTGCTTGACAAACTCCGAAAATCTTTTTCGTGTTCTTGAATCTGGCATCGGAATAGTGAGTTTTCTCAATATTGAGAGATTTATATTGTTTTGAGCAGCACCTCTACCTATTTTGAGAATCGTTTCCTTCAGCTGCGTTAATGCAATATATGTATACTCGATATCAACATCGCATTTCGGCTCTAATCCTGCAATAGCTTGGTTGGTTGTTGCATCTATATTTAGTATGCTAACTTCGCCAAGTGTAGCAAATATTGACAGTAAAAATGTCCCTTTTCTATATAGCTTTGTTGATGAATTTGATACGCCTAACGCTGTTATTTTTTCTTCTGTTACATCCAGGTACATGGATTTCATGTCGGAAATCTTCACCCACGGGATAGTTCCATGATCCCAATACTCACTCTTGCTACGAGTGGGTGTACCTCCAGAGGAAATATCGAAAATTTCGCCCAGTTCAACTTTAGGTATAGATTCGTCGTTTATTATCTGCTCGATAAATTGCGATTTCACTAGTTCATCGGTAGCAACAAGTTGCTTTTTATACGCATCTTTTGCACAATTTGCTGCTTTTAAAAGCTCAACTAGCGCTTCTTGCTTATTCAATTCGGGCAGTTCAAATTCATAATCTTTCAAACTCTCCCACTTTACACGCGGTGAAAGCGAACCTGCTGAATTACCAACTGCGTAATCGAATAACATATCATTTTGAATGATGAATGGCAACAGTTCTGGATTAATCTTTTCTGGAATTGCTTCTATAACTGTGATATCTCCCGAACATATACCATCAAAAGGAGCTTGAGCTGCTTTTTTGAGATATGCTCTGCGACGGCCAAAAAGCATATGACCTTTTTTGAATCCCTTAGTAAATGTGTTTTCTGTATCAACATCCCAATGCGAAAGTGTAATTTCGCCTGGAGTTAAATGTTCCAAACCAACAACAGGGAGTCCGTCACTCTTTTTCACTGTTGCTTTGTATTCGCGGGCAACATCACCGAGTTTAACTCTTGCCATTTATTCATCCTCCTGTGTTAGCATTGAAATCAACGAGTCAGTATGCTCTCTAAGAGTCTCGCTCTGAGAAATCCAGTCATCTACACATTCTTCAACCGAAAGAACCGGATCAACAATAACTCCGTCTCGAACATAGAGTGCTATATTCAGAGAGAAATCGGTTGCTTCAATTTCATCATAGCTTACTACTCTTGCGTAATTTTCCTCATCTACATAATTTTTATATGCAGACGCAATATGCGCTATATGTGCTTCCTCTAGATAACTCTGTGCGTTTTTACGCGTTACCTCTTTAACTGCATTTATAAATAAAATCTTTCCGCAACGTTTTGGTTCTTTTCTTGTACGACAAATAACAATACAAGCTTCCATCGGTGCATTAAAGAACAAGTTGGGGCCGAGTCCTATGACGCATTCCACCATATCACTTTGTATTAGTTTCTTACGCATCTCTTTCTCTTCATTACGGAACAGAATTCCATGAGGGAAAAGTATTGCGCATCTACCTGAGTTAGGTTTCAAACTCGCCAAAATATGTTGGAAGAAAGCATAATCTGCTCTACCTTGAGGAGGAGTCCCTAAGAAATTTCGTCCATATTTATCCGACTCAAACGCTGCTCTATCCCATTGTTTAATCGAATAAGGAGGATTTGCCAACACCAAATCGAATTTTTGGAGTTCTCCCTCTTCAATGAAAGCTGGAGTTCTTAAGGTATCATCGTTGACGATGTGGAAGTCCTTAACACCGTGAAGGAACAAATTCATTCGTCCAATAGCAGATGTCAGCTGATTTATTTCTTGTCCATAAACCTTTACATTACGCCATTCTTTATTATTAGCTTTCAAATATGCAATGCAAGATATAAGCATTCCCGCGCTACCGCACGTAGGGTCGTAGATTGACTCACCTGGCTGAGGCTGCAACATTTCGGTCATAAGGTGTACGACAGTTCTGTTGGTATAGAATTCTTGCGCTGTATGACCACTATCGTCAGCGAACTTTTTGATCAAATACTCATATCCTTGTCCAAGTTCATCTTCCGGGCAATTTGCTATGGATAATACCTTCGTACTAAAATGCTCAATTAAATTTTTGAGAAGCGCGTCCGGCAAACGATTTTTGTTTGTCCACGCACCATCACCGAATACACCATGTAATTGCTCAAGGTTGGCTGATTCTATTGCATGGAACGCGTTTACGATTGCTATTCCTACGTTTTCTGGTACTACGCGTACATCATTCCAATGATGCCCCTTTGGAACAACGAATGTATGTAGTTCTTCCTCGTCAAATAAATCAACATCGTCACCATATTTTTCTACAGCGGTTGCCGTTTCTTCATCATAAACATCGCAAATTCGCTTAAAGAAGAGCAATGGGAAAATATACTGCTTGTACGCACCTGCATCAATGTTACTGCGTAAAAGCACTGCAGAATTCCACAAGTACGACTTTAATTCCTCTATAGTTATACGATTACTCATTGAGCAAGCCCTCCTTTTTTAATAATTCCTTCAAGTGTTCTTCGGCTGCTCTTACCTCTTGTACAGCATCAAAATATTTTTGTCTCACAACAGCAGGATCTACTGATTCTTGTTGTGTTTTTTCGATATAAGTATTTACTGAAAGAGTATAGTCCTTTGCTGCAATTTCCTCAATAGTAACTACCTTTGCCAAATCTACAACATCTTCATAATTACAATAAAGATGATATACATCAGCTACATTATCAGCTGTCATAATGTTTTGAGCACGCTGTGCTGTGTAAAGCGTAGATCCGTCTATCAAGAGCACTTTACCTTTGTGTGAGGCAGGTTTATTGTTATTCAAGCAAAGAGCACAAGCTGAAACACCAGCTCCATAGAACAATCCACCAACAAAAGTAATTACTGCCTCCAATTTATCGGATTCAATAAGCTTCTGTCTAATTTCGCCTTCCTTGCCTCCATGGAACAAAACTCCTTGTGGAAGAATAACGGTACATCTACCATTGTGTCGATCCATAGATTTTACCATGTGCTGTAGCCATGCAAAATCTGCATTAGAATCACTGGGTGTTCCCCACATGTTTCTTCCATATACATCAGAACTAAAAGCGTCTGCACCCCAATTCTTTAACGAGAACGGAGGATTCGCAATTACACAGTCAAATGTTTGCAACTCGCCTCGATATAAATAGTTAGGTGCACGCAGTGTGTCTCCCTGCGTTACCTTGAAGTCTTGTGCTCCGTGAAGGAATAGATTCATTCTGGCAATAGCAGATGTTGCAAGGTTTTTCTCTTGACCATATATTCTGCCATAAGTAGCTCTATCATCGTTCATATAACGAATCGCTTCTATAAGCATACCACCAGTACCACACGCAGGGTCATATACCGTTTCACCAGGCTTGGGTGCAAGTATCTTTACTAGAAGAGAAACTACAGATCTAGGTGTATAGAATTCACCCGCATTTTTCTTTGACAAATCTGCAAATTTCTTTATTAAGAACTCATAAGCATCGCCCATTACATCCGCTGAATAATTCATGTTGCCGACCTTAAGGCTATGCATATGCTCAACCAAGCGTTTCAGTCTATCGTCAGAGAGCTTTGTTTTATCCGTCCAGTTTGCATCATCAAAACTGCTGAAAAGACCCGAAAGCGTATCGGGATTTGCTCGTTCAATACCGGTCATTGCATTTACAATCGCAACTCCGACATTTTCGCTTTTCTCATGCACGTCACTCCAATGACATCCATCTGGAATCATGAACTTGTGGATTTCGTCTTCATCGAAGTCAACCACATCATCGCCATACTGCTCTTGTGCAAGCAAAGTTTCTTCATCATATATATCAGAAATTCGCTTAAAGAATAAGATCGGGATGACGTATGTTTTAAATTCATCCTGATTTATTGGGCCACGAAGAATGTTACACGCTTCAAATAGGTGTAAAAACAACTTTTGGCTTGTTGTTTCTTCAGATTCAACCGTTGTTTCTGCTAAATCGGTGTCCGCTATTTTTACTGCTGATTCTATCATTTCAGATCGTTCTCCGGTCGTTACTTTGTTTTTTGTTCTTGTGGTGGTGGCAGTGGTTCTAACACCACGAACCTTCTTCTCCATCAAGGGTGCATACACATTTTCAAAATCAACAAGTATTTTCATCAATCTTTCATCTAGGAAAGTAAGTGCATGCTTTCTTATTTCGGTAGGTATTCCATAGTATGCCTCTGCTATTCCACCAGTAATAGCTGCAATGGTATCACTATCACCACCAATTGAAATAGCGTTTCTAATGGCATCTTCAAAATCTGTGGATTCCAGAAAAGCCATAATTGCTTGAGGCACTGTTTCCTGGCATGTTTCGTTAAATTGATATGTATCTCTAATGCCATCAAGAGTGAAATTCATCTTATAATAATGTGCATCAATGTAATCTCTTATCTCAAGAATACTGTACCCTTGCCTAGCCAAGAAAATCGCAACAGCTGTTGCTTCTGCTCCTTTGATGCCCTCCGGATGACCGTGTGTTACCTTTGTTACTTCATATGACAACTGCTTCGCTTCTTCTAAAGTATTAGCCGCGAATCCACACGCACTAACCCTCATTGCCGCGCCATTTCCATAGCTATTATACGGCTTGGGTTCGTCTGAATAAATCCACTCGTAGAACATACCACCAAAACCGGAATTAGGATACGGTCTTCCTATTTCTTGCATATTTTTGATAGCATTTTCTGCAAGTTTTGAATAATCTCCATTGCAATCTAATATCGCCTTAGCAATCGCCAATGACATTATTGAGTCATCAGTGAAAAAGCACTTGTATGTCAAAAAATCAAACGACTTGCTTCTATTGTTGTGCCACTCAAAACGAGAGCCAACAATATCCCCAATAATTGCTCCTAACATCGTTTCTTCTCCTTATTCCTCTGGTATTACTTCGACTATGTCACCGATATCGACATTAAGCGCAGAACATATCTTGACAAGAGATTCCGTGTTAACGTTCTCATCCTTGCCAAGCTTAGCCATCGTTGCACGACTAATACCAGATAACTCGAGCAAGTCTTTCTTCTTCATTTTCCTGTCAATGAGTAATTTCCATAACTTGTTATAACAAACCGCCATAGTACACCTCCGTGTTTCTAATGTAACTATTATAACATATTATAATATGTTTTACAATAGAAACACGAGCTTTTTATTCTGCTTTTTATGAAAAATGTTTGCGAAAATGAATTTTAGATTCATTATCCAAACAATCTTTGCTTAATGAACTTTATTGCCAGAGATACAATTATAGTGGGGAGTCCAATATATAGAGCTATCATTCCCACTGGTGTAAAGTATCCCATAATCTTTTTCAGCTCAAGCAGTTGAGGAAGGTTTTCCCATATGATTCTTCCAAAGCAACAAATTATACCCCAAATAAACTGCCACATTACAGACAATACATCAAATAATATTTGCATTTCTCTCCTTTCTAGTTTTCTTCTATACTTAGTGTTTTAATAAAAGTTTCCTTGTCGATTGTAGGTTTGCGTGTTATCAAATCATAGCTTTTTCCCAAATTTTCATCACATATTGCATCAAGAATAATCGTTGATTCAGCTTTTTGTTCTTTTAGATAACTCATAACAAGCATTCCCTTTTCGTAATCAGATAACGTTTTAGGGGTATCGCTCATCCTTCGTTTCCCTCAAGATTGGCAATCAGAGTATATACTTCATCGAGTTCATCTTCTAGTTCGCTAACTCGGTCTTCCCAATCTTCATATTCATCAGAATCTTCGTCATCCGGTTCTTCTCCCTGGAGTTCATCGTGCTCTTCTTCCAATTCGGAGTAATACTCTCTCAGTTCCTCAAGGGACATTTTTGTAATATCTCTATACTCAATCAAATCACAAACTTCAGTTATTACATTCCCCTCTTTGTCTTTGAATACCCGAAGTTTTATAGTAGTTCCGTCTGTACCATCTTCATACTTGTTCTCGTAGTTCTGTATCATCTCAATAACTTGTGCTGCACTTTTCTCGTCTCTGCTCAAGGCAAGTATCTCTCTAAGCGTTTCTCTCTTCATTTTACTTATCCTCCGTATAATTACTAGTCAATGAAATAATGTAGTCTTTCAGCTGTTCCTGGATGTTTTGAGGTGATACTAATCTCAACTTGTTTCCAAAAGAACAACACCATCCAAAGAATATCGGACTAACCTGTACATCTGCTGTGAATCTAACATATTCGTTATCAAGCTTTCTAATTTTAGTCTTTTCACCAAACAAATCAAATACGACATCAATTAGCGTCTCATGTATCTCTATCGAAACTTTTTCTGTTTCTCCAGAGAACATACCGAATAAAGAACGCTTGTGCTTTCCTATGTTAAGCACTGACTTATCTTCTGGAAGCACAACATCATCTTCAAGAATTTGCACCCCTTCCATTCGGTCAATTCGATAATGCGATATCTTATCAAATCTACTATCATACGAAAGAAGGTAATAATGCCCTTCTGAAAAGATAGTTGCACACGGGTTGGCCTTATAATGATGATGGTCACGCCTATACACACGATTATGGTTGCAGTCGTAATCAAAATAGTAGAAGATTATCTGCTTCTTCTTTCGAATCGCCATGACTATTTCGTTTACCGAGTAATATATGGATTCGTTTGTGTTCTTTGTCGTATTAAATGCTACGATGTTGCTTTTTAGAACTTCACCTTTTCTACTGCCAGCAAGTGATGCTATCTTCTTCACTAATTCGGCAGTTTTATCTTCCGGTATAAAAGAAGCTGCTTGTACAGCATCAAGCATTATATGAAGCTCTGGCATATCGAATCGTCTATCAACAACCCAATACTCGTTATTCTTTGAACGATTGGCTTTAATTTCGTATCCCCATTCATTTAACACGTCTATGTACTTATAGAGAGTTCTTCTGTCGCAGGGGATGTTCATATCGTCCAACTTTTTCAGCAAAACAGTCGACTGCATTGGGTTATCTTCGTCTGTCTCCTGGTTGAGTATTTCCCATATTTTCAGTAAAACAATCTTAGATGCTACGCGATTATCCATACTTGGATACCTCCATATAATTATACAGTATAAATTATATCACATAATTTGGCGCGTGTAAACCCCTCTGTTGTACCCAAACAGCGACATTTGACATTCTTCAATAACAAACTATGCTTTTTACTGAATTAATTTTCAGTGAAAAATAATTCAGTGTTTTTGGAGAGGTTATTCTTTGTTTTAGGCATGATGTTTTTTCAGAGCAAAAAGAGGCTTCGCAAGCGAAACCTCTTAATGATCAATAAGCTAGGCTATGAGAAACTGTTGGCGATCTCAATGAGTCTATCAAATTCAAAACGTTTTTGATTGCCTGTTTCCTCTGGTTCTTCTCATTTCTTCTCTGCGCACTTTTATACCGCCTAGTACCTTTTCTAGGGGGAGGAGACTCCTTTTTCTTCTTTGGTATGTTAACTGGATGCATCATCCTAAAGTAATCATGCTCTATAATATAATTCAAATATGAAACAATACTAGTCTGCTTGACATCGCCCTGCAAATGATAACCGAGTACTTGACTCATAGAATCATTGGGAGTCTCAAATTCATTTTTATGATATAAAATCATTCTCTTCTCACTATCCAATGTGATTTTCCATTTACTAGCCAATGAAGTGATAGATATGTAACGATTGCCTGAATATACTGACAGCCCCTTCTTAGCACTCATTTGCAGAATTGCATCGCGCTCTGCCTGGTACTGCTTTTGCATAGGATTGCAGTGTTTGCATAGACGATAACCTTGATCATATGCTTCGTGAAGTGATTCGAAATAACCGATGTCTTTATGGCGATCATCAGAAACGTGAAAACACATGTCAGTATGAACGACTTTTACTTTACTTTTTTTGTTGTAGTAAAACATTTTACAAAACCTCTTTCTTTTTGTTGAGATTATTATAAAATACTTAGTGTACGTTAAACCGGACTTATAAATGTTTTTTTGTTATTTTCTTCTTGCAACAAAAAAACCGATGAGCTTGTAATCACCCATCGGTTATATTTGTTTTAGGTATAATAATTCTTCGAAAATTCCTCTCAATTTTTCTGAAAGAATTTTTCTAAAAAGACTTGCAATTTTCGCTTGAAAGAGTTACAATGTGACAAACGATTTATAGGTATAATTCTATGCGTTTAGGCAATGATTTTCTCATAGATATATAGCTCTCGTGGTTGTTTTGAACTCGAGAAATTACTTGTGACCACTTTGACCACTTCTAGTAATTTCGAAAGTGAAAAACGACCACTTTTTTGACCACAGTTGGAGTTGTGCTATGCGTAAAATTTAACGCTAGATGTGCATATTGTAAACTAGGGTTTACAGAATAATGCCAAATGTGCGTATTTTTTACCTTAATTTGCCAAAAGTTCGGTTGGGGTGGTAGAGGCCGCAAGTTCAAGTCTTGTCACTCAGACCAGAAAAGCCTTGAAAACATTGAGTTTTCGAGGCTTTTTCTTATTTTATCTGCATATAATTTTGGCGATTTTCTAAAAATTTCTAAAAAATGATTTTCAATAATCCTTTTTCCTTTAAACTTTTTAGATGCTTTTAACTTGCCTGCCCTACAAAAAATGCTTTGGAGTATGAATTGCCCCAAAGCATTTTTGCTTATTTAGATGTTTTAGAAAACAATCCGTTCAATGATTCAGAAGCCTCTACAACTTGTCTGTTTTTGAGATGCGTGTAAATATCCAAGGTTGTTTTTATTTTGCTGTGTCGCATCCACTTTTGCATTTCCATCGGTCTCCATTTATTTGCATATAGAATTGAAGCTGTGGCGTGTCGCAAATCGTGGAATCTGATATGCTCATATCCTTTCTTCTTTAAGACTCTCTGAAAGGTTCTTGTAAGCGAATCAGGTCTATAAAGACTTCCATCGGACTTCGTAAATACGTAATCGCTTTCGTAGTAATCTTTGCCGAATAGTTCTCTATATTCTTCTTGCTTTGCTTTAACTTCAAGCAGAAGTTCTCTTGCATCATCAATCAAAGGGAGCGTGGTAGAACTTGCATTGGTTTTGGTATTATCTACCGCCATAATGCTTGTATATTTTACAATGGTATGATCAACAACTATAGTATTTTTCTTGAAATCTATCGCTGACCATTTTAATCCAAGGATTTCTGAGCGTCTTAATCCATACATCAATGTCAGCTTGACTAACGGCTGTAGGTCATTGTTATCAAACACCTCAATTATTTTGTTAGCTTCATCAAGGTCGATCTCTTTAGCCACAGAATTACTTGACGTTCTTTTAGGAATTGGAACTATATCAGCAACATTTTGATTGATATAATCCCTAAGTAAAGCATCATTTAGAACTGCTCTGAAAATAGCGGCGTGCTTCTTGATTGTTTGAGAATCTAATCCGCCTCTACCATCCGCACGTCCTTTTGTGAACTTGAATTCATAGTAATCTATTAGATGCTGTTTCGTTAAGTCTTCAATGTCTAAGCCCATATTTTCAAAATATGGTTTTATATGTGCATTAATACAAACCGAATATGCCTCATAGGTGCTTTGGCGTACTTTTCCATATTGTCTTTTCAGCCATCTGTAAACTTCATCTAAGAAAAGATGCTT
The DNA here is from genome assembly GCA_045635225.1 of Eubacteriales bacterium. Classification (GTDB taxonomy): domain Bacteria; phylum Bacillota; class Clostridia; order Oscillospirales; family CAG-272; genus UBA1740. The sequence goes on from JAZRBV010000060.1 coordinate 146,544, forward strand.
ATTGGGATTATATTCTAATCCAATATACCGCTTAATGATGTCGGGTATCATATCTTCAGCCTCTCTCTTATTTCCTTTTGCCTTCAATCCAGTACCCACCCACTTGGTTTTATGCTTTCCCTCTTCCGTTTTGTAGGAAAGCACTACATACAATTTGTTGTTTTTTTCTTGTACAGAACCTCTCATACCGCCATTGGCTCCTTTCTAAATAAATAATCAAATAAATACACTTTTGGAATTCTGATTTGGTTTCCGATTCGAATACTTCTGATTTCCTTGTTTCTTATCAAAGAATAACAAGTAGTTCTTGACACTTGCAAAATTGCACTTAACGCATCAACTGTTAGCACATCGGGATAATTGCTTAAAGCTTTGTTTTTGTGATACTGATAATTCATATTTGATTTACAGCCTTTCTACCCATTAGGGATTTTTATTTTATTTTCCATAGGTTTGCCGATGCATAACAAACAGAACAACGCCTGTTTGCTATGCATCATTGTTTTAGCGATTGTCGAGCAAGAAGCCGTAAGATGTATAAAGGCAACTGCTCCCAAGTCTTATGTCACGCCCATACGCTTCATAGCAAAAATAAGGGCGAATGCTTTCGGGTAAATCAATACTGCAGTATTCCTTTGCGTAGTAATAACCAAGTTCCTCATCATCGGTAACATCGGTGATTAAATCAAACTCGTCCAACCTGTCCAAAAGCTCTAACACCTCTGACACGCTTCTGCAAGCCTCATATTCAAGCACCGCCCCCAGCTTGTCAGCCTCATCATCCGACAAGTCCTCAAGGCGTTGTGCCAGCTCATTTAATGCTTGCACGCTTGAATACTCGGAAATCACATCACCTATGCCAATGATTTCGTTTTCATAGTCGGTAATGAAGTATTCTTCGTAATACTCGTCGATACCGATTTCCTTAAGCACCTTGTCAAGCACATCTTCGCAGACAGGGAGCTTTACCCATTTTCCAACGAGATAACCCTCATTGTACCTACCCAAATTAGTAATAAAGATTTTCATAGTTCTGTTATCCTTTCATTGTCTTGAGATTTTGCGAGACAAGCACTATAATGTAAGTACCGACATCGCAACTCTCGTGCTGTTCTTTGCCATTCGTATTGTTCTTGCCTTGCATAATGCACACCCTTTCTAACCACGCATATATATGCGTAATATTTATAATATATTGTATAAATATCCACCTTCATTTAACACTTACATAAATATTGTAGTGCCGTTTTTTCACTATGAACAGAAAAAATGAAAATTTCCTTCATTAAGTTATAGTCGCTCATTTTTTACAACAGTAACTAACAGCTACGGCAAAAGGGATTGTATTGTTATTATAGTGCATATATATTCGGATGATAAGGAAAATGAAAAACTCATAAAAAAACAGCCCTGCCTCCATTACGGAGGCAGGGTTGCCCTTTGGAAAATAAAAAGAAAGGAAAAGAAAGGAATAAAAATTTGAAAGACTGACATTTTTCTACACCTTACTCAAATTGCTTTCGCAACTTTATATTATTATATAAGGTAGATAATGCAATTATCAATTAAAAGTACGCTAAAACAAATATTTTATTCCATTGTAGTCCTTTCATTTCAACGCACGTATTTTAGCTTTTGCCAAGTCTTCTCCTTATTATAATCATATCCTATGTCAACCATCGCAATACCCTGTAGATTGCAATACACAGGATTGATCTTGTCTACATCGAGCTTACGCAAGAGCAGATAGGTTAAATAGTGTTCCGCTGACAAGTAAAACGATACGAGGCTTGGCGGATAATCGGGCTTGTACGATGGCACAAGGAATGTGGCAACATAGCCCTCAATGGTTTCTTTGGTGTCTTGGGAAACAAAGTCTTTTTTTCTTATCTCTATTAAGTTAGCTTTCATTGGTATATACCTCTCTTTTATGCTGTTTTATCATTTTTTAATATATCTATTGCCTTTTGTAGAACGGCAACCTTGTTTTGAAGCTCTTTGAGCAAACAACGCTCAAAATACTGCGTAACCCTCATATCATCTTCAGTAAAGTCAATCGTAATATCGTGTTCCGGCACGGCTGGAACCATTCTGTCCTCTCGGACAAAATCTTTAAGCTCTATACGCTTGCCCTCAGAGTCAAGCAATTCACCGCCTGCAAGCTCCTTTGCGTTGTGGTACGCCTTGTAGTCCTCAAATGTAACAGGAGCACCATTGATGTTGAAAATCACATCGTTTGGCGTACGCATACGCTCTGCCATGTACGTCTTAAACAGCTCGTATTCCTCGGCATCAATCTTGCCACTCGCAATAAGCGTTTCGGCAAACATATCACGCCCACCACTTAAATCATCAACGGAAATACGGCTTGTTTCCTTTTCGGGCTTGATTAGATAAGCAGGATTGACAATCGTTGCTTTGAGCACATTTTTGCCATCTTTTTTATGGTCATATATATAGAACGCATCTTCAAAAGCACGAATGAGCGTTTTTATACGCCTATGCAACTGAACAAGAGGATCGTCACCGTAATAGCTTGCATCGGCAACATACTTTTTCTTTTTGCCATTCTTTTCATCTTCCTTGTAATACTCGGATAAAGGACAGTATGATGAAATGATAATCGTATCTCCTGTAAATGCCTTGTTTTTGTAGCGAGATTTTACAGAAGTTCCGGTGTATGTACTTAAAAGCCTCATAAATGACGAATAAGAGAAGCAATCATCTCTCAAGTCATCAAGGATAAGGCACTTTTGCGAGGCATAATCTTGCATAGGATCGTTTTCATCAGATGTTATATAATACGACCACTTCATATGCTCGCAGAATGAAACGGCAAAGCCCGATTTTCCTTTGCCCCCAGACCCCTCAAGGAAAATGACCTCAAGGGAACGGCTATGCTTATCTCTTTCGTACAAAGCAATTTTTTGAGCATCAAAGGCTTGTTCGATTTTATTAGCGTAACGAGATTTCAACTCACGATACTCTCTGTTCGTTGCTAATTGTTCGTTAAATTGATATTGAAGAAGCTTAAAGTCAAGGATATCGTCCTTCAGTTTATCAAAACGATTTTCCCAACTGTTCTTTTTCTTGACAGACGGAGTGCTCTTTAGATACAAGTCAAGAGTGCCACCATCTATATTAGTAACAATTTCCGATACTTCATGTTGCGTTTTCTCGGGAGCATTTTTGTGCAATAGATATTGCAGCATATACTCCCAAGTACGCCCCTGCTCAATCTTGCCAACAGGAAATACATTCTTGAGCCTATTGAACTTGAGAGTAGTTCCATTCTTGCCTCGTATACATATATGATAATGAGGCTGTTCGGTTTCACCCTTTTCGTTTTTATCGTCCTTATGCAATATGTAAGCGTACTCAATATTGTCATCAGAGTATTGGGCGAAAAAGTCTTTAAGATACTGTTCATCATAGGTTAGAACAGTATCACCAACGCTATCAATCAATTCTTGTTTGTTAAGGATGTTATTCTCTGTAATACGAATAAACCCTATAGATAGCGTTTTTGGTGCTTTAGAGGTATCTTCCTCAAGCACCCAAACCTTAGGTTCTTTTAATGTTGCCATGTTTTTATTCTCCAAATAAAGTATTTACTTTACCATCAACTACAGCGTGGTAAGCATACCTTACTATAGTGCAACTGCATTTTAATCAACAGACAACTATGTTCGAGGGCACAGTAAACCATAGCTTAGTTGCTTTATCATCAACTGTAGCGTAGAAAGCATACCTTACTATAGTGCAACTGTACTTTGACCAACAGACAACTATGTTCGAGGGCATAGTAAACCATAGCTTAGTTTGTGTTTATATGTTTATTGTCCGCTTGCGCGGACATATGGACATATAAAACACAAAGCCCAGTGAGGAATGATAATCACTGGGCACGGACTTAGGAGAATATGAAAAACCTTAAAATATAAGTAGTTTTGTAGATATATAGGATATTTTGGAACATATAAAACATATGAACATATCGTTTAACGCCAATAGTTGTGAAAAATTATTGAGAGGCGGTTATGACTGATCAGTTGGCTGGCGATACCTATGTGCTCTAAATTATGAGCACCTGTGTAATTTTGATAATATGGGTGCGAAAGAGCCTTTTCCAGCTTACGCTCGTCTATGAATAGCTCTCTATACTGGTGTAAAGGACTCCAATCGTAAGCAAGCTCACGAACGACATCTTTAACAAAACAGGAGCGGTATTGGTGAACAGCACAATTACTATCAATGCCGTCCGATAGAGCACACCCCTCGCCAAGCCGTTCTACACGCTCGGCAACATACTTTTCAATAGCATCCCTGTAATCATAAAGGCAATACGCTAAATGCTCTTTGCCCCCTTTTTCGACCGTCCAACAACCTATAATATGACCATCACGCCATACAAGATTGTCGGTAGTCAACTTACCAGCCTCAAGGGAGCTTCTTCTAAAGCCAAACGCTTGTGATAATATCTGTGCCTCGTTGCGTGCGTAATGGTTGGTGTGGTGCTCTGTATGTATGCCCCTGTTGTTTGTTATATCTTCAGTACGACGTCTGTAATCCCCGAAGTCAGAGAGCTTATAGAAATCTCGGTTGTCGGTGCACCCAAACAAACTTCGATTGATAGCGGATAGGTCTTTTGACAAAGTGAAATTGCTACAAGTTTCAGCACGATGTTCTATATACTCACGCACGTGCGACTCTGTTATATCGTTAGTGCTTCGGACTTCAGCGTGTGCTGTTTTCATCCAATCCGCAAATGTCGCAACAGAGCTTTTATAAGTTCGCATACTCGCATATGAATGAATACCCCTAACAGCTCTACCGCTATTGTAGTTCTCAACCCCTCGTTGCTCCTTTTCCTTTTTCTGTCCGATTGCACGTTGCTTTTCTAATCGTGTGATAAGCTGTTGCTTTAAGTTCTGTTTGTTTCGTGCCATATTATAGCCCCCCTTTCTGTCGAAGTTATTAAGTACAAAATGACCACCTTTTTTCGCATTTTAGGGTGCACGAAAGTGTAGCTAAACGATACCCCTATGATGATGAAATTGCCAACGCTGATGGCGTTGCTAATTTCTGCGTTGTAGGCATACGCCTACTTGTTTGCGTATGAAGAAGCGTAGTTCGCATTTCAAATTGTCAATGCTCACTCCGTTTCTTCATATAACGCAAAAATGTAGGTTTTGATACTTATTGAATTATCAAAACCCTTTTATCCACCTACCTTTTTTCAAGTCCTTGCCTTTTTCTTTGCCCCTTTCTGTATAGTTAATAGACCAAATCTTTTGGTACTTTTATACTATACTGTTTTTGCCCCCGAAATATAAAATTTCAAGGTCAAAGACAAAGTGCGGTGAAAAGCCAAAATCCAAAAACCAGGAAGAAAAATGAAAGGTGGAAATAAAAAAAGGCACACCCAAAATTGAGTGTACCTTATATTGAATTTCCCGTGTGCTTGTGCCGTTTCACTTGCACCAAATTTGCACCAATTCACACCAAGATTTAGAGCATTATATGCTCATTTCTTTTCACAAATCTCTTTGGCATAAATAGGAGAAATATTCTGCATTTCATCGTAATCTCCATATATTCTTTCCGATTTAATGAAATCCTCTTTATCATTGTAAAAATAGATATACCTACCTATTCTCTCTACACCGTCAACAACTCTCACTTTTTCAGAGTAATTATCAACGACCTTGTAATATATGGTTTTTCCTTCACTTGTAATAAAGCTATTCATGACTTCTCCTAATGCATCATTGGTAAGTATCATAGAATTTCAATGTATAATCCCCGGGCTTTAAGTCAAAGAATGTTATGCTGTAAGCGTAGGAACGTCCTATATACTTGAAATCAACCCAAACGTATCCAGTTTCAATGCAAACGCCAGCTTCGTTATACAATTCATAATCTATGTTGATATACCCATAGCTCGTATTATACTCGGTCATAGAGACAATCAAGTCAACTGTCATAGTTACAGTACCATCATAATCTAAATGACCTGTATCTACAGTATAGGTTGCGGAATTAACTACATTCACGTTATAAGCAAGTGAACCATATGTTGGATAATATTTGTATTCCTTACCTAATTCATCAATAGTCAATGTTGTTTCAGGCATTTCTACCGATACATTGATTTCGATACTTTTGTCATAACCTTTGATATAGACAGTAACAACTGTATTTCCACTTGAAACAGGCGTAAATGTAAGAGGAATGACATCACCATCCCACTCACCCCACTCACAACGAACTACACTTGTATCGTCGATATCATATGTAACTGTTTCGCCACCAATCATAGTGATATAGGCAACATCACTATTATCTTCAAGACTGATATTATATTTTGTAGATGTAAGGGTTAATGCAATATAATCCGGATCATCTGCTCCGCAAATAATACATTCTCCTTGCATATAAGAATGTCCTATTGGCTCACTATTAGGATCTACTTCAAAACACGCACAACAAGATCTTGGTGTAGTGCATGTAGGATTCCCCCAGTCGTGCCCAAGTTTGTTGATTTCTGTTTGCTGTACAAGGATTTCGTTACAGACACTGCAATGTTTTCCTTCGGTTAAGCCTTTTGTAGTACAAGTTGGCTCCACGGATGCATCAACAACTTCTGTATGTCCTAAAGCTTTGCCATCTGTCTTGTTGCAATTTTGGCAAATTTTAGGCTCTGTGCAAGTAGCATTAACAAAGCTATGCCCTTTAGCAGTACCCATTGTTTCTTGGCATATTCTGCAGGTTTTAGGATAAGAACAGTCAGCTTCAATCCATTGATGATTGCATGAATTTTTTGAATCATCAGAAGGCTTTATTAAAGTTAATAATACTATCAGCCCCACAATAACAACTATGCCAACAGTTGCAATTATTGCAACTAGTTTTGTAGGAAAGGGCTGTTTAGGATTTGGGGGATTAGGTGGTGTTTCTTGAGATTCATATTCGGGGCTTTGATGATTCATTTCGTCCATGAGATATTTCCTTTCCAAAAACAAAAAGTGCGTCCCATTGAGAGACGCACGAAAAACGTACCTCTCAATGTTGCTACACATCTACCCATAACAAAGGGAGAGAGAATACATTTTTACCAAAATAGTATTCCCCCTTGTAAGGGTATATTAAGATGTGTAGCGAGTTTATTATATCATATTTTTTAGATTTTGTCAATGTAATACATAATATTAGAAACGAAAAAATCCCCCATCTAAAAGATGGAGGATTGCCGATAAGTCGCCAAACTTATCATAACTGAATGCTATTGTGCCGATTGACCGCCAAGTCAATCATATCTGTATCTACATTATACACTATATTATATTCATTGTCAAGCGTTTTATGAATTTTTTTGTTTGTTTTTTAAATATTCACATTTGCCAGTCAAAGAATTAATCACATTATCTCTGCTTTTAATCAAGTTAGTAAGTCCAAAAATATTTAACAATTTCTCGTCTATTTCATTAACTTCAGCATTTAATTCGCATACTTTTCTTGAAACTATTCTTTCTTTGCCGATAGTTTTGATTTGACCTAAATCTATTGTTCCGATCAGTTGTTTGGAAATTCCTTTATCAGTATATGTATAAGTTCCAGTTATGGGAATTTGTATGTCTGCAATAGTCATCGGGCTTGTCGAAATAATAGCACAAGTAAAAACTGGAGAAGAAAAATTGTAAGAATTTGCTTGTAACACAACTACAGGACGAATTTTATTTTCTTCGCTACCTATATTTTCACCCAAATCAACGAAATAAACCTCATTTCGTTTTACCGTCCAAGTCCTTTGACGAGTTTTTCCTATAGTATGATACAACTTTTGGCTATTCCAACTACTAATTCTTTGGGCTTTTTGTAAAACTTTCAACTCATCTGGATTCATGATATAGACACCTCGCATCATAAGTAAAATCATATTGTTTTTCGCGTTCATTATACCATATGTCTGATATTTTGTCAATCTCCATAGCAACATTGTTTTTATATAGAACTGTTCAATTCTTTACCATTTGGACTGTGATGCAATTTCAAGTTTGACAATTAACAAATGTGCAACTGCCCCACGCTATCTAAAAAACATCTAAAAAACTGTTGTTCAAAATTTGAAACCACAGCTCTGTAGCTTCAGAAAAGACTCATTTTTCACAAAAAAGCCCTGTTTTTTTGATGGTTTTCACCCAGTAATACCCCCTGTTAAGTACGCCTTCATTTTGGGGTGGTAGAGGCCGCAAGTTCAAGTCTTGTCACTCAGACCAAAAATCCGCGAGAGCGGAACACAATAGGTTGATTAAATCAATCGTATTATCACTATATTTAGTGGTTTTATGGTTATTTAGTCAACCTTTTTTGTTTTCTCTTTCGGGCGAGTTGCAAAAAAAGTTGCAAAAACATATATCAAAGGAATAATGACAAACTTTTTTGCAGATTTTGTCCAAAATCCTAACGCATTTTCAAAAAGCGCGGTTCTAAAAAAGAAAAATAGTGTCCTTGTCTTGATTGATTTTTGAAACATTCCTTAAAGATTTTCGATAAGCACCGAAATGGGGGGAGTTGTCGGTTACGGTACTATAATGGGAAACCGCAACGGTGAGTACATCATATAGTGCAAACCCACGCACACCGACAAACCACGCTATAAAAGCGGAAACCACAAAAATCTCATTCCCCCCATACGGAAAGAAAGGACACAAAAAATGAACACTACGAAAAGCCAAGCACCCACGGGACGAGAGCGCATAGAACGCAACATAGTAAGAGACCGAAAAACGGGACATTATCTTGTCACTTTATATAGCGGTTACAATGCAAAGGGTGCTATAAGAAGTTCTAAAACTTACAGTACACTTGCAGAAGCGCGAGAAGCGAAGAAAAAGCACGAATACGAACACAGATACCTCGGTAAAAGAAGTTCTAACACACAAATCACCGTAGCGCAATGTATAGAACAGTATATTGCAGAAAAAAACCTTGCAGAAACAACAAAAGACAATTATAGAACGCGCCTTAAAAGAATAGCAAATCACCCTCTCGGAAAGAAAAAACTTGTTTCTGTTAAAGTGATTGATATAGAACGCTATATGGACGAAATCGAGCGCGAAGGTTTATTGAATAGTAGGAGCATAAATGGAGATTGGCGTTTATTACATACGATTTTCACCTATGCCATAAAATGTGAGTATATCACTACAAATATTGTCAATGGAGCATCTACAAAACCAGAGAAAACATTTGAGGGAACGGCACTAACAAGAGAAGAAATAAAAACCTTAATCAAAGCCATAGACGATTGCCAAGACAAACGCCTAAAAGTTGTTGTTTGTCTCGGTGCTCTACAAGGTATGCGTAGAGGTGAAATTTTAGGGTTGAAATGGGAAGATATAATCTCCACCACAAAAGGTTTGAAAATATCCATACAAAGAGAGAGAGTCCCCGTATATGGTGGAACAATCCTTGAAAAGAAACCTAAAACCGAAGATAGTGAAAGAACAATGCCCTTGCAACCGCTAACACAAAAAGCGTTAGAGGAATACCGTTCACTACAAGCGGAATTGGGCATTGAGGGAGAATATATAGTAGTATCAAGCAAGGGCGCTCCATTAAGTCCTACACGCATAAACAATATGTTCAGTAAATTCCTCAAACAAGCAGGATTGCCACACATACGGTTGCACGACCTACGGCACACTTGTTGCACGTTGTTAATTGAAAACGGGGCAAAACTTGCCGAAGCTCAAAAGTATTTGGGGCACACATCACAACGCACTACGGAAAGCATTTACACACATTTGCGCGATAGTGTGACAGATAATACCGTAAGCATATTTACGGATATTTTCGGGGATATGTAACGCCCACTTCCCGACAGAACCGCCAAACGTGCAATTTCAAAACCATTGACTATAAGGAAACTTTGCAAGGGGCAAATAAAACCGTTTGGTAAAATAGGCGTA
>JAZRBV010000061.1:0-25873 GCA_045635225.1 Eubacteriales bacterium
AACTCACCACAAAAAGCACGGCAGAAACCAAATGAAAGCATATATTCAGGGTTTTGTTCCCCTTTTTCTCCTGCTTTACCAAGACTACCGTATCGCTGTCAAAATCATCGGGATCATATCTTTTCTCAAAACTTTGGAGCAGCTCGACGTTGGTTCTTTTTGTGCCATCGCTATCGCTTGTTCGGGTAACCGCATTGTAAACGATACCTGCTATAACAAGCAGTATGGTGATCACGGAGGGAATAATAAGCCAGCCGAGATACTCGCCTACACGCTCTCTGGAATAGGGCTCGCTGCCACCTGTAAAATACAGATGAGCAGTCGAGACGATAAAGGCTATTCCAAGCAGAACCGTACATACCATCGTTGCGATGGAGATAATTCTGCCATATTTTGAATTAGTCATATTTTACCTCAAAATTAATCTTTGTCTGCGGTCTCGTTTTGACCACAGCACTTTTTGTACTTCTTTCCGCTACCGCAGGGGCAGGGATCGTTTCTTCCGATCTTTTGAACCACGACCGGCTTGCGAACGATGGGCTTACCGCCGGCAAATCCCTCGGAGGTGGGCTTTGCGACCTGAACTCTTTCGGTAGCCTGAACTCTCGGCTGTACCGCGAATATCTGACGGACGGTATCCTCCTTGATGTCGTCTACCATTTGATCGAACATATCCGCGCCCTGAAGCCTATACATAGCAACCGGATCTCTTTGTGCGTAGGAGTTGAGACCTACGTATTCCTTCAGCTCATCCATAGCCTCGAGGTGATCCATCCACTTCTTATCTACGTTCTGGAGCAGTATGACCTTCTCGACCTCACGCATAGCACCTGCGGGAATGCCATCGGTCTCGTTGAAGAGCTTTTCCTTCGAACGGTATATGTCTAGTGCGCGCTCGATGAGATTCTCTCGCCATGCCTCCTTGTCAATATTCGCGAGCTCCTCTTCGGTGTAGTTGAAGTTTTTCTCGTCCGTGAGAAGGCCGAGATAGTGATTTCTGAACTCGTCAAATTTCCAGTCCTCGGGGGTATCTACGCCGAAGCAGAAGTCGAATGTCTCGCCGACCGACTGTACGATCATACCCTTGATCTTTTCGCTGATGTCGTCGTTCATCAACACCTCGGAGCGCTGATCGTATATAACGTTTCTCTGCTGATTCATAACGTCGTCGTAGGTGAGGACGTTCTTTCTTCTGTTGAAGTTATTGTCCTCTATGCGCTTCTGCGCCGACTCGATAGAGCCGGATAGGATCTTCGCGTCGATGGGAGTAGTCTCGTCGAGACCGAGTCTCTCGCACATTCCCGCTATCCTGTCCGAGCCGAACAGACGCATCAGATCGTCCTCGAGCGAGAGGAAGAATCTTGACTCGCCGGGGTCTCCCTGACGGCCGCTTCGACCGCGGAGCTGGTTATCTATACGTCGGCTCTCGTGTCTTTCGGTACCGAGTATGAAAAGACCTCCGGCCGCACGTACCTTTTCCGCCTCCGGCTCAATAGCCTTCTTGTGTACTGCGTAGTATTCCTTGAACTTAGCGCGTACCTCGTTTACAGCCTCGTCCTCGGAGGGAGCAGAGCTCGTAGCCATCGCTATTAGACCCTCCTCCACGCCGTCGCGGCGAAGATCGTTCTTTGCGAGATACTCGGGGTTTCCTCCAAGCATAATGTCGGTTCCACGGCCCGCCATGTTAGTGGAGATGGTTACACTGCCGTATTTACCCGCCTGTGCTACTATCTCGGCCTCTTTTTCGTGATGCTTTGCATTCAGCACGGTGTGGGGAATTCCGTTCTTCTTCAGTACGTGAGAGAGCTCCTCAGACTTGTCGATCGATACCGTACCCACGAGTACGGGCTGACCCTTTTCGCGGCATGCCTTGATCTGCTCGACTATCGCGAGTATCTTTCCGCGATAGGTGCGGTATACCGCATCGTTACGGTCAAGCCTTATCATCGGCTTATTAGTGGGCACCTCGACTACGTCGAGCGCATATATCTGTCTGAATTCGTCATCCTCGGTGAGGGCGGTACCCGTCATACCGGAGAGCTTTCTGTACATACGGAAATAGTTCTGGAAGGTGATAGTCGCGATAGTGCGGCTCTCACGCTGAATATTTACACCCTCCTTAGCCTCTATTGCCTGATGCAGACCGTCATTGTAGCGTCTGCCGGGCATGAGACGGCCGGTGAAGGTATCAACGATGATTACGTTTCCGTCCTTGACTATATAGTCGACGTCACACTTCATTACGCCCCACGCCTTGATGGCGGTGTTGACGTGATGGTATATAGAGGTGTTCTCGGGGTCGGAGAGGTTCTGTATATTGAAGAATTTCTCCGCCTTTGCGATACCGTGCTGAGTGAGTACCGCAGTGCGCGCCTTCTCGTCTACGATATAGTCCTCATCGTATACGTCGAGGTCCTCTTTGGTATCCACCTCCTTGATAACGTGACGGCGAAGAGTGCGTGCGAGCCTGTCTGCCATCGCGTAGAGGTCGGTTGACTTCGAGCCCTGACCGGAAATAATAAGGGGAGTTCTCGCCTCGTCGATGAGGATGGAGTCCACCTCGTCAACGATAGCAAAATTGTGTCCGCGCTGGACCATTCTCTCCTTATATACGACCATATTGTCACGCAGATAATCGAAGCCCAACTCGTTGTTCGTGGCGTAGGTGATATCCGCGGCATAAGCCTCGCGCTTTTCCTTCGAGGTCTGACCGTGTACTATTAGTCCCGTCTTCAAACCGAGGAAGCCGTACACTCTGCCCATCTCATCGCTGTCTCGCTTAGCGAGATAGTCGTTTACGGTAACGATATGCACGCCCTTACCTGAGAGCGCGTTGAGATATGCGGGAAGCGTTGCAACCAGAGTCTTACCCTCACCGGTCTTCATCTCGGCAATTCGTCCCTGGTGGAGGAGGATACCGCCTATCAGCTGCACGCGGAACGGTCTCTTGCCGAGCACTCTGTCGTCGGCCTCTCTTACAAGCGCGAACGCCTCGGGTAGAATATCGTCGAGTGTCTTACCGCTCTCGAGGTCTCCCTTGAGCTTATCCGTATACGCGCGAAGCTCGGAGTCGGTCATAGCGGAGAACTTATCCGCTAGTGCCTCTATCGCGTCTACCGTAGGTATTATTCTGTTTATCTGTTTTTCACTGTAGCTTTTGAAAAGCGAGCTGAAAAGTCCCATTTGTATATCCTTTCGTCAGAGCATACTACTGCATTTTATCATCAATTTATTATTATAGCACACAAAACCCGAAAAATAAAGAAAAAAATGTAAATAATCTAATATTATTTAAAATATTTGGTATTTTAAGGTTTTTGTTGAAAAATCCCGTAGTCTGTGATAAAATACTCTTATCAATATCCGAAAGGCATACGATTATGACTGTAAATATCGTTCTATATTCACCTGAGATACCGCAGAATACCGGCAACATATCCCGCACCTGTGCCGTGACGGGAGCGCGGCTTCACATTATAAAGCCTATAGGCTTCGAGATATCCGACCGCACGCTTAAAAGAGCAGGGCTTGACTATTGGGATAAGCTTGACGTCACCTATTACGAGAGCTACGCCGATTTTCTCGAGAAAAATAACGGGGCGGAAATATATTACTTTTCATCTCACGCCGACAGGTCCTTTGCCGAGGTCGATTATCCCGACGGAGTATTCCTTATGTTTGGTAGGGAATCGGTCGGTCTGCCATCTGAGCTGGTAGCCGAAAACCGCGACAGAGCAGTGCGTATCCCTATGCGTAAAACGCTTCGTTGCCTTAATCTTTCCAACTCTGTTGCTATCGCCGTATACGAGGTGCTCAGACGCACGGGATATGAAGGAATGGAATAGCCCCGGAAGAAATTATTAAAAATATGTTGATTTTTTTCAAAATTTGTGTTAAACTGTCGTTGTGCTGCCCGGCAAGCATGCGTGGGCGGACAAAAACAAAAAAAGGAGAAATAACCAAGTGAAACAAAAATTGGACGCTTTCTTTAAGATCAGCGAGCGCGGTTCTACCATAAAGACCGAGATTATCGCAGGTCTTACCACCTTCTTCGCCATGGCTTATATAGTTGTCGTCAACCCCAACCAGATAGTTGGCTTCAACTTCGGCGGAGATTTTGACGTCATCTGGAATTCCGTATACGTAGCCTCTATACTCGTTGCGGTTATCGGAACGCTGCTTTATGCGTTTTATGCCAAGATGCCCTTTGCACAGGCGTGCGGAATGGGTCTCAACTCCTTCTTCTTCGTTGCCTGCGTGCTTCCCAGCATGCTCAGAGGAGATTCACCCATTGAGGGATACAGAGAGGGTCTCTGCATCATCGTTCTTTCCGGTGTAGTATTCCTCGTGCTTTCTGTTACGGGCGTCAGAACTTATATCGCAAAGGCTCTTCCCGATTGTCTCAAAAGGGCTATACCCGCAGGTATCGGTCTTTTCATAGCCTTCATCGGCTTTAAGAACGTAGGCATCGTTCAGGCGAACCAGTATACCTTCGTTCAGTTCTTTGATTTCCACGGTATTATTTCCGCGGTTGGTATGAACCTCGGCGAGATGGAGGCTGCAGGCCTCAGCCGCGGTGTTATAGAATCCTACACCTCCTACTTTAATTACGATTTCCTTCGCGAGGCTACCGCTCTTGATGCGTGGAGACTTATCGCTCCCGTTATCATCGCCGTCCTCGGTCTCTTTGCTATCGCAGTGCTTGATAAGAAGAAGGTAAAGGGCTCGGTCATCCTTGCCATCGCAGGTACGACCGTCGTTTATTACCTCTCCACCTGGCAGCTTCCGTCCTTCGACCTCAGTAAGGTTGGCGATACCTTCGTCGATTTTGGTAAGGAGGGTCTGTTCGGTGCATTCCGCGGATTTGGTGTATTCGCCGGAGGCATTACCGCTGTTGTAAACGCCATAGTCCTCACCGTGACCTTCTGCCTTGTTGATATGTTCGATACCATCGGCACTCTCTACGGCACCGCCGCTCAGGCAAATATGCTTGATGAGAATGGCGACCCCATTGAGATAGAGAAGGATATGCAGTGTGACTCTATCGCAACCGTTGCGGGCGGTCTTCTCGGCACCTCTACCTGCACAACGTTCGTAGAGTCTGCGGCAGGCGTCGGAGCAGGCGGTAAAACCGGTCTTACAGCTCTCGTCACCGCGGCTTGCTTCTTCGTATGTCTCTTCCTCTCTCCCGTTGCCGCTATCGTTCCCGCATGTGCAACCGCACCTGCACTCATCTACGTCGGCGTACTTATGATGAAGAACTTTTCGAATGTTGATATGTCCGATATCACCGCCGCAGTTCCTGCATTCCTCGCCCTCATCATGATGCCGCTTACCTACTCGATCTCCAACGGTATCGCCATCGGCGCTATCGCCTACGTGCTTATCACCCTCGCGTGCGGTAAGTACACAAAGAAGGATATCGTGGTAACTATCATCGCGGTACTCTTCACCCTCAGATTCTTCCTTGTTTCTATGTAATGACAGAAACAAAAACCGAGCAGATCTTACGGTCTGCTCGGTTTTTTCTTTTTTAATATTTACTTTAGTGTGTTTTTAAATGCCTTCAGCTTGCGCTTTTGTCGAATCTCTCCCACGATCTGCGGCAGCGACAGTATCGTGAACAGCACGCACACTATTCCGAGTGCCACGACGAGTCTGTCCCATACGTTTGCAGGCAGAATGTTCGCGAGCGAATCGCCAGACGTGCCCGCCGCAAGATACATGTAGTTAGCGTCGGGAATGTTGAGGTTTGCATATATCGCGAGGCAGGCTAGCACCGCGAGCATTCCTATTGGCTTATACACCTTTCTGAAGTTCGGTCTGAATCCGTGTACAAAGGTCATATAGAACACGGCGAGTATCGGGAAGGTGTGCTCGATCCAGAAGGAGTAATACCTGTAATGCTCAAATCCGAGTCGGGTAATTACCGCGGGTGTAAACAAAGGAATGAGTCCCAGTGTCAGCGTTATGTAAAATGCTATATCGTAGAGATGCTTATTCTTTTTCAGCAGCATAAACGCCGCGATATACGCCGTCCACTCACATACCTGCAGAGGAAGAAACGTCATCATCTGCGTGCCGTCCTGGCTGTTTCCGACGTAGAGCAGTCGCCAATAATACGAGCACTCGTTGAATATCAGCCATGCGCCGATGAGCGCCCTGAACGTCTCCTCGTGCTTCCATCTGCGGAATTTGTTACGGAACAGATAGATGAAGAAAATTCCCGCGATCATCAGAAAAATAGGCAACAGATGTTCGAGTGAATAGTACTCGAAAATAGGTGTGTCGCTATAGCCGAAAAAGCCTTCGCTGTGATATTCATAGGTGAAATCTTCCATATTCAGCCTCCTTATACTTTGTATATATAATACACCTTTCGTCGATATTTGTCAATACCGCGGCAATTTGCTCGGTACTATATCTCTTTCGCGCGTATCATTTTTTCAAGTGTCTCTATTATCTCTGCGGCGGCAGACTCTCTGACTGTTGCGCGTGTTACGTAGGTCGCTATCTGCTTAAGCGGCTCTACCGCATTACCGACCGCAAACGACATATCGCATTTTTGAAATAGGGGAACGTCATTCTCGTAGTCACCCATTCCTACCAGTAGCCTTGCACCGAGTTGTGCCTTTAGAAATAATGCCGATACGCCTTTAGTATACTCTGTCCTCATTATCTCGAGATAGTTTGCAAAGCTCCTCGCGAAGGTATATTCGCGGACTCCAAACGAGTCACACATATCCTTCAACCTCTTTCCCACGTCGGGCGTTGAGCAGTTGAATGTTACCTTATAGCTATGGGGCAGAGAGCTCTCCTTTGCGCAGACCTCTAAATATTCCTCGGGCGTGTAGTGCTTTATCCCCTCGTCATAGAAAACGTTGATTCTCACGATATCCACGTCGGATCTTAATATTCTGTCTACTAACCCGTATGCGCCATCGCCAAGCTCTCCGCGCCGAAGCACCTCTCCGCTCTCGACGTCACATACCAGACTTCCGCCGTAGCATATACAGTAAGTATTGGGACGGATCATATCCGCCCGCTCGGCAAGGTATAGCGGCGGTCTGCCGCTCGTCACCGAGAACCGTCCGCCCTCGGACATAAAGTAATTTACAGCCTCTCGCGTTCTCTCGGGTACCTCGCCGTCATACGACAGCGTTCCGTCCCAATCGGATGCGATAAGTATTCCGTCAAATATTCCCATATCGTCCTCACGTTTTTATTGTTACCCTTTAAACAATAATATCAAATTTCCTCTTTGTTTGGCGTACTAATTATACCATATAAGAGAGTAAAAATACAAGAGCAATCGCTGAAAAATATGTTTTTGTCCGCCGAAACGGTATCGCATAAAAACATTTTTTAAAAATCGCAAATTAACTGTTGACATTTCGCGGAACTTTGTGTATAATATAATACGTTACACGGAGGCATAGCTCAGTTGGTTAGAGTACTTGCTTGACATGCAAGGGGTCACTGGTTCGAGTCCAGTTGTCTCCACCAAAAACAAAAAGCACCGCTAGGGTGCTTTTTTGTTTTTGGCGAAGTGACGTTTCCAAATCAACTCGCCCAATTCACCAAACAAGAAAGCTGTCGCAAGCATAGCCTGCGACAGCTTTCTATATTAAAGCATCTCGAGCGCCTTATCAATTCTCTTAAGGCTCTCGGATTTACCGATGACCTCCATGATCTCGGTTGCACCGCCGGGTGTTGCAGCCATTCCGGAGACTGCAATTCTTATGCACCACATAAGAGTACCGGTCTTGATCGCAAGCTTCTCGGCGATGGGCATCAGAGCCGCGAAGAGAGTATCGTTATCAAAGCTCTCCACGCCCTCGAGCACAGTCTTTGCCTCGGTGAGCACAGTCTTTACGATATCGTAATCGGCGATCTTGTTCTTCTTGTTGAGGAAGAGTTCCTTATCATACTCGGGCAGAGCAAGGAAAAATGCCATTTTCTCGTCGATCTCTGAGAGCTTCGAAAGTCTTGTCTTGAGGAGTGCGAGCATTTTTGCCTTATTAATGCTCTCGGGGATCTCACTCTTGATAAAGGGCGCGACCTTCGCTGTAAAATCTGCATCCTCGAGCTTGTGGATATATTCGCCGTTGAACCAGAGCAGCTTATCAAAATCGAATACCGCGGGCGACTTCGACACTCCGTCGATGGTGAACACCGCCTTGAGCCCCTCAAGATCAAAGAACTCGGTCTCACTTTGCTTAGGACACCAGCCGAGCAGGGCAATATAGTTGATTATAGCCTCGGGAAGATATCCGTCAGCTACGAGATCCTGGAAGGATACCGCGCCGTGTCTCTTAGAGAGCTTCGATACGCTTCCGTCTGCATTCTTGCCCATAAGCAGGGGAAGATGCACGTATACGGGTCTCTCCCAGCCGAAGGAATCGTAGAGAAGCACGTACTTCGGTGTAGAGGTAAGATACTCGGAGCCGCGCACGACGTGCGTAACGCCCATAAGGTAGTCGTCGATAACGTGGCAGAAGTTGTAGGTGGGATAGCCGTCCGCCTTCATAAGGATCTGATCCTGAAGCTCGGAGTTGTTCATCGAGATCTCTCCGAATACCGAGTCGGTATAGGAGGTCACACCCTCGAGAGGCATCTTCTGTCTGATAACAAAGGGAACACCTGCCGCGAGATTGCGCTCAACCTCCTCTTTCGAGAGGTTGCGACAGTGGCGGTCGTATCCGCCGACCGAGTCCTCCTCATGGAGCTGCTCGAGACGCTCCTTGGTGCAGAAGCAGTAGTATGCGTGACCCATCTCAACGAGTTTTTTCGCATACTCCATATATATCTCCTTACGCTCGCTCTGCACGTAGGGACCGTGGTCACCGCCAACGTCGGGACCCTCGTCATAGTTGAGACCGGTCATCTTGAGTGTCGATTTGATAACGTCGGTAGCACCCTCGACGAGTCTCTCACGGTCGGTGTCCTCTATTCTGAGTATGAACTTGCCGCCGTCGTGCTTAGAGATAAGGAAGGAATAGAGCGCTGTGCGCAGATTACCTATGTGCATATATCCGGTAGGGCTCGGTGCGAATCTTGTTACTGTCATATTTATGATCCTTTCGGTTAGAAAAAATTCGTTTTCCCGGCGTTTTGCGGCACGTAATATGCCACCCAAACTACGCCAAACTACATTTTAACATAAAATTTAAAAATAGTCAATCTTATTTACGCAAAATATTTGACAGATCGTGTTAAAATGTGGTAGAATAATAGAAGAATTAAAAGGTAGGAGCAGGAAATGTTCAAATCAGCATTTTCAAAATACCTCGCGGCTTTCATAGTGATAACCTTTATCAGCTTCCTTATGCTGTCCGGTATCATCACCTCGATGATCAACGGATATATCGTAGAGGATAAGGAAAATGAGCTTACGCTCACAAGCCACCTGGTAGTACATCATATAGAGGAAAATAAAACAGAGGATATTGGTAAATATATAGACTCCGGACTCCTCAGTGACGTTGTCACTCCTGCGATCAATCTCGATTCGCAGTTCAATATAATGGTTACCGACGAATACGGAAAAATACTTCTTTCCACCCTTACCGAGGGTGCGGTGAAGCCCGACGGTACCAAGATCCCCGTAACCAACACCGGAAACGGACTTGGTAACGTTGATATGCGCCTTTTCACAGGAAAGGGTGATGACGTCATCATTCACAGAGGTACCCTCGGCGGACTTCTTCCCGAGAATCACGTGGTATTTGCCGACGATGTGGTAACCGATGGCGAGGTGCGCGGCTATGTAATAACTCTCGCATCCACCTCGCGTGAGGACGGCCTTGTTGCCAAGACCCGACGCGCCGTCATCAACAGCTCTATATGGGTAATGATAGCGACCGTAATAGCAGCGTACTTTATTACGGATAGAATAATCCGACCTCTTCGCGCTATGACCGATGCGGCGAAGAGCTTTGCAAAGGGTGATTTCTCCGCGCGAGTCGTCGTTTACGGTGAGGACGAGGTCTCCGATCTTGCGCGAGCATTCAATAACATGGCTGAGTCTCTCGACTCTCTCGAGAAGATGCGTAACTCCTTCCTTGCCAACATCTCCCACGATCTGCGTACTCCTATGACCACTATCGCGGGCTTCATCGACGGTATCACCTCGGGTGCGATCCCTCCGGAAAAGCACGAGTATTATCTGAATATTATTTCTGCGGAGGTCCACAGACTATCTCGCCTTGTGTCTCAGATACTTGACGTCTCACGTATTGAGTCCGGAGAACGCAAGTTCAACTTTACCGATTTCGATATAGCCGAGATGGCGAGAATAATCCTCATCTCATTTGAGCAGAAGATAGAGGATAGGCACCTCGACGTAGATTTTGATGCCGAATGCGATGAGATGCTTGTCACCGCCGATAAGGATGCGATATATCAGGTGCTATACAATCTTTGCCACAATGCTATCAAGTTTGCGCGCGACGGCGGAAAATTCGTGATCAAGCTTTCATACGTGTCGCCGAAAAAGGTGCGCGTCTCGGTATTTGACGAAGGACAGAGTATTGCGGGCGACGATCTTAAGCTTATATTCGACAGATTCTACAAAACCGACAAGAGCCGCGGACTTGACAAGAGCGGCGTCGGACTCGGACTCTATATTTCAAAGACCATAATGGACGCCCACGGCGAGAGCATCTGGGCAGAGTCGGTTGGCGACAGCTCCGAGTTTATCTTTACTCTGAAGGTGGCACCCCACAAGGAAAAGCATAAGTCACCCGTGCTCGACGCAGAGCTCGAGTGATCGATCACACGATGAACGGATAGGTACAAAATGAAGGATAGAGTAATTCTCCACTGCGACTGTAACAACTTTTTCGCCTCTGTTGAGAGCACCTTTCATCCGGAATATAAGACCGTACCTATGGCGGTATGCGGTAGTGTAGAGGATAGGCACGGTATAGTCCTCGCTAAAAACGAGCTTGCCAAAAAATACGGTATAAAAACCGCAGAGACGGTATACAGTGCAAAGAAAAAATGTCCGACACTCGTTATCGCTCCGCCGCACCACGACCTCTACCTCGAGTTTTCGAAGCGCGTAAACGCAATATACGCTCGTTATACCGACATGATCGAGCCTTTCGGCATCGACGAGAGCTGGCTTGACGTCACAGCTAGCCGTAAGCTCTTTGGCGACGGTGAGACCATCGCAAATAAAATACGCGAGGATGTCAAGCGCGAGATAGGGATCACGGTCTCGGTAGGTGTCTCTTTTAATAAGATATTTGCAAAGCTTGGCAGCGACTATAAAAAGCCTGATGCGGTCACCGTTATCAGCCGTGATAACTTCGCTAACATAGTTTATCCACTGCCGGTCGGTGATCTGCTCTTCATAGGCAGAAAGACGGAGCAGCAGCTCCTGGGCATGGGTATTCGCACGATAGGCGCACTTGCAAACGTTAGCGAGGATATCCTCATTATGAAATTCGGCAAAATGGGCAGCATGATGCATAAATACGCGGCGGGTCTCGACGATAGCCCCGTATCTCTTGCCGACTCTCACGAGGATGCAAAAAGCGTCGGCTCGGGTATGACCTTCCGTCACAATCTTACGGGACGCGAGGAGTGGCGCATAGGCATAGGTCACCTTGCCGAGGACGTGGCTATCCGACTTCGCAGAGCCGGGCAGAGATGCGGCACCGTACAGGTTACCGTAAAGGATGAATATTTTCGCAGCGTACAGCGTCAGCGCCCGATATCTCCTCCCAGCGATATAGCACGCGAGATAGCTTCGGTGGCACTTTCTATACTCGAGGACGAGTGGACACCCGGAAAGCCGATACGTGCACTAACAGTCACT
Source organism: Eubacteriales bacterium (assembly GCA_045635225.1). Classification (GTDB taxonomy): domain Bacteria; phylum Bacillota; class Clostridia; order Oscillospirales; family CAG-272; genus UBA1740. The sequence continues at coordinate 11,828 of JAZRBV010000061.1, forward strand.
GCCTCGGGGCTCGCACGTACCGAGCACGTAGCCGACCAAATAGATATGTTTGCGCTTGATGCAGCAGATGAACGCGAAAAAACAAAGAAAAGAGAAGAAACCGTAGATAAAATACGGCAGAAATTCGGAAATGCCGCTATTGTCAGTGGATCGATAATGCAGACCGATCTTGGGATCTACGAGCCGAAAAAGAAATAAATATAGGAGCTGACCGCTAAGCGTTGCTGCGGTCAGCTCCTGCTTTTTCTGTTCTGTTTTTCTCGCTTCCGGGCTGTAAAAGAATTACAGATACACGTCCATTATAGTCACGCCACCCGGCTGTATTTTAACCTGAAAGCTGCTTTTAGGCGCATCGTCTGCATACACGTGATGTAATGCCGAGCTTGATTCTGCCATAAATTTCGGTGGCAAAACAGGGAATTTTGATATAAATTTCGTATCCTTGACGTCACGCTCCGCCTTCACGAAGGCTCTGTGATACTTCTCCTCGCTGTCGTTGAAGATATAGAGTCTGTATGCGCCGTTTGGCATCTGCATGACGATATGCGGCTTATCGATCTCGAACGGAGAGCCGGTTGCACTTTTGAGCAGTAGCGCTATCGCCTCTAGCACGCCTTTCGTCACCTTGGAGAATACGAGCGTGTCGGTCAGAGTATAGTCGGGCTCGGGTAGATTTGCGATATCTCCCCCAAGATTATCTGTACCGTCATCCATCGAGATCAGCTCTGATATTCTAGCTAGTGTGCTGTCATTTAGCTTTGCTCCAAGTACGAATACACGCGTAGGATAATCGCTGAACTTATCGTCTATAACAAGACTTGGCGTGAGCGACTCTACGTCAAAGTCGAGGCAGGCGGTAGCTATTACCGCACCTCCGCGGTATTCGCTCAGCAGTCTCTGCTCCTCTTTTGTGAGTAGGTCGAAGCAGGGCGCGAATATCGGTCCGTCGTGCGTGCTTATCGCCTCCGGGAGTATCGTACCTCCGATAAACTCACCTGCCTTCATCAGCTCGTAGTAGAACTTGTGCGGCGTCCATCTGCGCGTTTTGATATACTCGGGAAGAAGTGCTTCGTTAGCAGCCTCCGACCACAGCATAACGGGCGCGAGGAGCTTTTCGGGCTTTGCCGACAGCGCGATATCCAGTCGCTCCTTCTCCCATTCCCAGTCGTGCCTTGAGAGACCGTCACCGAGACAGAGGAAAAAGCCGTCGAGTGCTCTCGCGATACCGTCTTTATCTATCAGCTGGAATGCCATCATCGTATACATATCGCGCTGATGCATGACCGGTCTGTCGTATATTGCATTCCACTCCTCGGTAGAGTCCTGCACGCCGAGCATAGAGACGAGATGTCCCTTAGGCAGATGAGCCGCCGTCGTTGCCGCGAGTGCCATATATTTGTAGAAATAGTAGGGTCTTTCATCTCTGCCCATTATGTAACAGCCGGTCGGCAGAATATTTGCCGTGATAGCGTCGACTCCCGCCTCAACTATTCTTCTTAGGCTGATACCTATGCAGTAGAGCGACTCGAACGGATCGGTGGCGTACATACCGAGCACGAGCACCTTCTTGCCTATCGCGTGTAGCCTTGTACATAGCTTTTTGAAGAAGCCCTCCCATCTCCATGCATTGAACTCTATCCACTCAAGCCTGCACTCACGGTATATCCATCTGCCGCGTTCGGCCTGGACGTCGAGATCGTCGTCGCCCATAGTCTTGGCGAGCTCCTTCGGCAGAGTGATACCCGAATGCTCGAGGAACTGATCGACGAAATCGGTTGAGAAATCGAGGTTATGGAGCATACCACCTGCAGGAGGGCAGAAGCCGTCAGACAGATGAATGCCGTCCATACCATAATCCGTCAGTGTCTCGCATACCTTATCGACGAAGAAATCCTCGTAATAGCTTCCGTCCTTGAATCTCTTTAGCGCGAAAAGCTTCTCACGGTTGTTGCCGTTTTTGAGACCGGGACGGAATAACTCAGGATAGTCGTTTATCCACTCTCTGTGATATGCATCATTCATATACGAACCGAACACACCGGCGTAAAAATCGATCCCCTCCTCGTGGAGTCCCGATACGAGTTCTCTCAGATCGTAGTTAGTCCACTCCTGTCTCTCCCTCTCCATATTTCTCGGTGCACCGTAGTAGGCGCAGTTATCGGGCGGGAGTATATGCTCCTCGGTCATACCTCTGTGTTGATTGAAAAAATCGGGATGGCAGAGCAGTCCCGTTATTGCATCCGGCTTATATCCCGTGGTGTCGAGAAATCGACGCACGCCCTTATCGTCGTCGTTCTTCTCGAACCCGAGCAGGTTCATCCATATAGTGATCGAATCTCTTTTCATACGCTTGATCTCCTTAATGCGTCTTCCTTACAGATCAATTTTATCATATATGCCGTCGTAATGCAATACTGACCACCGCAAATTTTCAGTAATTGCAATGCCCACCGTGTACTTTTTGCAATAAATCATCGCGGCACATTCTCGAGAAAGGGAAAAGCATTGACAAAAGTCGAAAATTATGTAATAATTACCTATATAAGAAAAATAAAAGGGGAGATATAAAATGGCAGAGCTAAGGGTCAAAATGCGCGCAGATGCGGATATCTTCGGTAAACCGAAGGTCTATTTTGCCGTCCATCCTCGCGAATTCAACAAATACTTCAGCGACACGACAGAGTTGATATTCAATTATAGCGACTGTGCCGTGTTTTATAAGGATCCCGAGCTTGACTATGCAGACGGAGAGCATCGCCACGATATTGCAGAGATGCAGCTTGTCGTTGCTCCCATAACCACACGTTTTCTTACAGACGGTGCCGATGCTCTGGCAGACGTGAGGTTTGCTATAGAGAGGAGGATACCTGTACTCCCAATAGTCGAGGAGGTTGGTCTTGTTGAGCTCTTCAACAAGGCGTTTCCGTCTCTTCAGTACGTTGACAAGACCGTAAAGGATCCGACGGGCATCAGCTTCGAGGTAAAGATGGAGAAGTTCCTTTCTGCTGTTCTGATAGGCGATGAGCTCTCCGAGAAGATACGCGCGGCCTTCGATGCTTATGTTTTTTTGAGTTATCGAAAGAAGGATAGAGAACACGCACAGAGGCTTATGCGCCTCGTACATAAAAACCCCACCTGTCGCGACATTGCTATATGGTACGATGAATTCTTAGTGCCCGGCGAGGATTTCAATCATTCAATACGCCGCGCACTGTGTAAGAGCGATCTTTTTCTTCTCGCTGTGACTCCCAACCTCGTAAACGAGAACAACTACGTCGAGGAGGTCGAATACCCGATGGCGATAGAGCAGGGAAAGCCCGTCCTCCCCGTCGAGATGGTGCCGACCGACAGTGCGAGCCTAAAGGACAGATTCAAGGATATTCCCGGCACTACGCCGGCAGAGGCTGAGCTCATCTCTGAAAACCTGATCCTCGCCATTGAGCGGATAGCACTCAGAAAGAACGATTCACCGGAGCACACATATTTTATCGGACTTGCATACCTTTCGGGCATCGACGTTGAGGTCGATTTCGATTTGGCACGCGAGCTTATAACCGAGGCGGCTGAGGCAGGGCTTCCCGAGGCTGTTGACCGCCTTATCACTATGTATCGGGGTGGTATCGGAGTCCCGAGATCCTATCCGAGCGCGATCGAATGGGAAGAGCGCAGAAACGCGATCCTGGAGGCGAAATATGACGAAAACGGCAGCTATGACGACTTTGTTTCTCTGTTTGAGGCCTACGTGGAAAACGCCGATCACGAGCGTGATCTCTACCGATACGATATCGCAAAAAAGAAGTACCGCTCGTCCGTGGAGCTTGCCGAGAAAACGGGATTTTTGTCCAGAATAGAGCGTAGGATAGCAGAGGTCTATATTCGCATGGGCGACGTTCTACGCGATGAAATGCAATACAAAGACGCAGAGGAATGCTATATCTCCGCCCGCAAAATATGTGAGAACGCATCGGAGGACTCCATTCCCACACCTGAGAGATCCAAGCTTCTTTCCGCCTGTCTTGACAGACTTGGCGACGTAATGCTTGCCTTGGGGCGCTCGCGTGATGCGATAATGACGTATGAGAGCGCACTGGAAATAGCGGAGGCGTTTCTTCGTGACGGTAGCCACGCGGACCGACGGCATCTTGCCGATCTTTATTACTCGATGGGGCGCGCCTACTACGACGAGGGCAGATACGAGCAGGCTGTCAACTCGGTGAACAGAGCATCGCTGGATATGTACTCTCTCCTGAACGAGACCCACGATTTTGAGCTGATGCGTGATTTTTTCAGATATGATATGCTCCTCTACGAAATGTATATGGCAGAGGAAAATTACACATCTGCCGCAGACAAGCTCTTCAGCATAAGACTCAGTGCAAATAAGCTCGTAGAGGTGTTCGACGATATCGACTCTCACCGTATGTGCATAATGATGCAAAATGCGGCTTGCACTCTTGAGAGGGAGGAAAAATACAAGCACCACGCGAAAATCGAAGCGGTTCTCGAGAACCATGAGCAGTTGTTTGCCGAGTTCGATAAATATTTCGTAAATATCGACACCCCGAGTGTTGTGCAGGATATGATAGAATGCTGCATAAACCGCGCACGCACCTGCAAGCTGGCAAAATTAAAGGATGAAGCATACAAATGGGCGGAGTGCGGTATGGACATCGCTACGTATACGGCGCGTGAGACTCCATCGGTAAAAACGAAGCTCGACCTGGCGAACACCTACGCTGCTTGCGGAAATATTGCATACACCTACAGCGATGCCAAGCGACTGTATGAAAAAGCCGCAGAATTATATCGTCAGCTCCTATCCGAGACGGATCTCTCGGGAATAAGGCTTTCACTTACCAAAACGTTAAACCAACTTGCGATAGTTCACTATAAAACCGACAAAAAAGCGGAAGCTAAGGACATCTTCCTTGATGCCTACCGCACCGCGGAAGATATGCTCCGCAGCACCTGCTCACACGCTGTTATAAACGAGTATATAAAGCTCCTGTCGAACCTGCGTGTCTTCGCCTTCAACGAGCGCAATTTCGAGCTTGCATTGCAATATTCCGACGAAAGCATCAAATACGCAAACACTATGCTCTCCGAGATCAATACTGCCTCAAAGCGCCGTGCCCTTTCAAAAGCTTACGAAGGGCGCGCCCTAGCTCTCAAATGGCTGAAAAATGAAGATCTTATGACAGAGTCTCAGCATCTTGCAAAGTATAACGCCGAGCTGGCAGATAGAATAGACGGCAGCGAAGAGCTTGAGTATGTATCCGCTACGTTTACCGTTATAGATAGAATCATCCGGAACGGAAATTACAGCCGAACGGAGAAACCAATATTTGAGCTGATCGTTATGACGATGGATCTTGACCGAGAGCTCCTTTTATATCCCGCGCAGATCGCTATGACGCTTGAAAAGCTGGCACGCCTAAAGGAATTGAACGGTGATCCCGTCGGAGCAGAAAAGTATTTTTCAGAAGCGGCTCTTTGTCGCTCCGGTATCAATGGTGAGACGGCAGTCAGGAAAGCATGGCGCGAGCCTTCCGCCAAGATTTACGGTGAGCAGATAAACAAGATGCTTTTCTCCCCCCGCGAAAACTATGACGCCCTGAAGAAGCTTGCGAATAAGGCGATCGCGATCCGTGAGAGCATTGCTGAGGACGGTGCCGATCCGGATAATAAGAAGGCTCTTGCGGAGTTATATGCGACTTACGGACATATGCTTTATAACGAAGTCAGTGACAGTATCAGCAAGGGCGGGGAAGCGCCTCCCGTATATCGTAGCTGGGACTACGTGCTATATGACGTACCGGCATCGCGCGAGTGCTTAATTCACGCCAATAAGCTACTTCTTGAGCTCGCCTCAGAGCGCGGTGAGAGGGAAGATATGATCGCTCTCGCCACCTCCTATGGAAATCTCGAAAGCAGGGTGGCACGCGAGTTTGAGGAATCGAAAAAATATGCGCTCATGAAATTCGAAATTTTGAAGGAACTCCATTCATCCTCAGAGGATGAGGCGGATGTTCGTGGAATGGCAGAGGCGTACTATTACCTTTCCGCCTTTTACTCAGGTGATAAAACGGCTTGCGCTGTTGCGGCGAAGTATTGCGAAAAAAGCGCAGAGTTATACGGAGATCTCCGCTCTCGCTACGGAAATGAAAAATATGGATTCAAATACGAGAATACATACGCAATTGCAGAGGAGTATTATACCGCCGTTTCCGATGCTGAGGGTAAATCTCGTTGCCGCAGAAAACGTGAGGAGTATTTCTTATCCGAATCGGACAGACTCACGGCAAAGACCGACGATGCCGCCTCCGTAGATGAGTGGAGCGAGCTTGTTTCCGCATTTTTCAGTCTTGCCGACGAATCGGCAGGAGATCTTGAAGCGGTGCTTTCTTACTGTAGCCGCGCCCTCGAGGTCGCTTTGCAATTCGAGCGAAGATTAAAGGTCGAGCGCGCAAGCTTTGAGGTAGCACAGTGCTATATGAAGCTTGCCGACGTATACTCAGATATGCGTAGAATTGATGATGCGATCACTTGTGAGAAAAATGCAATTGATAAATACGAAGCGCTTACACGTACCGAGCCTAAGAAGAATTATCACCTGTATAAACGCACGTCCCTGAAGCGCCTCGCTGAGTTGTATGACGACATTGGCGATAACGAGCACGCCGCAGAGTATCGTTCAATGGCAGATGAAATACTCTCCGTCGATTGATATGTATTAAAAAGAAACAAGTGCAAACAAGCACTTTAAAAAAGCACAAATACAGCGGTTTAATTTTTACGTTTCATACAAAAGGGAGCGAAGCTACCGGCTTCGCTCCCCATCAAATTATTTTAAAGTTTATTTTTTCTCGGCAAATCGTACCTTATCATGGATGTTACTATAGAAACCATAGACAGAACGTCACCGACGCACGAACCGTATGCACCGCTAACAAAGTTATATACGAGCCAGAACGGACAGCCTAACAGCGAGATTATACGTATTGCTTTTTCGTTATCAAGCCAGAATGCTCCCGTGTGAAGTAAAACTGCAATTATAGGGAACAGGCTGAACACGTTCTGGTATAGCAGAAGCCCTACCGTCGTAATGGCTATACTGGTAAAAAGCGCGAACCAAATCGTGTGCTTTCTTACGAAAGGATGCTTCTTCGTGCTTGCGAGAAGGCTTGCTCCGGCGCCTGCAACGTCAAGCGCCGCACCCTCGAAAGCTCCGAGAAGAATATACTGAACGATATATAAAATCCTCGAGGAAAGATTGAATGTGATAATACGGCTTCTCGTCTTTTGTAAGTAACCGAGAAGGTAAAGACATACTGCAATAATTCCGACTATAAACGCTATTTCCTTCATTCCTTAATAGCCCTCAATCTGTAATTGAATGCAGTATATCCGTGTGCGATCTGAAGATCGAATCCCTCTGACGAAAGCTTTCTGCCCGAAATTTTGTTGCCGTTTTCGTCGATATACGTCTTACCCTCGTCTATCACGGGATATAACGTGATGCCGTCCTGAAGCCTCTTGTTTATAAAGGTGGTTATCTCAATTTCGGATAGCGTGCTGTCGGAGTATTCTATCGAGATAACGGCATCTGTGTCCGAAAGCAGCCTTGCAACTCCCGTTCTGTAAAGCTCTCGTCTTTCTTTAAATTCCTTGATGAATTTCTTAAGCATAACGAACGCATCCTCTGTTAAGGAGTTAAGATCGAAGCTTAATCCGATGGGACTGCCGGTGAGAAATGCCTTCAGATATGAGGGATGTACCTCGGTGACGTGATGCCAGACAGCATCTCCGCAGGCGAGCAGCTTATCCTCGGAGGCATCGCTGAAAACGGGTGTTGCTCCCTTGACCGAGGCGATAGCTGACCAACAGTCGATCCACTGAGCAGGCATACGGAGAAGCGTGTCTTTGTAGATTCTAAGACCGTCGTAGGGACTCTCGTTGTCGCTTGGCCAGAAACCGTCGTAGAGCATACCGTCCCTTATTGTCATTCTTGCGCCGCCCGAGCCGCAGTTTTCGAGATACACCTCGGGATGTCTTTGTCTGATTTCCTTTATAAATCTTTCGTGAGCCTTGGAATACTTGATAAACGCCGAGTGCTCCTTGTCGTATTCCAGATCAGCGTTGAAGTCGAATTTGATGTATTCTGCGCCGAATTTTTCAATAAGACCCAAAACGGTATTCAATATGTAGTCGTAAGCCTCGGGATTGGTAAAATCGAGGAAGTAAGAGCGATTTCCGATTAAGAAATATTCTGGCTTGGTATTAAACTTATCCGATTTGCCCGAAGCGCTTTCGGGTTCGATCCAGAAGCCGAACTTCATTCCGTATTCCCGAACGGTGTCGGCGAACTCTCGCATCCGCCCCTTGAAGCCGATCTGCTCGTTCTCAACCCAGTCGCCGCGTCCTGACCACCAACTGGCAGTCTTTCCGAACCAGCCTGCGTCGATAACGAAGTATTCTACTCCCAGCTCCTTTGCTCTCGGAAGCTGCTCCTTCAATTCCTCAAATGAGAAGGAATCGAATTTAGCAAGCCAGGTGTTGTAAACTACGGGAGTTTCTCTTCTTGGATAAAGAGCGTTGAGATAAGCGTGGAGCTTGTAGCAGTCCATATCTCTTTTGCTCTTAAATTCATAATAAAGCACCTCGGGGAAGAGAAGCTTTTCGCCCGCCTTTAATTCGTAGCAGAATCCGTCGGGTAAAACGCCGATTTCAACCTCTACGCTTAGGTCGTCGCCTCCGTTTGAGTAGAGGCGTGACGCTCGCATCTGCCATGCTGCTCCGGTTACTGCGTGAAAAGCGATTCCGCGCTCGTTTTGCTTGTTCCACAGAGCCAAAAACGGAGTTGCATCGTGAGCGGAACGAACGCTGTTGCATCTCGAAACCACCGAGGAAACCAATGGCGACCAGCCGCCAAGACTCTCGTTCTGCCAACCGTTATACTGAGTATATACCTCCCATTCGCCGCCGTAGAGATTGAATTTTGAGCCGAGGGAGTAAATCATCTCGCTTTTGCCCGAGAGGTTGGTAATAGCGTCCTGCCTTTTTATCACTCCGAAGCTGCTTACTTTTATATCGGCTTCAAGCCTGATGCCGTTTTTCGTAACCTCAGTGCCGGTATCCGAGAGAGTAATCGGCTCGCGTAGCTCTCCAAAGCTGCCAACGGCATCCCAAAGAAGCTCTGAGCTTTCAGTGTATCTGTATACGTTCATATTTTCCCCTCCATTAAAGCCTGAAGCCTTTCGATTGAAGCAAAGCTGTGTTTCAAGAATGCAGATAGGGTAGAATCATCAGGGTAAACAAGCTCCAGCATTAAAGGTCCTTCGTAGCCTATCTCCTTGAGAATCGGCATCACAGACTTCCAATTGCATATGCCGATTCCGGGGATAAGGTGTTGATCGTCGTTTTTGAAATTGTCGTGTATGTGAGTAGCCTTGAGATTTTTTCCTATTTTTCTCAGAGATTCTTCTTGGTCTAAGTCGGTCATAAGTCCGTGACCGAAATCCCAGCATATTCCAAGCATTGGGTCGTTAATCTCGCAGAAAAGCTCGAGAAGATCTTCCGTCGTATGTGGGTAAAGGGGATAACGCTCGAATTTCGGCAGGTTTTCAATAGCCAGGATGATGCCCGCCTCGCGAGCCGTAGGCAAAAGACTTTTTATCAAGGAAATATTGTCCTTGAGCGACTGTGCCTTATCTACCGTAGCTTTTGCGGGATAGTTGGTTCTCGTATGCATAACCGTCCTGTCCGCTCCAAGCATTGCCGCAGCCCTGATAGCTCTCTTGATTGCCTCGTCCATTTCAAAGTCCGAAATCTCTGAGCTTACCGTCAGATTATGGTATGGTAGATGCGTAAGAGCGCAGCGCAGTCCAAGACCGTCGAGGATAGCCCTTATTCTGAGCATCTCATCTTCCCAACCGTCACCGTGAAAGACTCGGCTTGAACCGAATCCGATAGAAACATGCTCGAATCCTGCTTCCTTTACAAGTCGGAGAGCATCTTCCATTTGCCTGTCGTGTTGTATCTGTATTGCTTTTATCAACTCTATGCTCCTGAAAATATATATTGCGATATAATTATAGCACGGTGAAGCACTTATTTCAATAGATTGCATTATAAAATAAAAAAATCGGGAAATCTCTTGATTTTTTTGAAATATTTGCCCTTATCTGACCGCCAATGCTGCCGGCCTGCTAGGCAGGCGCAGAGAATGAGAGGCATAAAAAAGCTCCCATCAAATCAACATGGTGGGAGCTCCTTTTTTTCGGAAAGATTGCAAAGACTAAATGAAATTAGCCGTTAGTCTCAAGGCTGTTCTCGTAAGACTCTACCATCTTTTTAAAGATGAAACCCATACGAACTTTGAGTTTTGAACGCGCAAGTCGCATATCCAATAGTCATAAAATTACGTTGAATTATCAATTTTTCCTTGGTACATAAAGCATTTAATGTTTTATGATTAATTCACGAAAAATTTAAAAAAATTGCAAAAACAACGGCACTTTGCCCGTTTTTTTGCCTTTCGTTGCATTTTATTTCTATTTTTTGCATTTAAATTATAGAAAATAGTAATAATAACTGCTATAATTTAGTAAAAGAGATTGGGCAGATCCCAAAGTACGAAAGGAGCGGATATAATGGCAGGCGACCACAAGTTTTATTATAATTTTGAAGAAGAAATAAAGCTTTCCTCTTTTGTGACTCTGAAAAGTGAAGGGAATACCCTTAAACTGAAGACGACGGTCAATACAGCCTGTGGTGACTACGTTTTCCTTGCGCCTCTTGATCCTGACCTCTTTCCCACTCTCACCCTTTTGACCGTGAACGGAAAAAGAATAAGCGTCACCAAAAGGGACGCCTTCTATGTTGATCACGAATATCCTCGCTTTGGAAAAGAGATCGCTCTTCGCGAGGGTGAAAATGAAATAATTGCAGACTTTTACGGTAGGGAAGGAATCGCTGCAGAGAATATCCCCCTAAGACTTATCAAAGCGGAAGATCCTCCCTCATCCACTTTGTCCGAAAGTAAGGTGCATAAGTATCCTTCCTTTGATTATAAAAGCGACGAAGAAGAGCTTTTAACCGATAATTTTTTAGAGGGAATAGGCAAAAAGACCGCTCCCGGACGCTTTGGATTCACCAAGGGTGACGGTCTTTTAGACTGTGCAATGCCGGCTCTCGGTGTTGTGGATAAAATGTATCTCTGCGGTCAACCGAAGTATAAAAAGCCTTATCGCTGGAGCTATTCGCTACTCCCCGAGGGCATGCCCCTTCACGCAAGCTTTGAGCCTAAGGACGTTGGGGCTATGGAGGATGCCGTAAGTGTAAACCATCTCTCTGTTCGTTGGGAGGCAAAATACGGAGAGGATAGCTTCTCCTGTACCTACTCCCTCGCCTCACCCGGAATACTGACAGAGCGCTCCGACGGTAAGATGAGACTTTCGGGGCTTCGATTCGCAGGAAATTACAGCTCTGTTCTTATACCTATGAAGGAGGGAATCATAGAATGTCCTCTCGGCTGCGCAGACGTTTCTTCTATGGCAGAAAACTGGCTCCTTCTTTTCAATTCCACCGAGTTTCCCGACGTACCTCTGATGCTGGTATTTGACAGAAGACCCGGAGAAATGAAGGTCACAAGAGACGAAAAGGGCAGACTTTCCTCCCTGGATTTTGAGGGAGTTCCCCTTATGTTCAGCCTGACCCCCTTCGGAATAGAGCGCTTCGATCCACGGTCTATGCCTATAGACGAGGCAATAAGGCGGGCTGAATTCTGGAGTCGCGCTCTGCTTGCTTACCCCGTCAGGCACATGGAATATTTCCGTCTTGACGAGGACAAGGAGACCGTAACCGTAAGGCAGAAATTCGATTACAGGATCATAAAGGACGAATGGGGAACAGATCCGCTCAAAACTGCGCCTCTCCCTCCACCTCTTACCCTATGTAAAACCGCGGATACAGGCAACTGTTTTGATTTTATGTTCCCGACGAAGTACGGTCATCTCTACGGCAGACTTTCGGATTGGTCGGAGTACACCGTACCGATGATGCCTACGGACAGAAGATTTCCTATCCCCGACGAGAATTCGAAAATTCCCGGGCTTTTATCTGACGGAATGAGGGAGTTCGTCGACTTTTCCTCGAAGTTTGACGCCGACGTTATAAGCTATCCCTATGCAGGGGCACATCTAGAAGCCTTCGCCTTTGCTTCATCGATGAGCCTTTATATGAAGGACACCGACAGAGCTTATTTAAAAGAAAAACTGAAGGAACGAATCGCTATAAGTCTTGACAAAGCCCATAACTCGGAATACGTTGTTCTCGATTGGGGCGAGATGATGGCGGAGAATCCGGATTTTAATAGGGTAACAGAAATATATTCGGATAAGAGCAGAAGAAGGATGACTATCGGTAATTTCTTTACCCGTAAAGAGCCTTTTACAAATACCGATTTTGACATTTGCTACCTGAACGTAAGCTTCATTTCTCAGGGAAAGATAAAGACTGCCTCCAATGAGGAGATAAGAAATATTAAAATTCCCCTTATAGAAAACGATTGGGGCTTAGGCCTTACCTTCTATTATCTCTACCTTGCCTGCCTTGCGACAGGCTCTTTTGAGACCGTCCGACAAAATTGGGCGCAAATAAAAAGAGTATATTCCTTCTTCGAGTATATGCACGACTTTGCTTGTATGGGTACCGGTTACAGCGATAACGCAATCACCTGGGTAGAGGGTGCAAACTACGGTGCCTTTACTTCCTTTATTAAAATGGCAGAGGCGGTAGGTGACAAGGAGGCAAGGGATTTCGGAATCTACAATGCGGCAAAGCAGTTTGCCTTAAGACTTGCAATAATGCGCTCGTCTGTAGAGTATTTCCCGAAGTATTTTGAGGTTTCTCCCTGGTACGTAGCAAAGCACTTCCACGAGGAACTCGCTCCATCGTTTGCCTTCCAAAATTGTCCGAACTTGTATTTTGAAGACTTCAGAAGGGATGGCGTATATAACTTTACTACGGAGGGGTTATATCCCGAGGCTTATACCGGTTATAGGAAATACGGCGGAAAAGTGTATGATACCGTTATGGAAAAGTTAAGATATGCTCTTGCTAACGGGCTTGAAAACCCAAACTTCCATTGGGGAATAATTCAGCAGACAACCGCCGCACTTATAGATATGGCGAATGACAGAAACGCTTCTCCTGAGCAATTTAAGAAGTTTTTAGACTTCGCTCTTGAAAACAATCTCCTTCTTTCCGAGTGGCGCGGAATACATATTTTCAGTAGAGCACTTCCAAAGAATTATTTCCTCTCTCAGATACTCGCCTGGGAGGAGACCAAGTCCCATAAGGCTTGGCTGATAAGCTGGGAGCAGATCGAAATAAAGAGCGCAAAATACTCCGAAAAAGTAGCAACCGTAAGCTTTAAATATTCGGGAATTGGTAAAATGCGCATAGTGATCGGTGTTTTAAAAGAGCCAAAGGAAATTCTCCTAAACGGTGAAAAACTCGATTATATGCAAACAAAGATTGATAAAATAGAGCTTTATCCCCAAACGGACGGAGTTATAGAGCTGATATTTTAATAACTTCAAAAACATAATTAAATATAAGGCAGAATGGCTAAATATTATAAAAGGCTGTCGCGCCTGTGCGACATCCCATTTTTATGAATACGCGAAAGCGCTTGCAGACAATACACAGGTATTGGCAAAAGCGGTGACAAAGTATTCGGGAAAAATCAGCAAGAAAGAACCAATTAGGTTTGCCATAGCCTTCGCCCTATCTGACCACCGTGCGCTACCCGCCTGCTTAGAGGTGAGGTCACCGTTATAACCGTTCAAAAAACAAAAGGGTAGCCCGAGTTCGAGCTACCCCCACGTAAAGATCAGAAAATGCTAATCGCTATTAATTAGCCGTTATTCTTGATCGAGTTCTCATAGGGCTCAACCATTTTCGAGGCGAAAGCTATGGCAAATGAATTGCCCGAAGGGTGCGAAGCAGTTATTGCGTAGGGGATTTTTTCGAATACGCGAA
>JAZRBV010000062.1:0-7300 GCA_045635225.1 Eubacteriales bacterium
GTCGCTGTTCTGACCTGTGATGGCATCCTTGAGGCGTTCGGTTTCTTCGGGGGAGAGTTCCTCTGTGAGGTAGCAATCGATTCTTCCGTAGAGTGCGCCACGGTGTTCCTCGACACCCCATTCTGCGAACAGCACCTTGCCTTTGATGTCAGCGTGGTCGCTGATATATTCGCCCATCTTGAGTTCACGAGCCTGCTCGCTCCTGATGGCATCCTCAATCTTATCGATGTTGTCGGTAAGCATTGAACCGTCTGCTTCGTAGTAGTCGCCCTCATGGTCATTGAGGTTTCCAGCCAACGGACAGAAGAAGGAAATTTTCGAGGCTGCAAGGGACTTCGTCATCTCCTTGATATCTTCGAACAGCTCATCGACATCGCTGTACTGCTCGTATACGAGGTTGGCTTCAATCTCGTTATGAAGTTCCTCACGAACATCCGAGAGTTCCTCGTCTATGACACGAACATCGTAGAGGCTATCGTCGCCGTCGAGAATGGAGAGCAAACCGTTTCCAACATCGCTATCTGCGTGAAGCCAGATAGGGGCGTTCTCATCTTTCATGACATTGACTCGCAAAGAGAAGATGGAGTTGATCAGCCCATATTCCTTGGCTTGGTTGAAAAACTGATTGAATTCGGTTGCCACATCGTAGGTTTCGGTTTCCTGTGTGGTCGGGTTCTTGACGGATAATTTAAGCATCTGCGTTCTCCTTTTCCTCATTATTTTTATTGCCGTTGAGACCGTATCTGCGGATTGTGATCGCCGTGGTGATCGTTCCGAGCATCTGCGGAGAGATTAGTTCGGTGTCGGCAAGGTCATGAATTGAGAGGAAACTCGTTCCGCAGGCAATATCTCTTGCTACACACAAAAGAGTGTAAGATTTAAGGTTGCCTTTCTTCACGCTGATGCTGTCGAGGTCGATATAGCCTTTCATGATATGAGGCTTGGCTGCACTCCACAAACGGACGTCTGCCGTAAGAAGGTAAAGCACCGACATTTTCACGTTATCGTTTCGGTTGAGCTTCTGCGACTCGCTGCTGAAGATTGCCTGATGGTTCTTGTTCTTGAATTTCATTTTGTTTCTCCTTTTCTTTGTTTATTGCACCTCAATTGTTGAGGTTTGAAAGTTGATTGAATTGAATAGCTCCGAGTCCGTATCTACGGATTGCCATTGCATTGCAGATCACACCGAATACCATCGGAGGAATGAGGTCGGTATCAGATAGATCTGAAATCGAGAGGAACTTTGATCCTATGGCAAGATCTTTAGCACAGCAGAAAAGCGTATAGCTCACTTCGGTGCTGTTTCGAAGGACGATTCGTCTAAGATCGATAGCGTTCTTTCTGATATGCTTTTTAGCTGTGTACCAAAGCCTGCCGTCTGCGGTCAGAAGATAGAGCGCAGACATGAGAGCTTTATCGTTTTGATTCATTCCTTGAACCGCTTCTGTAAAAACTGCTTGATGCTTTTCATTTTTGAATTCCATATACATGATCTCCGTTTCGTAAATATATTCTTTAAGTCTGCTTTGGAACGCAGGGTGGGCAACTGCCATCATTGTTTCCTTGATGACCTCTCCTAAAGGAATTTCTCCGGCTCTGATTCTTTGCTCAATGCAAGGAGATGCAGACCTATTATTGCGCTTCTTTTTTCTTCTGTTTGTGCATTCTCTGCAGGTGCAATTCTCGGCGGAATATTCCTTTTCCTCGTAGACGTAGATGCCGTGACCTCTCGGTTTGAAGTTAGGTATCTGACTCATGAGTTTTTCAATCTGACGGTCGTGTGGGTTGTCTGAAAATAGCATTTTTTCATCTCCTTTTTGTTTGAAATAAAAAAAGCCGATATCTTTTTACGGATACCGGCTTGGTAATAAAAAAGGCACATAGACTTTTTTTCTATGTGCCTTATAGTTATTCGATTGTTAGGGCGTTGGAGTTCAAATCCTTGGAGTGTTGAAAAATACCTTGGTTATATCTGCGGATTTGAATTTTGAAATCACGCCCTATAAATGCGAAAAAGTCCTTGAAAATCAAGGACTTTTCGGGGCTATATCTTTTTCGTAGCCTCTTTATGGCAGCGGAACTAGGATTCGAACCCAGGCATACAGAGTCAGAGTCTGCTGTGCTACCACTACACAATTCCGCTAAATATCGTGCACTCATTTCGTGCTTGTATATTCTAGCACAGAAATGTGGATTTGTCAAGTACCTTTTTGCCGTTTTTTATATTTTTTTCAAAAATGTTGAAAAATATTCGTCTGTACGTATTCGGGGTGCAGTAGTCCTGCTTACATACCGCACCCCGTCACTCATTATATAAAGCTCTGCTCGTTGATCGTGAGCTTGAACGAGAGTCCAAGCTTCTCCGCAGCGTGGCGGCACATCACCATGCGCGTGAGGAATATCTCAAAGTAATCCATAATAGAGCTGATCTCTGTGTCGATCGTGAGGACGAGTCTGATCGTCTTCTCCTCGGCGTTGATCTCGAGCTCGGATTCCACGGCGGAATAGTTTACTCTGTCGTGAATATCGTAGGTCATCGGGTCGAAATTTCTGACACGGGTGCGGCGTACGTCGGATTTATCGGCGAGAATGATCGCCGCGGCGATGGCGCTGACGGGAACTCCGGTGCCCTCGTCGTGGTTGCCTATCGCGGTGACTACCGAGACTATTCTCTCGGGGTCCATACCCATCTTATCAAGTATTCTGAATGCGATTATCGCACCGCTCTGCGAGTGGTCAACCCTGTTCACAACATTTCCTATATCGTGCATAAAGCCCGCGATTTTCGTAAGCTCTATAGTATCCTCATCATATCCGAGGGCTGTTAGTATGCGCGCGGCATCGTGCGCTACCTTCGTCACGTGAGCAAAGCTGTGCTCTGTATATCCGAGAGCGGCAAGCGTCTCGTCTGCGGCGGAAATATAGGTACGTATTGCCTTATCGTTCTTTATATCATCAAAGGTTATCATAATTGCTCCTCATTATAATTATGTGGTATACCTCGGGATTTTATTATATATCAACAGCAGCCGATTGTCAAGGCGGAGTTTGTAAAAAGCCTGCTGTCAGACTGTCATAATGACTAAGTACCCCTTGTATCTTTGCTCCGCCTTTACCAATATTGTGATAAAATGCTGTACGATGGGTGGAAACGACTCTTATCACGTTACCTTGGAAGGAGAAAATATAATGTTGTCACCGGAAGAAACAATGCAGCTTATCAGCAGTCTCATCTGGCTTCTCGCCGGCGTCGGTGTATTCATCGTCGGTATGAATTTTATGGGTGACGCACTCGAGAAGAGCGCGGGCGGTGGGATGAAAAAGCTGCTGATCGCGAGCCACTTTGCGCGTCTTGCAGAGGGTAACTGCAGCGTAGACGTCAGCCCCTACTTCTCATCCGTCGTATCGGGGCTTGAGCGCGTTGCCGACCACCTCATCAACTTGGGATACAGTATTACGAACCCCACAGGCTCGGAAAAGGAAAACGGATAAGGAAATAAAAAATCGGTGGTGTCTCAAATTTTCCATTTGAGACACCACCGAAAGTTTGATAAGGGGATAGTCGGATTTGAGGAAAATGCGTCGTTTTTCGCGGTTTAATTATTTACCAAGCTTCTTGGTTGCCGCGCCGATAGCATAGGTACCGAGAACTATGATACCGATAATAACGAATACGCCGAGCATTCCGACACCCATATACTTAAGGTTCGCTATAAATTGACCGGGCTCAAAATACATATTTTCTTACCTCACTTTCATTAGGAGAAGAAGCCGAGAACGAGCGCGCCGGCGATGACCGATGCGATCTGTCCCGAAACGTTTACACCGATGGAGTGCATAAGAAGGAAGTTCTGGTTGTCCTCCTCGAGAGCCATCTTATGTACTATTCTACCCGACATGGGGAATGCAGAGATACCTGCCGCTCCGATCATGGGGTTGATCTTCTCAAACTTAAATACGACTGCAAGCAGGTTATAGAGCTTAGCGAAGAGAACACCGCCCGCGGTATCAACAACGAACGCGATGAGACCGAGACCCATAATGAGGAGTGTCTGACCGTTGAGGAACTGGCTCGCGTGCATATTGAAGGCGATGGTGATACCAAGGAAGATGGTGATTAGGTTCGCGAGCACCTTCTGCGCAGTCTCGGAGATGGAGTCGAGAACTCCGCACTCACGGATAAGGTTACCGAACATAAGGAAGCCGATAAGCGAGCCTGCACCGGGAGCGAAGATACAAGCGATGATCGTGATAATTATCGGGAAGAGGATCTTCGTGGTCTTGGATACCTGGTTCTGGGTGTAGGACATACGGATACGGCGCTCGTTCTTGGTGGTCATCAGCTTGATAACGGGCGGCTGAATGATCGGCACGAGTGCCATGTAGGAGTACGCCGCAACGGTAATTGCGCCTATGTAGTTCGAGCCGAGAGCATTCGCAACTACGATGGAGGTAGGACCGTCTGCCGCACCGATGATAGCGATGGAGGCATAATCCTTCGCCTCGGGGAAGAAGATCGACGCCATGCAAAGCGTGAAGAAGATACCGAACTGCGCCGCGGCACCGAAGATCATCAGCTTAGGATTGTTGAGCAGAGGACCGAAGTCGATCATCGCACCTATACCGATGAACAGAAGCAGCGGGAACAGCTCGTTTGCAATACCTGCCTCGTAGAGCTCGTGCAGAGGCTCTGCGATGCCTGCAAACTTGGTGAAGCTCATCTCGGAGCAGCACTCTACCCCTTCCGCATACGCCGCACCGCAGGAAAGACACGCATCTACCTTAGTGATAACGCCGGGGAAATTCATAAGTATCGCGCCAAATCCGATGGGGAGAAGGAGCGTGGGCTCCATCTGCTTTTTGATCGCGAGGTATATAAGCACGCCGCCTATGATCCACATAACGATCATCTTCCAGTTGCCACTGTTACCAAAGTCAACCAGAGTCTCGAAAAGTGTTTTCAATTCACTCATTTTTCTGTCCTTTTCTTCATTTGAATTTATTTTTATTTTTTAAAAAATAACTTGATAAAACGCGAAAAATATACAATTTTGTAAACTATAGATTACAAATATCGGATTTTAAGACTTATCTTGAAGTCTATATCCTATTCCGAGCTCGTTGACAATATACGAGCTTTCACCCGGACGTGCACCGAGCTTCTTGCGTATATTTGCCATATTGACCTGCAGTCTCTTTACGTTGCTGTCATCGGGATATTCGCGCCACACCGCCTTTATTATCGAGGAGTAGGTAAGCATCTTACCGCAATGCTCGGAAAGATAGGCGAGTATGTTATACTCTGTCTGCGTTAGCTTTATCTCCTGATCGGAAACGAATATTCTGCGCGCATCGTAATCTATCTCAAGCTCACCAAGCGAGAATCTGCCGCCAGGAAGTCGCCCCTCATCCGAGCTGTGTCTGTTACTGCGAAGAGCCGAGCGTATACGCGCAAGCAGCTCTGCCGAACCAAAGGGCTTAGTCACGTAGTCGTTGGCACCGAGATCGAGCACTCTCACCTTCTCCGCTTCCTCGTTTCTTGCCGAAAGGACGATGATGGGAGTGATGTCTCTCTCGCGCACCGCGCGTAAAAGAGAACTGCCATCGCCATCGGGCAGACCGAGATCCAGGACGACAAGATCCGGCAGATGCGAGTTGTATATCAGCCTCGCTTCCTCGGCATGCGACGCCGTCATTACCCGATAACCGTTCGCCTCGAGAAGTGCGGCGACGAAGGTTTGTATATTTTCCTCGTCCTCAACGACGAGTATCTTATATTTGTTCTGCGTCATATTTGCTCCTCTCGGGTCGTCTGTCGGCACTCGTTTCAAGGGAAAATCTGAATATTGCACCGCCGCCCTTACCGTTCTCGGCGCTGATGCTTCCGCCGTGCGCCTTGATAATAGTAGCGCAAACAGAGAGACCGATACCCGCATTTCTTTTATCTGCCTCGGCAGGCTGCTCACCGGCTGTGACGTAACCCGCGAATATCTTATCAAGCCTTGTGCGCTCTATTCCGCAGCCGTCGTCTATCACCTCGAATATCGCGTGCTCTCCGATAACGAAAGCGCGTAGGGTAAGACTCGTCATTCCACTCGCGTGCTGGACTGCATTCTCCAGCAAATTTATCAGCACCTGCTCTATGAGCAGAGCATCCATCGGTATCACTACTATATCGTCGGGTATATCTATCGAGACGTCCTGTGCGGGATATCTCTTGCGGAACTTCAGTATGACAGAGTCCATCAGCTCCTCGAGGACGGTAGGAGACTTTATAAGCTTTGCTTTACCGCTGTCTATGCGTGTGACGGACAGAAGGTTTTCCACTATGCGTATGAGCCACTCGGAATCCTCCTTGATGCCGCGTACCATCTTCTGCTTCTGCCCGTCGCTCAGAACGTCATAGCTATCGATTATTGCAGAGCTCGAGCCGTATATCGTGGTGAGAGGTGTTCGCAGGTCATGCGATACCGCACGCAGGAGATTAGCGCGCATCATTTCTCGCTCGCCCTCCTCGCGCAGACTCCTCCATTTCTTAAGCTGTGTGGTGAGAGCACTCGTCGGAAGAGATATGAGTATCATCACAAGAGCCGAAAGGACCGCCTCAGTCGCCGAAAAATCAATATCGAAATATGGGAACGTAAACGCGTAGTTTATAAAGACCACGCCTGCCGCCGCCATTGCAATGCCGTAGATGAATCCGTCGGTCAGCACCGAAACGACGAAAACCGCGAAAACGAAGAACGTCGTGACGTGCTCTCCTACGGAGAATACGTTCTCAAGAAAGAAGCTTATTCCGACCGAGACCGTAAAAACGGCGACGGATATCAACGTATCCCTTAGCCACTTATTGCCGAAAAAAGCATTTTTCTTCATCAGCATACCTCCACACAAAGCGTAATAATATTATATCATATACCCGGTTAAGAATTGGCAAAGATGTGTACGCGCAAAGGCTTTCGCTCACCGACTACGTATTTTAGCACAAAACATCACTTATTGCAAGTATATTTTGAATAAAGCACTGAAGTACCGGCTCCGTAAGTTGGGTTCCAAAAGAAAAAAAACAGTCGGGGGACTGGTAAAGCCAGAGTGGATAGGAGCGTAGCAGAACGCTGCGCTTATCTGCCAAAGTTTCCCTTGCCGCCGTATGGGATTGGCGGCACGGCTATGCCGCCGGAAAACTTGGGGCTAAGGCACTAAAGTGCCAGCCTCGCAAGTTGGGTTCCAAAAGAAAAAACCAGTCACAAGGACTGGTTTTTTCTTTTGGAGCGGATTACGGGGCTCGAACCCGCCACCT
>JAZRBV010000063.1:0-6214 GCA_045635225.1 Eubacteriales bacterium
GAACAGACAATACTTCCAGGAGCTTCTTCTTACGATCTCAGAGAATACCAGCTATGAACCAACCACAATCGAAGAAGCTGAAGATTATATCAGACAGAACGCCAAGAATCCTCAGTATATGCTGAACGAAGCAAGAGAGGCGGCATTCAATAATAAGATAGTTTATCCGGCTGCATAAGAAGGAGGCAAAAATGGAAATTAAGGACAGAATCAAACAAGTCGCTGAGGCCTTCGGACTATCTCAGTCCGCTTTAGCTCGCAAGATCGGGATGCAACAATCGGACATGTCAAATTTGATGACCGGCAAAAAGACACCGGGACCGAAATTCTTTGCAAGAATGGAAAAAATCGGTGTTTCCATCGAATGGCTGAAAACAGGCGAAGGATCTATGATGATGGGCGTAGAGATTTTGAACATACCAGGAAGCGAGGAACCGGGAATAGTTGAATACAAGGATCCGGAATTTTTGGAGCAACTTGAAGCCGCGACTACTTCTCAGCGCGATAAAAAACGCGCTTGTCGAAATCGCACGAAATGTCGCGCGATGTTAGAACTTGCGGAAAGAGTCAGAATCTTGGAAAAACGCTCGAAATATCTGGAAAGAAGACTTGACGCTATCGAGGAGGCAAAATGATAGTTAGATTTGACACCGAAAAAGAAGCAAAAGAAAAATTTGAGACTTTAAGGCAAAAACATTGTCCGGAAACATCTTATAGCACATGGTTTATAGTGAGAATAAAAAATCAGGATGACAATGTTCCGATAATGTACCAGCTTGGAATTATACGCTATGGAGAGAAACCGGATTTTGCCGCAATAGAAGTTTTAATAAACGGTGCAAAAATTGTCAATCTTTTGACCGCAATGAAAATCGTCGATTTGATGCAGGAGGTGTAGGATGCGATTCACAACAGAAGGGATAGCAAACGCAATAGCTTTTGGATTTTTGGGTTTTTGTATAACTACCATAGTCGGGGCTTTACTTCTGATGGCTTCTGCGAAGCCGGAAAAGAACGAAGTCGAACCGCCGAAACTTCCGAAAATTGACCGTGAATCCGCTCTCGAATTGCTTGAGCGCGGCGAGTGCATTGGCGGCGAGATCGAAGAAGCAAAATTTACAATTTTTATTTGCAAAGAATGATGGAGAATAGAATGGAAAAACTTAGACGCATAAAAATAGTATCTGAAAATGATGAAATCATCCAATTTGACAACGGGCATCACCCTGACATGAGAACCAGAGCTTATGACGCTTGCGGAAATTGTTTAGATTCGCAGCGCATGATAAAACTTTGTGAGGAGGCAATTTCGCAAATAAAATTTAGAATGGAATTGGCAAAAAGTGTTGAAAAATTTTTAAATGACAAGGAGGAATGAACAATGAAAAACTTTAAGGAATTTATCGAAGATTTTAAAAACGAAGAAATCTCAATGACTTACACAGACAAACTTGTAGCTTATGCCGCTTATTGTCAGGGTTTTATCGAGGGAATCGGTTACAAACGCAAAATGCCGATAGATCCGTTTGCTCCTGCAATTCCAAATTATCCGCTGCCGTATGAAGCAACGAAAATCACTTGCAACACAAAGGAAAAATAAAAGGGAGAGACAAAATGAGACTCACGATCGAAAACTTCAAAGGAATTTCATTCCTGAATCAAGACTTTGCAAAACTGACAACAATTTCAGGCGCGAACAAAAGCGGAAAAACAACGGTACTTTCGGCTATTGTTTGGTGTTTGACAGGCGTCGATCTGTATGGGATCGACAATCCAAAACCACAAGGAATTGAACGTCCTGAACCGACAACAGTTGCGATCACGCTGGCCGACGGAACAAGCTACGCAAGAACGCTCGCTGAAAAGTGGACAAAGAACAGACAGACACTTGATTATGAGTATCAAGGAAACGAGACAACGTATCTTGTCAACGGAGAGAAGGTAAAAAAAGCCGATTTTGAAAAGGCTGTTTCCGGCGGCGGCGCTTTTCTTTTGAAAGGCTTGACGCTCAGAGAATCGCTGCTCTCAATGATGCTTCCGGGATATTTTCCGGCGGATCTTGACGAGAAAAAACGCAGGGCGGTTATTGCGGATCTTGTCAATATATCCAACGCAGACAAGTTGAATCTTGCAAAAGAACTGAATTTTGACAGTTGGGATGTTCCGGGAATCGCTGACAAACTCAGAACGGAAGTCAAAAACGCTGAAAAAAATGTTGAGGCAAAAGCGGCGGTAAAAAGAGACATTGAATCTCAGTTGCAAGAATATAGTGACCTGCCGGATGCTGACAGGCTGAAAGCCGACACCGAAGAGCTGAGAGCAAAAGAACGCGAACTTATAACCGCCGACGGAAGAGAGGCAAAGAAAACAAAGATCCTTGCCGACATGAAGGCTGCGGAGGCTGCTTTCGCAGCGAAAAAGCAGCTTTGGGATCTGGAAGAGCAGAGAAAAAAAATCGTGGCTGAAAATGAAAATCAGCACAGAATAACTGAGTGGCACAGGCAGGATGCAGAAAACAGAACATTGTACATGGGAAAAAAAGTTGAGTATGATGAAAATAAAGCAAAAATTCTTCTTCTCGAAAAAAAGCGTGAAACTGCATTAGAAGCAGCAGACAATGCGGCTAATAATTACCGTATAATCGAAAAAAGCTATTTTGATGCGGATGTTTGCCCGGTAACAAAAAAAGCCTGTCAAACACTTGCCGACATGCCGGATGTTGAAGAAGCAAGGAAAAAGTTCAATCTTAATAAAGCTAAAGATCTTGAAGCGTGGAAAAAACGCGGCATGGCTGCGGATGAAGAAGCCGCAAAATTGCAAGAAGAAATTGAAAAACTTGATATTTTGAAAGAACCAGAACCGCCGAAAATGCCGGAAGCGCCGGAAGAAGTAAAATACATGCTGAAGCCTTTTCCGGCTGTTAATGACAAGCTCGATGAGCTGAAAAAACAGCTGGAAGCCGTTGAAGATCAGGCTGACAGCGAAGAACTTGCAAAAATCAAACTGGATATTGAGGCTAAAGAAGGTATGAAAGGTTTGATCGCAATCAAAAACAACCTTGTCAAACGCTTTGAGGAAGTTTGTATGGAACTTGTAGAATTGAAAAAACAATATCAATTTAAATTCACGCAGCTTCAGCTTTCGCAGGAATACGCGCTCCGACTTTCGCAGCTCGCAGAATCAAGGGCGAAAGCTGCGATCGGTTTTGACGTTCGCCTGAATCAGCCGACTATTGACGGAGATCTTCGTCCTGTCTGCGTTTTTGTAGACGGTAAAGGCGTCAATTTTAATTCGATAAATACGGCGGCAAGAATAAACAACGGAATTGCAATATGCGACAGACTGGCTGAAAGATGCAATCACGCTTTTCCGATCCTTGTTGACAACGCCGAGGCGGTAAACGAATTGAACACCGACACAAAATCGGAAATGGTCATCGCGAAGGTCAGCGACGATCAAGAAATAATTTTTTCTTAGGAGGCTATTATGAGCGAAAAAGAGACAAAAACACAGGAACTCACACCGGAACAGAAAATCGAAGACATCCAGAAAGAAGCGGCAACGCTCCCGGCTGAAAAGAAGCAGATCAAACATGATCTTATTGTGAAAGACACGCTTGACCGCGTTTGTGCGTCTATTGACGCAAAGATCCAAAACGGCGATTTCACACCGCGTGAAGGTTTCGACTGGAAAAATGCGGCCATCGGTATGGGCATCGTTCTCAAGACTACGAAAGACAAAGATCAGAAGCCGGTTCTTGAAACATGTACGCCAATAAGTATCTACAACGTCGTTTATGAAGCCGCGGTAAAAGGACTCGCAGCGGTCAGAAATCAATGCTATCCGATTGCTTATGGCAATGAGCTTAAATTGCAGGTATCGTATTTTGGCTATCGCGCCCAGCTGCTTAGCCTTCCGCAAGTTATTGATTGCAATGCGCTTGGAATCTACGAAGGCGACGAATTTTCCTACGAAATCGAGGATGCAAGAATTGTCAACGTAAAACACAAACAAAATTTTCAGAGCATGGACGCAAGCAAGATTGTCGGTGCTTACGCAACGATCGTTTATACTTTGCGCGGTCAGACTTTCAAAAATACGACCATAATGAACAAGGCATCTTTGGAAGCGGCAAAAACAAAAGGCGCGCCAAATTCAGACGCTTATAAGTATTATGCTGATCAAATGGCGCGAAAGACGGTATTTAAAAGAGCGGCAAAAGACTTCCTCAACTCTGTTCCGTTTGACGTTCCGCGTGACGTAGTTGAAACTTTTGCTGTTGATTCTGAGACCGGCGAAGAGGTCAGGATCGACCGTTCCAAAGTAGTTGAAATTGAAAATCCGGAAACACCGAAAACAGCTCAGGAAAACGCCGAAACACCGAAGGAAACGTCAGGGAGACCGTGGTAATGCGCTATGATATTTGGAATTTTGGGAGCAGTTCGGAAGGCAACTGCTTTATTGTGAAGCACAAAAGCAGAGAAAAAGCACTGATGCTGGAATGTGGTTTACCGATGTATTCGTTGAAAAAACGCTGGAAAGAAACTTTGGACGCTCCTTTTACTGACACAGTGCTTATAAGTCACGAACATCTTGATCATTGTAAAATCTGGCAAAGCATCTACGATTTAGGCGGAGATGCTTTTGCTTCCAATGGCACGGCGAATGCGATTAGGAATGCTGACAATCGAATTTTGAGGCTGAAAGAACATGAATGGCAAAAAGTTCCCAGCTACGAAACTTCCTACGAAGTTTTTCCGCTCCGTTCCAATCACGACGCTGCGGAACCTTTTATGTATCTTATAAGGGCGCCGAAAACGGAAGACATCCTGCTTTTTGCAATCGACACGGCGGACATCCCTTATGACCTGCATCAGTTCAATATCACTGACATGCTTGTCGAATGCAATTACTCAGAATCAAACATTTCGCCGGACATGGATCCAATCAGAATGGAAAGAGTCAGAAACACGCACATGTCACTTGAAACGCTGACAGAGTTTTTTGAGAAGCAGAAATTTCCGAATTTGCAACAAATAACGCTTTGTCACTTGTCGCAAAGTAACTGCGATCCGAAAAAAGCAAAGGAAACAATTATGGCGGCAACAGGTATTCCGGTCCGTGTTTGTGCTGCTAAAGGAGGTTTTATTGACAATTAACAATGAAGTTATGACGATCAAAGAAGTTGCCTACGCTCTCGATCTGTCAAAGAGCTGGATTTACCTTGCAATCAGACAGGGAAAAATCACGGTAATCAGAGAGAGAAAGCACGGCATTATGCGCGTGAACGTCGAAGAGGTATCAGCTTATTATTTTTCGCAGGAACGCACAGGAATCGGCAGACCGCGGACAACTACGGAAACCTGCGTTGAATGCGGTGGTAAGCCCGTTGTCTGCAAGAATCTTTGTTCGCGCTGTTACAACCGCGCACAATGGAAATTAAAAAAGGAGAAACGAAATGGCAAGTCTTAATCAGATCAATCTTATAGGGCGCGTGGGCCACACGCCCGAAATCAGGATCGCAGGTCAATCTACAATTTGCAACTTCACGTTGGCAGTCGATAACCGCGTCAAGGTCAACGATCAATGGACGGATCAGACGGAGTGGTTCCGCTGCACAGCTTTTGGAAAAACAGCCGATGTTATGGCGAAGTATGTTAAGAAAGGATCTTTGATTTTCGTTTCCGGAAAGATGAAAAGCAGGAAATACACGGCGAAAGACGGAACGGAGAAAACATCCTGGGAAGTGACCGTCAACACATTGCAACTGCTTGATCCGAAATCCGAAGGCGAAGAACAACCGACCGAAGCCCAGACAACTGCTCCGGCTCCGGCAGCGCCGCCGGAAACAAAACCGGCTGAAAAGCAAGTAACGCAGTCGGCACCGAAACCAAAACAAATGAAACTTGAAGAACCGAAAGAACCGATCAAATTTCCTGAACCGGAAGACGATGAATTGCCGTTTTAATCAAAAAAATCTGCAAAAATAACTCAATAAAATTCCGTATTTATCAAATTTTTTCATATTTTTTAAAAATTTTCTTGACTTTTATTTTTGGTCTGCTAAGATACCCGCGTTGATTGGTTGTTTTGAGTTTGAGTTTTTAACTTTTTTCTTAGGAGGAAAAAATGAACAAAGAACAAGAAAAAAATCTCGGCATCAAATGGGGTGTTTACGAAGTCGCAAAGAATCTTAACTATTTTCGCAGATCAT
>JAZRBV010000064.1:0-2393 GCA_045635225.1 Eubacteriales bacterium
GGGGGAAGAGTATATAAAAAATAATAATCTAAAAGAAAATTCGGGGCTGTGGCTCGAAATTTTTTGATTTTAAATATATGCTTGTCGGTTGTGCGGTACAGATTTCGGTATCCTTTCGTAGCTCGCCGTCCTGCGAAAGTACTAAATTATATAATTGATAATATTTAATGGTAGTTATAAAATTATCACCGTAGGGACCGACGTCCTCTGTCAACAGCAAGATTGTAAACAATTGTGCAAGAGGATTGTATACACATTTTATGTTTAAGAATTGCGCTTTTGGAAGCCGAACGGAGCGTAGCGGAGAGAGGCTTCCAAAAGCGGCGCGCGTCTCAAGTAAGGCGCGAAATACGGCGATTGAGCAGTTGCTCGGTTCGCATATCAATCTCCGCGATCTTGTAGTTACGGTAGCAGAGCGACGCAAATTCTGCACCCTCCGATCGCAGCTCCAATTCTGCTCCCACCATAGATTCACTCAAGTAAAATACCTTGCTGTCAAACCTTAGATAACCCTTGTAATTAACCTTGAGAATACGATGCAATCCGCTGTATTCGTAAGATTTTATTATGTCGGGATATTTTCTTTCGCTGGGTATGTAAACATCCGCAGGACAACGCATATCAATTGCCTCATGCGGTCTGACCTCGTTGTACTTTGTACGCCATTCTTTGAGGTGCTTATCCGCGTCGGCAAGGTCAAGAAAAGCATTTCTTTTAAGGATCTCATTCTTCATCGTACGATGGAAGCGTTCTATCTTTCCTTGCGTTTGAGGATGTAGTGGGCGACCGTGGATCGGGAGTATATCAAGATCCATAAGCCAACGTTCAAAGAGTGTATAACCACCCCTGAAACCCGCGAATGCGCCTCCATTGTCGGATAAAATAGCCTTTGGAAGTCCGTATTGCTTAAATACAGTCTCAAAAGACGGAATTATTCCGCCTGCCTTTTCCTTGGCGTCTATGCACAGACAAAAGCGTGAGCAGTCATCTATGATGTCAAGGGGAAAGCAACGTGTACCGTCAAGCAATAGAAAATCTCCTTTGAAATCAGTCTGCCAAAGCTCATTACAATGTTCCCTTTGAAATCGCAGAAAGGCTTGACGTTTTTGTGATTCTGTTTCGCTGATGCAACCGTTTCTTTTCAGAATGTTGTTTGCGGTGCGGATACAAGGTAGATCGGTATAACCGTTGTTCTCAAGCACTTTTAAGATCGTTTTGGCACCCCATTCGGGATTGTCTGCACGAACTCGTAAGATAGCTTCCTCGATTTCGTCAGGCGTTTTTCCGGGGATGTGGAGCGGAACATGACTTCGATCTGACATTGAGCAAGATTGTTTCTCTCTTTCTACCCACTTGTATCCGGTTGCGCGCGATATTCCAAACTCTCGGCAAAGGGCGCTGAAGTTTTTTGTAGTCTTTGCTGCATCTACAAATTCTTTTCTTAATTTTTCCACAGTTTTGTCCTTCCAAGGCATTTGAACAACCTCCTTTTAGGTCATTTTTCTGCCTTTATTATATCACAAAACTGTATACTATCATCTTGCACTACCTGTATATAATCATACTACACTGTACAGTCCTCGGCGGTCCGTGGGGCATAAAACTATTTATGTGTCTAAAATCAAGAACACATAATGTTATTTCCTTGTTTTTGTGCAAAGAAATACGTTCATTGGGCTCGGACCGCCGAGGACGTCGGTCCCTACGGATAAAATTATGTTGAGAGCATAGCGATTTTGTCAATTGTTGTATCGGGATAAAGAAAGTAAAAATGCCCTATTTACTTTTGGTCGTTATTATGTTATAATATAACCAATCGATAAACTTGAATTTGCAGGTGCGAATGATGAAAACTTTATATATGATTGGTGGCACTATGGGGGTTGGAAAAACAACTGTGTGCCAACAGCTCAAACAGGATTTGCCGAATAGCGTATTTCTTGACGGAGATTGGTGCTGGGATGCAAGTCCGTTCCAAGTAACCGATGAAACAAAAGCAATGGTGACGAATAATATTTGTTACTTACTCAATAATTTTCTGAAATGTTCTGCATACGAGAATATTATTTTTTGTTGGGTGATGCATGAGCAGAGTATTATCGATTCCATACTTGAAAAGCTGGATACACAGAACTGTGAGGCAAAATGCATCTCGCTTGTAGCGGATGAAAAGACTCTGTGTGAAAGATTGGCAATGGATGTAGAAAGAGGTATTCGTTCTGAAGATGTAATTGAGAGAAGCATAGCAAGAATACCGATGTATCAAGCACTCAATACCATTAAAATTGATACCAATGCAAAAACCGTGGCTATGATTGCCAATGAGATTAAGCAGTTGTAATACTACCAAATTCCAATTTGACGGAGGGAATACCGTATGGTGTATTTTGAAG
>JAZRBV010000065.1:0-145261 GCA_045635225.1 Eubacteriales bacterium
AGCGCGGCTGGACGATGCAGATCCACGTCGGCGCGATCCGCAACAACAACACCAATATGTTCAAGAAGCTCGGTCCTGACACCGGCTTTGACTCGATCGGGGACACCCGTCTTGCCGCCTCGCTCTCGCGCCTGCTCGACAGCCTCGACCGCGACGATCTGCTCCCCAAGACCATCCTTTATTCGCTCAACCCCAACGATAACTACACGCTGGCGACCATGATGGGCAACTTCCAGCGCGCCCCCTTCCGCTCGAAGATCCAGCTCGGCTCGGGCTGGTGGTTCAACGATCAGCGCGACGGCATGGAGGCACAGATGCAGGCTCTTGCAAACCTCGGTATGCTTGCAAACTTCGTTGGTATGCTCACCGATAGCCGCAGCTTTGTTTCCTATCCCCGTCACGAGTACTTCCGCCGCATAATGTGTAACCTTATCGGTAAGTGGGTCGCAGACGGTGAGTATCCCGAGGATTACGACACCCTCCGTGAGATCGTCACCGGCATCGCGTACAACAACGCGAAGAACTACTTCAACTTCTGATAATAAAAACCGCAAAGGCACCTGACATAAAAGGATAGCTTTGACTGAGTGAATTCATAAAACTCACACACTGCCCGAGAGTATTTCTCGGGCAGTGTCATTTTTGACGTTTTTAGAAAAAAATCTTAATCGCTCTTTACATTAAAATCACTTTGTGGTACAATATACAATGCGAAAAGATTTGCGCGCGCACCTTTGGGGCAAAATAACGCTACGCGGTGCGGTGGAAAACAGGAAGGAGACAGAGTATGGAGGGAAAATTCAACCTTAAAAGTGAATACAAGCCTACGGGAGATCAGCCCGAGGCTATTCGTGCGCTTACTGAGGGAATTCTTGCAGGCGAGCGTGCACAGACCCTGCTCGGCGTAACCGGCTCGGGTAAAACCTTTACTATGGCTAACGTCATAGCCAACCTCAACCGCCCGACTCTCGTCCTCGCGCACAACAAAACGCTTGCCGCACAGCTCTGTACCGAGTTCCGTAGCTTTTTCCCTGACAATGCGGTAGAATACTTCGTCTCCTACTACGATTATTATCAGCCCGAGGCGTATATTCCCGGCAAGGATATGTATATCGAGAAGGATGCTATGATAAACGAGGAGATAGATATGCTGCGCCATAGTGCAACCTCCTCACTCTTTGAGCGGCGCGACGTTATTATCGTTGCATCCGTCTCCTGCATCTACTCGCTGGGTGACCCACTCGAGTATCAGAACCTTCTCGTCTCGGTCCGCCCGGGACAGCAGATGTCGCGCGACGAGCTTATACGCCGTCTTGTTTCCATCAGCTACGAGAGAAACGACGTAAACTTCGTCAGAAATAAATTTCGTGTCAGAGGTGACGTCGTTGAGGTATTTCCCTCGTCGAAAAACGATAGTGCCTTCCGTATCGAGTTCTTTGGCGACGAGATCGACCGCGTCTCACGCATCAATACCGTCACCGGTGAGGTGATAGAGCACCTCTCCTACGTAGCTATTTTCCCTGCAACTCACTACGCCGTCTCAGATGAGAAGCGTGAGCTCGCTTTACTTGAAATTGAGGAGGAAATGCGGGAGCGTGTCGAGTTTTTCCGATCTCAGAACAAGCTTATAGAGGCACAGAGAATTGAGGAACGCACAAAATATGATCTCGAGATGCTCCGTGAGGTGGGCTTCTGCTCGGGAGTAGAGAACTACTCGAGAGTCCTCGCGCGCAGACCGGCCGGATCTACCCCCTACACGCTTCTTGATTACCTTCCCGACGATTTTATTCTATTTGTTGATGAGTCGCACGTAACGCTTCCGCAGGTGCGCGGCATGTCGGGAGGTGACTACGCGAGGAAGAAAAATCTCGTTGAGTACGGCTTCCGTCTCCCCTCGGCGTTTGATAACCGTCCGCTCTTCTTCGAGGAGTTTGAGGAGAAGCTCGGTCAGATAGTATTCGTCAGCGCGACACCGGGTGACTACGAGCACCGCGAGTCCTCGAGTGTCGTCGAACAGCTTATACGTCCGACGGGACTTATTGATCCCGAGATAGACGTCCGTCCCATCGAGGGGCAGGTCGACGACCTCATCGGTGAGATACGCACCGTCACCGCAAGAGGTGAGAAGGTCCTCGTTACCACGATGACGAAAAGCATGGCAGAGGATCTGACAGAGTACCTCGCCACCCATAGCATAAAGGTTAAGTATATCCACCATCAGGTTGAGACGATGGAGCGTATGGAGATTATCCGCGACCTGCGACTCGGTGAATTCGATGTCCTCGTCGGTATCAATCTTCTCCGAGAGGGACTCGACATTCCCGAGGTCTCACTCGTCGCCATACTTGATGCCGATAAGGAGGGCTTCCTTCGTAGCGAGACCTCTCTGATACAGACCGTGGGCCGCGCCGCACGTAACGTAAACGGCAGAGTAATTATGTACGCCGACAGAATAACCGGCTCGATGCGCGGTGCGATCGATGAGACCAACCGACGTCGCGAGATACAGAAAAGGTATAACGATGAGCACGGAATTACTCCCGAGAGTGTACGCAAGAAGGTTGCCGACGTCATTGAAATAGGCAAGAAGGCCGAGCCTGAAAAGAAGAAAAAATTGACACGCCCCGAGCGTGAGAAGATGATAGAGAAGCTCACCGCCGAGATGAGAGAGGCGGCACGCACGCTTGAATTCGAGCGCGCGGCGTATATCCGCGATAGAATACGCGAGCTGAAAAACACGAAATAAGGAAGATCAAATGGCAAGAAATATTGTAATCAAGGGCGCACGCGTCAACAATCTGAAAAACATCGACGTCACCATACCGAGAGACAAGCTCGTCGTGCTTACGGGTCTGTCGGGCAGCGGTAAATCCTCGCTTGCCTTCGATACCCTGTACGCTGAGGGACACCGTCGCTTCGTCGAGAGCCTCTCATCCTACGCACGCATGTTCCTCGGACAGATGGATAAGCCCGACGTTGATATGATAGAGGGACTCTCCCCCTCAATATCGATAGATCAGAAGACCACCTCGAAAAACCCACGCTCCACCGTGGGTACCGTCACCGAGATCTACGACTATCTGCGACTCCTTTATGCACGTGTCGGTGTCCCACACTGTCCCGTCTGCGGCAAGGAGATAAAGCAACAGTCCCTCGACCAGATAGTAGCGAGCATTCTCGAGCTTGAGCTCGGTACTCGCTTTATGGTCCTCGCACCCGTCGTCAGAGCGCAGAAGGGTATGCATGAGAAGGTACTGCAGAGCGCACGCAAGAGCGGCTTCGCCCGTGTGCGTATCGATGGAAGCATGTACGATCTGTCGGAGAATATCGAACTTGATAAAAACCTTAAGCACACGATAGATATAGTCGTTGACCGTCTCGTGATCCGCGAGGATATCCGCTCTCGTCTTTCCGATTCCGTTGAGAGTGCGCTTAAGGTCGCCGACGGCAGAGTCGGCATACTCGTCGTAAACCGCGATGGCACTGACGGTGAGGAGCTCGAGTTCTCGCAGAAATATGCCTGCGAGGAGCACGGCATCAGCTTCCCCGAGCTTGAGCCGCGTATGTTCTCCTTCAATAATCCGATCGGTGCCTGCCCTGAGTGCGCGGGCATAGGAAATATGCAGAGAATATCCGTAAAGAAGCTTATACCAAATAAATCACTCACACTGCGTGACGGCGGCATCGCCGCAAACGGCTTCAAAACGCTTACTGAGGACTCCTGGACAGGTCCGCTCATTGCCGCAGTCGGCAGAGATTTCGGATTTGATCTCGACACGCCCATAGCGAAATTCAGCGACGAGGCTATAAACGCCCTTATGTACGGCGCCGGATCGAAAAAGTACACGGTGATGCGGTACTTCGGAGGAGAGGGAAGGGAGCAGACTACCACCTTTGACGGCATCGTCCGCATAATTGAGAAGCGAATGAAGATGGCAGGTGGCGACTACTACCAGGAATTCGTTGAGGAGGTTGCCTGTCCGAGATGTAAGGGCAGGAGACTATCGGACATGGTCCTCGGTGTTACCGTTGGTGGACTCAATATAGACGAGATCTGCCGTCTCTCGGTGGATAAGATGCTATCCTTTGTTGAGTCTCTCACCTTCAGCGAGAGCGAGACGAAGATCGCAAGCGAAATACTGAAAGAGATACGGGCACGCCTGAACTTCCTTATCAGCGTCGGACTCGATTATCTTAACCTGGCACGCACCGCAGGCACACTTTCGGGCGGCGAGGCGCAGAGAATACGTCTCGCAACGCAGATAGGCTCGTCTCTGACGGGAGTTCTGTATATCCTCGATGAGCCCAGCATCGGTCTCCATCAGCGCGATAACAGCAAGCTGATCAAGACTCTCTGTAACCTTCGTGATCTCGGCAACAGCGTTATTGTAGTCGAGCATGACGAGGACACTATGCGTGAGGCTGATTTCATCGTAGACGTCGGTCCCGGAGCGGGAATTCACGGCGGTGAGATAGTCGCTACGGGTACACCCGAGGATGTCGCAAAGTGCGAAAGATCTTACACGGGTGCCTACTTATCGGGCAGAAAGTGTATAGAAGTACCCAAAATGCGCAGAGCGGGCAACGGAGAGTTTCTCCATATAATCGGTGCTCGCGAAAACAATCTGAAGAATATAAACGTGGATATTCCTCTGGGTACCTTTACCGCCGTAACCGGCGTTTCCGGCAGTGGAAAATCCTCACTTATCAACGCGATACTTTATCGCACTCTTGCACGCGATCTCAACCGCGCCATTACCTATCCGGGTGACGTTGACGAGGTCACGGGACTTGAGCATCTCGATAAAGTGATAGCGATAGATCAGAGCCCTATCGGAAGAACACCGCGCTCCAACCCCGCGACCTATACCGGTCTGTTCACCGATATACGAAACCTGTTTGCATCTACCCGAGATGCTAAGGCAAAGGGATACGATGCCGGCAGATTTTCCTTCAATATACGCGGTGGCAGATGCGAGGCGTGTGAGGGAGACGGCGTGAAGTGCATTGAAATGAACTTCCTGCCCGACGTCTACGTTAAGTGCGATGTTTGTCAGGGTAAACGCTATAACCGCGATACACTTGATGTCAAATTCAAGGGCAAGAGTATCTATGACGTCCTTGAAATGTCGGTAGAGGAGGGCATCAGCTTCTTCGACGGTATTCCTGCCATTCAGCGTAAGCTCACCACACTGTTCGACGTCGGTCTCGGCTATATAAAGATCGGTCAGTCCTCCACCACTCTTTCCGGCGGAGAAGCACAGCGCGTAAAGCTGGCAACCGAACTTGCAAAGCGCTCAACCGGCAAGACGATCTATATCCTTGATGAGCCTACGACAGGACTGCATACCGAGGACGTATCGAAGCTCGTCGGCATACTTCAGCGCCTCGCCGACGGTGGCAATACGGTCGTTGTGATCGAGCACAACCTCGACCTGATCAAGACGGCAGATCACATCATAGATCTCGGTCCCGAGGGCGGTGACGGCGGTGGTACGGTGGTCGCGACGGGCACTCCCGAGGAGGTCGCAAAATGCGAAAGATCTTACACGGGTCTCTTCTTACGCCCTAAACTCACTATTACAGAGTAAACTATTGGAGCTATCTGATATATGAATTATGCAGCAATAAAAAAGAGCGACATCGCCAACGGCGAGGGCGTCAGGACGACGCTCTTCGTCAGCGGATGCCGTAACAGATGCAAGAACTGCTTTCAGCCCGAGACCTGGTCGTTTGACTACGGTGCACCCTTCACCGACGAGGTGGCCGAGGAGATACTCAAAACCTTTGAAAACCCGGTAGTGCGCGGTCTCACACTCCTCGGCGGAGAGCCTATGGAGCCGGAAAACCAGCGCGGACTTCTTCCGTTTTTACGCGAGTTCAAGTCCCGTTATCCGAACAAAACGCTCTGGCTATTTACGGGTAATCTCTACGAGGAGCTGACAGGCAAGCTCGGCGAGCACCCTAAGTGCCTCGATATCACCGAGGAGATACTCTCCTACGTTGACATTCTTGTCGACGGCAGATTTATCGAGGAGCAGAAACGACTTGGACTTCGCTTCCGCGGCTCTGCCAATCAGCGTATCATCGATATGAACAAAACGCGTGAGTGCGGTGAAATAGTCATCTGGGAGGGCTGTAAGCTCGATAAACAATACGGAAATACAGGAGAATAACAATGAAGCTTAATATAAAAAAGCTGAACGAGAACGCCACCGTGCCGACCTACGGCACCGAGTTTTCTGCGGGTGCAGATCTCTATAATCTTGACACGCCCGTCACCATAGAGCCTCACGCAACCGTGCTGATACACACCGGTATCGCAATGGAGATACCGGAGGGCTACTGCGGACTCATCTTCGCTCGCAGCGGTCTCGCATCCAAACGCGGACTTGCTCCGGCAAACAAGGTAGGCGTAGTCGATGCCGACTATCGCGGCGAAATTATGGTCGCTCTCCATAATCATACGAATTTTCCCGCTACCGTAGATGCCGGCGAGCGTGTAGCGCAGATCGCCATCGTCCCGTTCCTCAAGTGCGACTTCGACGTAGTTGACGAGCTCTCCGACACTGTACGTGGGGCAGGCGGCTTCGGCTCCACAGGCAGATAGTCGGTGTATTTTGGTTAAAATCTCCGCTTGCGACCAAACTCGGCGTAGGTAACTACGCCTTCGGGTCACAAACGAAAATTTTTTCTCAAAATCCCCTCGACTATCCATACATGACAACGCATTTAGGTTAAGATCTCCGCTTGCGACCAAACTCGGCGTAGGCAGCTACGCCTTCGGGTCACAAACGAAAATTTTTCCTCAAAATCCCCCCGACTATCCATATATGACAGTGCATTTTAGTTAAAATATTCGCTCGTGCCCAATGCTAGGCATAGGCAACTATGCCTGCGGACAATAAACGAAAATTTTTCTCAAAATCACCTCTACTGTAATCACAAAATATTTCAGAGGTATCATATGCTAGATTTTTCATCCGATTATAACGTAGGTGCGGCAGAGGAAATACTCGATGCGCTCGTACGTACAAATAATGAGCGCACCGCTACATACGGTCTTGATAAATACAGCGAGAGCGCAAAGCAGAAGATACGCGAGCTTTGCGGCACGCCCGATGCGCGCATACATTTTCTCGTCGGCGGCACACAGACCAACGCTACCGTTCTCTCGGCTATCCTCGCATCCTATGAGGGCGTGATCTCCGCTGAGACCGGTCATATTGCAACGCACGAATCGGGCGCGATAGAGTACACGGGTCATAAGGTTATCACCGTACCGCACCGCGACGGCAAGATTTCCGCCTCCGACGTCGAGTCGGTCTTTCATGCCTATGATCTCGATGAAACTCGCGATCATACCGTAAAGCCGGGAGCTGTATATATTTCATTTCCTACCGAGTACGGTACCGTATACTCACTCTCGGAGCTTGAAGCGATCAGCGCTGTGTGCAAAAAGTATTCCGCGCGTCTATTTATCGACGGAGCGCGTCTCGGCTACGGGCTTATGGCTGATGGCGGAGACGTTACGCTTCGCGATATCGCGCAACTTTCCGATGTATTCTATATCGGCGGCACCAAGGTTGGAGCGCTTTTCGGCGAGGCGGTAGTTATCACCAACCCTAATATCTGCCCACATTTCTTCACGACCGTAAAACAACACGGAGCCCTTCTTGCAAAGGGCAGGATGCTCGGTATTCAGTTTGATACGCTCTTCACGGACGGTCTCTATGAGCGCCTTGGTGCGAATGCTATCCGCACCGCTATGAAGCTGAAGGCAGGACTCATTGCCAAGGGCTATAAGCTCCACATCGACTCCCCGACAAATCAACAGTTTATCATAATTGACAATACTGTACTCCCCGCATTGCGGGAAAAAGTAGTTTTTAATATTTGGGAGCGTCCCGACGACTCGCACACAGTCATACGCCTCGTCACGAGCTTTGTGACGAGTGACACAGAGATTGACGAGCTTCTCGCTGAATTCTGATTTTTTTGACACGGGTATGGATTAAAATCTCATATCCGACTAAAATCTTAACACGGGTGGTATTATGGAAACCAGATGGCTATACAGAACAAGTAGTGATTTTGCCGAACTTCGCGAGGCGTCACAGGGTGTTTGCGTTATCCCGATGGGGTGTGTTGAGAAGCACGGATTACACCTCGCCGTCGGCACCGATATAATACTCGCGAGCCACGTCGCCTACGAGGCGTCGCTCCTTGAGACCTTCTGTGTATTTCCCGACTTTACCTTCGGTGATCTTCCAAATAACTTTCCCATAGCTCCAGAGGGATCGATGTCAGAGGGCAATATCACGGTTACGCTTGAGCTTGAGATGCAGCTCCTTGACGAGCTTTGCCGACAGATCAGCCGCAACGGATATAAGAAGATACTCGTATACAACGGCCACGGCGGTAACGCGAGCTGGCTCAACGCCTTTATGCGTAAGCTCGGTAACAGTAAGCGCGACTTTATCCTCGGTGTCGTCGACCTCGGACTCACCGTGCCGCACGATCTAGCCCGCTACCTCATCGAACACGGCAGAGGCTCGATTCCGGAGCTTACTCCCGAGGATGAGGAAACACTTCTTAAGCAACGGGCCGAGGGTATGCTCGCAGGCCACGCAGGCATGGGTGAGTGTGCGCTTATGATGGGTGTTGCACCCTACGCCGTGCATTTTGATATGCTGGGCAAGGAGAGCGGTAAGCCGACGGGCAGAGCAGGTAAGCTCAGAAAGGCAGGTATCAAACTTGCCGACGGTGGCTGGGATATCAACGTCCCGAATGCCTATTACGGTGACGATCCCTACGGCTGTACCGAGTCGATCGGCAAAGCCGCGCTTCGCATCGAGATCGAGAAGCTTGCCAACGCCGTACGCGTCTTTAAGGAGGATGACTACCTCCTCCCCCACCTCGCCGCACAGCAACGCGGTTGGAACTAAATAACGCAAAAAACTCGACACGGGTCGCCCGTATGAGCTGCTGTTTTTGCATAAAAAGGCTTCTGCCAACGTCATGGCAGAAGCCTTTTATTATATTCCAAGTGCGTCAAACAGTTGCTTTGAACGATCGAGCTCACCGTCTGTGAGTGTACCGCTTGCATTTAACTGATTCAGTATCTTTTTTCTCTTTTTAGGCGAGAGAATATCAAACCACCGCACCACAACGAAAATGGGTGTCAGTATCTTATGCTTCTTTAGCACGGGATACCTGGCAGACAGACTGCTATACGGAGGAAATGCCCGAAGCAAAAAATAACTTCTTTTTTTACCTCCCTCTGTACGCGCGGCGACAACCTTATTCGTTACGGTGCCGTACACGCCGCCTGTGAGAATGAAGCTCTCGATTTCGCGGTCGAGCTCGGTATATTCACCGTCATCGAGCAAAGCGCGCATAAGATGTGTCATAGCATTATAGAATCTCAAGATCTCAGCGCTCTCCAGCATCCCGCGGAGAAGCGTCTCGTCCGGTGAAATATTTTTCTCCAGCACGTAGAGATCAACGAGCGATTTGATACCGCATCCGCCGCTTCTGAAGTGATAGTACATATGCGCCGTGTGATAGTATACGAAGAATTCATCCGACAGGCGGTGCATATGCTTGCCATCTACCGCCGTAGCATATTCCCAAACCCGCTCGAGCAGCGGATCTATCCTCTCCGTGTTTTCCTTAATACTGAAATGAAGCTCGAGATGCACGCCACTCTCGGAGACGAGATTAACGTCGTGAAACTCTCGCTTTTCCGTGCGATATCCACACTGCATATTCAGCACCTCGATCGCTCGGTCCAGCTCCTCCTCATGCACCAGCACGTCTATGTCACAGCTAGTTCTCATCCATGGCTTCGGGTACATAGGGCGGATCACCGATCCCTTTAGCGGGATATACGCGATACTCGCACCCTCGAGCGCATCGCATATGCGTGAGTACTCCACCGCCATTATACCGTTGCGGAATACCGACAGATCCTCTTGCTTTTTGAAAGTTGCCCCGGCTCCCGGGTTGCCGTCAAATATGTCCGTCTGTGATAGCGCGTATGAGACGATGTGCGCCATATCCTGCGCTTTAGCAAGGCGATATAGCTCGCGTAGCTCCTCGTCGCTCAGGACGTTGCTTATAGTAACCTCCTGCCCGAGAGAATACCGTATTGAACTGAATAAAAGATCCTTTACAGAAGCCAATTTGCGTTACTCCGATACTCAGGATTTTCTCCACACCATCTTGTTTACGACGCCGGTGTAGGATTGGATTATCTTTACTACCTTTGTCGACACGTTTTCCTCAACGTAGTCGGGTACGGGTATACCCGTGTCGAGATTTTCGTTCATTTCCACCGCAACCTCGACAGCACCGAGCAGGCCGTCCGTATCTATTCCCGCGAGAATGAAGCACGCCTTGTCAAGCGCCTCGGGGCGCTCGGTCGACGTCCTGATGCATACGGCGGGGAAGGGCTCGCCGATAGAGGTATAGAAGCTCGACTCCTCGGGAAGCGTGCCGCTGTCGGATATGACCGCAAATGCATTCATCTGCAGATTGTTATAATCGTGGAAGCCGAGAGGCTCGTGTCTGATAACACGCTTATCGAGCACGAATCCCGACTTGTCGAGTCTGTTTCTGCTTCTCGGGTGACAGGAGTAGAGTATCGGCATATCGTACTTCTCCGCGATCTTGTTAATAGCATTAAAGAGCGATGTGAAGTTCTTTTCGGTGTCGATATTCTCCTCTCTGTGCGCCGAGAGAAGTATGTACTTTTTCTTCTCGAGACCGAGGCGCGAGAGAATATCCGACGCCCGTATATCGTCGAGATTTGCGCGGAGCACCTCCGCCATAGGCGAGCCTGTCACATAGGTACGCTCTTTGGGCAGACCGCACTCGTGAAGGTACTTACGAGCGTGCTCGGAGTAGGCGAGGTTTACGTCGGAGATTATGTCAACGATACGTCTGTTCGTCTCCTCGGGCAGACACTCGTCCTTGCATCTGTTTCCTGCTTCCATATGGAAGATCGGAATATGCAGTCTCTTTGCGGATATAGCCGAGAGACAGGAATTCGTATCACCGAGAATGAGCAGAGCATCGGGCTTGATCGCATTCATCAGCTTATAGGAGCAGTTGATGATATTTCCGACCGTCGCACCGAGATCGTCTCCCACTGCGTTCAGATAGACCTCCGGCTCATCGAGCTTCAGATCGCGGAAAAATATTCCGTTGAGATTGTAGTCATAGTTCTGACCCGTGTGAGCGAGCACACAGTCAAAGTATTTTCTGCACTTATTTATAACCGCGGCAAGCCTTATTATCTCGGGGCGCGTGCCAACTATGATGAGTAGCTTCAGCTTACCGTTTTCCTTGAA
This sequence comes from Eubacteriales bacterium, assembly GCA_045635225.1. Classification (GTDB taxonomy): domain Bacteria; phylum Bacillota; class Clostridia; order Oscillospirales; family CAG-272; genus UBA1740. The sequence continues at coordinate 11,358 of JAZRBV010000065.1, forward strand.
TTTTACGTCACTGTAATCAAGCTTGATTTCCATATTTTATCCTCTAAAACTTTACACGGGTAGCGCGAACGTATCAGGCTTCGACGGATCAAAGCACTCGTTCACCCACATCACCGTAACCAGATTTTCCGTCTCTGACAGGTTGATAATATTATGTGTATATCCCGGGAGCATGTGTATCGCCTCGAGCTTGTCACCCGATACCTCGAACTCCAGCACCTCGTCGGAATCTATCTTGCGCTCTCTGATGAGACCGTGACCCGATACGACGATGAAAAATTCCCACTTTGTGCTGTGCCAATGCTCGCCCTTCTTGATTCCGGGCTTCGATACGTTGACCGAGAACTGTCCTGCACTCGCCGTTCTCATCAACTCGGTAAACGATCCGCGATCATCGCAGTTCATCTTGAGCGGCACACACACCTTCTCGCGCGGGAGATAGGAGAGATAGGTGCTGTATAGCTTGTACGCAAACGAGCCGCGCGGTATCTCCGGCATCATAAGCGTCCTCGGCATATCACGGAATGACTCAAGCAGTCCCACGATCTCTCCGAGCGTCACTTTATGCGACACGGGTACCGTTGCATACCGACCTCTCTCGGTTCTTACCGCACTTATTCCGTCAAACTCGCATCTCGTTTCGCATCCCACGAGTGCGCGCAGCATCTCCTCTACGAGATCGTCGATATACACGAGCTCGAGCTCTACCGACGGATCATTCACAGTGATAGGCAGATCGTTTGCAATATTGTTTGCAAATGTCGCAACCGCGCTGTTGTAGTTGGGTCTCGCCCACTTGCCGAACAGGTTAGGGAAGCGGTACACGATCACACGCGCACCGATCTCCTCACCGTAAGCGAAGAACAGCTCCTCGCCCGCCAGCTTGCTTTTGCCGTAGTCACCGTTATATCTGCCGATGAGCGTCGCCTGCACCGAACTCGAGAGCACGACAGGGCAGGTGTTCTTATACTTCTTCAAAGTATCGAGTAGCTCACTTGCAAATCCAAAATTGCCCTGCATAAACTCTGACGTGTCCTTAGGCCTGTTCACACCGGCGAGATTAAATACAAAATCGCACTCGCGGCAGGCAGATTCGAGCACCTCTCGCGGTGTATCTACGTCATAGAGATAGAGCTCGTCAACGCATATCTCGGGATGAGTCCTGTCCTTGCCGTCACGGATCGCCTTTAGCGCCTCTGTGAGGTTTCGTCCGACGAACCCCGCGGCACCTGTTATCAGTATCTTCATTATTTAGCAAGCTCCTCCTTGATGTAGGTGAGAGCCGCGATCTTTGCCTTCGTCTCCTCGACCGTGAGGAGCTCCGTATTGTTGGAGTTGAACTCAGTGAGCGTGTTGCGTTCTGCATCACCCTCCTTGAAATACTTATCGTAGTTGAGTCCGCGCTTGTCGCAGGGAACACGGTAGAAGTTACCCATATCGATAGCATTCGCGCACTCCTCGTTTGTGAGAAGCGTCTCGTACATTTTCTCGCCGTGGCGTATGCCTATCACCTTTATCGCATCGGGATCGCCGCCGAACAGCTCGCACACCGCCTTCGCCTGCGTCTCGATCGTGCAAGCAGGTGCCTTCTGTACCAGAATATCACCGCTCTCTCCGTGCTCGAATGCGAACAGCACGAGGTCGACCGCCTCCTCGAGCGACATAATAAATCTCGTCATTCTGGGATCCGTCACCGTGATAGGCTTGCCCGCTCTGATCTGATCGATCCACAGCGGAATAACCGATCCTCTCGAGCACATAACGTTGCCGTAGCGCGTACAGCAGATCTTCGTCTTGTCGGGAGATACCGTGCGCGATTTCGCAACGATGACCTTCTCCATCATCGCCTTCGAGGTACCCATAGCGTTGACGGGATACGCCGCCTTGTCGGTCGAAAGACATACGACGTTCTTAACGCCCGCCTCGATCGCCGCCGTCAATACGTTCTCGGTACCGAGCACGTTCGTCTTTACCGCCTCAATAGGGAAAAATTCACAGCTCGGCACTTGCTTGAGCGCCGCCGCGTGGAAGATATAATCCACCCCGTGCATAGCGTTACGCACCGACGCGATATCGCGCACGTCTCCTATGTAGAACTTGATCTTTTCCGCTACCTCAGGCATCCTCGCCTGAAAATCGTGACGCATATCGTCCTGCTTCTTCTCATCGCGCGAGAAGATCCTTATCTCGCCGATATCCGTCGCAAGAAAGCGGTTGAGCACCGCATTTCCGAAGCTACCGGTACCACCGGTTATCATTAGTGTTTTTCCTGTGAAGAGTGACATATAGTTACCTCGTAATTTTAAGGATTGCTTAGTTTTTTTTATTTCTTATTTCTAATCTTAGCATAATTGCATCGAACATCATTAATGTGTTTCCTCTCATACCTTTAATAAATAGCGGGAAAACAATGGTCGTGATCTGTGCAATCAAAGAAGCAAATGCAGCTCCAACAGCTCCCCAAATAGGAATGAAGATAACATTTAAAACCAAGTTTGCTACTGCTGCAGTTAGATAGATATATTTGAAGTATTTTTGCTTGCTTTCACAAACAGCCCAAGGATTACGGGCTACGCCTAAGTAAGAAAAAGCCGTGTACCAAGTTATCACACGTAAAGGTGCGACGGTGGGGAGATAGGCTTCACCGTAAAGAATATCTATTAAAAATTCACCAAACAACGTAAAAACTAATGATACTATGATTGATATGTAGAATACTATCGCATATAATACCTTGTTTAGTTTCTTGAATCTTGCTCTGTCGGAATTGTATGCCTCCATTATTGGAGGTGTAAGTGAATCGATAATAGCGCTTAACACAAAGCACCAAATGTTGCATACTGAGATAGCGGTTGCATAGTATCCTATCTCCGCATCGCCAATCATATGCTTGAGCATAATTTTGTCTGTTTGAGCATAAATAGCAACCATCAATCCAGGCAAAATGAAGTGATAACTTTTTTGAAGTATGTTTTTTGCATAACCTAATGAAAAGTTGAATTTTCCCCCATTGGCTTTTTTATAGAATAAAAATAAAACTACAGCAAGACAAATATGATCAAGAGATATCGCCAAAGCAAAATATTCCACAGGTTGTCCGGTGATAAGTAAAATTGCTTTATATAGAGCGGCGGTAGAAAAGGCTATAAGTGACGCGATTGCTGTTTTTTTAGATTCTAGTCTTGATTGAAACCAATAATTGAACGTATCAAAAATGCCGAAAACTAGTCCTAGGCTACATAGAAAAACTACTATTCTTGCCGTCGGATCGTTTGCATCAATAATAGAAGATACTGCTACAATTGTAGCAGTGGAAAGTAAACTTGCTATTGCGCGTAAACCCAATGCAGTGCCAATGATTTTTCCTTCTTCATTTCTATTATCAACAAATTCTTTAACAATTACTGAATTTATACCTAGTGTTGCTAGTGAGGTGAAAAATGCAGTATATGCTGCTCCGTAGTTTATCAATCCATAATTTCCCGGTCCGAGGTATCTTGCAGTTAGTATACCTACTACGAGGTTTATCAACATTTGAATAATTTTACTGAGAACTAACCACGAAGCATTTTGAGTAATTCTGTTTGTTAGCATTCTTTTGAGTTTGTGTGGTAAACTTTTTTTGCGTTCACACATGGCGAACTCCTTAACAGTACTTATTAATTTGCGGATACTCTATTTATTCAGCGGAAGAAAATACACTGGTTTTATAAAGATGCATTACGAGTAGACCGTTCGATACGTTGGATGACACATATATTAGTTTTTTTGCAGCGTTTTTTGGATTCCATTCCGTTACCATCGTTTGGTAAGCGTTTTTAGAAACTTCTATTCTTTTTTTCTCATTATCAAGCAAAAAAGTGATTTTAGCGTACAGATCATCGATATCACCATCTTGATAAATCAAACCATTTTTATCATTGTCTATTAGAAACGGCACTGAACCTATTGCATTGCTTGCTACGGTAATATGAATAAAATTTTCACACTAAACTCCTAAACTTCCAAATCAAGAATAAAATAATTGTTATTCTCCCAAAACGGAATATACGGTACTACATTTTGCCAATTAGTCAATAACATAAAAATGTGGTAAACTACGCCAATAAGCAGAAATCCCAGAAAGCAGAATTGATATGTTAGATTGTCATTGATTCTTTTGGAATCTAGGATTTGTGGCATTGAAATTGATAAAAACGGTATGCACATCATAATGAATCGAGTCATTATTCTAGCATTAATGAACAGCACAGAGAAAAGAAATAACAACAAAATAAAATTCATTGCAACATAATCTTTTGTGGTTCTTTCTTTAATGTTTGAAAACAGTACTAATGCGATTATGAATACCACAAGATACATAAAAGCAGTTCTAATACCGCCGCCAAAAGAATTTATCCAACCGTCTTCGACACCACTACCTTTGTCAAAAATATCACTCAAATATACTGCTATGTCTTCGATGAAAACCAAAGATATAACTGTAATAATTAATGCTGTAATTGTATTTTTAGCACTGAATTTTAACCTGAACATAAAGTAAATGGGAATAAATAGCCAGCATACTTTGTGAAATAAGCTACCTATAAATATAAACATTAAGAATTTGAGTGGTTTTCTTTCTATGACATATTTGTATCCCAGCAATAGGAATGAAACAGCTAAAAAGTGTCTAATAATGTCAAATGTGGAATAGTAAAAAGGAAATGAAACAATCGTAAAAACACTAAGTAAAACATTTTCCGAATGTCTGTATATAAAGAGGCAACAGCTACCAATGGTAAATAAACTAGTAATTATTAGCAAAGTTTGAAACGAGCCGCCGAAAATTTTTACTATGGAACATAATACGGAAAAGCCGATTTCGATGTAGAGTTTGTTATTTAATATATTATTCCAGCTACTTGGTGTGGTATTAAATATTTCGAGGTATGCAGCGGTATCATATGCCATAGCAAAAGATCTAAAGCCGCATAATAAACCAAATTGTAGAGCTGTTATAGTTAGATAAATGGCTTTTCCTATATTAAGAATTTTTACGGATTTTGATAAATTGTTGGTGATAGAAGTGCACGACGGTGGATATAGCAACATCCATCCTAAAATCATATTCACAAGAAAGTTTACGATGTATATAAGCATTAGTTGGCTTTCTCCAAGCGGACTTTGATTAAGTATGTAGATACTTTTAACGGTATGGAGCAAAGAATTCTAGAAATTAAATATTTGAAATTGCGGTATTTAACTTTCTTCAAAATTTCTTTCGCTGCTTTTTTTTGCGATGATTTCAAGTAGTCTCTGCTACAAGTCATATAGTATCTATCTACTAATTTGTAGCACTCGAATATTGTTTGAGCATCAAACTCTTTTTCTAAATAATTTTCTACTCTTTTAGCAAAAATCCAAGACATAGAGTTGCTGGTAGTAGCGGTGGCTGTACTGTATTCGCGTCTATACTTGGTTGTTGCAATTTTTGAGATAACTATTGGAGATACTAACGCGGTTCTAAACCACATATCCGTATCTTCGCCTATGCGTTCATTAGGCTCAAAAGAAATATTGTGTTCAATAATTAGTTTTTTGCTTATGCACATACTATTTGTGTGTATTATTCCGTCGTTGATTGTATTAAGAAGTTTGAATAAGTTTGTGCATAAAAAATCTTCGGGATAATCGATTAGCACCTTACCGCTGTTAATTTCGTTACCATTCGGATAAATTGTAAAATGAGAAGTTGCAAAGTACTGATTTTGTGAATATTTGTTAATTAAGCTATCCAGTATTTCCAAATGATTAGATAGCCATAGATCATCTGCGTCCAAGAAGCAAATAAACTCTCCGGATGCATTATTGATACCTGTATTTCTAGCAACGGATACTCCTGAATTCTGTTGCTTAATTATCTTAATGTTAGGTAATTGAGTATATTTGGTAATACAATCATCAAAGGCATCCTTCGATCCGTCATCAACCACAACAATTTCATAATCGGTGAAACTTTGTGATAACACACTATCAATAGCAAACGAGAGCGTTTCGGATTTGTTATAAACTGGGATTACAACAGAAAATCTCATATTAATCTCCTCTTATAGAACTTTTACATAAATCTAACAAACTGTTGCTAAATTGATGATTTTTATTCGCCAAATTCAATGCATTATTTACGATATTATCTCTAATATTTCTATCGGTAATGAAACTTGACAGCATGGCAGCCAAATCATCTTCTTCGGTTATGCAATAAGCTGCATTGTTTTCTTTTAGATAATCCATAGAAGCGATATCCGACGGTCCATAAGCAATTATCGGGGTACCGCTTGCGAGAGAATCGGCAATTTTTGTAGAAACAGAATATGCAACTCTCTTTTTTATGCTTTCGTCAAAGGATTCGGTATGAATTACCGCCATACTCTCGCCCATTACTTTTAGAACCTCATCGGCAGGGATAGAGCCGTGAAATCTTATTCCATTTTCCTCTGTAAGAGTAGATATTATTCCGTTGTCTTTTTCGCCGGAATACACGTCGATATAACGCGGAGCACCGTCGATGTCGAGCTCTTTTAAAGCTTTTCCGAGCTTTATTATCTGCTTATATCTATCATAACCAAGATTTCCAATATACGATATTGCATTTCTTTTTTCAAAACATAGAGGCTCGCTAATGGCGGTACGAGTATGTAAAGTATAGCACGGCTTGTTGAACATTTTTCCGTAGTCTTTACCCATTTTATCACAAATCGGTAATATGCAAGAGGCGTACTCCATAGTCTTCCGTACCTGCTTCATAAATCTTTTGTGTACGATCTTGCCGCCGAAAAGATGTTCGTTTTTATTATGAATATAGTAGTCGTCCATACAGGAAACCACGAGAGGGATATTACGTTTTTTCGCGATAAAGAGTGCTATTTTGTATATAAACGAATAGTTACCGGATGCCAGAAAAACTATGTCAGGCGCAAAATCATCAACCCATTTCGTTAGTTTCTTCGTTTTCCAAGCCCCAAGATTCCACCATAGATCTCTTGCGAAGTATATAAGAGGGGTGCGTTTTCTCGCACCTTGATACATTTTTGCGGTGATACCGGTGTCCGTCCTGGCGCTAGAAGCGTCTAGCACAATATCATCTTCGGTAAATACTCTTCCGCTTCTACGAGTGATTATAGATTTTATGATTTCCTTATCGGTCATTCTGTAGTAGCGTTTGCATATATCAGTGGTAGGTATTTCAGAGTGAACGTATAGCTGTGCCAGATTCTCTGCTTCGAACTCTCCAAAGTACGACATTAGCGTCTTGCCCATATTCGTTGTTTTACAAAATACGTTATGGCTGATAACCAGAACCTTCATTGCTTCCTCCGAAATATGCTCCCGCATATCTTACTTTCTATATCTGATCTTTAGTAGCAGACGCTTTATACCTTTAGGAATGAGATATTTTATCCTACCGATAAGGATCTGCTTTTTGCTTCTTTTTTTGAAGTTGTTTTGTATAGTCTCTGCTGACTCCTCGCGATACTCGCGCAGTAGCTCGTCGCGATCGTAGCGCGCAACACTCGGTGTAGATAGCTGCTTGTTATATTTCACAGCTTCGTCAAGCGGGATTTCCTGCTTACGTATATCGAGCTTCTCGAATACTTTTTTTGCGGCGTCGCTATTGATCAGCACGAGTGAGCATCCGTCCTCCGTGTTGAACGGTATTTGCAGTCCCTCCGCTCCCCAGAAATCACCGAGCGTAAAGTCACCGACTCTGTTGAGGCTTGCATATTCGCAGGAGTAGCAGCTGTCACGATAAGTGGAGCATCCAAGATAGTAACAGTAATAGTAGTTGGAAAAATAATACTGTTTTTTTTCGAAAACTCGTCCGCCGCAGTCCTTGAAGTTGGCAACACCCGACACGCTCCATCCTGCGTTTTTCTTTGATCGGAAGCTGTAATCGGTGCAGACCGCTTCGTTTTCTTTCTCCAAAAGCTCTATGAACTTGTCGAAATATGCCTGTGAAGCCACACCGTGGCAAACGAGGTCAACAGTCAGTAGATTTTCATACTCTTTCTGTAGATACTCCTTTAGTCCCGCGATCTGACAGGGCGTTCCGGAATACAGAACCCATTTTCCCGCCTTGAGATCTTGCTCGCATTCTGCGTAGGTTCGCCTCGTATTGCTTTGTACGTATTTTGAACCGAAGATCAGGTGTAGGTCGTCGATACTGTCGATGCGAATATGCGTTGCCTGCAGATGGTCGGTATATGCACATCCGTACACGACACCGCCATCCCCGAGAACGAGCTTTGCAATAGCACCGAACACACCGCCGCTTGTCTCGCGCAGCAAGTCCTCTTTCGAATTGTTTGCGCATGCAAATGCTCGAGGCGCACTCGCTTCGTTTTCGTGCTTACCTATAGGGCATACCTTGTCGCACAGCCCACAGGTTATACACTCCGATATATTTACCGACGGATATAAAAAACCGTTCTTGTCGCTCTTCAGTTCGATGCAATTCTTGGGACATTTTTGAACGCAAGCACCGCACGCGGTGCATTCCTTACGCTGAAAGTCAATCATTATGTAGTGCCTCTTTTAAATAATTAAATGAGTATTCACGCTTGCTCTTTACTATGGCGTTGACTTTATCAAAATCAACCTTTTCGGTAGAAAGCGCACTTAGCTCGGAAAAATCGCTCATAACGCGACCCTCTAATCCGTATTCCTTCATTAACCAAAGAAGCTTGCTTGTATTCGTCGTTTTCAGTTTGACAAACATAGTAGTATTTGTTACTATCGAAAGCACTGCACCGTGGAACGTGTCTGTTATTACCTCTTCCGCGTTTACAAACCAATCGAATATGTCCAGCGGGTCAACGTTAATACTCTTATCGCACCACTTGTGGTAGAATCCTACGCTGTATAACTTGAGTCCCTTAGCTCTTGCATACGCCTTGATCTTTTCTACGTGCTCATCCTCGTTCATCGTGTTATCGTAGGAATAGACAAGTATATACTTTTCTTTAGCGGTCTTTTCCTGTTTTCTTGCGTTTTCGATCTCATTTTGATATCCGTAGAGAATAACCGGATCACATACTATAGGAGGCGTCGTTTCGGTGAGTGAGGTTACGATATAACGGGAATTTTCGTCTCTTACGGAGCAACTGCAGAGGCGGTTTAAGCCTGCGGTGACAAATTCTCTCGCATGCATTTCGTTTATGAACTCACTTGTGGTAGAGCCGAAGCTAGCGGCATAAGAGATAACCTTGTTGCATGGAACACCCATTCCGAAAAAACAAGGGTTGAGTCCGGGCTCTATACTGAATATTTCATCGCTGCCGATTACTACGGTATCTAAGTCCTTGGCGTGCGAATAATACTCTCCAACCAGATCGTGATCTGCGCGAAAGCTCTTGAGTATCGAACGCTTTTTTACGTTGTATAACGTTCTTCCGATTCCTTTTTGCAAAAGATATTTAACGTAGGTCGGAATCGAGGCTAGGGAAATATTGTATTTTTTAGAAGCATTTTCTGCCATAAAATCGTAGTTCTTCCTGTACCTGAGCGCACGAGCATCGTATCCGAGCGAGCCGAGCACCCTCGAGAGCGCAAACAACTGTAAATGCGCCCCGTGATTATGTACGTCATGGTGAGTTATGATTCCGATTTTCTTTTGCATTTGACACCTCTTGTGTTGCTTTTTCTAGTGTTTTTCCGCTTGATTATCTTTTCTCAAAAACTTTTTGTAAGCCCATTCGCGCATTTTGTTGGGCAATAGAACGTATCCGCAAAATCTGACGGCACAGGTTTTCACATACTTTGCAAAACCTATCACCTTGTTTTTCTTCATGAATCGTAAGAGCTTTACACAACTTTGGTAATACTTCATACCACCGCGCCTGTTTGCCATGTCGGAAATTCGAACGTTTACCAATACAGAATCTAAATTGGCGAACTTTGCTCCGGATAAATACATTCGAACCCACAAATACCAATCCTCAAATAAGTAGAAGCTCTCATATGAACCGGCATTATCAACGGATGTTTTTTTGAACATGACCGTAACGTGATTGAGAGGAGATCTGCTCTTAAGATAAATCGAGATCTCCTCGTGAGTTTGTGGCACTATTCTGTAATCAACTATATCATTTGGGGAGTTAACAAATTCCGAGATGTTTCCTCCAACGATGTCTACGTCTGCATTGTCTGCTAAAAAGTTTAACTGCTTTTCAAATCTATCGGGTGCGGATATGTCGTCTGTGTCCATTCTGCCGACCAGTTCATTCCTGCAATGAGCCAATCCGTATCGCAATGCATTGCCAAGACCGCCGTTTTCTTCTAGTGGTAAGTATGTAAATACCCCGGGATAGGTATTGATGTATTCATCTATCGCACATTGAAGCTTGTCGTATACGATACCATCACGCACTAGGACGATCTGTTCCGGTGGTATGGATTGATTCAGTATACTATCGATAGCTTGTATGAAGAATTCGACCTTTTCATTTCGATATACACTCATCAGAACAGAATACTTCATTTTTTCGCCTCCTGAGTAGATGTATTATCACTGTTTCCGTCTCGTTTTAAAACGACGGCGACGGTTTGAAACATAAGCTTCAGATCCAACCACAACGAAGCTTTTTTCACGTACTCAGCATCCAGTATTGCCTTATTCTTGTAGTACACACTGTCTCTTCCGTGTACCTGTGCATATCCGGATATGCCCGGCCTCATAGCGAAAACTCCAAGCCGGCGTCTCATTTCATTACATTTTTCCTCGGTCAGAATAAGCGGTCTGTAGCCTATTATTGACATAGTACCGATCAGTGTACACCACAGCTGCGGGAGCTCGTCCAACGAGGTTTTGCGCAGAAAATGCCCGAGGCGTGTTTGGAACTGCTCGGGGTGGTCAAGAAGAGATGTTGCACAATCGTGCGGGGCATTCACGCTCATGGTCCTGAACTTATAGCAGTTGAATACCTTTCCGTCCTTACCCATACGCTTTTGCTTGAATATCACTTCGCCCTTTGAATCCAGCTTGATCGCAATTGCAATTATCAATAAGATCGGAGATAAAAATAACAGCATCAGCGCAGAAACCGTTATATCGAAGCTCCTTTTTACAAATCGGTAAAACAACCGGCCTTTTTTGTTTTGAACAAAGTTTTCGATATACTGCTCATAATAGATATCCGAATGCACGACGGAATAGTCAAACGGCTCGTCAGGCATGTATTGGTCTTCTATATTTTCCTCAACTGAGATTTCTATTTCATCAACTAAAACACTCATGATTGTCATCCGTTTCTTTATGTACTTAGGTCGTATTATATAGGGGCGAATTCGACCCATGCCCCGCGTAGTCTATTAATGTACCATGGAAATGACAAAGCTATACTGTAAAAGCGTACTCTCGAGATAAGAATTGGCTATACGACACTCATCGGAACATACCCCCAAAATTAAATTACATCAAATAATAACGCGCGCAAAAAGATAGTTACAAGTTAAATTATACCATACGCCCGCACGCGTGTCAAGACAATTTGCACTTTTTGCACAAAAAATGGGCACGAAAGAGGCGTGGATTGGCACATTTGCCGTTTGTATCACGTCAAAATCAGGCGTCTTCCCCCACCAAACATCCTTTTTCGTCGTCCCTTACCCTCTAAAGTAAACTAACTATAAACTTTTCACACCGCTTATTGACTTTGTCTCCGCTATGAGATATAATGTTCTCATCAAGAATTCCGAATGGAGACCGCTATGGACGATATGGAACGCTACGGCGACTACAATGAGGTCGATGAGGCACCGGGCAAAAGTCCTGTGTTGACTGTGATCAAGACAGTTGCCGTTATATTGATATTTGCGGTGGTAGGACTGATCGCCTTCCGCCTCTTTACATTCAATTACTATCCGCGTGCGATGAAGAGCGTATACTTTACCGAAGCTCTTACGGCGCATTATAACGATAGACACGGCGACGTTCACGCACTGACGCAGAAGCTTCGCGCACAGTACGACGACCCCGACGACGGTAACTTTTTCTGCGATTATCTCGTCGTAATTCCGGCCATATCCGAGCTGCAGATCACACTGCGCTACAACACGGCGCTTGAGTCCTCCCTTGCAGAGGAGCGTGGCGACGCCACCCTCGAGCCCGACGATTTCAAATTCCGTCTCTGGAAGTATGACGAGTCTAACGACGCGAGCGTATGCGTTATCGGCGACCTCGTCGCGTGTGAGTGGGACGAGTTCTTGATGTACCGCTACGCGCGTCTCGCATTCGACGGAGTCGATCTCGGTGACGCCGAAGACGGAACCGACGTGAAGTGGATCAGACTCGAGATATTCGTCGACGGCATCGAGCGCGAAACGCCGTTCATGGTTTGCATCTATGAGAACCACGAGATCTATTCCGCCTTTGACGAATATCGCTTCTCCTCATCGGAGGTACCCAGATGATCAATCCTCATTCGCTGAAGCTCGTGCCGACTAACAATAAGGCTCGGTTGCTCGTCGCTATTTTGCTCGGACTCACCGTCATCACACTTGTGTTTTACGGCAGGATGGAGCACTATCAGGGGCTTGTAGGACTTCTCGCTGTTGTGCTTATCTGCGCCGCTGTCTTTGTTTATACGAAGTACGTCACTCCGACGTACTATTATGATCTCACCGATGACTCCGACGGAGTATGGGTCTTCGTCGTGCGACAGGTCGTGGGTAAGCGCGCGACCACTCTCTGCCGCATCTCGCTGCACGAAATCACCTCCGTTACCCGTGAGAATGCCGAGGAGCGTCGGGCACATAAGGCACCATACGGCACTCGCACGTACAGCTATCTGCCGACACTCGCTCCGGCGATCACCTGGCGCATTACCACCGCTTCGCCTCACGAATCTGCCGAGATAGTTATAGAGGCACCTGATGAGTATATCGTATTTTTAGAAAAATATATTTCCGATGCAAAAGCATTGTTCGGAGATCAAAACGACGAATAATGTAATAATGACAACTAATATTTACAATATTGTAAAGATACATTTACAAAATAGCGCGGCTGTGATTTTTAATTCATTGCCGCGCTTTATCTGTTTTACATCTTTTTGATATTGGATAGATATTCTGTCGGTGACACTCCGACGTGCTTTTTGAAGAGCGTCGTGAGGTAGTGCACCGAGGACATATTTAGCTCCTCCGCGATTTTGGTCAACGTGGTGCTTCCGTTCACCAAAGACTGCTTTGTATATTCTATCCGCTTGTGATTTACGTAGTCGACGAGCGTCCTTCCGTATATCTCCTTAAACTCGCGTGAGAGTGTCGTCTTGTTGGTATTGAACAGAAAGCACAGCTCCTCCACTCCGATCCTCTCGCGGAAGTTTTCGTCGAGGTATCTGCGCACCTCCTCGAGTCTTTGTATATTGATGCTTTCGGCATTGTTTCTGCGGATATCCGGATCTGCGGTGCCTATTGCCTCGCGAAGTCTCAGTGCCTTTATCAGAAATATTTGCAGATAATTTTTCACTAATTGGTCGGCACCGTAGGCAAAGCTCTTTCGCTTTTTCATATCCTTGGTGTTCGGAATATCGTATGGCGGCAGATACACCGTCCTCGCCTCCCTGACTATCTCGGCAAGCATTCTCGTCAGCTCGTCGGTCAGCTTCAACGGAGCGTGCGCCAGACTTTCGAGTTTCGGACTTGCGCATTCAAACCCAATTATGATTATATTTGGTGCGATCTCGCTCTCACAGGTCAGGGAATGCGTCTCGCCCGACGTGTGTATTATCACCTCGCCGCGACGGAGCTTACCCGTATAGTAATCGGAGCTGATATCTATCTCGCCGTTTTCAACGTACACGAGCTCGGGAAAGCCGTGACTGTCGTCGGTCGTGTGAAAGCTCGGCGTAAACTCGAAATAATGTATGTTGGCAAGCTTGCCGACGCTTATTTCTTTTTTAAAGCTTTTTAGTACGAAATCCATCTCGAGTCCTTTCTCTAAAGAATATTTATTTACAATATTGTACCACGTATTTACTATTTTGTAAAGACATAGCGCAAAAAATATGTTAAAATAAAACAAAAACATATAAGGAGACTAATAAAATGAACAGAATTTGCATTCCCGATTATGAATATCAGGAGAGAATCAAGAAGGCTGCTGCCCTCGTCCGTGCCAAGGGACTCGACGTAATGCTCGTTTCCTCCACCGAGAGCGACTATGCTAACGCGAGATACTTCTCCGGCTTCTGGCCTCTTTTCGAGCGCGCAGGCGTAGCGATCTCTGCTACCGGTGACGCCGCTCTTCTCGTAGGACCCGAGTCTGCCGTTTTCGGTAAGGACTGGTCGAAGATTGAAAAGGTGTTCGTTCTTCGCGAGTTCCGCGAGTCCGCAGATCCCTCCTATCCCGAGCTTACCGCTTCTACCTTCAACGACGTATTCAAGTCCATCGGTGTTACCGGCGAGCATATCAAGATCGGTCTCGGCAGCTATGTTGAGTGCACTCTTCCTATCTACGAGGGTCTCAAGGAGTCCTATCCCAAGGCTGAGATCGTTAAGTGCAACGATATCATGGTTGCGCTCCGTCAGATCAAGAGCGAGAATGAGCTTGCTTGCATCCGCGAGGGCTTCCGTATTATCGAGCTTGCTACCGACGAGGTTATAAAGAGCCTCAAGCCCGGCGTTACCGAGCTTCAGATGGTCGGTGTTGCACAGAGAGTTATTTATGAGAATGGCGCAGAGTACGAGGGTCTTCCTATGTACGTATTCTCCGAGGCATCGACTCGTCACGCCATCTCCCGTTCAAGACACAGAGAGATCGGTAAGAACGATATCGTTCAGCTCAACCTTTCTGCAAAGATCGACGGCTATTCTCCCTCTATCGGACTTCCCGTATGTATGGGTAAGCTCGAGGGCGAGAGACGCGAGCTCGTCGAGTTCTGCCGTAAGGCTCATGACTGGACCGAGTCTCAGCTTAAGGCAGGCGTTTACGCTGACGACGTAGCAAAGCAGTTCCTTCAAATGTACAAGGATGCAGGCTATGAGAAAAACTACGTTTACGGTCCCTGCCACGGCACGGGTATGATCGAGGTTGAGGCTCCCTGGATGGAGACCTCCACCCACTATCCTCTAGAGGAGAATATGACCTTCCAGATCGACACCTTCATCTCCGGACCTACCTTCGGTTGCCGTTGGGAGAAGGGTATCGCTATCAAGAAGGACGGTTGTGAGTCCTACACCGATTATCTCAAGCGCGATATCGTCGAGCTTGGCTTCTGATAATATTTCGACCGTATATTTTTGAAGAGCGCGTCGCCGATATCCAGCGGCGCCGCGCTCTATGCTTTATCCACTGATGCACCGTGAGGCGCGGATCGGCAGGTTTGTATGTTCAAGTTTACAGAAAGCTTTAATACTTACGATGAAAATTACAAGCCGTACGGCATAGATATAGAGGCGGCAACCCTCCTCTGGCACGGTCATATCCGACCGGTGGGACAGGGAATGGCGATAGCCGCTCCGGGTAACAAATATTTCCTAAAGACGCCACCCGTGTCGCGTTTTTCGGCGAATTTCGATTTTTCATTCAATTATATTTCGGAGAGCGTAGGCATCTCGCTCTATGTAGGATATAACAGATGCACTCGCTCTGGCCGTGAGATCACAGTTACGTGGCACCGTGAGCGCTCTGAGATCGACATCGCTCTTACAGTGCTTGCAAACGATAGGAACTCGGACACCGAGATACTCACTGTCAAAAACGATAGCTTTCCTCTCGAGGGCGAGATTCACCGCGTCGCGCTTTCCTCGGACGGCACTCGGCTTTGCTTGACGGTTGATGATAACGTAGATGTGACCTTTGACGTCGAATTAGAGGAAGGTGCCGTAGGCTTCTCGCGTCCCAACTTTATCGGCGAGGTGGTCTACCACTCGGCGAGTATTGAGACTGATCTCGAGCCTTGCGATCTCGCACCGCCCGTTAAGGTGAAAATACCGACTCTTGAGGGCGGCACGATGCCCCTTACCGTCGAATATAAGCTCTTCACGGCAGGCAAACAATGTTATCTCACCGCAACGCTCGACGGCGGTCCGCAGTATCGCCCGAATTACGAATACTACGACCCGGACTTAACACGTGAGCAATACGTTGTCGAGGCTTGGTATATGAACCGTCCGTACGTTTCCTACGGCGGTAATAAATACTACCTCACGATGGAAAATATAAACTTAGCCGACGGCGTGCACTGGAAGGGAATACTCGATGTCTATCTTGGCATAGTCGAGCTTCCCGTATCTATCACGGTAGCTGTCGAGGAATGCGAATCACCATATACCTTTGGCTACGAGCATCTTACGGTCAAGGGCTATGCTATGCAGGAGGGCAGAGGAGAATACAATTTCTCCAAAAACGGAGAATATCTTGGAAAAACCGTATTCCCCGACACCTTCATTCTCGCATCCCCCGAGGATAAATACGCCGTCTCGATGATCGAGGACTCGGTTTACGACTTTGAGACGGTCAGACAACACTTTAAACTAGCACATTACTTTGCTGAGGATGAGGCTATCAGCTTCACGCTCCGCAAGAATACCGATAAAAAATATCTCACATACAGGGCGCGTCTTGAGGATGTCTTTGGTGATCCAATAGAGGAACTGAAGGTGGCTACCGATGGCTCAATTCTTCACACGCCCCTACCCATAGGTGTATATCGGGTAAATTATACCGTTCTTTACGGCGGTAGAGAGCTCGAGACGCTCGATGTCGTTTTCGAGGTCTACGATAAGACGGGCGAGCGCTGCGCTCCCCTCGAGTCGGGACTCCCCGTCCTTTATTCTACTCCCAACGAGCAGAAGTATCTTGACCGCGATAAATACGACCCATGGAACCCGGGCGTACCATCTAATGCTGAGCATTTCTACTCGCTTTCGTCCTTCCTCGGATACGTTGGCGAGCGCAAGCGCGTGTGGGAGGTAATAAAGAAGTTCGGACGAAAATGGTACGCATGGCTCACTCGCCGTATATACGGCACCGATGCCGCAGCTTCCCCCGAGCTTCATCCCGACGTTGCAAGGAATGCCGATTATCTTCGCTACGACTCCGACTTCTGGGCGGGATCTTATAACTTTGTCTATGGTAGACGCACTCTCCCACTTCTCGAGGACTTCCTCGACGGTCACGAGGGCGCGCGCGATTACGTAGGTCACAGTCGCGGCGAGGTCTACGATCACAAAAAGCACTATCTGTTTATGAAAAAATATGGCAGGGAGTGGTCGGATCACCTCGTCTCCGAGTCGGTGAAGGCTCAGCGAGAAACACTCGCGATGCTCCGTGGCTATAACCCGGATGTTAAGCTAGCAGGCTACGGTCCGTACGCGATATATTCATCCTACCTGCGCTCGTATTCACTTCTTGAATACTATTCGCTTCCTGTCAGCAGCGATATGCACGACCTCTACTTTAACGGCTTCTGTCAGTTTGAGGACTATCCCGCCTCCTGCTCCTATCAGACCCTGCGTGGTCCGTTTGGCGTTGGCACAATGCTTGCAAAAATGCCTAACGCAGTCTTCTATCCCGAGCAGTATAAATCGGGCGTCGGCGGCTGTATAGACGGTCACGTAAAGCATGCAAACCCACCTCTTGGCAAGTACGATATGCCTATCTGGTTCAACGTAACGCTTGCCCGTGAGTACGTTTACAATACCGCTGTCAAGACAAAGGACGGCTACCGCTTCTGGGATACCTACGGCTTTATGCACAGCGATCACCCCGAAGCGCAGGATGATTTCTTCATCAGAAATTGGAAGTATATCCTCCGACACAAGCCGAAAAGCGTGACACGCTCCCCTATATACATAGCAGAATTCCCCAAAACGGAAAGTAAATATGAGACCGAGTTTACCACCGTGCAGAACTGGCGCGTCTGGTATAACAGAAGTGAGGAGGGCATAGCCCACCTCTACGAGACATCACGCCTTTACGGTCTTCCTATGGGAGCGTACGCAACGTGGGATGCGTTGGATACGCTTACACCTGAGGATACCGACCTTCTGGTTCTCCCCTCCACTACGTCTCTATCGGTGGAACGCCTTGACAAGATCCGTGCACTTTACCGCGACGGAGTATCGCTCTTCGCTGTCGGCAGGGTGGACGGGCTCGAGGACCTCTTCGGAGTAGCCCTCGCGCCTCATAGCGAGCATATATATTCACTTGAAGCAGATAGCGGAAACGAGGATATATATCCCTATACCGATACCTTCGACTACGTGTCGGCGGGTGCTGACGTAGCACTGAGTGCGTCGGGAAATCCCGTGTATTTTACCTATGGAAGAACGGCGCTCTTGAACCTGCCTGCGTATTCCGTTGGCAGAATACACTTTAAGGAGCATCCCTATCTCGGCAGAGCGACCAACTCTCGGCTTTATTACGAAGCTACCGCGGAGCTTCTCGGCAAGCTCACAAGCCCCGATATGCTTGCAACCGTCGGCTGCGGTATAACACACTTTACTGATGAGTCGGGACGCGACGTGCTGCTTGCGATAGACTATTCGCGCCATGATCAGTCCGAGATATACCTTGAGCGCGAGCATACCGTAACGCTCAACTCCGACTATACGGATGCGATCTCTCTCGACGGTAAGCCGATACGCAAGCTTATCTCGGAGGAGGGAAGACTTGACGGCATATCGGTATCGCTCCGCCAGCACGAATCCGCACTTATTGAACTGATAAAATAAACTTTAAGGAGATATAAAAATGAGTACTGTTGGAAAGAAAAATTGGATAATCCCCGACTGCGAGCTTCCGCCCGAGGGCGAGGGAGTTCTCAAGGGTCACGAGAGCGTTATAGTTGTAAATGACTCTACCCGTGTCGCAAAAATCAAGGTTTCACTCTTCTTCGTTGACAAGGATGTCTACGAGGATATCGAGTGGACCGTAGAGCCGAAGCGCGTGCGTTGCTTCCGTATGAATAACCCTGACGATATGTCGGGATACATAGTTCCTCTCGAGACGCAGTATGCTATGAAGCTCGAGTCGAGCGAGAAAATAGTCGTTCAGTACGGTAGACTTGATAACCGCCAGACAAATCTCGCGTACTATACCACCCTTGCATTTTAATAAAAGGAGAATAAAAAATGTTTCTTAACGATATCTTTCCCCGCGAAGCAAAATACGTACAGGACAAAAATATCCCCCTCGTTATCGTAGGCGGAACCGTGGAGTACCACGGTCCTCACTGTTCCTACGGCTGTGACACTCTCGTTGCCGAGGGACTTGTAAAGAAGCTTGCAGAGAAAAAAGAGCTTATGATCGCTCCCAGCATCGCATATAGCCCCTCGAGCTATGCTGTCGGAGATTCGAAGAGCGGTACCGTTCACGTTGAGGAGCGCGCCTTCGAGGACTACGTATACTACGTATTTATGAGCCTTCTTTCTGCGGGCTACCGTAATATCTACGTCGTTATCCACCATCAGTTCGAGCAGGAATCCGAGATGCCGATGACCCTTTGCTACCGCATGGCGGCAAAGCGTGCCACTATGAAATATCTTGAACAGACTCTCGGTCAGGGCTGGTGGGGAAGCGAGAGCTACTCCAGCTACTACGAGCAGCTTGAGGGTGACAACAATCCCTTCAACTGGATCAAGGTCGTTCCCACTATGAGCACCGCGGTACAGAATGCTACCGGCTACGATCACGCAGGTAAGTACGAGTGCTCCATACTTATGGCTCTTTACCCCGACACCGTCAAGCTTGAGCGCATCGACGATATCAAGCATTGGTTCACTGAGTCTGCGCGTGAGGCAAACGTCGAGCTCGGAAATATTATGGTCGAGAAATCCCTCGAGCACCTTTACAACGTTATCAAATAATACACATGGGGCTGTCACATTTGGTAAAACCGAAAAAGTCCGAAATGACAATGAAAAGTCTCGAAAAACGGCGAAAACCGTAAATGAGACAGTGAAATGATGAAATCCTGCGGATTTCTTCGATTTTGATGGACTTTTTCTACCGCCGTTTTCGTGGCTCGACGTACTTTTGTACGCCTCACGCCACGAAAAGCGACGCTTTTTCCTCAAATCTGACTATCCCCTTATCAAACTTTTGGGGGTGTCTCAAATTTTTCATTTGAGACACCCCCTTTAAAATAACGAAAAAATGCAAAAATAATAAGAAAATTATCCATTGACACAGATGAGCGCGGGAGTTATAATTTGATTAAAAAGCACAACTGTTGAAAGGAAATACTTATGAAATTCTTGAATTTGCCGAAGGAATATGAGAGATGCGCAGAGATACTTCTACCGCGACTCGAGCTTGATAAGATAGATATCACCGTTTCCCTCGAGCTCTCGAACGGTATGACTGTTGGCTTTGACGGTAGTCGCGGATATATCCGCTGTAATAAGGTAAATCGTTTTGCGCGACTTCTCGGAATACTGGCTTTTCGTTACACGGGTGCCCTGTTTGAGGAATCTGAGACGCCTTACTTCGGTACCGTCTCTTGTATGCTCGACCTTTCCTTTAACGCGCCTCTTACCGTACCGTCTATCAAGGAATACCTGGACTATATGGCTATCTTCGGCTTCACCGAGATACAGATCTATATGGAGGATATGTACGAGCTGGAGGGTAGACCTTATTTCGGATATATGCGCGGAAGATACTCCTACTCCGAGCTTCGCGAGATAGACGATTACGCACACGATCTCGGCATTGAGGCGGTCCCATGCATGCAGACCCTCGGTCATATGTCGAACTACCTCAGATGGCGTGAGTCCTCCGACGTCAAGGATACCGCAGGGGTCCTGCTTGTTGATAACGACACGACCTACGAGTTTATAGAGAAAATGCTCCTCGCCGCGAGTGCGCCCTTCAGGACGAAAAAGATACATGTCGGATGCGACGAGACCTATGGACTTGGCAGAGGAAAATATCTCGATAACCACGAAAAGCACGACACGGTCGACCTCTATCTGACCCACGTTGAGCGTGTCGCCGAGCTTTGCAAAAAGCATGGACTTGAGCCTATGATGTGGAGCGATATGCTTTGCTCCTCCTTCTCCGGAGGCAGAGGCAACTTCCATCCCTCGATATCGATACCTTCCTACGTTGGTGAAAGACTCCCGGAAAATATGAAGCTCGTTTTTTGGCACTACGGACAGATCAAGGCTTGCGAAAGTGACCTTGTGCCAAAACATCGGGCACTCGGAAAGGATCCTATCGTTGCGGGTGCATCACACACGTGGCAGTCAATTCTTCCCGATTATTACTTCTCTCTTATGGCAAACGCATCGACGATAAATGAATGCAAAAAGCTCGGCATACGCGAGATAATGATGACAGTCTGGAACTACCGTCACACGGTGTACCAGGTATCTCTCCTTGATCTCTGCCAGTACGGCGAGCTCTCATATCGCGATACGACTGATGATCTGAAAGCGAGATTTGAGTTCGTTACCGGCGCATCCTACAATGCATTTATGCGTATGAGCGATTTCGCTTTTATGTATAAAAACAGTGAGGAGGCGAATAAATACGTATACGGCAGAGGTGAGACCGGCAATGTATTCTTCCGCGCCGACCTTTTCCTTAACGTGATGGAAAAAGAGTGGTTAGCGGATACCCGTGTCGAGTTTTACGCCGCCGCAGAGGAATATTTCAAGCCTCTCGCCGCTTTAGCAGACAGGTGGCAGTTCCTTTATGAGTTCTGTTATGCCGCCTTCCGTCTTATGAGAGTGAAGAGCCAAATCGTCGAGACTCTGCGTCCTGCATATGACACGCAAAACAGCGCGCTACTCAAGCGCATAGTTGATGAGTATCTTCCCGAATACCTCGATGCTCTCGACCGTCTCTCGGATGCTCACGCAGCACACAAGGACACCTATCTCCGTCCCTTCGGCGCCGAGCTTATGGATGCAAATTACGGCAAGATGAAGGAGCGCGGCAGAACCGTTCGCCGCCGTCTTTCGCTCTACCTTGACGGTAAAATAGATGCTATACCCGAGCTTGATGAGAAAAAGCTTGAATATCAGTGGGGCATGATTTTATAAAGAAAATGCGCTTGCAGACCTTTGCCTGCAAGCGCATTTTTTATACCGTGATAAGCTCGTAATCCGTAGTACCGATGCCTAGCTCCTCGGATGCTGTTACGGTTAGTATACCGTTTCTCGATTCTATTCTCTCGACTAGATGGTCTCTGCCTCTGTCTTCCGAAGCGTACACGAGGTCGAGACACGCACGATCTATCGCGACGGGGTCGAGCGATGCGAGAATACCTATATCCTTCATACACGGGTCCTCTGCAACAGAGCAGCAATCGCAGTCGACCGACAGATTTGCCATAACGTTTATATACGCGATGCGACCTTCGAAGTATTCAACGACCGAGCTTGCCGCATCCGCCATAGCGCGCAGGAATGAGTCGTGGTCGCCCTTCCATAATTTCTCGGCATCACCCGCTCCGTGGATATGCTTCTTTCCGTACGCCGACGCATATCCTATTGATAGCTGCTTCAGCGCACCTCCGTAGCCACCCATCGGATGTCCCTTGAAGTGCGACAGGACAAGAGAGGATGAATATTTCTCGATATTTTTACCCACGTAGTTTTGCTTGATGATCTTGCCGTTTGGTATCTCAAGCATAAGATCCGGTCCCTCGGAGTCGAGTATATCCACCTCGAACGTATCCGACCAACCGTGTTTTTTTAATGTCTTTACGTGCTTTGCGGTGGTGCCGCGTTCGCCGTTATATGCGGTGTTGCATTCAGTGATAACGCCGCCCGTCTCCTCTACGACCGGCGCCCAGAATGCAGGACGCAGGAAATTTTGATTGCCTACCTCGCCGGAATGTACCTTTAGTGATACCTTACCCTCCGGCTTGAATTCGAGCATTTTATATAGTCTCAACACCGCCTCGGGCGAGACTTCGCGAGTGAAATATACTTTAGATCTCATACTGCACCTCCATACTGCCTTTTACTATATTCTACCATACGCGGGGAAGTAAATCAAGAGTTTTTTTCGATCAACATGTAAAACACGGACACACCGTCACGCAGTGCGTAGAGGGTAGGAGGTATCAGCATCAGAATTCTTAACACGGGGTAGGGGTAAAGTGCATATATCACCGCACAGTAGACTGCCGTAATTGTGAAAAGAATAGCGCATTTTCCGATCGGCAGAGCATCTGATACGCCTTCTTTTCTCGCTCCTAAGACTGTGATCGTGAGCATAGTGCACGTCGCGGCGAGCGTAGACAGAGCGGCACCGAGATATCCGAGTCGCCCGACGAGTAATAGATTTGCGATTACACTGACGGCGGCTGATGCGATCGAGGATAAAGAAAGACGCCCACCGTCTCCGATATGGAGCAGTATGACCGTCATACACCCATTAAGAAATGATGGGAGCGAGCATAGCGCGAGAGGCACTATCGCGGTGAGAGCCACCGAGTATCTCTCCGGCGCTAACAATGCAACGAGCTCGGGCGCTGCATCTACGGTGTAGACCGTCAGAGTAGCGTATACCGTTGCGAGAGCTGATATTATTCTGCGGATCTCGGTGTGCCGCCCCGCATGGAGCTTGCGTGATATCCATGGGTAGAGTGCTGAGCCTATTGCCGTCGTCAACATAACTCTGGCTGACCCGACGGTGTGCACTACGGAATACGCCGCCACGCCCTCGTGCCCGAGTGCCGCACTTACGACCAGCCTGTCCGCTTGTGCGGATACCGCCGTCGCGGCGGAGTAGGGGATCAGCGGTAATATTAACGATACAGTCCTGCGCCAACTCTCCCGCTGAAAAAACTTCGCTCCCCCGAGGACACGCCGTGCCGTTGTGACTATCGCGATCGCGAGCGGCACCGTAAGATAACCGATTACACGTCCCAAATAGCCTAGTCCCCACCCCGTGATGAGAAAATAGGATACGAGCGGCGAAATTACAGACTCCGCGATTCCGATCACCGCCACCGTTTTATAGGAATACGAGTGCTTCTTCTGTGCGAGATATATAGCAACCACGCCATCTGCAACGCATTGTGCCCATAGGAATATCCACGCACCTCCACCCGTCTCAGAGAGCGCCATAGCTACTCCTACAGCTACAGATATAATGCTTGCAAATACGGCGTATATCGCCGTAAACGAAGCAAGCAGATTCTCGCGCTCGCTCGCATCATCGCCGATTCGCTTGTATATCACGCTTGCCGATGCGGCGGCGGAGCTGACCGTCACCGCGATGCCGAGCCAGCTCATATACACCGTATACGCACCGTATTCCGCTCCTGTCATTATTCTTGTGAACAGCGCCGTTGCCACGATTCCGACACCCTTGCCTACGGCTCCCGACGCCATATACCATAGCGAGGCTCTGACCGGCACTCTTATGCCTCGACTTTTAACCGATTTATCCAAAATTTCCTTACCGGACCTCTACCTGTTTATACGAATTGTTATTTTTCAAAAAAATATTGTAAAAACTATTGATTTTCGCCGATATTTGTTTTATAATTAAGCATATTTTATTTAAGGAGATCAAAGCTATGTTTAAGTCCGAATATTTAAACGATCTTATGGACAGAGTTATTGCCCGTAACCCCGGTGAGTCTGAGTTCCATCAGACCGTTGAGGAGGTTCTTGCATCCATCGAGCCTGTGCTCGAGCAGAATCCCGAATATATCACCTCCGGCGTTATGGAGCGCCTCGTTGAGCCCGAGAGGATCATTAAGTTCAGAGTGCCTTGGACGACCGATGACGGTAAGGTTATGGTCAACCGCGGCTACAGAATCCAGTTCAACAGTGCTATCGGCCCCTACAAGGGCGGTCTTCGCTTCCATCCTTCTGTAAACGAGAGCATTATCAAGTTCCTCGGCTTCGAGCAGACCTTTAAAAACTCTCTTACCAGCCTTCCTATGGGCGGTGGTAAGGGCGGATCCGACTTCGATCCTAAGGGCAAGAGCGATGCAGAGGTCATGCGCTTCTGCCAGAGCTTTATGACAGAGCTTTGCAAGTATATAGGCCCCGATACCGACGTTCCTGCAGGTGACATCGGCGTAGGCGCACGTGAGATAGGTTATCTCTTCGGTCAGTATAAGAGACTTCAAAACGAGTTTACCGGCGTCCTTACAGGTAAGGGAATAGCTTACGGCGGCTCTCTCATCCGTCCTGAGGCTACCGGCTTCGGCGCAGTTTACTACGCGGTAGAAATGCTTAATTACTTCGGCGACAGTATAAAGGGCAAGACCTTTGCCGTATCCGGCTTCGGTAACGTTGCTTGGGGTACCGTTAAGAAGATCAACGAGCTCGGCGGTAAGGTAGTTACCATCTCCGGCCCTGACGGATATATCTACGACAAGGACGGTATATCCACCGATGAGAAGATCAACTATCTTCTTGAGATGCGCGCATCCTGCCGCAACAGAGCGGAGGACTATGCGGATAAGTTCGGCGTTCCTTTCTTCAAGGGTGAGAAGCCTTGGGGTAATAAGGTCGACGTTATCATGCCCTGCGCTACGCAGAACGAGGTAGGCATCGAGGATGCGAAGAAAATCGTTGCAAACGGCGTGAAGTACTACGTCGAGGTCTCCAATATGCCCACCACCAACGAGGCTATGGCGTATCTTAAGGAGAATGGTGTTATCGTAGCTCCCTCCAAGGCAGTTAACGCAGGCGGCGTATCGGTATCCGGTCTCGAGATGAGCCAGAACTCCATGCGCTACGGCTGGACTGCAGAGGAGGTTGACGAGAAGCTGAAGATGATCATGAAAAACATCTTTAACAACTCCGTTTCCGCAGCAGAGAAGTACGGTATGAAGGGTGACCTTGTTGCAGGTGCCAATATCGCAGGCTTCATTAAGGTTGCGGATGCTATGCTCGCTCAGGGTGTGGTTTAATATTTGTCGATACATGTCGGGACTGCTCATACGGGCAGTCCCGTTTTTTTTACTTGACATAACGTCGAAAATATAGTACAATATCAGTTGCTATTATTTGCACAAAGGATCGCTTTTAAACGTGAG
Source organism: Eubacteriales bacterium (assembly GCA_045635225.1). Classification (GTDB taxonomy): domain Bacteria; phylum Bacillota; class Clostridia; order Oscillospirales; family CAG-272; genus UBA1740. The sequence continues at coordinate 37,367 of JAZRBV010000065.1, forward strand.
GGAAAACAATGTCAAAATACGATTATATTGCCTTTGATCTCGACGGAACGCTCTCCGACCCCGAGCATGGACTCGTCGAGGGCTTCATATACGCATTTAAAAAAATGGGTGTCACCGAATACGGCGACCGTAACTCTCTTCGTCGCTTTATCGGTCCGTCACTCTACGTCGTGTGGCAGGATGAGTTTGGATTTAACGAGCACACCGTCATCGATGCGATAGAGAAATTCCGTGAGTACTATAACATTTACGGCTGGTGGGATAATAGGGTCTACGACGGTATTCCCGAGATGCTTGATAAAATACGCAAGAGCGGAAAGACCGTGATACTCGCCACCTCAAAGCCGGAGGATACTGCGAAGAAAATAATGTCGCTTTTCGAGCTTGATAAATATTTTGATTTCCTCGGCGGTGCGGCGGGCGATAACCGTGATCATAAGTGGGAGGTGCTGGAGTATAGCATGCGTGCTGTCGGCGCTGACCCGTCGCGCACAGTCCTCGTCGGCGACCGTATGTACGATGCCGATGGCGCAGCCAGGTGCGGTGTTGACTCTATCGGCGTTCTTTGGGGTCACGGCACTCGCGAGGAGCTTGAGAACGCGGGCTTTACTCATATAGTCTCAACTCCCGAGGAGCTCGTTTCTCTTCTTTGCTGACCCTGTTTTTACAGCGCACGTTCCGGTGGGCATTTGCGGTAAATCCGTGGCACCGGTTCTCGCCTTCCACACCTTGGTTTTACGTAAAAAATAAAAAACAAGCTACCCGTGTCGAGTTTTTCGACCTAGGCGGCTTGTTTTTTTGACACGGGTGCCTTTAAGAAATGTTGAAAGCGTATTTATGACATCTTTCAAAATCATACGGTTTTGATTCGATATACCGTTCTCCTTGAATTGAAAAGTTGAAATTTTCGTATTTTATTTTTTTAACATTTTCTGGTAACAAAGTGAAAACCTCTTGAGAAGTAATGACAAATATTCTCCTGAATGTTTTTTGAAACTCTTCTCTTTTTATGAGATTACAATAAACGTATAAAATCAATAAGGCATCATCGCGTGTTTTTAGTCGTTGAACAATGGAAATACAAAGATCTATTTCGGTTGAAACTCCTGAGTAGTTCCCTTTATTCAATTTTTGTAGCTTTTTATGTAACTCTTTTTTATACTTTTGTTGCATATACCCTGTCTGATGGATTATTTCTACCCCGTTTTTATCACGATCAGGTAAAGGAGTAATACTTGCGACTTTTTTATGATTCTCATGAAGATAATATTTGTTGGGATACTGCTCGTTGCAGAAATTTAGTACACTATCATAATCGAAATCATACTTCTCGGACTCGTTTACAATTTTCTTTAAGTCCAAATCAACATCTTCATCTATTTGTACTACCTCGATTCCCAATGTGTGCACTGTATTATAAATGTCAGGTAAATGCAGCTTGCTATCATCGCCAACGATGATACTATCGCTCGATAAAACATAGTCATGAAGAACGTGAGCGCAAAATATTTCTGAAGGCCGTGTTGTTTTTATTGTTATACTCATCTTACATTAATTTCAACTGGTACAAGACTTTGATACATCTTCATCAGTTCCGCAACGCAGGCAGACTCGGTGTTAAGCTTGCCCCAAAAGCCATACGCTTGCATAACAGCTTTATCGTTTGCTTGATGAGCTTTGCGGAGTTCGGGTGGCATAGTAACTTCATCATAAAGGTCTGCCAGAGAGCAATCGGGATAAAGAGCACGAGCATCAAGAATTGCTTGTGCTGTTTCCTCAATCTTCTTTTTTTGCTCATCGGTAGGATTGCACCACGGAAAGTTATTGTAAACTATATCTTTGGAATAGCGATATCGGGTTTCAAGACGACCACATACTGCACGCATCCAAGCCATGTGAACATTGGAAGTTAGAACACCGAGATGGTATAATGTTCCATTAGATACAACCTGTGCATTGGCATTTACAATGATTGATTTATCAATAAATCCCATAGGTACGTATCTTCTTTTCTCAGAAGAAACCGTAGGTATTATTATTGCAGAGTCAGGGTTAATTTGCTCTCTAAACAATGTAGGTGTGTCTGCCAATCTTTTCCTATCAGGGTTTCCTGCCAAACGATGTTCTTGACATGATTTTACTCGTTCTAGTACCAAGGGCATTTGCCTAATTTCGTTTGGAGAAGCATTTAACAACCACAAACAATACAATTCTTTATTGTTGATGAATTCTTCCGAGCCAAGCATTTTACGAATAAATTTTGCCGACTGTGGCTCTTTTGAAATCAAAAACTCTTTTTCCTCTTTTGACAAAGTGAGATGACCGCCATCGGCTTGTCTGTTACCCGTAACCATTGGCGGTACTTCGCAAAGCGGCTTAGTCCTTCTATCTACGAATATATTATCGGCATCTATTAAATAACCATTTATGTTTTGTGCAATTTTGGGTGTTTCGGATGAATAAATTAGTTTGACTCTGCTTGATTTTGCTACACTAAAACCTATAACTATGCAATGCACGTGAGCTTTTATACTTGCTTCGCTATCCCATCTGAATGTTTGATAAGCAAAATCTATGTGTACACCTCTTTCAAACAAAGGTCGCCAAAGATATGACACTTGTTCACCTTGACAAATTGAGTTTGTGGAAACAAGGGCGCATTTTATATTTGTGCTTTGAATATAATCGCACGACTTTTTGTACCAACCCGTAACATAATCCATTTTTCCCGAATTAGACCAATTTCCCAATGCGTCAATCAAGTCTTTATGCTGACTTGTCGATATATATCTTTGACCAACAAAAGGTGGATTGCCCATAATATAGTTGAGCTTATCCTTCGGTACGATGGTTTCCCAATCGGTACGAAGCGCGTTACCCTCTACAATATTGGCATAAGATTTCAGCGGTAGAAAATCGAGATTGACTTTCATAATCTCTTCGGTTTCTCTCATCATCTGTGATTCCGCAATCCAAAGAGCCGTCTTAGCAACGGTTACGGCAAAATCGTTAATTTCAATTCCGTAGAACTGACCGATAGAAACCTTTATGATACCGTCAAGACCGAGCATCATTTGACCGCCCGTTACGAGCAACAAAGCTTCGTTCTCTAAACGACGTAAAGAAATATACGTTTCGGTCAAGAAGTTTCCTGAACCGCACGCAGGATCGAAGAATGTGAGCTTTGAGAGCTTCTCGCGAAAGGCATCTGCTTTGTTGTTACGGATTTTGGGGACTTTCAAAGCCTTGATTTGCTCAAATTCCTCACGGAGCTCGTCAAGGAACAGAGGATCTATAACTTTATGTATGTTTTCGATAGAGGTATAGTGCATACCGCCACTGCGACGTGTTTCTGGATTGAGGGTAGATTCGAACACTGCACCGAAAATAGTGGGGCTGATTTGCGACCAATCAAAGTCCTCACTCGCTTTGCGCAAAAGCAGGTCAACAATCTCTTGTGTAAAGTTGGGTATTTCGATATTCTCATCAGCGAACAATCCTCCGTTAACGTAAGGGAAAGAAGCCAAATCTGCCTTTAAGTAGGGATCTCTCTTATCAAGCGGTTGGTCAAGAACTCTAAATAATTTTATTAAAGCTTCTCTAACGTCATCAACGTCCTTCTCGGCAATCTTTTTGATGTAGTTATGGAATTTCAAATGCTCTCCGAAAATACCGGAATCCTCTGCATAAAGGCAGAAAACAATGCGTACACAAAGGATATTGAGGCTATGAAGCGTCTTTTTATCAGTAGGATCCACGTATTGTTTAAGAATTGCATCGTAAAGCTTACCGACAAGCTCACCCGCTTGAATTGATATCTGTTCCTCTCGATGCAGAAGCTCGTTCTTCTCTTCAACAAGAAACTGCAAACGATAATATTCTTTTGCAAGGTCTTTGAGCAAAATGCTTTCCGGTTCACCCGTAGGCTTTTCCATATCGTAAATAAGGAATTCTTCAAAGTTGCAAGTTATTATCCAGCGCGGGCGCTGAGAGTATGGCAAAGCTGCAGAATATCTTTGTGCCTGTTGGAACGGGTTAAGCAAAGTTCCATCGGACTGACGAATAGGACTGCGAAGGTTTAAACCTTTCTTCTTTTGTTCTATAAGAATGTGAGTTGAAGGAATATGTCCGTCAATAAAGCTAGTGTGGTCTAGCTTTACACGCTCCTCGAACAGTATAAACTTTTCGGGTTCTGCAACTCCGAGAACGTCACGCACGAGTGCAAGCCAAAAGGATTGGCTGTCACTCTTTTCGTCGCCACGGTCTTTCCAATATTCTGCAAAGGCTTTCGCCGCTTTCTTTCTAGCTAATTCTGTCATATACACCTCCAACCAAATGATCAATATAATTATAACACAACAAACTAACAATTGCAACAAAAACATTATCAGCATAATCAGCGTATAAAACTAAGTGAAAGAAAAGGCACCGTGTCGAAAAAATCGACACGGGTGCCTGTTTCTCTTGAAATCAGACTATAGAGACCTTCTTCATTCTGACCGCGATCTTGGGTCTGTCCATCGCTCCGGTAGGAATAGATGCGATCTCGTCAACTACCTCCATTCCGGAGACGACCTTGCCGAAAGCGGCATACTGACCGTCGAGGTGGGGAGCATCTGCATGCATGATGAAGAACTGCGACGATGCGGAATTGGGGTTGAAGGCTCTTGCCATAGATATAACGCCACGGGTGTGCTTGAGAGGATTGTTGAATCCGTTTGCACGGAACTCGCCGACAATATTCTCATCCGATCCACCCATACCGTTGCCCTGAGGATCGCCGCCCTGGATCATAAATCCGGGAATAACTCTGTGGAAGGTCAGTCCGTCGTAGAAGCCCTCCTTTACGAGCTTTTCAAAGTTCGCTACCGTTTTCGGTGCGGCAGTCGCATCGAGCTCGAGCTCGATCTTACCGCCGTTTTCCATTTCGATTACTACCATTTTTTATCTCCTTAGTAATAAATTTGTGTTTACAGCTAATAATGATGTATATACGTACCGGTTATACGTAGTAGGGGGGTAGAAAATATGAAGAATATAACGCTTGAGCGCATAGTAGCGCTGCTCGTCGGAGCGATAGCCGGCGGAATAATACTGACGGTAGGAATGAAACATATCATTCCGGTCCTCTCACCGTTTATTATCGCGTGGCTTGTGGCATTTGCTGTGCGTGAGCCGTCACACAAGCTTTCAGAGCGCATCAAGATATCCGAGCGAATATTGCGCCCGATTCTGGCGATATTCTTTACACTGCTCATGTTCGGCACTGTAATTCTGATATGCTGGCAGATAACCGAAGAGGTATGGGAGCTTCTCGGAAATATCGGCAGCGGTGAGAGCCCCGTATACGAGCTTATTATGCGGCTCACCGACAGCGATATGCTGCTCTTTGGAGATAAGCTCGACCCCGAGCTTGCCGCGCGCATCAGCGAGGCATTCGGTAACACGGTATCCGCGATCCTCGGACGCATTGCTTCATCGGTGACGGGGTGGGTCAGTGCCGTTCCAAACGCGCTTTTGTATCTCGTCGTTACCGTGATCTCTCTTATATATTTTTCCATCGACCTCGAGCGCATCAACCTATTAGTCCGCAGGCTTTTGCCGAGCGGTATCGGATCCGCGCTTTCCGATCTGCGCCGCGACCTTTTCCGCGTAGGTGGCAAATTTATATTCTCATATATGAAGCTTATGCTGATAACCTTCGCAATAACGCTCCTCGGACTTCTTATACTCGGTGTTGATGGCGCCTTCGTCCTCGCTCTCGTTATAGCGCTTCTGGATATTCTCCCGATAATAGGTGTCGGCACGGTGCTTATCCCGTGGAGCATCATAAGCTTTGCTATCGGCGACCATAAGCTCGGTATAGGATTGCTCGTTCTTTTCGCCGTGAACTCCATCGTGCGTGAGCTGCTCGAGCCGAAGATAGTCGGCAAAAGTCTTAACATCCACCCGTTATTAATGCTCGCATTGATATACGTAGGATATGCACTCTTCGGTATTCAGGGGCTATTTATGATCCCCGTGATCGCGGTGCTACTGGGATTCTTTATCAAGAAAAAGGATTCCGCCGAGATCGACGAGACCTCCGTCAAACAGTGATACTGCGCGGTATCCGTGCTCGGCTAGAAATTTTTTGATTATTGCGCCTGACGGGTGGGTGTCGAGATCACCGAAAAAATATACGGCATCACGAAAAACTCCACACGCACCCCCGATAAATCCATATTCATAGGGTGGAAGAGCAATTCCGCCCTTTTCTATTTCGAGACATTCAACCCCTTCGCCGCGCAATGCGTTTATCATACCGCGGTCGGCGCTTATTGCCGCACGGTCCCCGAGATAAAGCGTTGTGCAAGCGGGATACCCTTGGCGAGTGTGAACGATCCGCAAGCCGCATCTCACGGCTGTGTCGAGAATGCTCTTTGACACTGTTTCGCGATTGCATATGAGCATATTGCAAAACACCTTCGCGTTGTATCGGCAGTCCTCGGGATACCTCTTACCGAGTGTGTCAGAGGTAAAGCAGACTCGGATATGCGGTGCCATATCCCTTACGTCGCCGAACAAGTATGCCGCTTCGTCGCAGTACTCCGCGGAGGTATATATGTCGTTACCGCATCTGAACACCAGCGTGTCGGGGTGTGAGGCTATCGCCTCGGGAAGTCGCGCCGATGGTGGGAGCAATATCGGCTCAATACCGTTTAAGCGTAGCCGTCGCTGCGCCTCGTAGGGGATACGTCCGTCAACCAGTGCACATACCATACACGGAAAATCCTTTCAAAAATTAAAAAACTCTGCCGTTAGGGCAGAGCTTTTTGACCTTAAGCGCGCTCGATCTTTCCGGAACGAAGGCAACGGGAGCATACACTAACAGTAGTGTTGGTGCCGTTAACTACAGCCTTAACCTTGCGGATGTTGGGCTTCCAGGTTCTGTTTGTCTTGCGGTTGGAGTGGGAAACGTTGTGACCAAAGGTAACGCCCTTGCCGCAGATACTGCACTTAGCCATTTTGATACCTCCAAAAATCCCGCTCTTGCGAGCGTATTTTTATATATTTTTTGTTTTCACACAAATCAGCAGATGTTATTATAGCATATCAAAATCAAAAATGCAAGTGTTTTTTTAAATTTTTTCCTAACTTTATAACATTTTGTGTAACTTAGCGAGAGAAAAAGCCCGCATCACGGTCGCTTTGCATACTTTTTTACAAAAAATGTGACTTAACGGATACGCACAGGTCTTTACGCCGCACCCAAACGCATATAAATCTAATATGAATTTTAACTGCGGCAGGCAGTAGCACAGCGGAGACGTTATGATACGAGAGACAACTTTTTCAAAAAGAAAATTTTTCCTGGACGGACTTCTTCTCACCCTTGTCGGTATTGCTATGAGGAGCGTATCAATGCTCTTCGGCGCTTTCACGTCACGTGCGGTCGGTGCGGAGGGCATCGGACTCTATACGCTCGTTATGACCGTATATTCCTTTGCGGTAACGCTGGCTACCTCGGGCGTCAGTCTTACCGTCACACGCCTCACTGCATCTGCCATAGGCGAGGGCAGGGCAGACGACGTCGGGCGTATACTTCGCGGTGCCGTAATATACGCCTCCTCATTCGGTCTGCTTGCAACTCTTATACTTTTCTTTGGCTCTGATATTATTAGCACTCATATCCTCTATGACCCCCGAGCGGCACTGTCATTGCGCCTTCTGGCATTATCACTGATACCGGCTTCGCTGTCGGCGGTATTCTCCGGATATTTCGTTGGCATAAGGTGCGTTGCCTTCAACGCTGTAACGCAGGTATCGGCACAGATCATAAAGATCACCCTTACGGTCCTGCTCGTCACCGCTCTCGCACCCCGAGGACTCTCATATGCCATTGCCGCTCTCGCTATCGGTATCAGCACGACTGAGATACTTGCCTTTTTGATATTTCTCGTAGAGTATCTGCTCGACCTGCGTAAACGGCGTGCGCGTAGGACGTCGGGGTCATCGCTCTCGGCCATTGTGCGCAATGCCGGCCCGCTTGCACTGTCACAATACGTCAGATCGGTGCTCCTATCGCTTGAGCACGTGTTGATCCCACGCCGCCTTCTGACACGCGGAGAATCGCGCGAGGAGGCTTTCGGTCATTACGGCTCGCTCCACGGAATGGCATTACCCGTGATACTGTATCCCATGTCGCCGCTGTCCTCGTTTGCAGGGCTTTTAGTGCCTGAGTTTGCAGGTGACGCTGCGGCAGATAACCGCTCACGAATGAATAGGATAGCCGAGCGAACCGTAAACACCACGCTCTCCTATTCCATTGTGATGATGCTCTTCATATCGGCGTTCTCGGAGGAGCTGGGATACCTTCTCTACCGCTCTTACGATGCCGGACACTACGTTGCTATGCTCGCTCCAGTCATTCCGATAATGTACCTCGATCACGTGACTGACTCGATGCTGAAGGGCATCGGTGAGCAAGTATATTCAATGTGGGTCAATATAACCGACTCTCTTATCTCGATAATCCTCGTATGGATACTGATACCGCGTATGGGAATTGCGGGCTACGCTCTCGTCATAGTAATAATGGAGGGATATAATTTTCTCCTTTCGTTTCTTCGCCTCTCTCGTCACGTACGGTACAGAATATTGCCGCTCGAAACACTATTGCTTCCGTTTTTATCCGCGACCGCCGCACTCTCGCTTACCAACCGACTGCTTCGGGTCGGCGGCTCTGGTGCCTCTGTAGTGTGGGTTGTACTCAAAATACTCTTTGCCATCTCTGCATTTGCGATGATATCCGCACTTTCGCGTCTCGTATTAGTGAATACTATCAGAAAAAAGCGACAAAAACATACATAATTCGATTTTTGTATGGAAATTTCCGTTTTTGTGTTGTATAATGTAAGTGGCGCAGCGGTGCGCTCAAATAAACGAAAAACGGTACGCATATGAATCGTATTACTAAGTTGATCATCACATGCTTGATGCTTTTGTTGATTCTCACACCTCTCGTGTCTTGTCGCGACGACGAGCCCGCCCCGGATTACGCAAAGGGTACGGTAGTAAGAATAGCGGTAGAGAATGGCTCGGTTGCATTCGAGGGGCTGGAGGATGACGGTATCATAATCGGGGATGCATTATATCACAACGGAGACCTGAAGCCTGTTTGGAGGAGTATATCTGACCGTCTAGGGATCACCGTCCTGCCTGCCGACCCAATGCTTTCCGACTCCTACGACGTCATTATTTCCGATGCCGACGGACTCTTCGATATGGGCGAGTCGCTTCTCGACTTGAATGTGTATTCGGATAGACTCGGTTCTCTGTTCTCATACCTTGACTCTCGCCCCTTCGTATATCTTTCTGCAGTATCCGACACGGCAGACGGCAGTATGCGCTTCGCTCCAACCGAATGCTCTACCAACCTCCGAGCCACGCTTATGCGTGAGGATTGGGTACGTACGCTTCTTGACGGTGACGGAGAATTTACGGCGGAGAATAGCGGAGTGCTCACCTCCTACGTATACGCTCCTCGCTGTGGCTATAGCGGCAGAGTGACGGTGTCGGTCTACGACGGTACCGCGGTTACCTCACTTGATAAAAGGTATTCCACGGCAGGAAATATAATTGAGATAATGAATGCGCATATCTCACGTGCCCCTCTTGACGGTGTGACTGCTGTAAATATGCTCCGCACCTATATCGATGAGGCGTACGGAGGCTTCTACGGCAATACCCGATCGGAGCTTTTTGTCGGTGAGCGCGCGGCGTGGAATGCCGATGAGCTCGTTGCACTTCTGCGCTGTATGTCGGTGAATGCCCACACGCTTACCGGAGAGGATTGCGTGAACGCACTCTTCTTCGACCCCGAGGAAGGGCGGGATCTTCTTGCATTTGCCGGCACGCTCTTCGGCGCACGCGGGCTTGCACGCCGCGACGGACGTCATTTTATTACCCCGAGCGGTACCGTAGCCGATGCCCGCACCGAGGATGTGACCTACGACGCCGTATCGGCTATGCACGAAATAGTCGCGGAGGGGCTCGTATCTCTCGATGGCACGGAGGGCGGAGTGACCTACCGTCATCTTCTCGACGGAGAATATTCACTTTCCGACGCCTACTCTCCTACGCTTCCGCCGCTTTCTCATTGGGACAACGGCACGGTAGGCGGTGAATATCTGCGCTTTACCGAGACGGACCGCATTCTCGGTGACACCGGTATAGCCGTTTCCGGTGTACTTGTCGGAGATCGTGATAAGCTCTTCGCCGCACTTGCGCTTGTTGATTACGTATATTCTGCCGAGGGGCAGTCGCTCGTGACCTATGGCGGTATTGCTACAGAAGCGTCTGATGCCACTGCGTATCATCTTCGTAAGCTTTGCGGAGCAGCATACCTGTCCTTCGATCTCTCTGTCGCATACTGCACGCTGACACCGTCTGCGCGCGACGGCGTGTATATGCTCGAGTACATGAGTACACTCGGTATAGCTTCTCGCGACGAGGCGTCCTTCACCGAGGACCCGTGGTCCTCAGCACCGTTCGACAATATGACTCGCAGACTCTCGGCCACCTATCGCGGAATCACAGACGGCTCGGGATGGGAGAACTGTTACGGCAGAGATCCACTTATCGACGTGATCGTATACGGCTATACCGACGTCACCGTGTCTAGGCGTGATTTGTTGTACACGTATATCGAGACACTTAATGCCGACGTGTATACAGATGAGCTCGGCGACCTGCATGACGATCTGCTGGATTACTACAAAATAATAAAATAAAATCACCCGACACATACGGAGATCAAGCCGTTTGTGTCGGGTTTTGTAAAGTTATATAGTCAAATTACTGCTTTGAATCATCAGAATTGGCGTTATCCTCGTCATTGCTCTCGCTCTCGTCGGAACGGTTATCGATGATCTGTAGCTTCTCAATTCGTCTTCCGTCCATCTCCAGAACCTTGACGGATACGCCGTATGCGTCGAACTCGTCTCCGACCTCGGGTATCTTTTCGAGTGCCTCCATCGCCCAACCGTTTACGGTAACCGACTCCGGCTCCTCGTCGATCTCGAGCGTGTCGAATAGCTTATCGGTGTTTGCCTTTCCGGATACGATATATTCGTTCTCGGCGACTGCCTTGATCTCCTCGACGATCTCGTCGTGCTCGTCCCAGATCTCGCCTACTATCTCCTCGAGTATATCCTCGAGGGTGATCAGACCTGCAGTTGAGCCGAACTCATCTGTTACTATAGCCATATGCAGCTGCTTTTCCTGCAGCTCCTTCATCAGATCGTTTACCTTCTGCGTCATAGCAACGAATATAGCAGGCTTCGCTATCTCGGTTATGGGCATATTGGTTTCATATGCATCCCTGTAGAAATCCTTGTAGTACAGTATTCCGACCACGTTATCGAGCTCGCCCTCATAGAGAGGAATGCGGGAGTATCCGGATTCGGAGAACACCGATGCAACGGTATCCTTATCGGCTTCCACAGACAGAGCTGTGATATCAATACGGGGAGTGAATATATCACCGACCTCCAGATCGCCGAATTCTATTGCACTTTTAATAAGATTGCTTTCCTCGACGTCGATATCACCCTCCTCCTCGGCTTCCTCGATGATGGAGATGAGCTCCTCCTCGGTCATACCCTTATCCTCGTTGGATTTGAAGAGGCGTCCGAGCAGATCCTGCCATTTCTTGAATATGTAGCTGAAGGGAGTAAGTATAAAGAGAAATACGTTCATTACCGGAGCGGAGAACATTGTGAATTTTTCGGGGTTGTTCTTCGCCATCGTCTTCGGAGTGATCTCGCCGAAGATTAGCACCACCACGGTCATAACGATAGTGGAGAGCGTCGCACCGAGATCCGCGCTGTTCTGCACGCTCTTCGCCAGCAGATCGGTAAAGAGCAGCGTAGCGATGGACGATGCGAGTATATTCACGATATTGTTTCCGATCAGAACGGTTGAGATCATTCTGTCGTAGTCCTCGGAGATCTTTATTACCTGCGCGGCTCTCTTTGAGCCGTCGTCAGCCATCATACGCATACGCGTCCTGCTGAAGGTGGAAAATGCCGTCTCCGTAGCAGAGAAAAATGCTGACATGATCAAACAGAATAATATAATTATTATGTGGCCTGCCATGATTGTAGATTGATACCTTTCAATTATATATATTATATTTCGCCGTTAAAATGCTTCTGTTTTTTTGGAAAAAATGCAAAAAAGGGTATAGCCATACCTTTCGATGTGGCTGTACCCTATTTAAATATCATATTGCGAGTGTTACGGTACTACACGTGTTCCCGTCTGCGCCGTCGTCCATGATTCCTCCGAAAAAAGTCATCCGCCCCATCGGGCGAAGCATTACGTAACAACGATTATATCATATGTGTGATCGATTGTCAAGTGCTTTTTGAGTATTTTGCTTAATTTATATTGATTTGCACGTTCAAGTCTGTTTTTTTCTTGACATTTGTGCCGCCGCATGATAAAATGAACGTATAATAATTTCGACCGTAAGGAGGGGAAGAGAAGAGTGAAGTGCTCGTTTACGGGACACAGACAGATAAAGACGTCGCACAGACCTGCTATCTACGACCTTATCCGCAGAGCGGTAGAGTATGCATATTCACGCGGCTGCCGTGAGTTTTATTCCGGCGGTGCTATTGGGTTTGATACCCTCGCGGCGAGGGAGGTAATACGCTTCCGCATAGATCACCCCGATGTGCGTCTCGTTCTCGTTTTACCATGTCTCGATCAGGACAGCAGGTGGGACGAGGCAGAGCAGAGCTCCTACGGATACCTCATCGGAGTGGCTGACGAGGTGCGCTACGTATCCGATTTTTACACCGACGACTGTATGAAGCGGCGCAATCGTATTCTTGCTGAGGAGGCGGATATTCTCGTCGCTTATCTCGGCAGAGCGCGCAGCGGTGCCGCACAAACGGTCAGAATGGCTGCGGAATTGGGTAAGGAGATATACAATCTCTACCCAACGCTCGACAGCAAGTGGATTGCGCCATAGACGCCGAAAACGCCCAATAAAGCGCTCAATTGTTTACAAAACGGCATTATCGACGTTAATTTGAGGCAGAATTGCTCGTTTTACCGGTCTCGGTTTTTTGGAAAACTGACGCGAATGCGAACTTTTGGGGAAAATGAAAAAACTTGTAAAATTTCATGTATATTTTTCAAATACCCCTTGATTTTTCCTTTTTAATATGCTATAATATCTTCGTACAAAAAAATACTGATGGTTTAACCATCGAGAATGAGGTGCTGTAATGACACTACAGAATATTATCAATGCAGACTTTGATTTTGCATCGCTCGGTAGCAAGATTTCCGAGTGGTACGACAGCCTTAGAGCTGAAGAGACTATTTCCAATCTTCTCGGCAAGGCTGATTCGGCTATAGCTTCCGTTCTTCCGGCAGCTGCTATCGCGGGTATCGTTCTTGCGTTCTCGCTCCTTCTTGCTTTCTTTGGTAAGAAGACTCTTGGCCTCCAGAAGTTTATCGGTTGTCTCATCATTGGCGCCGCTTGCGGTGTATTCTACGTAGCTCCTTGGGTTAACGGCTTCTTTGCACTCGACTCCTGGATCGTAGGTCTCATCGTTGGTGTAGTCGCTGCTCTTCTTTGCAAGCTCGTTTACGTTATCGGCTATGCGGTTATCCCCGGTTACGCTACATACCTCGTGCTTATGGGCGGTTATTATCTCCCCGAGTCCGTTACCTCTGTAACCAAGGGCAACTGGATCATCGCACTCGTTGCTGCAGCTGTTGTTATCGTAGTTCTCTTCCTTCTCCGTAAGTGGGTTGAGATGCTCGGCACCGCTGTTGCAGGCGGCTTCGCTGCTTACGCATGCATCGACGCTCTTCTCAAGGCAACTATTGAGGGTGGCTTCAATGAGATCACCGCTCTTGAGGGTTACGTTCTTTACGTAAAGATCGCGATCATCGCTGTTATCGCGCTCCTCGGCTTCATCGTTCAGGTTAAGACCAGACGTAAGTATTGATTTGAATATTTTCGAGAGTGTGGCTTTGTGCCACACTCTCTTTTTTATGCGCGAGCGCATAAATATTTTATAACTATATACTTGACTTTTGTACTTAATTGTAGTAAAATATAATGTGGTAAACTTTAAGCAGAGGCGACACTCTGCGCTACGAAGGTAGCAGAATGGAGAAAACTATGGAACAGTCTAAAAAACTCGAGCTTATGCGCATCGCCAACGATGTGCGCATCGGTATAATCGAGGGAGTTTATAACGCGGGATGCGGCCATCCCGGCGGCTCTCTTTCAATTGCCGATCTTCTTACTTATCTTTATTTTGTAGAGCTTAAGGTAGATCCTAAGAATCCTAAGTGGGACGATCGCGACCGCTTCGTTCTTTCCAAGGGTCATACTGCCCCCGCACTCTATGCGGTTCTCGCCGAGCGCGGATATTTCCCTAAGGAGGATCTCGTAACTCTTCGTAAGACTACGTCTCACCTCCAGGGTCACCCTGATATGAAGGGTACTCCCGGTGTTGATATGACCACCGGCTCCCTCGGTCTCGGCTTCTCCGCATCCTGCGGTATGGCACTTTCCGGTAAGGTATACGGTAAGGACTATCGTGTATATACCATTCTCGGCGACGGCGAGAGTGAGGAGGGTCAGGTTTGGGAGGCGGCTATGTTTGCTGCTCACTACAAGCTTGATAACCTCGTTGCTATCCTCGACCTCAACGGTCTTCAGATCGACGGTCCTATCGCAGAGGTTATGAATCCCATGCCTCACGACGAGAAGTTTCGTGCCTTCGGCTGGCACGTTATCACCATCGACGCGCATAACTTTGACGAGATAGAGGCGGCTCTCAACGAGGCTCGCACCGTCAAGGGTAAGCCCACTGTCATAATCGCCAAGTCCACAAAGGGTAAGGGCGTATCTTATATGGAGAATCGTTGCGAGTGGCACGGTGCCGCTCCCAAGGAGGATCAGTATAAGATCGCAATCGAGGAGCTCACCGCAATCGGCGAGAGCCTTAAGTAATTACCGCATTAATAAGATATAGGATGGAATTTGTTATGATGGATAAAAAGGCAACCAGAGAGAGCTACGGCGCGGCACTTGCCGAGCTCGGTGAAAAGTATGATTTCCTCGTTCTTGATGCTGACCTTGCGGCGGCTACCAAGACGGGTATGTTTAAGAAGAAGTTCCCCGAGAGATTCTTCGACTGCGGTATCGCAGAGGGAAATATGATCAGCGTTGCGGCAGGTATCGCTACTACCGGAAAGGTAGTATTTGCATCCTCCTTCGCTATGTTTGCGGCAGGCAGAGCCTTCGAGCAGGTGCGTAACTCGATCGGATACCCCCACCTCAACGTTAAGATCGGCGCAACTCACGCGGGCATCACCGTAGGTGAGGACGGCGCAACCCACCAGTGCAACGAGGATATCGCACTTATGCGTACGATCCCCGGCATGACTATCATCAATCCCGCTGATGCTACCGAGGCTTACGCCGCAGTAGAGGCAGCGATCAACTTCGTCGGCCCTGTATATCTCCGTTTTGGCAGATTTGCAGTTCCGAACTATTCCGCAACTCTTCCCGACTACAAGTTCGAGATCGGTAAGGGCGTAACCTACAAGGAGGGTCGTGACGTTACCATCGTTGCTACCGGATTTATGGTACACCTCGCGCTTGAGGCGGCAGAGCTTCTCGCGGCTGAGGGCATCGATGCGGGCGTTATCAATATCCATACCGTTAAGCCTCTTGATACCGAGCTTCTCGTAGCAGCGGCTAAGAAGACCGGTGCTATCGTTACTGCAGAGGAGCACACCGTCATCGGCGGTCTCGGTGCCGCAGTATGTGAGGCTCTCTCCGAGGAGTGTCCCGTACCCGTCCTTCGCGTGGGAGTTGAGGATAAGTACGGCAAGAGTGGTAAGGTTCCCGAGCTGCTCGAGATCTACGGTCTCACTGCCGCTAACATCGCGGCAAAGGCGAGACGTGCAGTTGAGCTTAAAAAGCAGTAATCACGCTACTAACAGTCGGGGGTGTTGAATAGATGAAACGTATTCTCTTGAAGCTGTCGGGAGAGGCTCTTTCGGCGGCATCCGGTGACATTTATGATATGACCTTTGTTGACAAGGTCGCCGCGGCTCTCAAGTCCTGTGTTGACGACGGCTACGAGCTTGCCGTTGTCGTTGGTGCGGGAAATATCTGGCGCGGCAGACAGGGCGGTGATATGGATCGCACGCTTGCAGACCGTATGGGTATGCTTGCAACCGTCATCAACGCGATCTGTCTTAAGGATGCGCTCATACGCGCGGGCGTTGGCGCCTCCGTTATGACAGCAGTTCCCATGGCACCCCTCGCCGAGGTCTACTCTGCCGAGTCGGCAGTAGCCGCGCTCGAGTCGGGTAAGATAGTCATCTTCGGTGCGGGACTCGGTATCCCGTTCCTTTCCACCGATACTACCGGTGCTGTCAGAGCGGCTGAGATCGGTGCGGACGCTATGCTTATGGCGAAAAACGTTGATTACATATATACCGACGACCCGAGGAAGAACCCCGATGCCAAAAAGCTAACGAGTGTAAAGGCGTCCGAGGTCCTCGCGATGAATCTTAAGGCTATTGATGCTACCGCTACCGCATTTTGTATGTCGGGCGGTATGCCTATCCACGTTTTCGGACTTAAGGAGCCTGAGGATATCATCAGAGCCGTGCGCGGGGAGACCCTCGGCACGGTAGTTACTCCCGAATAACTTGCCATACGCGAATAATCTAGTAGAAATTTATATAATATATACGGAGGAAGTTTATGAAACTCGATACTAAAGTATATGAAGAAAAGATGAAGAAGTCCATTGCGGCTTACGGTGATAATCTATCTACCATCAGAGCGGGCAGAGCAAATCCCGACGTTCTCAAGAAGATCAACGTTGACTACTACGGCTCTCCCACTGCGATCTCCTCTATCGCCGAGATCAAGGTTGCCGACGCGCGCACCATCGTTATCACCGCCTGGGATAAGTCTGCGATCAAGGGAATAGAAAAGGCTATTCTCACCTCCGACCTCGGTATCAATCCCCAGAGTGACGGAACGTCTATCCGCCTCTCCTTCCCCCCGACCACCGAGGAGCGCAGAAAGGAGCTCTCCAAGCAGATCTCCAAGATGGGCGAGGATACCAAGGTCGCTATACGCAATATCCGCCGCGATGCTACCGATAAGATCAAGGCAGAGAAGAAGAACTCCACTATGACCGAGGACGAGGCGAAGCTTTCCGACAAGGCTATCCAGGATCTCACCGATAAGTACATCAAGGAGGTCGACACCGTTACCTCTGCGAAAACTAAGGAGATAATGGAGATCTGATCCATAAAAACCGTTTCGGAGGAACATTAAATTGGGCGTTTTTTCCGCTAGACACGCAGCCGACGGTCTCAAGCCCGATTCTGTCGCCATCATTATGGATGGAAACGGCAGATGGGCGACCCGTCGCGGACTTCCCCGCAGTGCAGGTCACGTCGCGGGTGCAAAGATAATCGAGGACGTTGTTACCGCATTTTATGAGCATAACGTTCACCACCTCACACTCTACGCATTCTCCACCGAGAATTGGAAGAGACCGGAGGAGGAGGTAAACGGCCTGATGGAGCTTATATATAAGTATCTTGACGAGGTCGTTATTAATAAAATGCTCTCAAGCGGTAGGTTTTCGGTTAAGTTTTTAGGCGATAAAAGCGCCCTCCCCGAAAAGCTACGTAATAAATGTATTGAGGTAGAGAACATGATGCCCGACCGTGAATTCGTGTGCAATATTGCACTGAATTACGGCGGCAGAGACGAGATAATCCACGCGGCAAACGCTGCCATTGCCGACGGTCACACAACTCTGGACGAGCAGATACTCTCCCGATATATGTATACCTCGCATTCTCCGGATCCCGATCTTATTATTAGGACGGGTGGAGATTTCCGCATTTCAAACTTTTTACTATGGCAGAGCGCGTATTCCGAGTATATTATCCTCGATACACTCTGGCCCGATTTCGGTAAGGCCGAGATAGATAAGTGTATAGAGACGTTTTCGAAGAGAAAACGCAGATTTGGGGGACTCGACCCCGATAAACAGAGGTGAACAGTTTAATAAAATGAAGATAAGAACGATTACAGCAGCAATATTGCTGGTAATTACCGTACCTATTATGATATTCTCGAAATATCTCATATACCCGATATTTCTCGCGCTTCTTGCGCTCTTCGCGGTATACGAGCTACTTCGCGTAATGGGCTACCACCGAGAGTGGTTTATATCCGTACCGGCGTATGTGATGGCGGTAGTTATGCCGCTCGAATCATATTTCGTAGAGCAGGACGGTAGGACCGGATATCTGCTCGCCGTCGCAATAGTGATATTTGCATATCTCTTATATCTTATGGGTGTTGCCGTGTTTTCTCACGGCAGGATCACGATCCCGAATATCGGCGAGGTATTCGTTGCCGTAACCTACGTAGTTGCCTCCTTCACCTCTCTCACAACTATCAGATATCTCACTCACGGTATGTACTGCTTCGTACTTGTATTTATTACCGCATGGGTGACCGACTGTATGGCGTACATCGTAGGCTCGCTTATTGGCAGACACAAGCTTATCCCCGACGTCAGCCCCAAAAAGACAGTTGAGGGTGCTATCGGAGGTGTCGTTTTTACGATCCTCGCCTCGCTTCTATACGGCTTTATTATAGAGAAGGCCACGGGCAACGTCAATGCCGACTACATCGTACTTGCGGCTATCGGTCTCATCCTCTCGGTAGTATCGCAGATAGGTGACCTCGTCGCGTCTCTCATCAAGAGAGAGCACGGTGTAAAGGATTATAGCAAGCTTTTGCCCGGTCACGGCGGAATAATGGATAGATTTGATTCCATTCTCGCCGTTTCGACACCCCTTATGGTCATTTGCATAATTTTCCCTCCCTTCATTTAAATAAACAACAACACCGCTACCGCTCTGTGCGCGTGGCGGTTTTTGAAACCGGAGCATTAAATGAATAAAAAAATTGCAATACTTGGAGCGACCGGCTCCGTAGGCACTCAGGCGATCGACGTCGCACGAGCGCGCGGCTATGAAGTGCGCCTTATTTCGGCACATACCGACTATATCGCGGCAGAGAAGCTCACGCGCGAGCTTCATCCTGATGCCGTATGTATGACTGATGCCTCCGCGGCGCGTGAGCTTTCCGTACGGCTTGCCGATACCGATGTGCGCATCCTTTCGGGCTCTGACGAGCTATGCGAGTATATCGGAGAGTGCGAGCTTGACACGGTCGTTAACGCTATTATGGGCAGTGCGGGTCTCGCTCCGACCCTCGCCACTATCGACTCTGCTAAACGCCTCGCTCTCGCGAATAAGGAGTCGTTGGTTACCGCGGGCGAGCTTGTAAAAGAAAGGCTCAAAGTAGGCGGAGGAGAGCTTATTCCCGTCGACAGCGAGCACTCTGCGATATTCCAATCAATGAAAAGTGGTACCCCGTGTGAAATTAAACGCATAATTCTCACGGCATCCGGCGGTCCCTTTTTTGGCTACACTCGAGAGATGCTCGAGCGTGTAACGCTGGCCGATACCCTCCGACACCCGACATGGAAAATGGGTAAGCGCATTACCGTCGACAGCGCTACTCTTATGAATAAAGGATTTGAGGTCATAGAGGCGGTCCACCTCTTCGATGTCCCTGCAGAAAAAATTGACGTTGTAATTCATAGAGAAAGTATACTGCATTCGGCAGTTGAATATATTGATAACACCGTAATAGGCGAGATGTCGGTACCGGATATGCGTATGTGCGTGCAGTACGCCGTAGATTATCCGCACCGCCTTCCTACAGTATCCGAGAGCCTGGATCTCTTTAAGGTAGGAACACTCTCGTTTTTCAAGCCCGATACCGAGGCGTTTCCGCTTCTTGCACTTGCATACGATGCAATACGGGCGGGCGGAGCATTACCTGCTGTACTTAACGCGGCTGATGAGATAGCCGTTGCGGCATTCCTTGACGGCAGGATTACATTCTGCGACGTTTCACGCGTAGTATCCGAGACTGTACACCGTCTCTTCGCCTTTCGGACACATCACACACTGGACGCCATACTGGCGGCAGACAGCGATGCACGCCGTGTCGCTTCCGAGACTGTTTCCACCCTTGCTAAGTAAGCTGAAATGGCGAAAAAACGCGACACGGGTACCCACTAATTCGAAAATAACTTAATTATACGGAGAAAACAATTGGAAATCATCAGCACTATTATCTCTGCAGTAATCGTATTTGGACTGCTTATATTCATTCACGAGTTCGGTCATTATATCTTCGCGAGGATCTTCAAGGTTACAATACACGAGTTCTCAATAGGTATGGGACCTAAACTATTCAAGTATAAGTCGAAAAAGACTGATATTACCTATGCTGTCGGCTGCATTCCATTCGGCGGCTACGTTGCCATGGCTGGCGAGGACGAGGAGAGCGATGATCCTAACTCCTTTGATAAAAAGCCTGCTTGGCAGAGATTTATAATTACTGTCGCCGGTGCTACCGTAAATGTTATCGCGGGATTTCTCGCGATGCTCATTTTCACGAGCCTCGTGAACTTCGGCGGTACCACTGTAGCACAGTTTGTCGACAAGGAGACCACGGGATTTGAGATATCCTCTGCAGAATCTGACCTCAGGGTAGGTGACGTCATAACGCGCGTTAACGGCAAGCGCGTCTCCATCGGCGATGAGCTCTCCTACGAGATCATGCGCCACGGCACCTCTCCCATCACCGTTACCGTCATGCGTGGCGGCGAGGAGATAATCCTTGAAAACGTCATTTTCCCGACGGTGGAGCAGAACGGCGAGACCTTCGGTATGATGGACTTCAAGATCCTGCGTGAGGAGAAGACCGTCGGTAGCGTGTTAAAGTATTCCTTTGCAAAATCGGTTCTTATCGTACGTATGTGCTGGGAGACCCTCTACGATCTCGTCACGGGCAGATACGGCATCAACGCTATTTCGGGTCCTGTCGGCATATCCACCGCGATCGGTGATGCCGCCCGCGCAAACGATCATACCATAATCTACATCTTCGCTCTTATCAGCATTAATCTCGGTATAATGAATATGCTTCCCGTACCCGCGCTTGACGGCGGCAGATCGGTCACACTCCTCTTTGAGATGATCACGAAGAAGCGCATTCCTGTGAAAATTGAGGGCATCATAAACGGTGTCGCACTTCTTCTCCTTATGCTCTTCTCGGTATTCATTATGATAAAGGATATTTTCCAGCTGATAGGTTAACCCCACAGCCGTGTTAAATTATTATGAACTTTAATACAAAAAGGCGCCAAACGCGCACCGTATTTGCGGGGAACGTCGGAATAGGCGGAACACACCCAATAACGGTGCAGTCAATGACCAACACCGACACTCACGATGTCGAGGCGACTTATCGCCAGACGGCGTCGCTTGAGGCGGCGGGTTGCGATATAGTAAGGATCACAGCACCTGACCTCGAGTCGGTGGATACCTTCACAGAGCTTCGTCGCCGAGGTATCACTGTGCCGCTCGTTGCAGATATACACTTCAATTACAAGATCGCCGTAAGAGCCGCTGAGGCAGGCGTCGATAAGATACGCATCAATCCCGGAAATATAGGATCACGCGATAAGGTCGCAGAGGTCGTCCGCGCCGTTAGGGAGAGAAATATACCTATCCGCATCGGCGTAAACTCCGGCTCGCTCGAGCCTGATATCCTGAAAAAATTCGGTGCACCCACCGCAGAGGCACTTGCAGAGAGCGCTATCCGCCACGCCGCGATACTCGAGGATCTCGATTATCGCAACGTCGTTTTGTCGGTGAAATCCTCCGACGTGCGCACGATGATAGATGCAAACCGCATTCTGGCTGATCGCACCGATTATCCGTTGCATCTCGGTGTTACCGAGGCAGGCTTCTCGAGCCGAGCGGTAGTCAAGAGCAGCATAGGTATCGGCACGCTTCTTGCAGAGGGAATAGGCGACACGGTCCGCGTCTCGCTTACCTCCGATCCGACCGACGAGGTCAAGTGCGCCCGCGAGGTGCTCGCATCTCTCGGACTCTGTGACGGCGGAATGGATATCGTTTCCTGCCCGACCTGTGGCAGGACCAAAATAGATCTCATATCCCTCACCCGCGAGTTCGAGTCTCGCGTCGCTGCCGAGGGACTAAATACCAAAAAGATAAAAGTTGCGCTGATGGGATGTGCGGTAAACGGTCCCGGTGAAGCGCGCGAATGCGATATAGGAATCGCAGGAGGCGACGGTGAGGGACTCCTCTTCCGCCGCGGAGAAATTATAGAGAAAATACCCGAGTCGCGTCTTATAGACCGTCTCATAGAGGAGATACGCCTGCTGTGACGAGGGGGAAACGAGGAAAGGGAAATGAACAGCGAAAAGAGCTTTTTTGATATATTTACCAAATACGCTCCGTCGGATGAGAAACGAGAACTGCTCTCACGCGCACATTCAGCGCAATTCAGATATACGAAGGTGCCGATGCGTGTCGAGATAGACCTTTCCTTTGACTCGCACGAGGATCCCGAGATCATATACGAGATCGAGGACGAGTGCCGAGCACTCTACAACGCGCAGAGCTTCAAGATACTTCCACACTATCCCCCCGAGATCTTCGAGGTGCGCTACTTTGCCGAGGTCGCCTGTGAGGCGGCTATGTGCGGTGCTGTAACCAACGGATTCTTCAATTCGGCGGAGTATTCCGACGACGGCGAAACTATTACTGTGTTTATCCCTTATGCCTCGATAGGCGTTGATTTCGTCAAGAATGCGGGCACCGAGGATATACTTGCACGCATACTCGAGAGCCGTTATGGTATATTGCGTAAAATTAATGTAATGCAGGGCGGCGATCACCGTGCAAAGCACGAGGAGATCGAGCGAATGCGAGCCGCAAAAATGGCGCAGGTAGAGGCTGACAACCGCGAACGTTTCTTGAAGGAGCGCGCCGAGCTTGCAGAGCGCCGTGAGCAGGAGGCGAGAGAGGCTGATCCTCACTACGACTTTGAGGCGCGCGCAGGTATCTCAAGTGTTACCGGTGTATCCGAGCTTATGGGCGAGCATAAATTCCGTGTCGGTGCCAGCACTTACGACTTCACCGAAAGCTCACTCGTCTGGGGTGACGATTTCGACGTCGCCGAGCCGACACCTCTCTCCGATGCTCCCGCGACCCGTAACCGCACCGTATTTCTCGGCACGGTATACAGCATTGAAACGAAAGAAACGCGTGCAGGCGACAAGACTAATATCACCGTCGGCATATCCGACGGCGCCAGCGCGATATACGTAAAAAAAATACTTCCGAATGAAGAGATATCCTGGGTTAAGGAAATCAAGTCGGGTATGCATCTCGCTATTCTTGGCAAGATACAGAACGATAAATTTGATAACGAGCCCTTCCTTTCTCCCGTCGGAATAAAGAAGATAAAATCCATTCTGCGTATGGACGACGCGGAGGAGAAGAGAGTTGAGCTCCACCTTCACTCCAATATGTCGCAGATGGATGCGGTCATCACTCCTGCCGAGATAGTCAACACCGCTATCAGATGGGGTCACCGCGCGATAGCCGTCACCGACCACGGTAACGTGCAGTCCTTCCCCGAGGTAATGCTTGCACTCGAAAAATCGGGCAACGAGGACCTCAAGATACTCTACGGTATAGAGGCGTACTTCGTCAACGATACCGAGAGATGTGCTTTTGGCGAGAGCTATCCCGCCTTCGATGAGGAGATGATCGTATTCGACCTTGAGACGACGGGTCTCTCCAACCGAACCTGCAAGATAATCGAGATAGGTGCCGTGAAGATACGCGGCGGCGAGGTCGTCGACGAGTTCGATATCTTTGTCGATCCCGAGTGTGAGATCAGTGAGGAGATAACGAACCTGACCTCGATAACCAACGATATGGTAAAGGGTGCTCCAAAGGAGCGCGAGGCAATAGAGCAGTTCTTCGCGTTCGCGGGGGACAGGCTCCTTATCGCGCATAATGCAAACTTCGACGTTGGCTTTATCCGCGTCGCCTGTGAACGCCACAATATCCCCTTCAACAACGCATATCTCGACACGGTCGGACTCTCCAAGTACGTAAATCCCGAATTGTCAAAGCATAAGCTGAATATAATTGCCGAGCATTATAAGCTCGGTGACTTCCATCATCACAGAGCCTCCGACGATGCTAAGATGCTTGCTGCTATCTTCTTCGTTATGCTCGAGAGACTAAAGAGCGAGGGCGTTACCACCTTTGAGCAGATGATGGAGAATATGAGCGAGCGCTCCGATCCTCTGAAGCTTCGTCCTTATCATATGATAATATTTGCAAAGGATCTTGTGGGTCTTAAGAATCTCTATAAGCTTATATCGCTCAGCTATTTGGATTACTACCACCGTTTCCCGAGAATGCCGAAATCGGTCATCGAGCAGTACCGAGATGGACTTATCATAGGATCTGCCTGTGAGGCTGGAGAGCTTTACCGTGCGATCCTCGACGGTAAGAGTAATCAGGAGATAGACGATATCGTCTCCTTCTATGACTACCTCGAGATACAGCCGATCGCCAACAACCGCTTCCTTATTGAGGAGGGCAGGGTAGCAGGCGAGGAGGCACTTCGCGATATCAACCGACGCATTTACGAGCTCGGCAAAAAGCACGCTAAGCCCGTCTGCGCCACCTGTGACGCTCACTTCGTGAACGAGGAGGACGAGATATACCGCAGAATACTTCTTGCGGGTATGAAATTCAAGGATGCTGATAAGCCTACTCCTATATATTTGCGTACAACGCGCGAGATGCTCGACGAGTTTTCCTACCTCGGAGAGGATATAGCACGCGAGGTAGTCATAACCAACCCGAATCTTATAGCCGACCGCTGTGAGCGTATCCGCCCAATTCCGAAGGGCAGATACGAGCCTGATCTCCCGGGTGCAAAGGAGGAGCTTGAATCCTCCTGCTGGAATCGCGCGCATGATTGGTACGGCGAGCAGCTTCCCGAGATAGTCGAAAAACGACTTGAGAGGGAGCTTACATCTATCATAAAGAACGGATTTGCCGTGCTCTATATGATCGCGGTAAAGCTGGTTGCATATTCCGAGAGCCTTGGTTACCAGGTTGGCTCGCGTGGATCGGTAGGCTCGTCCTTCGTTGCAACGATGTCTGGCATCTCCGAGGTTAACCCTCTTCCGCCCCACTACCGTTGCCCTAAGTGTAAGTACAGCGAGTTCTTCACCGACGGATCGGTCGGCTCGGGCTTTGATCTCCCCGATAAGCAGTGTCCCGTCTGCGGAGAGATGCTCTATCAGGACGGTCACGATATTCCCTTCGAGACCTTCCTCGGCTTCTATGGAGACAAATCTCCCGATATCGACCTTAATTTCTCGGGTGACGTACAGGGCAAGGTACATAAGTACACGGAGGAACTCTTTGGTCAGGGGCACGTCTTCCGTGCGGGAACCACTACGGGTCTCGCCGATAAGACCGCGTGGGGATATATCAACAAATACCTTGAGGAACGCCGTATAAAGATACCAAAGGCGCAGATCGGCTATATGGTTACCCGAATTATGGGTATCAAGAAGACCACGGGTCAGCACCCCGGCGGTATCATAGTCGTTCCCAATGAGTACGATATCTACGATTTCACTCCGGTACAGCATCCCGCGGACGATCCGCACGCCGATACCGTAACGACGCACTTCCAGTTCTCGTATCTGCATGATACGATACTGAAGCTCGACGAGCTCGGACACGATATGCCAACCAAGTATAAAATGCTTGAGAAGTATACTAACACCTCCGTTCTCGACGTCAAAATGAACGATACGACGATCTACGAGCTCTTTGCGAGCACGAAACCGCTTGGCATCACTCCCGATCAGATCGGCGGTAGCCAGCTTGCCACGTTTGGTATCCCCGAGTTCGGTACCAGATTTTTACAGCAGGTTCTCCTCGAGGCGAAGCCGAAAAACTTTGCCGATCTGCTTCAGATCTCGGGTCTTACTCACGGAACCGACGTATGGCTAGGCAACGCGCAGGAGCTTATTAAAGCTGGTACGTGTACGATTTCCGAGGTTGTCGGAACACGTGACGGTATTATGCTTTATCTCATACAAAAGGGGCTTGACAACTCCATTTCCTTCAAGATAATGGAGGACGTCCGTAAGGGTAAGGGACTAAAGCCCGAGTATGAAAAGGAGATGCTCGACCACGGAGTACCTGAGTGGTACATCTGGTCATGTAAAAAGATAAAATACATGTTCCCGAAGGCACACGCAGCGGCGTACGTTATGTCTGCGATCCGTCTCGCGTGGTATAAAATATATTATCCTATGGAGTTCTATGCAGCATTCCTTAGCGTTGCACCCGGCGGCTTTGACGCCGAGATAGTCGGCGGAGGTCTTGATGCAGTCAACAGAACTATCAAGGAAATAGAGGATAAGGGCAACGAGGCATCGGCAAAGGAAAATGAGACCTGTCAGACTCTCTACCTTGTCCGTGAGGCGTTGGCTCGAGGGGTCAAGTTCCTGAACGTAGACCTTAAAAAGTCGGATGCCACGGCTTTCCTTCCCGAAAACGGAAAGATACGTATGCCCTTTAACTCATTGCCCGGTCTCGGTGACAAGGCGGCTGACAGAATAATAGCAGCGCGTGACGAGTACGATATTTATTCCATCGAGGACCTGCGTGAGCATACCGGTATATCCAAGGCGGTGATAGAGCTTCTGCGCAGAAATCACGTTCTTGACGGCCTCTCCGAGACTAACCAGTTCTCGCTGTTCTGACGCGACATCTTACCGCTACAGATGTAGCACAAATTTAAAAAGAGAGGCTGTCAGGCTCGTTACCGAGACAGCCTCTCACTGTTATTTTTCTTCAAAATCTTGACACGGGTAGCCACTTATTGCGTTTTTGATCAGTTTACGATAAGCAAAAGAAGCAGCATCAGTGCGCATTCCTTGTCACCGTCTCTTGATAAAAACAGAAATGCGGCTACGGCTATTATCAGTATCTCCTCGCTGCCGATCCTTGAGGGTCCGAAGGAATTAAACAGACCCGTGCGTGCTCCGCCAAACAGAGATAATATTGACCCGCTCCGCCGTGTGTCGGCGGATGCTTTCACCGTAGCCTCACCCGGGTTACTCACCGCGACCCCGTGATCGAGCGGCGGTAGGACACCCTCCTCATTTACTGCATCGATCTTCGGTACGGTGTCGGTCACCTCTGTGACTCTTCTGTCAGCAAATGCGTTGCCGTCGTAGTTTTCGGGTGGCAGTATCTCTCTCGGCTCACCGCTTATGTAGCTGCGCGAATACATCATCGCCCTCCCTTCATTACGTCGAGTATCTCTACTATGGAGAGCATTGAATCGATCGCCTGTGCTCTTTCTTTCGATACGTATGGCTTTAGCGCACATAACAGCTCTCCGCGGCTTCTTCTCGCATGCGGCATATCCCTGATGGGCGCTACGGCCTCTGTCGCCTCGACTGTGTCCTTCGGCTTCTCGATCTCATGCGTCGTCTCGCGGATTCCGACATCGTTATCGGATGGAGAAACACCGTGATCGCCACCATCGCTCTCCCGCGCCATTTTTGAGATCTGTTCGATAAGCTTTGGGTTTTCCATTATTAGATTTATTATTCTTGCAATATCGGGTGTACCGTGACTCACCTTCCGCGCCTGTATTCATTGAGCATTTTCAGTGCGTCGGATACCTTTATCCTATCACCTCTTACGGTGTTACGTAAGCGCTCGAGATCGGTATGAGACGGGGTGCCCGTCGGAAGTGTAAATCCATAGCTTGACGCCATTTTTACGATCTCCCTCCAGAGCTCATCGTCCGGCAGTGCCGCAAGCATCTCAAGCTGTTCCTTGTTAACTCTCATTCTTCCTCCGAAATCAGTTATTGGCTTTACATGGCGGCGCAATGTGACCGCCGACCGCAGCCTTTACTATCAATATATGCCACTTTAAACGAAAGGTTCGAAAAAAATGAAATGCCTCGTCTTCTCCGATTCTCACGGTTCGACTCGCGGTATGCTTCGCGCCCTTGATATTCATAAGGACGCAGAGGCAGTCTTCTTTCTCGGAGACGGTCTCACCGATATAATCAGTCTCGTTGACCGTGAGCCAAGACACGCTTGGTTTTACGTGCGCGGAAATTGCGATTATACCTCCGCCGTAGGCACAACCCCTGTCCGCAAGCTTGAGAGTGTCACTCTCGAGGGATATCGCATCGTCTTCACTCACGGCGATCTCTACGGTGTGAAGTACGGCTTCGACGGTCTTCTGCGGCTTGCCGAGACTAGCGGCGCCGACGTTGTACTTTTTGGACATACCCATACCCCGTGTGAAAAATACAACTCAAAAGAGGAAGGCGGAGTTTACTTTTTCAACCCCGGAAGCATCGGCTATGACTATCCCGCCCCATCGAGCTACGGCGTTATGAATATAACCGATCGCGGTATCGCATTCTCACACGGAAGCTTTGTTTAAATTTTTATTGATTTTTGTGTGGATATGTGCTAAAATAATTTTACCAATTCTTACTTGAGGAGATGCTTATGGTACACAGTACTCCTCCCGTACACAGAAAAGAGCATAATGATGGGATACCGAGGCCACATGGGCTTCGCGAGCTTCCGCGCTATCTCTCACTCGTGATATCGGGATTTTTCAAGCGACTCTTTTATATTATTTCTCTCGTATGGACGGCGGCGCCACTGCTTCTTTGCGCTATGGTGCTGCTCTGCATCATTGACGGTGTTTTGCCCGTCGTCGGTGCTTATATTTCAAAGGAGCTTCTCAACTCCGTCGCCTCTCTTATAGGTGCGGCAGGGCTCGGTAGCGTCGTCGACGACATCTTCGTTACGATGAAGCCGCTGGTATTCCTGTTTGTTATGTACTTCATCTACCTCTTCCTTCGTAAGGTGATGACGCGCCTCAACGGTATGGTTACCGGCATCGCGGGCGAGCTTGTGGTAAACCATATCAAGCTCAAAATTATCAACAAGGCGAATAGAGTCGACCTTCGTTCTTTTGACGACCCTAAGTTTTACGAAAAGCTTGAGAATGCTAACCGTGAGGCGGGTATGCGTCCGATACATATTCTCTCCGCGACGTTTAACGTGGTCAGCGCCTGTATCAGTGCCGCATCCTTTGTTGCCGTGCTTGCGATGCTCTCGCCGTGGGCACCCGTCGCGATCATCGCGATGGCTATTCCCGGAGCTGTCGTTAACTACGTATACCGTCACCGTAACTTCCGCTATATGCGCTTTCATTCGAAGGAACGCCGCACCATGAACTATTTCTCGGGCGTTATGGTAAACAAGGACAATGTCAAGGAGGTGCGTATTCTCGGACTCGGCGACACCTTTATCGGTAAGTATAAGCAGGCGTTTGCCGACTACTACCGCGGACTCAAAAAGCTCATACTCGGCGAGGGCGTGACACAGATGACCGTAGGCATGCTCTCAACTCTGGCAAACTGTGCGCTGTTTCTCTACGTTGCGTACAACGTTATCTTCACAAACGGCAAGATAGGCGACTATTCTCTTTACACCGGTGCCCTCACCTCGATATCTACCTACGTAACCACACTTCTTACCTCAACCGCCACGATATACGAGGGAACACTCTTCATCAATAATATGCGTGAGTTTGAGGCTGAGCCTATCACGGTGGTGCCCTCTCTCCCCGAGCCCCGACGTCCCGTCAAGGGTGGGAAGCACAGAATAGAGCTTCGAGGAGTCAGCTTCCGCTATCCCGGCACCGAGCGTAACGTGCTTGATAATATTGATCTCGTGCTCGAACCGGACGATTCGGTAGTCCTGGTCGGACTTAACGGAGCGGGCAAGACCACGCTTATCAAGCTCCTCACCAGACTTTACGACCCTACCGAGGGTACTATTTATCTGGACGGCTACGATATCCGTGAGTACGATCCCGCATTGCTCTACGACCTGTTCGGTATCATATTCCAGGATTTCGGAAAATATGCCGTTACCGCATCCGAAAATATCGAGCTCGGCGACGTATTGCGTGAACACGATCGCTCCGATGTCGAGTCTGCCGCAGAGCACGGTGATGCCGACGGATTTATCGAGGCTCTGCCTCGCGGCTACGACACTCCCTTGACCCGCCTCTTTGAGGAGGACGGAGTAGAGCTTTCCGGCGGTCAGTGGCAGAAGCTGTGCGTGTCCCGAGCGTTTTATAAGGACTCCGATATTCTCATTCTCGATGAGCCCACCGCATCTCTCGACGCCATAGCAGAGAAGGAGGTATTCGACAGATTTACCGAGCTCTCGAAAAATAAGCTGACTATATTCGTCTCTCACAGGCTCTCGAGCGCTGTTGGCGCGAGCAAGATCGTCGTTATCGACGGAGGAAGGATAGCGGAGGTCGGAACTCACGAGGAGCTTATGGCTCTGGGCGGTGAATATCACCATTTGTTCACGACGCAGGCGAGCCGCTACGTCGAGGACCGCAGTATACAGAAAAATAGCTAAATAAAGGACCCGTGTCGAGTTTTTGACACGGGTCATCGTATTTTTAGGTTATGCAACTTGCTGTAAAATGTGGGTGAGCTGCCGTGGATCAACGTATACGCTGTCGCCCGAGCTCTCGTCAAAATAAGGCGCACCGAGCACGAGGTAATGTATGTCATCCACCATATCGCGGATAAGTCCACTCGTAAATGGAGATTTGAGATCTACTCTCTTGAGGTTTTCCACAAGTGTCGATCCGATCTCACGCTCGAGAAGCTCGTTATATATCGCGAGACCGTCACCCTCTTTTTTGTATTCGGCAAAGAATATCTGCATTGCGGCTGTGAGGGATGTGCAGTAGGATTCAACGTAGAACGGATGCACGAACAGATGCGGTATCATCACCGCGTTCAATGTGGAGTAGTAATGTGACGGCATCGACATATCTGCGGCGGCCTGCATTACTACGCGATTTACGTTTACCTCATTGATCTCCTCGTACTTGAGATCGTATACAAGGTGCTCAAATCTTGCGTAATATCCCTGAAATACGAGTGTCAGGAGCATCTCCTCAAGCTGCGTGTAGAAGAGATACTTATACTCCGTTGCGGACATATGCTCGTCGAGCTCCAACAATGTCAGCATGGTCATTCCCTGAGAGTATACTTCGATGAGATCGAGCTGTACGTCTGATCCGCCGTTTTTGAAGAAATCGGTGAAGTGTCCAAACTCGTGCGACAGGGCGAGGTAATCTATGGAGCTGCCATCACTCGTTACGAACAGGAAAGGGGACTCGTAGGCGTCAAGATAGGTCGTAAATGCTCCGTCAAACCTTGCCTCCTCGGCTCCGCTTATATCAAATAGCCCGAAGTGGAGCATGTAGGAATAAACGTCTGAAAAATTATTATCCAGATTCTCGTATACGTCAGAGAGCGTGTTGATGAGCACGCCGGTCTCGAGCAAGGGAGCATCGTTCTTTTTGAAGAAGTTTTTGAAGACCTTGTTATCGAGTTTTTGATACACGGGTACCGCGTATTTAGCAATATCCGCGGTCAGATCCAACATTTCCCCGGCATCGTAGCTATAGCCGTTTTGCTCGTATGCATACTCGCGGTAGCTGTCGTATCCCATCTCGGAGGCGATCCTCGATCTGACTCGCAGAAGCTCAAGATAGATACTCTTCATCTCGGCGAGATCACCGCGTTTAAGAGAGGTGTATCTCGCTACCAGATCCGCCTCCGTCTTCATCAGTGCGACGACCTTGTCCGAGAGGCTCTCTCCGCCGCTATACTCCTCAATTAGCCCTTCGCCAAAGTACTCGCTCTCGAAGCGCTTTGCATGCGGAGACCTTGCCGCCGAAACCATCAGCTCCTCTATCGCATCTGCAATCTCGGTATACTTTTCCGAAAGGTATGCGAATTCTGTACTGAACAGCTCATCTGCGGAATTTTGATAATTCTTAATATTGGCGTATGCGTACATTGAAAGAAAGTGAGAATACTCGTCTGTGAGCTCGGTAACCGCTTCCAATTGCTCGGAGTAGGTGGTAACGTTTTTCTCGATTGCTTCGCTTGCCGCGAGAAGTCCTGCGACGAGCGCGTCCGCGTCGGGTCTGGAGTAGACTATGCTGTCAAATTTTACGACGTCTCTTCCAAACGAATCCGAGTGCGGTATTCTTATTGCTACCGGTTGCTTTTCGCCGTCGCTTCCGCCGTCGCCCTTATCACCGCCTGTCGGTGTCGCGCCGCAGGACGCGATCATAGCGAGCGTCGTCGCCAGTATCGTAACGAACAGCATCCTGACAATGATCCTCAGCATGAGCCTCTCCTTTCCATAGCTTTATAGAATTATTTTACACCGGATCTCCGTATATCTTCAACAATAAATAATAAATTATTTATAAAGAAACTGTTAACTCGAAAAAACGGCATAGCCTACGTCGGTTTGGGTCCGTCCGTCGGCTATGCCGTGATGCTTATGATATACTTAATTTTGCTCAGAGCAAAATTAACGCCACATAGATTATAGTATCCGTTATTTTCCGAGACCTGCCGCGCCGACGATTCCTGCGTCTGTGCCGAGCTTTGCTCTTACTATCATTGTTTTGATCGCGTTGTCACGTGTGTACTGCTCACGGTCGACCGTGCGACGTAACGGCTCAATCAGTGCGTCGCCCTCGTTTGATACTCCGCCGCCTATCGTTATCACCTCGGGTTGGAACACGTGTATGATGTTCGTAATTCCCGCGGCGAGGTTCTTTATGTACTCGTCGACTATCCGCTTTGCCTCGCGGTCACCGGCCTTCATAGCCTTGAACGGTGTGCGCGCGCCGATCTTTCCGTCCGTATTTGCGATATCGAACATTAGCGAGTGCACTCCTCGCTCCTTCAGTCGTCTCATACGCTCCGCCGTGATCTCGCCGAGTGCCGTCGCCGAGCAATAGCTCTCGAGACAGCCTCGTCTGCCGCATGCACATGGCCTGCCGCCAACTCTTATGACGGTGTGACCTATCTCGGCACCGCCGTAGTTGAGTCCACCCGAGAATATCTTTCCGCCGAGTATGATTCCGCCGCCGACACCGGTTCCGATGGTGATCATAACCGAGCTCGACGTGCCACTGGCTGCGCCGACGAGAGACTCCGCGAGAGCCGCCACGTTTGCATCGTTTCCGATGAGCACTCGTCCGACAGGCAGTGATTCCTTGAATTTCTCGGCAAGAGGATAGCTGCTGAATGGCAGATTGCAGGCACTCTCCACGATACCGAGCTCGGTATTCGCGATACCGGGTGTCGCAATTCCCACGTACTCGATATCCTCGGGCATGAGACCGTTGCGCTCGATCAGCTCTCGCGTGAGATTTGCCATATCGGCACATATCTCGTCAGGCGAGCGGCGTCTGTGCGTCCGTGCCTTTATTTTATCCACGATCCTCAGCGTGTCGTCACACAATCCTATCGCAATATTAGTACCGCCAAGATCTATTCCCACAGTAAACATCGGGTTGTCCTCACTTTCGGGTAGAGACTTAGGAAAATACTCTGTAAATATATTTTAATACCTCGCGTGCGTGTTGTCAAGCATTTTTCGACACTATTTGCAGAGCTTTTGGCACACATGAATATAGTTCACAAAAAATTAACAATAATATTTTTATAAGCTATTGCAAAATCCACTAAAATGGTATACAATATACACGGCTAAAATGCGGAGTGCAGTGTGAGGCTCCGTAGTCTTCAAAAAAGAAAGAAAATGGTAATAATACAGTGGCAAGATTCGTTTATGCTGATAATGCGGCTACCACTCCGGTGAGCCGTGAGGTAATAGAGGCTATGATGCCTTGCTTCGAGACTGATTGGGGTAATCCCTCCAGCATGCACTCGAAGGGCAGAGATGCCAAGGATATTCTTGACGATGCGCGCGAGCGCATAGCAGGTGTGCTCGGATGCGATGCGTCGGAGCTTTACTTCACCTCCTGCGGTACCGAGGCGGATAACTGGGCTATCCGTGGCGCGGTGAAGAGACTCTCGAAGAAGGGCAGGGATCATATCGTTACGACGAAGATCGAGCATCCTGCCGTGCTCAACACCTGTGCCGCTCTTGAGAAGGAGGGCTACAAGGTGACCTATGTCGGTGCCGACAGTGACGGCATCGTCGATATGGACGAGCTCTCCCGTGCTGTGACCGATAAAACTGCGATAGTTGCAGTTATGTACGCCAACAACGAGATAGGCACGATACAGCCTATCAGAGAGATAGTTGATATCGCACACGCGCACGGTGCTCTTATGTTTACCGATGCGGTACAGGCGGTAGGTAGTGTTGATATCAATCTGCACGAGCTGGGCGTTGATATGCTTTCTCTCTCCGGACATAAGCTACATGCACCTAAGGGTATAGGTGCACTCTATATCCGTCGCGGCGTCGTTATCGATAACCTCATCGACGGCGGAGGACAGGAGCGCCGCAAGCGTGCGGGAACCGAGAACATACCCTACATCGTAGGACTTGCACGTGCACTCGAGATCGCTAAGGAGAGACTTTCTGATTTGTCTCGCGTTGCGGCACTTCGTGATAAGCTTATAAACGAGCTTACGAAGATACCGTACTCCAAGCTCAACGGTCACCCGACGAAAAGACTTCCGGGTAACGCAAATATCGGATTTGAGTTTATCGAGGGTGAGAGCATGCTTCTCTGGCTTGATATTGCCGGCATCTGCGCGTCGACAGGATCTGCCTGCTCGTCGGCATCGCTCGAGGCGTCTCACGTGCTTCTTGCGATAGGTGTGCCACACGAGAGAGCACACGGCTCCATCCGCCTATCCATCTCGCACGACACGACCGAGGAGGACGTAGACTATATCATAGAGCAGCTTCCCCCTATCATCGAAAAGCTTCGTAATATGAGTCCTCTTTGGGAGGAAGTTGTTAAAAGGGAAGCGCTCACTAAATAAACGACAGTAAAGGAATAGGAATTATGAAATACAGTGAAAAGGTAATGGATCATTTCACCAATCCCCGTAACGTTGGTGAGATCGAGAACGCTGACGGCGTTGGAATCGTAGGAAACGCTAAGTGTGGCGATATTATGAAAATGTATCTTAAAATTGACGAGAACGATGTTATCACCGACTGTAAGTTCAAGACGTTCGGATGCGGTGCGGCTATTGCTACCTCGTCTATGGCTACCGAGCTTGTTAAGGGACATACCGTTGAGGAGGCTCTCAAGCTTACCAACAGCGCCGTTGTAGAGGCTCTCGAGGGACTTCCGCCTGTGAAGGTACATTGCTCCGTACTCGCGGAGGAGGCTATCAAAACTGCGGTCGCCGACTACTATAAGAAGATAGGCAGACCTGTTGATTTTGAGATCGAGAAGAGTCACGACGACGAATAACCGATAATTTTCTGATACAAAAACTGCGCATAGCCCGGGACGACATCTCGGGCTATTTAATTACTAAATGCTCAATAAATGCAAAGTAATATTTACAATTTGCGCAAAATAATACGGATTTGTAAATGATTGTTTACTGATATCTTCCTTGAATTGGTGGTAATATGAAAGTACTTGTTGGAATGAGCGGAGGCGTTGACAGCGCCTATGCCGCTCACAAGCTTATGAGAGAGGGGCACGACGTATCCGGTGCCGTTCTTGTGATGCACGCTTACACTGAGGTGGACGAGGCGCGTCGCGCCGCTGACGGACTTGGCATCCCGATCTTCGTTATAGATTGCACCGAGGCGTTTGACCGTATAGTTAAGGCTGATTTTGTAAACGAGTATGTAAATGCCCGCACGCCCAACCCTTGTATACTATGTAACGAAAAGGTGAAATTTGAGTATCTGTGGCACTTCGCCCGAGATAATGGGTTTGATAAGATTGCCACGGGTCACTATGCCCGCGTAGCTTCTTCTGCTGCGGACGGCGCGGAGCGCTTTTCAATAGAGCAGGGTAGAGATGTGGCAAAGGATCAGAGCTATATGCTCTACCGCCTGCCGCAGTATATTCTCCGCGACCTGATCCTTCCGCTTGCTGAGTTTAATAAAACCGAGGTCAGGGAAGCAGCGCGTGCGGCAGGTATATCAATATTTGACAAGCCCGACAGCCAGGAAATATGCTTTCTACCCGACGGAAACTATGCGGAATATATAGAGGGTGTTGCCGGTCCTTCGCCGCGTGGCGATTTTGTGAGCCCGGATGGCACCGTTTTGGGCAGTCACTCCGGTATTATACGTTACACGGTAGGTCAGAGAAAGGGGCTTGGTATCGCGCTTGGCTCCCGTACCTTCGTGACGGCTATAGATCCCGTCACAAATAAAATCACACTCTCGCCCGATTTTTCGGGTAGCAATACCGTCCGAATAACCAACGTTGTTTACTCCGGAATTCAGGCACCGAGCTCTCCCGTAACCATCTCCGCTGACGTTAGACTGCGTCACGGCATGCGTCCTCAACGCGCCGACGTAGATCTGTTTCCTGACGGCACCGCCGTTATCAGATTCCTATCAGACGTGCGTTCCACTCCGGGTCAATCTGCGGTAGTCTATTCCGATGGCAGGGTGCTTCTTGGCGGAATCATAACCTAGTCCACGACCGTATT
This sequence comes from Eubacteriales bacterium, assembly GCA_045635225.1. Lineage (GTDB taxonomy): Bacteria > Bacillota > Clostridia > Oscillospirales > CAG-272 > UBA1740. The sequence goes on from JAZRBV010000065.1 coordinate 74,007, forward strand.
TTGACCGCACGATCTGCTATTTTCCGGCACTTACCGACTGCAAAAACTCTTCATATTTATTTATATATACAATATAACGAACCGCGCCTGTGGGTGAATTTTGCCTCACAGGCGCTTTTTTTCGAAAAATCCCGATGTAGAAAATTACGTTCATTTTTTGTGCAACTTGCACAAAGGACGGGAAAGTTATTTAAACGACATCAACAAAGGGAAAAACGCTAAATAAAGTAAATTAAATTTACTTAAAATGCAAAAAACGTATTTAAAATGCGAAAAATGGCGTAAAATAGTAAATTGAATTTACAATTTTACTCAATGAAATGTCGGGATAAATATTTTCGGTAAACTATTGTTTACATTGATGATTTTGCGTGGTAAAATATGGCAACGAAAGCGGCTCAACCCGCTTATCTCATAAATAATAGCGGTATTGACTTTTTTTATTTTATATGGTATAATTCTTGCGTGTTGGCAGCACGCCGTGGAACGCCGGCGTGCATATTAAGAATTTTGGAGGAAATCAACAAATGAAAAGAACAGTGTTTCAAAGAATTGTTTGCCTGGTTCTTTCTGTCGTATTCCTTCTCGGCTCGCTGGCGGTAACGTCATCAGCGACAAAGTACAAGGGCGATGAGAGCACGTCTTCAACTCTTGAAGAGATGAAGGCTCTTATCGGCACCTCGTCATACGCCGAGTATATCGAGGATTACGCGGATTTTTCCGGCACAGGACTTAGTGAGATCCCGATCAACGTCGTGACCGATCTTACCATGGGCTCCGATGCTGTGATCACTGCAGAGAGCATTCTCTGTCAGAACTCGATGGAGGAGCATAAGAAAAACTGGGTCAACTTCGGCGATTATAAGAACTCGTCGGTGTACCTCCCGGCGGTAAACGATCAGGACAAGGCGGCTTCGGCTTCCTGGAACTTCACCGTTACCAAGGAGCAGGAGGGTCTCTACTACATCCAGATCGATTACTATAACGTTAAGACCTCCGAGAGTAGCGTCAGCGCTATTCAGAGAAAGCTTAAGATCGACGGTAAGGTGCCATTCGACGAGGTCAGCACCATCGTCTTCGATAAGCATTGGATCTACGATAACGTTACCGAGGGTGAACCCACCCCCGTTCCTGCGACCGATACCCGTCCCGTAGGCTACACCACGGTTGATTACGAGCTTGTGGATTACTACAAGGGTGAGGAGGCTCCCAAGAACGGTTATTACAAGTATGTGACCAAAATCGAGGAGCGTGACGGTCAGCGTGTATACGTTACCACCTCTTACAAGATCGGTCAGGATATCAACGGTAACTCGATGACTCCTCTTGCGGCAGAGAGCTCCGAGTGGAATACCTACACCTGTAAGGACGATAACGGCTACTACGACGGCTTCTTCTCCTTCTTTATGGCTGAGGGTACTCATACTATCACTCTCGATGCAGAGCGCGAGCCGATGATCATCAGATCCATCAAGCTCGTTCCCGCGACTTCCACAGAGCTTAACGTTCCCTCTTACGAGGAGTACATAAACGGCTACAAGAATCAGGGCATCACATCCGCAAACGGATCGTCGATCACCCTCGAGGCTGAGTTCCCGGATGCTATCTCGGATACCTCCGTTGCGCCCAGCAACGATAACACCTCCGCCGTAAACTCTCCCGTAAGCTCTAAGGCACAGCTCTTCAACGTTATCGGTGAGACCGGCTTCGAGACTATCGGTCAGTGGGCTGCGTACAAGTTCACCGTGAACGAGACCGGACTCTACAAGATGGCGATGCGATACAAGCAGAACGCCCTTCAGGGTATGTTCATCTGCCGTACCATCAAGTTCTCCGGCGGTCACTTCTCGGATACTCCCACCGTTCCCTTTGAGGAGGCGTACGATATCCGCTTTGACTACGATAGCAGCTGGCAGTCCGACTACATCGGTTACTATTACACCGATGCTGAAGGCAATATGAGAAAGCAGAACGTTGAGTTCTACTTTGAGGCAGGCGTTGAGTACACTATGTACCTCGAGTGCTCTCTCGGTGATCTTCGCGACTATATCATGGTCGTTGAGAATGCTCTTGACAGAGTAAACGAGTGCTACCTCAAGATACTTCAGCGTACCGGTAGCGACCCCGATAAGAACCAGTCCTACAGCTTCCATACTCTTATGCCCGAGGTTCTCGTTGCATTCCTTGAGGAGGCAGTAAATCTTACGAAGGTTGCCGACGAGCTTGAGAAGCTCTGCGGAACCAACGGATCGCACCTTGCAACTCTTGATAACATTGCACGTATTCTCGACACGATGGGTAAGGATAACGGTATCCACATTGCAGAGAATATGTCTACCCTTAAAACGTATCTCGGTACTCTCGGTACCTGGATCAACGACTCGAAGAGAGGCGTTATGATGCTCGACAGTATCTGCGTCGTTCCCGCAGGCTCTGACGAGGAGATTCCCGATGCCAAGGCTGGCTTCTTTAAATCTATTTGGTTTGAGATTTCCTCTTTCATATATTCGTTCTTCACCAATTACGATCAGATGGGTCTTACCAAAGTTCCCGAGGAGGGTTCATCCACCGTTGACGTATGGCTTGCTATGGGTCGTGACCAGTCTCAGATCTGGCGTACGATGATCGACGCAGACGGAGAAGCGGGCTTTACCAGCAAGTACGGCACTGCGGTTGCACTTAAGCTCGTTACCGGCGGTACTCTTCTTCCCTCTATCCTTTCGGGTAAGGGACCTGACGTCTACCTCGGTCTCGGCTCTGCCGACGTTATCAACTACGCTATTCGTGATGCGGTAGTCGGTGTCAGCGGCAACGATCCTAACCTCTCCGCCGATGAGAACAAGGTATTCTCGAATTTCGTATACCGTGATGCAAACGGTGAGCACCACTACGAGCCTGAGCTTGTAGCCGATGCAGAGTCCCGCGGCTGGACTCTTGTTTCCAACAAGTTCGACGCTGCTATCAAGGACAACTTTGCTCCCGCAGCGATGAAGACTCTCAGAATATATAACGTTAAGCAGGATGGCGACGTTACCTACGGTATCCCCATGACCATGGCGTTTGCGATGATGTTCTACCGTATGGACATTCTCGCTGAGCTCGGTCAGGAGGTTCCCGAGACCTGGCAGCAGCTTCTCGAGATCCTTCCCGTCCTTCAGACCAACAACATGCAGATCGGTGTATCTTACGTTTCCGCTCTTGACTTTATGATGTATCAGATGGGCGGTAGCATGTGGAAGTATACCGACGAGGAGCTCTACGATTCTAAGTACGCAGGTGCGAAGATCGACCTTGACTCCGACATTGCTATCGAGGCGTTTGAGTTTGTCTGCCGTCTCTACAGTGACTATTCCTTCCCCATCTCCTACGATGCAGCTAACCGTTTCAGAACCGGTGAGATGCCTATCGTAATCGGTGATTACGGAAGCATTTACAACACTCTCGTTGTTTACGCTACCGATATCGCAGGTCTTTGGGAGTTCTCCTCGCTCCCCGGCTCGACTAACAAGAAGACCGGTGAGTTCAACTACGACTCTCTTGCAGGCGTCTCCGCTACCGTTATCCTTAACGGATGTGACAATATGCTTGCGGCATGGCAGTTCGTACAGTGGCAGACCAGCGCTGACGTACAGGCAACCTACGGTAACAGAATCGTTGCGCTTATCGGCCCTGCGGCTAAGTACGAGACCGCTAATATCAAGGCGATAGAAAACCTCTCCTGGACTGCAAAGGAGAAGGAGGCTATCAGAAATCAGATGGATCATATGGATGCCATCGTTAACTACCCCGGTTCCTACATTATTAGTAGATATATGAAGTTCGCATTCCTTGACACCTATAACGACGGTGTAAACGCACACGACGCTATGATGAGCTACATTGACGCGATCAACGCAGAGATCAAGCGTAAGCGCGAGGAGTTCGACCTTCCCACGGTCGACGTTGGTGAAGAGCCTCCGATGAAGACACAGAACTAAGTTGAGTAAAGGAGAGTACAATGTCACAAGAAAATGCTAAAAAGCTCGGCAAGAATCGTCCGGTAGCACGTGACGAGATGTCGAAATGGCAGTGGACATGGAAAGAAATGAAGAAGAATAAAACCGCCTACTTCATGGTAGCTCCCTTCTTTATTCTCTTCATCATCTTCACCGTCTTACCCGTTTTCCTTTCGATGATCCTGAGTCTTACCGACTTCAACATGCTCCAGATGCCCGGTTGGGAGGGCATCAACAACTATACCAGACTGTTCCTTGACGACGAGATATTTATGCTCGCTATTCAGAACACTCTTATATTTGCGGCTATCACAGGTCCCGTTTCCTACCTGCTTTCGCTTCTTGTTGCATGGTTTGTAAACGAGCTTCCTCCCAAGATCCGTGCCGTCGTAACCCTTATCTTCTACGCACCCTCTATTTCGGGTCAGGTCTACCTTATCTGGAAGACCCTCTTCTCCTCGGATACCTACGGCTGGGCAAACGCTACGCTGATGGATCTCGGTCTTATCTCCGACCCGATCCTCTGGTTCGAGGATGCAAACTACGTTATGCCTCTTTGTATCGTAGTTGCTCTCTGGACGTCTCTCGGTACCTCGTTCCTTGCGTTCATCGCAGGTTTCCAGACGGTCGACCGCTCTATGTACGAGGCGGCAGCCGTTGACGGTATCAAGAACCGTTGGCAGGAGCTTTGGTATATCACACTTCCCACTATGAGACCGCAGATGATGTTCGGTGCCGTTCTTGCGATCACCAACTCCTTCGGCTTCGGTGCGGTAGTTGACGCACTTTGCGGATTCCCCTCCGTCGATTACGCGGCGCATACGATAATGCACCATCTTTCCGACTACGGTGGATCCCGTTATGAGATTGGTTACGCCTCGGCGATAGCCGTAGTGCTCTTCATAATGATGTTCGCATCGAACATACTCGTTAAGAAAGCACTTTCGAAGGTAGGTGAGTAATATGGCATCGTATAAAAAGTTAAGAACTCGCGGCCATAGAGTCGTACTGAACCGTTCTGCCGGCGGTGACGCGGGCATAACCTTCATGCTCACCATCCTCGGTGTTATCATGTTCTTCCCGATGTACTACGTTGTTATACAGTCTCTGAAGCCTCTGGATGAGCTCTTTATGTTCCCCCCTCGCTTCTACGTTATCAGCCCTACGTTCGATAACTTCACGGATCTGTTCACTCTTATGAGTGACTCGTGGGTACCCTTCTCGAGATACATATTCAACACCGTATTTATCACCGTATGCGGTACGTGCGGCAACCTTGTAATTGCTTCTATGGCTGCATACTCTCTTGCAAAGCTTCGTTTCCCCGGTAGAAACGCGATATTCCAGATCATAGTTATGTCGCTTATGTTCCACTCTACCGTTAACCAGGTAACACACTTCATCATCCTTTCCGCATTCGGTTGGGTTGATACATACCTCTCTATCATAGTTCCCTCGGTCGCTTCTACCATGGGTCTTTACCTTATGAAGCAGTTCATGGAATCCTCGGTTCCCGACACGGTGCTTGAATCTGCACGTCTGGACGGTGCGAGCGAGTTCAGAACCTTCCTTATCATAGCGATGCCGATGGTTAAGCCTGCATGGCTGACGCTTATGATAGAGTGCTTCAAGTCACTTTGGAACTCGGGTGCCTCCATCTACATTCACTCGGAGGAGCTCAAGACCTTCAACTACGCTATCGGTCAGATAGTATCGGGCGGTATTGCCCGTTCCGGTGCCGGCGCTGCGGCTATCGTTATTATGATGTCGGTTCCCATTGCGATCTTCGTCATCAACCAGAGTAAGATCATTGAGACGATGGGATCGTCCGGTATGAAAGATTAATTAAGGAGGAAAATATGAAAAGCAAAATACTAAAAGTAATACTTTTCGCTGTCGTATGCATGATGCTCTTCGGCACGGTTTCCTCCTTCGCATACGAGTCTTACGACACGTTCACTTATTCGATCGACGGTGAGCCTCTTATGTCTCCCCCCGCATACACCCCCGACGTTAAGTCCTATACCTCTCTCGATATGGGTCTTCTCAACAACGGTGGCGTAAAGCTCAGCGGTGCGAGTGACATAACCACCGACAACGACGGAAACCTCTACATAGCCGATTCCGCTAACAACAGAATAGTCGTTCTCAACAAGCGCGACTATAAGGTTATCGGTATCATCTCCAGCTACGTCGACGAGTACGGCAAGCAGCAGACGCTGAAGGCTCCTACCGGTGTGTACGTTACCAATCCCAATAAGATGGTCGACGGCTCCACCCACATCTTCGTCTGCGATACCGAAAACCGCCGTATCGTAGTATTCGACAGAGAATACAACTACGTCAGAACCATTGAGAAGCCTAACAGCGTGCTTCTCGAGAGCGAGTCCTTCACTCCCAACGCGGTAGCGGTAGATATCTACGGCAGAATCTTCGTAGTATCCTATAACTGCTCCAAGGGTGTCATAGTTATGGCTAACGACGGTACCTTCACCGGCTTCATCGGAGCACAGAAGGTTACCACCGACCTCTTTGAGGCGATCTGGAACAGCTTCCAGAGTGCTGACGAGGTTACCGGCGGTATCAAGAATATCGCAGGCTCCTTCAACAATATTGCTGTTGATGATCTCGGCTTCGTTTACGTTACCATCAACTTCACCAAGGATACTGATCTTCAGAATCAGCTCGCAGCTATCAAATCTAAAACTTCCACCTATTCTCCTGTTAAGAAGCTTAACTCGATAGGTAAGGAGATCATGAAGCGTAACGGCTTCTTCGACCCCGCGGGTGCCGTTGACGTTCTTGCGACTAAGGATCTCTCGAAGATCACCGATATCTGTATCGGTAACGAGGGCTCCTGGTCGATACTCGACTCCTCCAGAGCGAGAATCTTCACCTACGATTCCGACGGTAACCTTCTTTTCGCCTTCGGTAACAGCGGCGACTCCGTCGGTAACGGTACTAACTACGTAGCTATGACCTATCAGATCATTCACGACGATGAGCTTGATAAGGATATCTACAACCTCGTCCTTCTCGATAACACTGCTACGGGATATCAGATCACCATCTACCATCCCACCGAGTACTGTGATATGATCATGAGCGCGCTTCATAATCAGAACGTTCACAACTACTCCGCATCTATCGATGACTGGCAGGCGGTTCTTACCAGTAACAACAACTTCGACCTTGCATACATCGGTATCGGTAAGGCGCTCTACAATCAGGGTAATTACGACGAGGCGATGGAGATGCTCAAGAGTGCGTATGAGGTTGAATATTACTCCAACGCATTCGCCGCACAGAGAAAAGAGATTCTCTCTGTTTGGATGCTTCCCCTTATTATCGTTGTCATCGTAGCGATCTACTTCTTCTTCAGATTCCTCGGCTGGGCTAAGAAGAAGAATAAGGCTACCTCTCTTAAGGTTGGCAGAAAGACCTATCTTGAAGAGCTGCTTTACGCATTCCACCTCGTATTCCACCCCTTCGACGGCTTCTGGGATCTTAAGCACGAAAAGCGCGGATCTATCAGAGCCGGTACCACCATTCTCGGTATCACGATCATAGCGTTCTTCTATCAGGCGATAGGACAGGGCTACGTATTCAACCCGAGAGAGAATTATTCCACCGTATTCATTCAGGTAATAGGTATCCTGATGCCTGTTCTTCTTTGGGTAGTATCCAACTGGTGTCTCACCACGCTCTTCGACGGTGAGGGTAGCCTTAAGGATATTTATATCGCTACCTGTTATTCGTTTGCACCGCTTCCTTTATTCATTATCCTTTCCACGATCCTCACGAACGTATTTACCGTATCGGAGCAGGGTATAGTAACCCTTCTCGTAGGTATCGGTTGGGTATGGGTAGCGATACTTCTGTTCTTCGGTATGGTCGTTACACACGACTATTCGACGAGCAAGAACGTTATCACTACTCTCGGTACGATCGTCGCGATGTGCGTAATCATGTTCATAGCGATCCTCTTCTCGAGCCTTGTTATGAAGATGGCGTCCTTCGTGATCGGTATCTTCACGGAAATCGGAAACCGACTATAAGTAGCAGGAGGAGAAAAATATGAAACTTAATAAAATAATATCGACTGCGCTTATCTTCGTGCTGCTGTTTTCCGCGATAATCTCGGTAACGCCTCTTATGGCGGCTGCCGAAGAGACTAATACCGTAGTCACGGAGGGAACGACCGAGCCCGATGCCGAGCTTACACTCGATGATATAAAGGTTATCCTCGAGGCGTATAAGAAGCATCCCGGTTATTCCAGCGCAAAGGAAATGCTCGAGGCTGATAAGGCGGCAGGATATATCTACTCCGTAAATACCGCCGAGTATTCCATTCACGTAAACAAGTATACGGGTGTATCCTACTATGAGAACAATCTCACCGGTCAGATACTCACCTCTAACCCCATTGACCCCGGTTATTCGGGTGTAAACGTCGATCTTGACGAGGGTATCCTCAGCCAGGTTGAGCTTATCTATTTCGAGAACTCCAACCCCGGCGTTGAGATTCCCTACAACAGCTTCAACTGGATCAAGCAGGGCTCTACTATCACGGTAGCTCCCCTTGACAAAGGCTTCTCTGTAAGCTACATACTCGGTGAGGCGGTATCCGCTCTTATCGCTCCCGGTGCTATTCTCGGAGCAGATCTTGAATCTCAGGTCATCGGTCCTATGTTCGATGCATACGCTGCTCTTATGCAGGAGTATTTCGGCGACTACGACGGTAGCATCAAGGTAAACGGTACTACCTACGACAGCTACGATATCCTCGGTGATAATAACAAGGCGTCTATCCTGAGACACGGAGCTCCCGAGAAGATTTATGTCACTTATGCCGTAGATGCGTTCAACGCATATGCAAAGGCTAAGCTTAATGCTGCTAACAAGGGTGTTGAAAATTACGATTTCAAGAAGGACGCTAAGTATAAAAAGCTTAACCAGTTCTCCGATCAGATCCTCAATTTCTTTGAGGCTTATATCGTAATGAACCTCAACAACCCCAACTTCGACAGAGATAAGTACGCGGTATATCTTGAGAGCATCACCGCTCTTGAGCCGACCGGCGGTTACGCCTTCACTCTGAAGGAGAATGCGACCCTTACCGAGCGCAGATTTATCGACCGCGCCCTTAAGTACTGCCTGCCTTCCTTCACCAAGGATAACGCAGACGCACTCGAGGCTAATGCGGGTTATTCAGGTAGCGGTATCGTTATCCCTGCCTTCACCTGCACGATAAACTACTTGCTTGATGAAGATGGACACCTCATCGTAGATTTCCCCGCTAACGCGATAGACTATGAGGAGGACGTATTCACTCTTAAATCTATCACTCCCATAAAGTACTTCGGCTGTGCTGATATGACCAAGGACGGATATGCATTCTATCCCGACGGTAGCGGAACTGTTATCAAGTTCAGCGATTTCTACAGCGAAACTACGAAGTACAGTATTAACGTTACTGCTAAGGTTTACGGCCAGGATTACGGTTATTCCTCTATCTCCGGCAAGCGTAGAGAGCAGGTCGTAATGCCTGTTTACGGTATCGTTAACGAAACTCCCGCGAACCCCACCACCGCCACTCTTACCGGTAAGGATACCGTTACCAACGGCTTCTTTGCAGTTCTCGACGAGGGTGCATCCCTTGCGGAGCTCGGTATCACCTCCGGAGGCTCGGTTCATAAATATGCGTTCTCGTACGCATCCTACACGCCTTACCCCGCCGACAAATATAATCTTGCCGATACTATGTCCGTCGGTGGCTCTGTTTCCTACTACATCGTTTCGGAATCTAAGTATGAGGGATCCTATAAGACCAGGATCACGATGCTCTCCGATCCCGACGTAGCCGCTGCAACTCCCACTCTCCAGCACTACGATACCAGCTACGTTGGTATGGCTCAGTGTTATAGAGAGTATCTGAAGAGCAAGGGAATTCTCACCGCTCTTGAGAACGTCAGCGAGGATAACGATCTTCCTCTCTACATCGAGGCTCTTGGATCTATCGACGTAATGAAGAAGGTGCTTACGTTCCCCGTGACCGTATCCACTCCTCTCACTACCTTTGAGGATATCAAGACTATGTATGCCGAGCTTTCCAACGCTGTTGCAAAGCTTAATGAAAAGCAGGCTGAGTACGAGAGACTCGCCAACGAGCTTGAGGCACAGGATACTACCGGTAAAGAAGCTGAGCTTATCAGCAGATACCGCGCTAAGGCGGCAAGATATGCCGAGCTCGCTACAGAGATCGTGGATATCAAGAACGTTAACTTCAAGCTTACCGGCTTTGCTAACGGCGGTATGTACTTCACGTATCCCGCTAAGGTAAAGTGGGAGAAGTCCCTCGGCGGTAAGAAGGGCTTCAACGATCTTCTTGCTACCTCCAAGGCATACAAGGACGACAGCGACATTAATACAAATCTCGGCATCTATCCCGAGTTTGACTTCGCATTCATCAACAATACCGCCAACTTTGACGGTATCAGCAAGGGCTCCTCTGCTGCTAAGATGGTTGATAACCGTTATGCATCCAAGCAGGTATTCAACTCTATCACCGGTGAGTATGATCAGCTCTTCGCACTCGTAGTTTCAACCGATGCACTTGACGGACTCTATACGAAGTTCCTGAAAAAGTACACGAAATACGATGCAACGTGCATTTCCGTTTCGACTCTCGGCTCGGTGCTTAACTCCAACTTTGACGAGGATAACTCGATCAACCGTGAGGAGGCACTCGTCGATGTGACAGCACTCCTTGACAGAATGGCGGCTGACTATTCCGTTATGACCGATATCGGTAACGTTTATGCTATGAAGTACGTTGATCACGTTATCAACGCTACCATCGATTCGAGCCACCTTGCATACTCATCCTACGCCGTACCCTTCTACGGAATGGTATTACACGGTTACGTGAACTATGCCGGTACTCCTATCAACTACTCCGGATCTCCCGACTATAACATTCTTCGTTCCATCGAGAACGGCGCTAACCTCTTCTACATTCTCTGCAAGCAGAACACCAGCTACCTCAAAGAGGACGAGAACTTCTCTAAGTATTACGGTGTCGATTACGAGAACTGGTTCGACAAGCTCGTTGAGCAGTACGCTGTACTTAACGAGGCTATCGGTAAGTACCAGAAGTATGAGATAGTTTATCACAGCACCATTCTCTCCGAGCGTGTTATAGATAAGGACGAGAAGCTCGCAAACAACAAGCGCCTTATGGCAGAGTACGTTTCGGTCGTTGATTCTAAGATCTCCGCGTTTGTAGACGCTGCCTTCGAGGCTATGAAGCAGGATCCCGCAAACATCGGTAAGGGCGTCAGCGTTTCTATCGACCGCGACTCTCTTATTGATAAGGCTGTAGAGATAATGAACATCGACGAGCAGGAGCTTCTCGGTGCAGGCTACACCTTTGCATCTGATCTTGATGCTGTTATTGCAAAGTACGTAAACGAGTATCCTGCTAAGGCAGATGCTACCGTAGTAAGCTTTGGCGGCGCTGAGATGGTCTACACCTCTCAGTACGATTACGTTACCGACTCTGTGACCGGTGACGAGAACTACGATTACACAGACTTTACCTGCGACAACAGTAACGTCGTTATGGTTGTTTATCAGGACAACACCGTAGCTAACGGTGACAAGGTCGTATTCCTTCTCAACTACAATATGTTCTCTGTCGATATCACCATCGACAACCGTATCGATCCCAATCTTGCGGATGGCGAGACCAGAACTATTACTCTTGAGAAGCACGGCTATGGCAAAATTACAAGTGAGGAGGGACGATAATGGATAATTCTAAAGCAGAGACCAAGAAGCTTAAGCCCTTGTTCAAGCGTAGAGCATCGCTTGATGCAAGAAAAGCTATGTCCGGCTACGTGTTCGTGCTGCCCTTCATACTTGGCGTAATACTTATTTATTTCCCCATTCTTATTGACTCTATCTGGTTCAGCTTCAACCGTTTGGTCCCCGTTCCCGGAGATCTCACCCTTGAGCCCGTAGGAATTCAGTACTATGCGGCGGCATTCGAGGACTCCTCGTTTACGAAGGTTCTTCTCAGTGCACTTCAGCAGCTTGTGTTTGAGGTTCCCGCGATCATCATATTCTCGCTCTTTATAGCGGTCGTTCTTAACCAGAAAATGCTCGGTAGAGCAGTATTCCGTGCGATATTCTTCGTTCCCGTCATCATCTCCACCGGCGTTATGGCGAGCATTGATGCCGCCGACGTTATGAAGGATCAGGCGAGCGCAGGTATCAACGACGGTTCGGGTAGCGGCGATGGCTCGGAGATCATCTCCATGCTCGACGTACAGGCACTCTTCTCTTCGATGAAGGTCGGTACCGAGCTCGTTACCTACGTCGTAGGACTCGTTAATAACGTTTACAACATTATTAACTATTCCGGCGTACAGATGCTTATCTTCCTTGCAGGTCTTCAGTCGATCTCTCCCTCTATTTACGAGGCGTGCCAGATCGAGGGTGCAACGGGCTGGGAGACGTTCTGGAAGGTTACCTTCCCGATGATATCCCCCATGATCCTCGTAAACGCGGTTTACACGGTTATCGACTCCTTCACGAGATCGACTAACCCCGTTATGTCCTTCCTCAACGCATCAAAGGCCGACTTTGGACAGAGAGTCGCCATGTCTTGGATTTACTTCCTGATAGTTGTACTGATCATCGCGGTTGTCGCAGTTGTGGCATCGTCGTTCGTCTTCTATCAGAGAAGAGATTAAGGAGGTGCAGAGATGGATTCTACTAAAACCGTAGTAACTAAAGAGACTAAGAACAGGATCAGTGTTGACTACGAGGGTAAGCTTACCTTCAAGGAGCGTTTGATGAAGAAGCTTCAAACCTCCAACACCTGGATCAAGGTAATCGTCAACATCTTCAGATTTATTCTGATGCTGGGTGTATCCTTCGTTATTCTCTATCCCTTCATCACTAAGATCGCAGGCTCCTTCATGAGCCCCAACGACGTTATTGATGCTACCGTTTCTCTTATACCTAAGGAGTTTACCTTTGATACGTATAAGTACATAGCACTTGATAACAGATATTTTGATGCACTTCTTAACACCGTGTTGCTCTCACTTATGTCTGCACTTATTCAGACCTTTGTGTGCTGCCTTATCGGTTACGGTCTCGCTAAGTTTAAGTTCAAGGGTAATAAGCTCGTCATGATACTCGTTATCGTAACGATGGTTATTCCTCACGGTACTCTCCAGCTTGCGATGCAGATGTTCTTCGGTGACTTCGATATCGCACGCCCCCTCACCTGGGGTATGAAGGGTATTCTCGAGCTTATCCTCGGCGACAGCCTCTTCCTTCGCGATACTTTCGCACCGTTTGCTATCCTCTCTCTTGGCGGTATAGCCTTTAAGAACGGACTTTACATCTACCTGATGCGTCAGTTCTTTAAGGGCGTTCCCGACGAGCTTGAGGAGTCCGCGTACGTTGACGGCTCGGGTACCTTCCGTACCTTCCTTCAGATCATCCTTCCTCTGTCGGTGCCTATGATGATCACGATCTTCCTGTTCTCGTTCTCGTGGCAGTGGACCGATACCTTCTACATCGACACCTTCTTCACTACGACGAAGGCTCCTTGGATGATGCCTGATATTATCAGCCAGATTCCTACGCATCTTCAGACCGAATATGCCGGTAAATCTCTCTTTGAGACGGTTATCATCAATACCGCGGGTATTATGATCATCGCTCCCCTCGTCATTATGTATCTCTTCTGTCAGAGATATCTCGTACAGGGTATCGAGCGTTCCGGTCTCGTTGGATAAACTTGCTTTCGAGCTCCGCTTCCTTTGGATGCGGAGCTCTTTTTATCTGCTTTTCACTCTTTTGATACAGTAAGTCTACAGCTAGAGCATTAAGCATTTTGTGCATATTTATTCGGTTAGGGAAGAGAAGCGGTACGCCTATATCTCTCCTCGCGCGCATATAGTATTAATGTAGAGTTTGACTCATTGTATCTCGGAGATGCTTGCATCGGTATAATTAACATAGTGACTTAAAAGTTGTTTATTTTCGGGGGTAATCGCCCTGAAAAATCATCAGAGCTTTTGTATATTTTGAATAAAAAATAATTTAAAAACACTTTTTTGAAAACTTTTTTTGCCTTAAAAAGGCAGTTTTTAACCATTTCATTGTGCAAAGTATACAAATTGTTAACGTACAGAGTAACATAGTTAGTTATTTCGTTTATAGTATTCGATTTTCTGTAGTGGGTATGAAAAAATCTCATATAAAAAAGTATTGACAAATGAAAAGAAAAGTACTATAATAGGAGCATCTTTAATTTCATCGAGAGCGTTACGTACTTTGACACTTTGGATGAGGAAAAGAATTTATATTCAAAGGAGAATACAAAATGAAAAACGTTTTTAAGAAAGTTGTAACAGGCGCACTTGCAGTTGCTATGCTTGCCACTTCCGCTCTCGGCCTCGCATCCTGCGGTCAGACCAACTACGCAGAGAATAACACCAAGATAAAGCTTGGTGCATCCGGACCTCTTACAGGCGGCGCTGCAGTTTACGGTATAGCAGTTAAGAATTCTGCTGAGCTCGCAGTTGAAGAGATCAACGCTATCGCTATGAACGACGGCGAGCTTGGTATGCTTTTCGAGTTCACCATGTCCAACGACGAGCACAACCCCACTCTTGTTTCTAACGCATATTCTTCTCTCTATGAGAGCGGCGTACAGATCACTCTCGGCACTGTAACCACAGGTCCTGCACTTGAGTTCAAGGAGTATGCTAAGGATGATAACGTATTCGTTCTTACTCCCTCCGCATCCGGTGACGGTGTTCCCGAGTACGGCAACGCATTCCAGATGTGCTTTGCAGACTCTAACCAGGGTACCGCTTCCGCTAACTACTTCAACGAGAATTATAAGGGTAAGAAGGTCGGCGCATTCTATAAGTCCGACGACGAGTACTCCACCGGTATTCTTGCTAAGTTCGAGGAGGCACTCGATGCAAGCTTCGGCGAGATAACCAAGGCTTCCTTCAAGGGTGATGAGTCCGACTTCGCACAGCAGGTACAGAACCTCAAGGATTGCGACGTTATCTTCATGCCTATCTACTACACTCCCGCATCTCAGTTTATGACTGCAGGTAAGAACACTGTTAAGGCTAATGCTATCTACTATGGCTGCGACGGTCTCGACGGCGTTGACTCGGTAGAGAACTTCGATATCACCACCATTCCTCAGGAGGTTTCCTACCTGTCTCACTTCAATTCCGGTGCTACCGACGGTGCTGCTAAGGATTACATCGATGCATACCGTGCAAAGTTCGGTGCAGATGCTCCTCTCAACCAGTTTGGTGCAGCAGCTTATGACTGTGTATGGGCTATCTACGAGGCACTCAAGACCGCTAAGGCAAACGGTAAGGAATTCAGCGTAACCACCTCCGCATCCGACTTCTGCGATATGCTCGTAGAAATATTCACCGACGACAGCTTTGTATTCCACGGTGTTACCGGTGCTCCTAAGGAGAATGGTAAGTCCGATATCTCTTGGACTGACGACGGCTTCGTAAATAAGGAAGCAGTTAAGTATGTAGTTAAAGCTGCTAACTAAGCTTTACAAAAATACGTTATACAATTTGCTGACGGCCATTTTTGGTTGTCGGCAAATTGTCATAATTTGAAAAAAGGTAAAATTATGGACTTTATTGTAACTTTGCTTAATGGTCTGAGCATAGGTGGTACCTACGCTATGATAGCTCTCGGCTATACGATGGTATACGGTATCGCTAAAATGCTTAACTTCGCACACGGAGATATCATTATGGTGGGCGGATATACCGTCCTCGTATTCCTCTCCTTTAATCCGATCCTTGCCATCGTGGCAGCAGTGCTATTCTGTCTCGGACTCGGTATAGTCGTGGAGAAGGTGGCATATAAGCCTCTTCGCGGAGCCTCTCCTCTTGCCGTTCTTATTACTGCAATTGGAGTAAGCTACCTGCTTCAGAGCCTTGCGCTCATCATCTTCGGCGCGGCACCCAAGTTTGTAAACATCTTTGATCTCGGCTCCTTGAAGCTTGGCGAAATTTCTATCAGCTATAACACCATAATTACACTTGCGGCGGCAATCGTTGTTATGGTTGTGCTCAGCCTCTTCGTTAAGTTTACCAAGATCGGTCGCGCGATGATCGCAGTTTCCGAGGATAAGGATGCGGCGCGACTCATGGGTATCAACATAAATATGATAATCACCATCACCTTCGCGATTGGATCCGCGCTTGCGGCACTCGCGGGTGTATTCTCACTGCTGAAAGTTCCTACCATAACTCCCACCTTCGGTGCAATGCCGGGTATAAAGGCGTTTACTGCAGCGGTCATCGGCGGTATCGGATCTATTCCCGGCGCTATGCTCGGCGGTATCCTTCTCGGTGTGGTAGAGTGTATCTGTAACTCTATTCCCGAGATCGCTCCTTATACTATCGCCATTGAGTTTGCGATTCTCATCGTGATACTTCTTGTTAAGCCTACCGGTATACTCGGTAAGAAGAGGAGGGAGAAGGTATAATGAACGCATTTATGAAAAAACTCGCCTCCGTGAAATGGAAGCATTTCATCAACTATATCGCGGTCGCCATCGTTGCGGTAATATTCACCGCTATGACCTTTGCGGGTGTTCTTCCGCAGTCGACCCTTTTCCTCCTTGAGAAGATAACTATGTTTATCATTCTCGCCGTATCGCTCTCTCTTGTAGTAGGTTTCCTCGGTGAGCTTTCGCTCGGTCACGCGGGCTTTATGTGTATAGGTGCATACGTCGGAGGTAAGGTTGCGCTCCTTCTCGATGGCGTGATCGACGGTAACGGAATTCTTTCCTTTATCATCGCTCTTATTGCAGGTACTGCAATTGCAGGCGTATTCGGCTTTATCATCGGACTTCCCGCTCTCCGTTTGAAGGGAGACTATCTCGCTATCGTTACTCTTGCTTTCGGTGAAATAGTCAAGACCGTGTTTGAAAATTCGAGCAAGGAGACGTTTGGCGGTCCTATCGGTCTGCGTACTCCCAGATTTGATAAACAGTATCTCTTTATCATCGGCTTCGTTCTCGTCTTGATCACTATGTTCGTTATGCAGAACCTTATCAGATCCAAGCACGGTAGAGCGATCACCGCTATCCGCGACAATGAGATAGCGGCGAAGGCAACGGGTATCAACGTAACCAAGTATAAGCTCATAGGCTTTATCATCTCCTCCGCATTTGCCGGTGTTGCAGGTGTGTTCTACAGCTTTGCTAACTCTACCGTAAAGGCATCTGTCTTCGATTACAACTACTCCATCGAGATCCTTATTATGGTAGTCCTTGGCGGTATGGGTAATATCAGCGGTGCTATAATTTCAGCGACCGTCATCACCTTCATCAATAATCAGCTGCAGACCGTTCTTACAGGCAACCTCGCGGTAATGAAGGATATAATCTACGCGCTCATACTCGTCCTTATTATCATCTATAACAACGCCCCCGCGCTCAAGTTCTTCAGAGAAAAATACAACTTCAAGGCACTTGCGCGGAAGCTCTCCAAAAAACGCGATGCCTCCTACGTTCACGATGACGATGCGCGTTGGGACGTCGTTCCTACGAAGATCGACATGGATGAGATCCTCTCCGTTGATCTGAAGGTCGTTGAGAGCACAATGAGACCGGATAAGGAGGAAAAGTAATGTCGGAATACGTACTTGAAACAAAAAATCTCGGCATAACCTTCGGCGGTCTTAAGGCTGCTCAGGATGTTAACCTCAAAATCAAAAAGAATGAGATCTACGGTCTCATCGGACCTAACGGAGCAGGTAAGACTACCGTCTTCAATATGCTCACAGGTGTATATCAGCCCACCACGGGTACCTTCTTCCTTGACGGTGAGGAGCTCAAGGGACTTTCCCAGGAGCAGATAAACCATAAGGGAATTGCCCGTACATTCCAGAATATACGTCTTTTCAACAATATGACTGTTGTCCGTAACGTAATGGTCGGACTTCATAACCTCCCCGAGTACAAATGCTCGCTTTTTGACTCTCTCCTCCGTCTGCCGAGACACTTTGAGGTAGAGCGCACTATGCGCGCGAGAGCCAAAGAGCTTCTCGATATCTTCGGACTTCTCGAGGAGAGAAATAATCTCGCGTATAACCTCCCCTACGGTAAGCAGCGTAAGCTTGAAATAGCTCGCGCACTTGCTACAGGACCAAAGCTTTTGCTTCTCGATGAGCCTGCCGCAGGTATGAATCCGCAGGAGACTGCTGAGCTTATGGATACCATTCGCTTTGTACGCGATAACTTCGACATGACGATACTTCTTATCGAGCACGATATGAGCCTCGTCACCGGTATCTGTGATAACGTTACCGTCCTCAACTTTGGTACCACACTCGCACAGGGCAACGTGCAGGAAGCACTTAAAAATCCCGAGGTCGTTAAGGCTTACCTCGGTGACGACGAATAAGAAAGGAGACAAACCGATATGGCATTACTTGAAGTACGTGACCTTGAGGTCAACTACGGTCTTATAAAGGCTATTAAGGGCGTTTCCTTTGACGTTAACGAGGGCGAGATCGTTGCTCTCATCGGTGCTAACGGCGCGGGCAAGACCACTATTATGCACTCGATCAACGGTATCATTCCAAAGCACGCCGGCACCGTCACTCTCTTTGGCGAGAATGTCAGCCACATCCCCGCACACAAGCTCGTGTATAAGGGAATGGCACAGGTACCCGAGGGCAGACGAATCTTCCAGGAGCTTACCGTCTATGAAAATCTCAAGATGGGCTTCTATTCGAAAAAGGGCAAGGCAGAGTTTGAGGATAAGCTCGAGGAGATGTATTCGCATTTCCCGATCCTCAAGGAGAGAACTAATCAGATCGCAGGCACCCTCTCGGGCGGTGAGCAGCAGATGCTCGCTATGAGCCGCGCAATGATGTCCAGCCCCAAGCTTCTTCTTCTTGACGAGCCCAGCATGGGTCTCTCGCCTCTCTACGTTAACACCATCTTCAATATGATCAAGGCGGTAAACGAGCAGGGAACAACCGTCCTCCTTGTTGAGCAGAATGCAAAGAAAGCACTCAGCATCGCCGACAGAGCTTACGTTCTCGAGATCGGTAAAATGGTGAAGACAGGAACCGGTGCAGAGCTTCTCGGAGATGAGGAGATACAGCGCGCTTACCTCGGCGGCTAGTTTCGTCGGATAATTTTGGTATAAATCGCCGTTTGAGACCTAACTCGTCGTAGGTAACTACGACTTCGGGTCACAAGCGGCGATTTCTCCTCAAAATTCTCTCGCCGAAAATGCTCAGATTCTCTCGCCGAAATAGCTGTGTTAGGAATCGACGATTTATCTATCTAACAACTAATTAATCTCACAAAACAAAACGAGTAAGAATCAAGATGATCCTTACTCGTTTTCATATTATCTATTCTGACGCTCGGGATGATTTCTCCGGGAACTCTATCAGAGCATCTCCGCCATTTCATATATAAGCCTTTCGGTCTTTTCCCAACCTATACAGGGGTCGGTAACCGATTTTCCGTACACAGGGTGATCGCATATCTTCTGTGCGCCGTCCTCGATATAGCTCTCGATCATCAGACCCTTTACGATCTTGCGCACGTCATTAGAGTATCTGCAACTGTGAAGCACTTCTTTTGCGATCCTTATCTGCTCGAGATACTGTTTTCCGGAGTTGGCATGGTTCGTATCTACGATAACAGCGGGGTTTTCGAGACCCGATTCGGAGTAGGTCTCGTAGAGCTGGTAGAGATCCTCGTAGTGGTAGTTAGGATGCGACTTGCCCTGCTTATCCACGTATCCGCGCAGTATCGCGTGTGCATACGGATTGCCCTGGCTCTTTACCTCCCATCCGCGATAGAGGAACGTATGCGAGCTCTGCGCCGCCTTTATCGAGTTCATCATAACTCCGATATCGCCTGCAGTCGGGTTTTTCATTCCGACGGGTATATCGAGACCGCTTGCCGTGAGTCTATGCTGCTGATCCTCGACCGATCTCGCGCCGACTGCAACGTAGGTGAGTATATCCGACAGATACCTGTGATTTTCGGGATATAACATCTCATCGGCACAGCCGAATCCTGTCTCTGCCAGAGCGCGCAGATGGAGCTTTCTTATAGCGATGATACCCTTTAGTAGATCGGGCTTCTCATTAGGGTCGGGCTGGTGTAGCATACCCTTATATCCTTCGCCTGTGGTCCTTGGCTTGTTTGTATATATTCTCGGAACGATTATGATCTTGTCCGCAACCTTATCCTGTACCGTGCGCAGTCTCGAGATATAGTCAAGTACCGCATCCTCTCGGTCTGCGGAGCAGGGACCTATGACAAGAACAAATTTATTTGAGAATCCGTCGAACACACTCTTCAGATCCTCTACCTGCTTATCTCTTATTTTTGCAAGCTCTGAGGTGATGGGCAACTGTGCCTTTACCTCCTTTGGAATCGGTAGCTTGCGGTAGAATTCCATATTCATATTAAAAAAATCTCCTGACCTTATACCTTTGGTTTATCGAAGAGTGATCGCCTTTTGGTTGACGCTCTCATTTTTTCTCTCATTCCTTCACCATCATCGGTTGCAAGCATCTCGCGAAAGGCTGCGAACTCGTTCATAAACGAGTCCATCTCGGCGAGCAGAGCATCCTTATTCTGTAGGAACAGCTCCGCCCACATCTTGTCGTTGATCTTTGCGATCCTCGTCAGATCTCTGAACGAGTCACCCGTATATTTCTCGAGCCCGTCCTTTTGATTGCAGTTCATAAGTACGACTGCGATGCAGTGCGTGAGCTGTGAGAGAAATGCGATCATTGCGTCGTGCTCCTCGGGCGACAGCTCGCTGATCTTAGCAAATCCCAGCACCTCACCGAGCTCTCGGCAGAGTGCGATCGCCTCGGCTGTATTTTTCTCTGTCGGTGTTACGATGTAGTTCGCACCGCGAAAAACGGACGGGTCACTGTACTCGACTCCGGATCTCTCACGACCTGCCATCGGGTGCGCCGCGATAAACTCGACGTCCTCCCTTAGCATGTCCTGAACACGGTACACGACGCTCGATTTTACACCGGTAACGTCGGTTATGAGGGTACCCGTGTTAAATAAATGCTGATATTTCTCGATCCATTCAATGAAAATCGTGGGGTAGAGCGCAAACACGACGAGTCCGCATCTCGCGACGAGCTCCGGCTCGACTTCGGTCGTTCCGTAGCTTATCATTCCGTTTTCAAGGGCGTAATCCACATCCCTCTGATCGAGTGTTATACAGCTTACCTTGTATCCCTTCTCGGTCAGAGCCTTTGCGTATCCGCCGCCTATGACGCCAAGACCGACTATAAGTATTTCCTTGTAATTACATAGCTTCATATTCTATTCCAATTTTCTTCAGATCTTCAAAAAAGTCGGGGTAGCTCTTTTTACAAGCTTCAGCACCCTCTATCTCGCCGCCGTAAACGGTTGCGAGTACTGCGAGCGACATAACTATTCTATGGTCATTGTGACCCGAGAGTATCTCACGAGGAGTGTGTAGATCACGTCGTACGACCTCCACCTCGTTTTCATGAACTCTCACGTCAGCACCGAATTTTGCGAGCTCCTCTGCCATAACCGCGGCTCTGTCGCTCTCCTTGATGCGCAGTCTCTTCGTATCTGTGAAGCGCGCGCCGTGCTTCAGAGCCGCCAGTGTGAAGAGTATTGGCGCGAGATCGGGACAGTCCTTCAGCGATAGTACGGGGGTACCCGTGTCGAGTTTTTTGAAGTATTCTCGGTATATTCTGTCTCCCTGGAGACTGGTTTCGGACAGTCCCGCAGCGCGTACGTCGCCACCGATGAGTCCAAACGCCTCGATGAACGCCGACGCAGAGTAATCTCCCTCGACCGTTACGTCCTTTGCTCGGTATCCGCTGCCGCGGCGTACGAGTAGTGTCCTCTCGTCCTCCCACGACGCATCTACCGAAAACTCTCGCATAGCCGAGAGTGTCATATCAATATACGAGCGGCTCTCGATATCTGTTGTCACGTGTATTCGTGCGTCATAACCGAGGTATGGTAACACAAATAGCAGTCCTGTTATAAACTGACTGCTGACATCGCTTCTTACGTAAACGTCGCTCGCTCTGAACGGACCCTTGACGGTGATGCTTCCATCGCCTCTTGTAAGATTGAATATGCCGTCACGCGCCATATCCTCATATACGGTCTGCGGTCGCTCGAGCAGTCTCTCGGAGCCGACGAATCGCACCTCACCTCCGGAGAGTGCCGCTATCGGTATAAAGAAGCGCAGGGTGCTTCCGCTCTCGCGACAGCATAGCGGTCCGTTTGCCACCGCAGTGCGCATATCTTTGCCGATTACCGTAACACGCCCACCGTCTATCTCTACCGTTACACCCATAGCACGCAGGCAATCTGCCGTTGCCAGCACGTCGTCACACAGTGTAACTCCGTCTATGACGCTTTTGCCGTCTGCCATTGCCGCCGCTATCATGAGTCTGTGTGCCATGCTCTTCGATGCGGGTATCCGCACCTCTCCCACGGCGCGAGTCGGCTTGATCTTAACTCTCATTTTTGAGCCTCTCACAGAGGTGATCTATCGCCTCGGTATATCCTGCAACTCCGTGACCTGTGATCGTGGCACAGCATGCCTCGCGTATATAACTTATCTGTCTGTACGCCTCGCGCTCCTCAACCTTCGAGATATGTACCTCGACTGTCGGCAGAGACGTCGACTTTACCGCATCGAGCAAAGCTATGCTTGTGTGCGTATATGCTCCGGGGTTGATAACGATTCCGTCCGCACCCTCGAAGTACGCCTCCTGTATTTTATCGACGAGGTCACCCTCGTGATTTGACTGATAGAATACCGTCTCGACTCCGAGCTTTTCTGCGTGAGCGCGTATCATCTCGACGAGCGACTTATAGTCGGTCTTGCCGTAATGCGCAGGCTCTCTGATACCCAGCATATTGAGATTGGGTCCGTTGATTATGTATAGCTTCATACCTTTTTCCGTCATTTTCGTATTTTATCCGCGACCTCACCGGGGGTGCCGTCGCCGTCGATGTGCTCGTCGGCAACAGAGCAATATCGGGAGTATCGCTCGTTATATCGCTTCATCATAGCATCTCGGTCGCTTGATAGCGGACGAGAATCGGTAGGCATCAACAGCTCCGGAGATCGGTCGAGGAAATAGAGCCTTCCGTTTGCTCTCAGCGCGTCTACGTTATCATCACGGAGTATCGCACCTCCGCCCGTCGCAATTACCGCCGACGTCATAGCCGATGCCGTGAGCACTGCCTCGTGCTCCATTTCGCGGAAGCGCGCCTCACCCATCGTGGCGAATATTTCCTTTATCTCCATACCGGCAGTCTCCACGATCAGCTCGTCCGTGTCGACGAGTGCGCGCCCTGTGCGCTCACAGAGCAGGGCACCAACCGTGCTCTTACCCGATGCGGGCATGCCGATGAGTACTATATTCTCCTTGTCGGTTAGTACCTCACCGAAAACTCTGTCGAGCGTTCCATCGGGGTAGGTGATACCCAGGAATATCTCCGATGCACGCACCGCCTGCGCTACCAGCATATAGAGACCGCCCTCGGCGGCAACTCCCATCTTCATCGACTCTCTGATGAGCGGCGTGCGTAGGGGATTGTATACCGCATCGACGACTCCCTCGAGGCTTGTGAAGCGCTTGATATCAAGAGCGAGTCCCTCGATATTCGGGAACATTCCGACCGGTGTAGTATTGATCACGATCTCGGTGTCGGTGTGCCTGTCGTAAAGCTCCTCATATGTTATTGCGCCCTCTCGGCCGGAGCGGCTCACACGCAGTATCTCCCTTGCACCCATAGCACTCGCCACCGCATGTGCAGTCTTGGACGTGCCGCCTGTGCCGAGTATTGCGACCTTTTTATCCGCGAGTGACAGCCCGAGCTTCTCTATCAGCGCCGACATACCGTAAAAGTCGGTGTTGTAGCCGTAGAGCTTGCCGTCGCGGTTTACGATAGTGTTTACCGCGCCGATCTCCTCGGCGTGCGCGTCGATATAGTACAGGTGCGGGATCACCGCCTCCTTATACGGTATCGTCACGTTTATTGCACGGAAATCGCGCCGTGTCATAAAGGCATCGAGCTCATCTCTCGCGATCTCGCATATTTCATATTCATAGTCGGTGAGGCGAGAATGTATCTCCTTTGAGAAGCTGTGCTTCAGGTGCTCACCGATGCAACCGTAATTCATATAAATCTCTCCGTTTT
Organism: Eubacteriales bacterium; assembly: GCA_045635225.1. Taxonomy (GTDB): domain Bacteria; phylum Bacillota; class Clostridia; order Oscillospirales; family CAG-272; genus UBA1740. The sequence goes on from JAZRBV010000065.1 coordinate 98,298, forward strand.
TGTAACACGGGTACGGTGCAAATCGAATTATTTGCCTCCGAGATAGTCGGTTCCGTACCTAACCGTCAGCATATCCGCGACCGCTATTGCAGCCATCGCATCGACCACCGCTCTCGCTCTGTGTATTATCGCAGGGTCGTGCCGTCCCTCTATCTTAATTGCCGTGTTTTCCATTTTTGCTATATCGACGCTCATCTGCTCTTTAGATATGGATGGAGTAGGCTTGACCGCGCATCTGAACGTGATAGGCATACCGTTTGTGATGCCGCCCGTGATACCGCCGTTGTTGTTTGTCAGGGTCACGACGTCACCGCCCTCTATGCGATAGGGATCATTTGCTTCACTTCCGTACATGTCTGCTACGCCAAATCCTGCTCCGAATTCTACACCCTTTATCGCGGGTATGGAGAACAGCGCGTGTGCCAGCACGCCCTCGAGCGTGTCGAACCACGGCTCACCAACACCGCTCGGCACACCGATGATCGCAGTCTCGAGTATGCCGCCGACGCTGTCGTGTTCAGCTCCGGCTGTCACTATCTCTGCAACCATTTTTTCTTCCGCCTCGCTTGATAGGGTAGGGAAGAGCTTTTCGTTCAGTGCGTCAATATCGCTTTCGTAGGAGGTGAATGGCGCGTCACACACGCCGTGAAGTCGCGATATGTGCGTGCCGATTTTTATTCCTCGCTCCTCGAGAGCTGATGCGAGTATCGCACCGACAGCGACGAGAGCCGCCGTTATTCTTCCTGAGAAGTGTCCTCCGCCGCGTCTGTCCTCGTATCCGTGATACTTACAGTATGCGCTGTAATCCGCATGTGACGGACGGGGCGTGAATGCGATATTATCGTAGTCGCCGCTCCTTTTGTTGGTGTTCGGGATTATCACCGTGAGGGGTGTACCGGTAGTATATCCGTTATACACTCCGCTCACGATGTTGTATTCGTCTCCCTCAATACGAGCTGTAGATATTTTGCCTCTCGGGCGTCGCATGTCCAGCTTATGCTTTATATATTCTCCGTCGATTTTTATGCCGGGAGCTATGCCGTCGAGCACCGCACCGACGCACTCTCCGTGACTTTCTCCGAAAAGTGTCACGGTTATAGCGTTACCGAAGATGTTTTTCATCACTTATATTCCTCGTTGATCTTTTTCATCTCACGCCTGACGTGGCTTTCGAAATCAGAGCATGATAGCTTCTCGAGTCGGTAGGAGCCGATCTCGTCGACGAACACCGCGCTGACACTGTCGCCATCGCACTTTTTATCGTGGCTGACGTATGAAAGTGCTGCGTCAATATCTCCGTCGTATCTGTAGGGCAGACCGAATTTTTTTAACACGGGTACCACCTTAGCACGTGCGTCAGGTGATAACATAGGCATCATTCCTATCGCCACGCACTCACCGTGATATATTCCGTGCATCTCCTCGCGTGCCTCTACCGCGTGACCGAAGGTGTGACCGAAATTGAGTATCTTGCGCAGTCCGGATTCTCGCTCGTCGCATTCCACGACCGCCTTTTTGATCATCAGCGAGCGAACTATGATCTGCTCTACGTTGTCCCACGTAGGCTCACAGCTCTCGATGAATCCGAACAGCTCCGCGTCCGAGGTTATCGACATCTTGATAGCTTCGCTGAATCCGTTTGATAGCTGTCGCTCGGTGAGCGTTCTGAGTGTGTCGGTATCTATCACTACCGCTTTCGGCTGGTGAAATGCACCGATGATATTTTTTACGCCTCCGAGATTTACCGCGACCTTTCCGCCGATCGAGGAATCGACCTGCGATAGCACCGTCGTCGGTACGTTATAGAAGTCTATTCCGCGCATATATGACGCCGCAACGAAGCCGGTGAGATCACCGACTACTCCGCCGCCCACCGCCACTGCACAGTCGGTTCTCGTCATTCCGAACTCCAGCATCGTTTCGAGCAGAGCAGTATACATCTCGGGGCTCTTCGATCCCTCGCCCATAGGTACCGTTACTATCATAGCCTCGCGGCACTGACTCTTGACCGTCTCTGCATACTCGCGCGGTACACCCGTGTCGGTGACGATAAACACACGTCGGTCGAGATCCATATAATTTGTCAGCTCGTCGAGAATACCGCCGCCGACGGTTATGTCATAGCTGCGATCGCCGAGCTCCATACGTAGCGTTGTCATATTCGTTACCCACCTTAAAGAGTGATATACGTTCCGGCAAATTTGAGCTTGTCACAGAATTCGCCGAGCTCCTCTATCATAGAGCTTCCTACCTCCGATTGCACGTTACCCTCTACTTCGATATAGAAGTAGTATTCCCACGTAAGCTCCTTCATAGGACGTGAGCGGAGAGTTCTCATATTGTATCCGTGCGCTCCTATGACGTCTATCGCGCGCGCAAGTGCGCCTGCCTTATTGCGAACGGTGAAGAGAAGTATTGAGTGCGTACCCATAGCCTCTCCCGTATTTTTATTAGCCACGCGGGAGAATACCGCAAAGCGCGTAGTATTGCTCCGGCTTGCGTTTATGTCGTGATCGAGCACTGTGAGTCCGAATATATCTGCCGCCTCAGCGCTCGCTATTGCCGCGACCGACTTGTCATTGAGCTCTGCTACCCTACGCGCCGCAAGAGCGGTGTTGCCGTACTCTTTTTCGGAGAAGCTGTGTGCCCTTATGTACTCGGCACACTGACCGAGAGCTTGCGGATGACTGATAACCTCGCGCACGTCTCCGAGTGTCGCTCCCTTAACACCGAGCAGATCCTGTGTCACGGGCAGCTCGTACATTCTGTTGACGTAGAGCGAGCCTGAGAACATCAGATCGGTCACTTGACCAACCTCGCCGTTAAAGCTGTTCTCAACGGGTAGTACGGCAACGTCACATTCGCCGCGCTCTACTGCGCGGTAGGCACTTACGAAATCAGGATATGCAACCTTCTCCGACTCGGGATAGAGCTTCATGGTTGCAATATGCGCGAACGCTCCCTCTGTGCCGGAGTACGCCACGCGCATGCCGTGCATCAATCGCGCCTGATATGCGCGCGAGACCGACATATTGTTGCGTATAAAATTAACGTAGTACTCGCGCACAGTGTCATCCTTTACCTCTGCCGAGTTCTTCGCTATTATCTCCTCCTCGCGTGTCGCATCGTATATTGCGAGACCGCGCTCTGATTTGTATTCCGCGATAACCTCAGCCGCCTTCATTCTCTCTATGAACAGCTCGCGCATTTTCGCATCTATCGCGTTAATATTTTTTCTTGCTTTATCAAGTGAATTGTCGTTTGCCATTTTATTATCCTCTTGTATAGCTTTCTGCCAGAGCCTTGAAGGCGGGCAGAGCTCTTTCTATCTCCTCGGTTTTCACACAGTAGGAGAGTCTTGCGTATCCCGGCGTGCCGAAATCGTCACTCGGCACTATCAGTATTTCGTGCTTCTTTGCCCGCTCGCAGAATTCGTGCGCATCGCCACTCGGTGACTTGATGAAAAGATAGAACGCACCCTCGGGCTTTACCGTCTCGATTCCGTATTCCGCAAGCTTTTCTATGAGCAAGCGTCTGTTTCTGTCATAGATTGATATATCCGCTACCTTTCCGAGACAGGTGGGCAGGAGCTTTTGCAAAAGGCTCGGCGCACATACGAAGCCGAGTGCGCGCCCCGCTCCGCATACCGCCTGATATACGGAAGTAAAATCGTTGATCCTGGGTGAAACGAGAATATATCCTATTCTCTCGCCGGGTATCGAGAGAGATTTGCTGAATGAGTAGCATACTACCGTGTTATTGTAATATTTCGTGAGATATGGGACCGTCGCATCTCCGTATACGAGCTCACGGTATGGCTCGTCCGAGATAAGGTATATCGGGTGACCGAGCTCCATTTCCTTCCGTGCGAGCATATCGGTGAGAGACTTGATGCACTCCTCGCTGTATACCGCACCGCTCGGGTTGTTCGGGGAGTTTACGATTATCGCCGCTGTTTTCTCGTTGATCGCACCCTCGATTTTCTCGACGTCGGGCATAAAGGTATTTGCACTGCAAGCTACCTCGACCACCCTTGCACCGCATCTCTCGGTGAACACGCGATATTCGGGGAAATACGGTGCGTTTACGATGACCTCCTCGCCACAGCTGACGAGTGCTGTAAGTGCCGAGGTCAGTGCGCCGGCTGCGCCGACCGTCATATAGAGACAGTCGGCGGTCACCTGTTCGCCGTAGCTTTCGTTGATATATTTTGCAATAGCCGCTCTTACACCCGCATCGCCCTGCGCTGAGGTGTATCCGTGCAGAGCCGTCGGCTCTGACTCTGTTAGCAGATGCACGAGCTCACGGCTCACACATTCCGGCGGCACAACGCTCGGATTGCCGAGCGAGAAGTCGTATACGTTATTGGCGCCGATCTCCGCTTTTCTCTTTTTTCCGTATTCAAACAGCTCGCGTATGCTTGACCTTTTTGCACCGAGCTCTCTCATTTTCTCATTTATCACGGGACAGCCTCCAAAAATAATATATAATATATTATCACTCGCGCGCGACCTTGTCAAGCACATCGGTGAAAATAACCGAAAATTAACAAAATTATGCATCGGTTCACGTCGCGGCGGCAGGAAAATGTGCAGTCCGCATAGTCGATACGGAACCGATAAAATTCCCGTAAGTGCTTGAAAAGAGCAAAGTAATGTGATATAATAAACCGAAACGGAGGAGAGCGATCATGATCAAAACCAATATCAGACTTGAGATAAATTATGCGGCTGACGATCTGTATTCCGCAATTACGAAAAAACTACCGATAGAGCGCTCCGAGCTCTCCGACGTTACCGTAGTTCGCCGCACCCTCAACCTGAAGGATACGGGGGATATACACTACGACGCAACGGTCGCCTTCTCACTTTCCGAGGAGAGGGAGGCACATCTGTTGAAGCTTCGGCGTCACGTATTTACGTACGACTCCACCCGCTTTGTTCCGCCCGTCTCGCATCTGCCCGAGCGACCCGTCGTTATTGGTGCGGGACCGGCAGGACTCTTTGCCGCACTCACTCTCGCCCTCGCGGGTGCTAGGCCGATACTTTACGAGCGCGGTCTTTCGGTAGACGAGCGCCGACGTCGGGTCGATACCTTTACGAGGCTCGGAATACTGGATCCCGAGTGCAACGTTCAATTTGGCGAGGGAGGTGCCGGCACCTATTCCGACGGCAAGCTCAAAAGCGGCGCTCCGGATAAATACAAGCTCTTTATTCTCGACGAATTTATCTCTGCGGGAGCGCCCGCTGACATACTTTTCTCCGGTACGGCGCACGTCGGCACTGACAAGCTCTCTAATGTTATCCGTACCCTTCGAGAGAAGATAATCTCGCTTGGTGGCGAGGTGCACTTTAACTCGCGTCTTACCTCCATAAAAGTGCAAAATAACCGTTTAGTAGGTGGGCGTGTCGAGAAAAATGGGGAAATAATAGACTTTTTCTCTACCGATCTCGTCCTTGCCACGGGTCACAGTGCACGCGACGTGTTCGAGCTTTTAGACACTATCGGTGTTCCTCTTGAGCCACGTCCGTTTGGTATCGGCGTGCGAATAGAGCACCCGAGAGAGTATATTAACGATCTTGTTTACGGAGCAGGTCACGACCCGCATCTTGAGACCGCATCTTATCACCTCGTCACACATCTTCCGGGCGGACGTAGCGCATATAGCTTCTGTATGTGCCCGGGTGGTACGGTCGTCGCGGCGGCAAGCGAGACGGGAGGTATCGTCACTAACGGTATGAGCGAATATCTGCGCGATGGCGATAACTCAAACGCCGCGCTTCTCGTATCCGTTACTCCCGACGACTTCGACTCCGATTCGCCTCTTGCAGGCATCGATCTCCAACGCAAAATAGAGCGCCGTGCTTTTGATCTTGAGGGCGGATATATTGCACCCTCCGAGAGATTGCTCGATCTTACCGAAAACGCAAAAACCGCTACACGGGGTGGGGTAAACCCATCGTATCCGCGTGGAACGGCACCGCATTTGACCAATGAATATCTCCCTGATTTTATCACCGATTCTCTTCGAGCCGCCATCGCCGACTTCGATGCTTGGATGCCCGGATACGATTATCCCGATGCAGCTCTTACAGGTCCTGAAACTCGCACTACCTCTCCCGTCCGTGTCCTTCGCACCGACTCGTACGAGGCACTTGGTATATCGGGTCTCTACCCTACAGGCGAGGGCGCAGGCTATGCCGGCGGTATCATCTCCTCGGCACGCGACGGAGTTTTGGTCGCGGAGGCTATCTTGAACAAATACAGTAAGGAGATATAAAATGTTTGACTTGAAACTTAACTCGCTTGGTGAATACGACGTTGCGGTTTGCGGCGGCGGAATAGCGGGTACTTGTGCTGCTATCTCTGCTGCAAGGCAGGGAGCATCGGTAATACTGATCGAACGTTCGGGCTCGCTTGGCGGAACTCTCACCGAGGGCTATATACCGAGAATAATTGATATGAAGAATAAGGGGGGCATAGTACGCGAGCTATTCGACTTCCTCAATTCTCATGGCAAGTCCTGTACCCGCTTTGGTAAGCGCACCGACGAGCAGGGTAGGATCATACCCGGCGATCTTGTGGACACTGAGGCGTGTAAGGTATTCCTCGATACCGCAGCGCGTGAAAGCGGCGCGAAAGTGCTTTTTTACAGCCAGATTGCAGCGCTCGAGATGAACGGCAGAGACGTCGCCTCTGCACTCGTTGTCAGCGAGTTCGGTAACTATACCGTTTCAGCTAAGATATTCATCGACGCTACGGGTCACGGTAGTGTCGCCGATATGGCGGGTTGCTCGTGGGATACGGGTGATCCTGTTACGCGCCTTCAGCATCCTGTCAGTATGGGTGTTTGTGCCGTAGGCATGCCTGACGGCTATGTCGGCACCGATACCTTTGATGAGAAGACTGCTTACGGTAAAATGCTTCTTGATAACGGCATTAAGATATCTGCAGAGCAGGCGTGTGTGGTCCAGCTACCATCGCTCAGGACATGGGATATGGGAATCAATTTCGGCTTTTCGTCACCTCATGACGATGTCGAGAGAATGTCCGAGGCTACCTCTGACGGAAGACGCGAGATATTCGATGTCATAGAAGCGCATAAGCATATTGAGGGGTATGAGTCGCTCTCGGCTCTCTTCACAAGCTCCCATATCGGTATCCGAGAGGGTAGGCGAGTATACGGCGAGTACCGTATCACCGATGACGATATCATTTCCGGTGCGCGCTTTGATGATGCGATATGTCTTGTCACCTTTGGTGTCGACGTGCACAAAATGAGCGATGACGATACTACCGACTGCAAACGCGGAATAAAAGCTGTGCCATATAACATCCCGTACCGCGCGCTCGTCCCACTCGATTGCGACAACCTGCTGCTCGCGGGCAGATGCATCTCGGGAGACTTCTACCCACACGCCTCCTACCGCGTTATGGGAAATATGGCGGCAACGGGTGAGGCTGCAGGCTTCGCGGCGGCAGAATGTGTGAAAAACTCGACACGCCCCCGCACTATTGACGGAAAAACGGTTTCCGCCTTTATGGTTTCGAGAGGCTACAAAATATAAAATGTTTATAGAAAAGAAAAACCGCGACGGCTACAGCGTCGCGGTTTTTTTATATAGCTTATGAATATCAGAACGCCCATTCACCGTTTTCGAGTATCTTCACTTCCTTGCCGTCAGCACATACTGCGGTGATGGTCATATCGGCAGTACCGATCATGAAGTCCTCGTGTGTGATGGAATCGTTGATGCCCTTTGCGTGAGCCTCTTCGTTCGTGTACTTCTCGTAGTCAACGAGCACGTTGGTGAATCCGCGACCGAGCGCGAGATGACACGCCGCATTCTCATCAAAGAGGGTGTTGTAGAAGAGCAGACCTGATTCTCTTATCGGCGAGGAGTAGGGAACCAGCGCACACTCACCAAGATATGCCGAGCCCTCGTCCATTGCGATGATCTCGCGGAGCAGTGCTTCATTCTTCTCGGCACCGACATCAACAGCCTTGCCGCCCTCGAACTTGACCCAGAAGTTGTCGATGAGCTGACCTGCGTATGAGAGAGGCTTTGAGGAATACACTATACCGTCGGCATCGCCCTTGCGAGGAGAGGTGAATACCTCCTCCGAGGGAATGTTGGGGTTGTAATATACGTTCGAGCCGAGGGTGTACTCGCCGCCCGCCATGAATATCGCGTCGGGGAGCAGACCCACGCGCAGATCGGTGCCGTTTGACGCCTTGTACTTCAGCTCCTTGATGCCGAGGCTGTTGAGATAATCGCATCTCTTCTTGAGATCCTCGTTGTGGAGTCTCCACGCCTCGATAGGATCGTCGTCAACTCTAGAGGTGGAGAGGATAGCCTCCCAGAGCTTTTCCATAGCCGCACCGACTCTCTCGCCGGGGAATACCTTCTTTGCCCACTCCTTGCCGGGAACTGCCGCGATGCACCACTGATACTTGTTGTCCATTCTGTTTCTTATCGGCTTGATCAGCTTGGAGCGCGCCGCCATGCACTCGGCGAACTTCTTCTGATTGATTCCCGCGAGACCGTCGGGATCCTCACTCATAAGGTAGATCTTGCAGGGAAGGACCTCTGCCTGATGCTCCCATTTTTCTATCTGCCACTTGTCGAGGGTTGATAGCACCTTCTTCGAGCAGTAGCGCACGTTTGATCTTGTGAGGGGCTGGTATGACCAATCGACCGATACCTTCGCGGCACCTGCCTTGTAGCACTCGTCGACGACCATCTTTACGAATTCGGGCTGATCGAGCTCTGCGTTTATGATGACCTCCTGACCCTTCTGTACGTTTACACCGCATCTTGCGATGAGATTAGCATATTTCTGCAGTCTTGTCTTTTTCATTTTATTTTCCGCCTTTTCAAGTAATAATTTGACACGGGTAGGCACTAAACGTGCTTAAATAACCTTTAGAACCTCTATGAGGTAGTCCCATACGCGGGAGGTTGAGGATATTGACAGATGCTCCTCGGGCGTGTGTATATCGTAGTTGTCGGGACCCATTGATACGCAGTCGAGTCCGTCGATCTTATCCGAGAATATACCGCACTCGAGTCCTGCGTGTATAGTCATCACGACAGGTGCCTTGCCGTACATTTTCTCATACACCGCGCACATAACGTCACGAAGATGCGACTCGCGCTTGTACTCCCATGCGGGGTATCCGCCTCTGGTACCGAATTTCGCGCCGAGCTCTGTCGCAATAGCTCTTACGTGTTCTACGAGCTTTTCCTTTGCCTCGCCACGTCCGGAACGGACGGAGAAGGAAAGCTCGAATACCGTGTCCTCGAGTCTTGCGATACCCATATTGAGCGACGTCTCGACGAGTCCCTCGATATCGGGGTTCATCGCGATAACGCCGGTAGGCTCGCGATCGAGAAGTGCGAGTACCTTATTCGTCGACTCTGCATCGAGAGGCATTGCGCCACACTCGCATTCGGTTATTTTGTATTCCGCGCCCGATTCACGCTCCTTGTAGCTGTTGAATACTTCGTCAAACGCCGCTTTATTGAGAGCACCGTTTATAGCGACGGTTGCCGCCGCATCTCTCGGGATAGCGTTATCGGCGTTTCCGCCCTTGAAGGAGACGAGTCTTATATCTCCTATCATCGAGAGCATCTCGCCGAGCGATTTGATCGCATTCTCACGACCCTTGTCGATCTCGACACCGCTGTGACCGCCCATATATCCGTACAGCTCGATGTTATAGCACTTGCCGTCAAAGCACTCGCGTCTGACGGGCAGGGAAATATCTGCGCGCACGCCGCCTGCACATCCTACGGTAAAGACACCCTCGTCGTCCGAGTCAATATTGATCATCGTCTTACCCGTGAGAGGCGAGGTGTCCAGCGCTTCCGCACCGATGAGACCTATCTCCTCGTCGGAGGTGAACACGCACTCGAGCGTCGGGTGCCCGATCTCACTGCTGTCGAGCAGAGCCAGAGCATATGCCACCGCCACTCCGTCATCACCGCCGAGCGTTGTGCCTCTCGCACGTATAAAATCGCCGTCGCGGTAGAGCTCGAGCCCCTCGGTCTCCATATTGATTTTGCAGTCGAGAGTTTTTTCGGCAACGATATCGGTGTGACCCTGCAGTATCACTGCGGGCCTTGCTTCGTATCCCTTCGTCGCATTCTTTCTTATAATTACGTTATCGGCAGCATCGCGCCATACCTCGAGCGAGCGTTCCTTTGCGAAATTCACGAGATAGTCTGCTATCGCTCGCGTGTTTCCTGAGCCGCGTGGTATCTCTGATATCTCCTCGAAAAGCTCGATCACGCGCGAAATGTTGCTGTAATCGCTTACGTCTATCATATATTTATCCTTTCAAAATAGTTTTCACACACATATTTTACACCACATCCTCTGAATTTTCAAGTATTAAGTTGACATTTACCTCCGAAAGTTGTAAAATAAATAAAAAACGCTAAGGACAGGTCTATTATGAAGCACACGAATAAGCTTATTGATTTTATAAAAAATTCTCCTACCGCATATCAGACGGTCGAAAATGTCGCTCACGCGTTGAGGGCGGCAGGCTATACCGAGGTATGTGAATCCGACACACGCGGCTTCGCCGACGGTGGAAAGCACTTCGTTGTGAAAAACGGCACCTCGATCATTGCCTTCCGCGGTAAGGCGCAGGGCGGCTTCGTTATAACAGCGTCCCACTCCGACTCCCCCGCCTTCAAGATAAAGGGTGATACCGACACCCGCGGCACATATGCCTGCTTTGCCGTCGAGAAGTACGGCGGAATGATCCTCTATACATGGCTTGATAAGCCTCTTTCCGTCGCAGGTAGGGTAGTGCTTTCGACCGATATCGGAATAGAGACACGCCTCGTCAATATCGATAGGGATATTGCGGTTATCCCGAGCATCGCTATACACTTCAACCGCTCGGTCAATGACGGTTATAAATTCAATCCTGCCGTTGATATGATTCCGCTTACCGCTATTGCGAAGGACGGAGAGACTCTACTTGATACGGTCGCCTCCGAGCTCGACGTGGCTAAGGATGCGATCATCTCGCACGACCTTTTCCTATACAACAGGCAAACACCGTCGGTTATCGGACTCTCCGACGAGCTCATACTCTCTCCGCGTCTTGACGATCTTGAGTGCGTATACGCATCGCTTGAAGCATATCTTTCGACCGATGCTCACAGCGGTGCCGTCGACGTACTCGCCGTGTTCGATAACGAGGAGGTAGGCTCTGAGACGAAGCAGGGTGCCGCATCCACCTTCCTTGCAGATACACTCCGTAAGATCGCAGGCACAAACGATAATTATTCCGCAATGCTCGCAAGCTCCTTTATGGTAAGTGCCGACAACGCACACGCTATCCATCCGAACCACCCCGAGCTCTCCGACCCTGTCGGTGCTCCCATTCTCGGTGGCGGCATCGCACTTAAGTACAACGCCAACCAACGCTATACCACCGATGCCGTCTCCGATGCGATTTTCAGAACGGTAGCGAACCGCGGCGGCGCTCGCATACAGCCATATTATCACAGAGCGGATCTTCTCTCGGGTTCAACTCTCGGCTCGATAGCCGATACCCGTGTATCAATTTCCACCGTTGATATAGGTCTCCCACAGCTTGCTATGCACTCCGCGACCGAGTGTGCTGCTGTCTCCGACCTTGAGGATATGATCCTCGCCCTCACCGAGCTTTATTCCACGTCCTTCTCATTCGACGGAGGCAAGGTGACCATCAGAAAATAAGCAAAAAGGGGCTGAGTCATTAACTTAGCTCCGCAAAAGAAAAAAGCGGATGTTCTTTACCGAAAGGTATTGAGCATCCGCTTGCTTTGTATAATTTAATTGCTACAAAAAACCCTACAAGAAAGCGAGATAATTATACACCAATGAGAGAAAAAATCAAGTAGTTTTACCGTTAGATTTAGGAATTCGTGATTTTCTATTGCGTTAAATTCTCAACCCGCGTTTTGAAGAAATTTTGCTGAACTCGGTAAGAGTCATACCGGTCTTTAACTTGAAAAGCTTTGAAAAATAGTTTATCGAAGAAAAGCCAAGCTCATCTGAAATATCTGTAAAGCTCTTTGAAGTATTTTGCAATAAAACCTTAGCTTTGGCAATTTTCAAATCGTTAAAATATTCAATAACCGTTTGATTTGTCTCAAGACGGAATTTTTGCATGAGTGCAGTCTGGCCAACACCGAAATGCTTGCAAATCTCGTCAAGCGTAACCTTTTCGTTGACATGCTCAGTCAGATATGACTTTACATCTGCTACCAATTGCATACTATTTATATAATTGTTAGCTTTTTGATCCTCATTCAATAATAGATTTATCCCCACAAGTCTGCAATATATAGTAGACAAAAGCCTTTCAATAGATGCATATATATAGCAAATTACTACAGCGGGCGTGCCGGGCTTGATAAACATCTCATATCTCGGCGGTTTTTTCACCCTTGAACGGTCGCAGATTCGCCCGGTAGTTCGTATAATGTCGATCAAAAGAGAAAGCTCCTCCTCACAAAGCCTTACAGGTCCGTCTTCAAATATCTTCATCGCCTCAGAATTGCAAACGAAGCTGATAAGAGCAAAGCTGACCTTCTCGCTATTCCAAATGTGCATAAAATCTTTTTCGGCAGGGCAATAGAACATCATGCCGCGAGAAAGCTCATACTCTGTGCCGTCCAAAATATATTTACCTTCTCCTTCAAGTAATACGTATATTTGCGAAAAATTATGTCTTTCCCAATAGGGCTTGTCGGGTCGTGACGAGCGATAATAATGGGCACTGACAAGCTCGCTTAATTCAAAGGTTCTGTTGTATTCGTTCTTTCCGGCAATTACTTTGTTCATCCGTCCGCTCCTTGCGTGATATTTTACCAAAACAATGTGAGATAATCTCTTGATTTAAAAGGAATTATCGTGTATCATTATTGTACACTGAGCGTGAGATTTTGTCAACAACAAAATATCGAAAGGAATAAAAAATGAAGCAAAAGATACTTTCATACATGGACGAACACAAGGAAGAGCTTTTTGAAAATCTTTGCAGCATGATATCGATCAATACCGAAAATAACGGTAAGAGCGGACATGAAAAGCCATTGGCTTTATATATTCAAAGCGAGCTTGAAAAGCTTGGAATAGAATCCGACGTATATTCTCCCGACGATATCGAAAATATATTTTCACACGAGGATTATCTTGAAGGAAGAGGGCTTGCGGAGCGCACCAATGTCACAGGAATCTTAAAGGGAAAGGGCGGAAAGAAATCGCTTATGCTTGCGGCTCATCTTGATACTGTACCGATAGGCGATAAAGCTCTATGGACGGTTGAGCCCATAAAAGGCATTATAAATGACGGCAAAATATGGGGGCGCGGCGCATGTGACGATAAATACGCGTTAGCGGCATGGTTGTTTTTAGCAAAGGCTATAAAGGAGCTTAGAATCGAGCTTGATAACGATCTTTATCTCACAGGCTACGTTGACGAGGAATTCGGAGGCGGAAACGGGGCTCTCGCCTGTTCATTGAAATACCCAACCGACCTTTGCATAAACCTTGATTGTAAGGATTATCTCATATGGCATTGCGCATCGGGCGGCAGACAGCTTGAGATCGATATCAAGCACAAGGAATCTCAGGACAGTTGCCTTGCAGTTATGGCAGGACTTGAGATCGTGAAGGATGAACTCTTGTCATTCGGTCAAAAAAAACGAGAAGAGCTTGAAAGCAACCCCTTCTACCGCGGTACTGTAATTCCCGCATCGGCATTGCGAATTTTGACATACGGTTGCGGCTTTTCCGATAACGATATGCACGTTGGCAGAGTTAGATTTGAATATTGCACCGACAGAAGTGCGGAAGAAATAGAAAGGGAATGTGCTGATCTGTACGGCAGGATAGATTCGCGACTTGCTCCATTGGAAATGCAGATCGACAAGGTGATCTATGAGGGCAGACTATTCAAATACGGATATACGGACCCCAAAAACGAAAACATCATCCTTTTAAAGGATAGCGCGTTAAAAGCGGCGGGAATTGAGCCCCACGTTTGCGGCTCATGCCAATCCGATCTGTCTGTATTTCTTACAAATACCAAGGGAACTGCGTTCTCCTTCGGCATCGGCAGAGGATTCGGAGAATACGGCGGAGCGCATCAGCCCGACGAATATATAGAGTGCGAAAAGCTTTTGAATTTTGCTAAGGTTCTTGCTCACTTCGTATTGAGCTGGGACGAAACAAATAAATAACAACGGAAGAAGGTAAAAATCATGAAAGAAACGTATGTAAGCGGAATTATCGGATTGAGTATGGGTACATTTCATCTCGATGCGGTAATTGAAAAAGGAGCGAAGATCGGAGCAATTTGTGATGTGAACGAAGCAACCTTGAAAAAGATCGGCGACAAATACAATATCCCCGAGGAGCGCAGATTCACAGATTGGAGAGAGCTTATGAAGATAGATGAGCTTGATATTATACATATTGTCACGCCCGATCAGCTTCACCGAGAAATGTCTGAAGCATCCCTTGCAGCAGGCAAGCACGTGCTTTGTGAAAAACCGATTGCTCTGAAGAGAGAGGATATTTCTGCCATCGTCAAGGCTGCCGAAGGCTCGGACAAAAAGTTTATGGTGGGTCAGGTTATGAAACTGAATCCCTCCAAAGCAAAGCTTATTGAGATTGCGGAATCGGGAGTCATCGGCGACCTCTATTTCGTGGAAAGCGAGTACGCCCACGATTATGCCACCATTCTGAACGGTTGGCGCGCTGATCCGCTCCGTCACGGAGTTATAGGCGGTGGTTGCCACGCAGTGGATCTGTTGCGACACTTGGCAGGTGATCCGCTTGAGGTCTTTGCTTACGGCAGCCACAAGCTTCTGCCCACCGTCGATTATAATGATGCTACCGTAGCGGTACTGAAATTCAAAAACGGAGTAATGGGCAAGGTCTTTATATCGACCGGATGCAAGCGCCCCTATACCAGCAGAACGCTGATATATGGCACAAAGGGAACAGCCATTTGGGACGATTCCGACCCTGAAAATATCTACCTTCACACCGTTGACGAGGGTGGGGTACGTCTCAAAAAGCCCTCGGAGATCGTCAAGGTAAGCGCAAAGCACCACAACATAACGAGAGAATATGAAATTCTTCTTGATCACATCAAGAACGATACTCCCGTAAAGATGAGCGCAAGGGAAGGAGCCAAGACCGCCGCTGTCTGCTTCGCGATCATTGAGTCGTCAATGACCGGTAAACCCGTAACACCCGATTACGAATTTTGATACGCTTTCAAAAAAAGGCTGAGTCATTAAGATATTGACTCAGCCCATTTTTTGCTTATTTAGCTCTTACCCAGATGCTCTCGTCCGCGAGCATTCTATCGAACTCCTTTTGTCTTTCGGGATTTTTCTTTGCGTCGCGGATCTCCTCGTAGAAGTACTTGGTCGTTCCGAGAGTGAGAGGCGGTGCCCAGAAGTTGGTTTCCTCGGGGTGCTCGTAGCGGGAATATTCACCTCCGCAGAGCCCCTCGTGATCAGCACCTCCCGAAACGTAGAGGTCGTAGTCGCGCGCTACCTCGAGGGCACGTCTTCTCTCCTTTATGTCGAGCAGGCCGTGCCACACCTCCATACCGTCGAGTCCCCATTCAACGAGAGTGGGTATACAGTGAAGCTGACCGTGCGGATGTGCCACACATGCAATACCACCCGCACCGTGTATAATTTCGATTACCTCCCTCACGTGTCTGAAGTGGTACTTTTCGGGGACCTCGCTACGGTAAGGACCGTATACCGTTTCGAAAAATTCGGGATAACCGAGATCGTCTATAAGCCCCTTCGCCTTCATTGCGCGGAATACGTGCTCGTTGCAGAGCCAGGTGATGCCCTTGCTGTATTCGAGCACGTCATCCCAGGTAATATCCTTGATGAAGCCTATCTCAACACCGCGCTCGAAAAGCACGCGAGTCTGATCGGTCTCCTTCTCGCTGAGCTGCCACAGATATTCCTTCATACGCGGCTCATTGGGATCGAAATGGAACGCCGTTATGTGAAAATTCTGTCCGAGCTCGGGACACACGGTCGAAAATTCCGTGCCGTATATACATTCAAGACCGTATTTTTCCGCCGCCGCGCGTGTCTCGGCGTTACCCGTGAACGTATCGTGGTCGGTGCATGCAATAGCGCGATAACCCTCGTCGTGTGCTACCTTGACCAGCTCCTCGGGAGTGAATACTCCGTCCGAATGTGTTGTGTGTGAGTGTAGATTTGCGTAAACCTTCATTACCTCTGCCATGTCTTTATCTCCTTATGTCGTTTATTTTCTTCTTGTCCATGCGGACTCGTCCGCTATCAGCCTCTCGAGCTCTCTGGCTCTGTCGGGCTGTTTTTTCTTGTCCCGTATCTCTCGGAAGAAATACTCGGTCGTTCCGGTAGATAGCTCGGGTATCCAGAATTCCGTTTGCTCCGGATGCTCGTAAAATTGGTACTGACCTCCGCATAAGCCCTCGTGATCCGATCCGCCCGATACGTAAAGATCGTACTCGAGCGCGAGCTCCAACGCACGCCGACGCTCCTCACTTGTCAGCATCGAATGCCATACCTCGATGCCGTCGAGCCCCAGCCCGACAAGCTCTGGCACCAGCTCCAGCTGTCCGTGCGGATGCGCGATAGAGGCAATACCGCCTGCGTTATGCACGAGCTCTATCACCTCGCCGATATGCTTGTAGGGACATATCTGTTCGATCTCAAATCGGTGCTTACCGAATACATTTTCGAAAAAATCCGGATAACCGCGATCGTCTATCAGTCCCTTTGACTTCATAGCTCGGAACACGTGATCGTTGCAGAGCCAGGTGATGCCTTTATTGTACTCTACTATCTCATCCCATGTGATACCGTTGATCAGCCCGAGCGACAGTCCGCGCTCGACGAGCACTCGTGTCTGGTAGGTCTCGCGCTCGCTCAGCTCCCTTAGATATTCCTTCATCAGCGGCTCATCTCCGTCAAAGCCGAATGCCGTCATGTGAAAGCTCTTTTTTTCCTCGGGGTAGAGAGTGTTGAATTCTATTCCGTAAATGCACTCGAGTCCGTATTTTTCCGCCGCGCGCCTCATCTCGGGATTTGCCGTATACGTGTCGTGATCTGTGCAGGCGATAGCCCGATAGCCCTCATCACGTGCTATCCTCACCAGCTCCTCGGGGGAGTATACGCCGTCGGAATGCGTAGAGTGCAGATGTAGATTTGCATATAGCTTTATTCCGTCAGACATTGTAGCCTCCGTAAAATTGATGTCAAGACGATTATAGCACACGCGTCCAAACTTTTCAATAGCTTTCCGGAAAAAGAGTTTTTCAAAACATTTCCGAAATCCCTTGTATTTTTTATTTATTTATGATAAAATACATAGATAGGAAAAACCGCCGGTTCCATTAGCCGACGGAATATCAAGGAGAATATAAAATATGGAAAAGTTTTATCTCACCACAGCGATAGCATATGCATCGCGCAAGCCTCATTTCGGCAACACCTACGAGATCATTATGTCGGATGCCTTTGCACGCTTCCAGCGCAGGATGGGTAAGGACGTGTTCTTCTGCACCGGTACCGACGAGCACGGACAGAAGATAGAGAACCTCGCCTCCGAGGCGGGCATCACCCCTCAGAAATACGTTGATAACGTAGCGGGCGAGATCAAGAGGATCTGGGATCTTATGGATACGAGCTATGATCATTTTATCCGCACCACCGACGGTTATCACGTCGATGCGGTAAAGAAGATATTTAAGAAATTCTACGATAAGGGCGATATATATAAGGGCTTCTACGAGGGCTGGTACTGCACCCCCTGCGAGTCCTTCTTCACCGCGACGCAGGTAGTGGACGGCAAGTGCCCCGACTGTGGCAGAGAGGTCTCTCAGGCGAGAGAGGAGGCATACTTCTTCAAGATGTCGAAGTACGTCGACCGCCTCATCAAGCATATCGACGATAACCCCGGCTTCATCGAGCCCGAGAGCCGCAAGAAGGAGATGGTCAACAACTTCCTGAAGGCGGGACTTCAGGATCTCTGCGTTTCCCGTACCTCCTTCAAGTGGGGTATTCCCGTTGAGTTTGACGACAAGCACGTCGTGTACGTCTGGCTCGACGCACTCACCAACTATATCACCGCTCTCGGCTACGATCCCGATAAGACCTTTGAGGAGCAGTCCGAGAAGTTCAAGAAATATTGGCCTGCCGACGTTCATATCATCGGTAAGGATATTCTTCGCTTCCATACTATCTATTGGCCTATCTTCCTTATGGCACTCGATCTTCCTCTTCCGAAGAAGGTGTTCGGTCATCCCTGGTTCAACTTCGGTAACGATAAAATGTCTAAATCCAAGGGTAACGTGGTATTTGCCGACGAGCTTGCCGAGACCTTCGGCGTAGATGCGGTACGCTACTACGCACTCTCCGAGATGCCATATAACTCCGATGGCTCTATTACCTATGAGAGCGTAATTTCGAGATACAATAACGATCTTGCCAACAACCTAGGCAACCTCGTCAGCCGCACTCACGCTATGACTAAGAAGTACTTTGGCGGCATAGTTCCCGCACCCACCGCTCCCGCACCTCTCGATGACGAGCTTCGCGCCGCGGTAGAGAAGGGAACGACCGAGTCGGTACGTCTTATGAGCGAGTATCACGTCGCGGACTCTCTCGACGAGATCTTCACCATGCTTCGCCGCGCGAACAAGTACATCGACGAGACTATGCCTTGGGTGCTTGCAAAGAACGAGGAGGATAAGCCTCGCCTCGCTACGGTTATCTACAATCTTCTTGAGACCATCAGAGTTGCCGCAGTGCTTCTCATACCGTATATTCCCACCACCGCAGAGCATATCTTCGACCAGCTCGGCACCGATAAACGCGGATATGAGACCGTATCCTTCGGCGCACTTGAGGCAGGTAAGCCGCTCGGTGAGGCGTTCACTCTCTTCGCGAGAATCGATGAGAAGAAGTTCCTCGAGGAGATGGAGCGTGCGAGAGCAGAGGCAGAGCGCGCTCTCGAGGCGCAGAAGCCCATGGAGGAGCCGGAGCACGAGGCGGAGATCGGCATTGATGCATTTGCCGCAGTTGAGCTGCGCGTTGCCGAGATCCTCGAGTGCGAGCCTGTCCCGAAGGCAAAGAAGCTTCTTAAGCTACAGGTAGACCTCGGTTACGAGAAGCGCCAGGTCGTCTCGGGCATCGCTAAGTTCTACACCCCCGATCAGCTCGTCGGTAAGAAGGTAGTTCTTGTCACTAACCTCAAGCCTGCAAAGCTTTGCGGAGTTGACAGCTACGGCATGATCCTCGCGTCCGGCGAGGAGGATGTGAAGGTCGTGTTCCTTGATCCTACCGCCAAGAACGGAGAACGCATACACTGATGAAATACTTTGACTCTCACGCCCACTATTACGATGAGAGATTTACAGAGGAATGCACGGAGGGCGTCGATACTCTTATCGACACCCTCCTTAATAATTCCGTCTCGTATATCGTAAACGTCGGTACGTCTCCCGAGACCTCGCGCGAGGCTGTCCTACAGGCGAAAAAACATAAGAATATGTATACTGCGATAGGTATTCACCCATCCGACACCCGCTTTCTTTCGGATATCGACGCGGAGCTTGCCGAGATAGAGGCTATGATACTTGATCCCGAGAGTAAATGCGTCCTTCTCGGTGAGATAGGACTTGACTACCACTATCCCGATACCGATAAGGAAACACAGGCACGATACTTCGAGGCACAGATGTGCCTTGCCGAGAAGCTCGGTATACCGGTATGCATTCACGATAGGGAAGCACACGGCGACGTTATGGACGTCATCAGACGTCATCCGCAGGTACGCGGAATTCTCCACAGCTTCTCCGGATCTGCCGAGATGGCAGAGGAGCTCGTCTCGCTGGGATATATGATATCCTTCTCCGGCACTCTCACCTTTACCAACGCACGTAAGCCTCGTGAGGTTGCCGCACGCATACCGCGTGGGGCGGTGCTTATCGAGACGGACGCTCCGTATCTCGCACCTCACCCCGAGCGCGGCACGCTGAACCATTCCGGCAAGCTCGCATATACCAACTCGACCCTTGCCGCAATATGGGGCGTGAGCCCTGAGGAGTGCTCATGCATCACCGAGGATAACGCCAGAAAGTTTTTACAAATCTGATAAACTGCTCAATATTAAAGCCTGAAAACAGGCTTTTTGGAGGAATAACGAAAATGAAAATCAAAATACTCGGCTCGAGCGGAGGCGAGAGTTATCCTGCCGTATTCTGCGGCTGTGATCATTGTAACGAGGCACGCCGCGTAGGTGGCAAGAGCATTCGCACGCTTTCGCAAACGCTTATAAATGACGATCTTCTGATCGATCTTCCATCCGATACCGCCGCACATGCGAGAGCCTACGGTCTCAATCTCGGCGATATCCCAAATATGCTTATTACCCACGTACACTTCGACCACTTTCAGCCTGCCATATTCTGCGACAGAGGATTTGTCTACGCACATAATATCAAGGCAAAGGAGCTTACACTTTACGGCTCCGAGGACATCGTCGGTATATATGATGCGATCGACTCCGTTTATCACATAAACCCGACTATTAAGGAGAATATAAAGCTTGATTGCTTTGCTCCCTTTGAAGCTAAAACGGTAGGTAACTACCGCGTCACAGCCCTGCCTGCAAAGCACTCAACCTCCAATCCTCTCAACTACGTTATCGAGGACGGAGAATGCACGCTCCTTTATCTTCACGATACGGGATATCCGAATGAGGACGTTCTTGCTTTCCTCTCCGCCCGCGGAGTAGTGGCTGATGCCGTGATGATGGACGCAACTATGGGCGTTATGGAGATCGACGACTCTCGAGGACATATGTCCTTCTCGCAGGATAAACGCTTGAAGACTGATCTCATCTCGCGCGGAATCGCAACCGCCGACACCGTGTTCGTTGCAAACCATATAACACATAATAAAGCAGAAACACATGAAAAAATCGAGCAGATTTTTGAAAATACGGGAATACTCGTATCCTACGACGGTATGGAGATCAATGTGTAATATGAAAAAATCAATGTGTATTACCTACGAGGTTGACGGCTCGCTCTACGTGAATATGACCAACCGCTGCTCCAACCGTTGCTCCTTCTGCATTCGAAACAACGGCGACGGAGCATACGGCTCGGACAGCCTATGGCTTGAGCGTGAGCCTACCCTTGACGAGACCGTCGAGTCGGTGCTGTCTCGCGATCTTCCTTCCTATCGTGAGCTGGTATTTTGCGGCTACGGTGAGCCTACCTACCGTCTCTCGGATGCGCGTGAGGTAGCACTTGCCGCTAAGCGCGCCTGCCCGTCCCTAAAGGTCAGGATCAACACCAACGGTCAGTCCGACCTCATTCTCGGCGAGGACTCAGCACCTTTGTTCGAGGGCGCATTTGACACCGTATCCATCAGCCTTAATAATTCGACTGCTGAAAGATACAACGAGGTCTGCCGTCCTTTATGTCCCGAAAAAGCCTTTTCTTCTATAATTGCATTTGCAAAAAGGGTGAAGCACTACGTTCCTGCGACTATATTCTCGGTCGTTGACGAATACCTCACTGCCGATGAGCTTATCGGATGCCGTGCCATCGCAGACGAGTGCGGAATTCCGCTTCGCGTACGTGAGTATATCGGCTCGGATAACTAGCCATTTGGATTGCATTTCGGGTGTGAGCTCACACTTGGCATCAGCGCACTCTTATACGCCGCATTATACATTGAAAGGTGTGCGCGCGGCACTCTCATACAGTCAAAGCTCACTCCCATGAAGCCATACTCGCCGACCGCATCGAGTATGGCTTTCGTGCTTTCCAGTGAGGGATAGCTCCATATCTCCCCGTGCATATGGAGATGCGCTATGCCCCTTTCGCCGTCTACCTCTACTTTGCCGCCTCTGCGTCTCGCCTCGTGCAGTAGCGCTCCGATCTCCTTAAATCTCGTGCCGCAGTGCGCATAGGTCGGCAGAGATACCAGCGTCTTAGAGCTCTCGAGCCGAGTTGCGAAATCCTCGAGTGCTCTCCTCACGCCGTCACAGCTATATTCATCAGCCGATATACAGTCGAGCACGCTCGCATCGGCATACTCGTTTGCCCCTCCGTATGTGCTCTCATTCATCTCCGTCACGAGTATCAGGTCGCACCCGATCATTCTTTTTCTCATCTCTACGAGAAACGCCGAGTATTCCTCCTCGGTGCGGTATTTCCCTCCGCCCAGAACGATCCCCTTGTATCCGCTCCTTGTAGCGTATGCTATCATTCTGTCGATATACTCCGAGGTGCTATTCGTGCCGTGCGATCTTTCCACAGCTCTGTCGTATATCCGTACGAGCGGTATTCGTCCCTCTGCGGCGATCTTACGTACTGTGCTCGCACATCGCATGGTCTCGACCAGCCTCGTGCCGTCGTCTGCCGCGGCACAGAATGTCACGTAGGTTAGATAGGGAAGCACTTCGCAGAGCTGCTCCTCGCGACACCCACGGTATACGTAGGCGTTAGACGGTGCAATTCCGTGACTTCGCTCGCCGTATCGCAGAGCTATCCGTCTGCCCGGCACGAGTCCGCCTCTTCCGATCCACGGATTGTGTGTGACAAGCTCGCTCTCCCTGATACCAAACCTCAGCGCGAGTCTCTCTAACGTGTCTGTACGCGCAACGGTGTAGCTTCTGGTGGGTATGAGCACGGCGAGCTCCTCACCCACTGTCGGCTCGATTCCATCAAGTCCGTTATTCATTCTTAATATCTCTTCGTCGATGCCGTATACGCGCGCTACGTCCTTCACCGTTTCGCCATTTTCGATTCTATGTATATGCATATTCACCTCTCGTATTGTTTTTACCATTATATTATGATAATGCAAGAGTGGTGAATTTTCGGTCGAAACGCGCCATGCGGCGAAAAATATATTGACTTTCAATCCTCAAAAGTATAAAATATAAGCAGTAAATAATGTGAGGTACAGAGCATGACTCCAAAATATATTTGTCACCCCGATTTTGCCTCGTCAGATATCCGTCCCGTATTCTTTAAGGAAAATCCCCCGACCGATACCGCCGAGCAAGATCCCGAATACCTTAACCGGCACATCCTGTTCAGACGGAAATTCAACGTTGAGAAGCGTGGCAGAGCGATCCTTCGCATCACCGCCGACGATTATTATAAGCTGTATATCAACGGCAGCTTCGTTACTCAGGGTCCCGCCCCATCCTATCCATTTGCTTATTACTATAATGAGATAGACGTCACGGAGCATCTTACCGAGGGAGAGAATGTCATCGCCGTACACACCTATTACCAGGGACTTGTCAACCGCGTGTGGGTCTCCGCCGATCGCCGCGAGATGCTCTGGTGCTCGCTTTCCCTCGACGGCGAGGATCTGCTCGTCAGCGATGAAGCTTGGCTCGTCGCCGATCATATGGGTTATTCCGAGATGGGTAAGGTCGGTTACGATACCGCCTTTCTCGAGCGTTACGATTCCCGCGCCCCCGAGTGTCGCTTCTATCTTCCTGACTTTGACGACTCCTCTTGGCGCCGAGCCTCGGTATTTACGGCTGCAGATTATACTCTCATACCTCAACCGACCCGTCAGCTTGATATATATCCCGTTGATCCCGTAAATGTAGAGAAGCTCTCGAATGGCCTTCGTGCCGATATGGGCAGGGAATACGTTGGCTACCCACGCATCACCGCCCGCGGAAATAAGGGAGATAAGATAATTATCAAGTGCGCAGAGGAGCTTAACACCGATGGCAGTGTCCGCTACGATATGCGGTGTAACTGCCGCTACCTCGAGGAATGGATACTTTCGGGCGATGAGGACGTCCTTATGCAGTACGACTATAAGGCGTGGCAGTATATAGAGCTTGAATACCCCGATACTGTCGAAATACTCGACCTCGGTATGACCGTCCGCCACTATCCCTTTGAGGCTCGCCGCCGCTATACCGACGAGTCGCCGGAGCTCACTCGCATATTCAATCTCTGCGCCGACACTCTCAAGTACGGCACGCAGGAGATATATATGGACTGTCCCACTCGCGAGAAGGGACAGTACCTCGGCGACCTATCGGTGTCGGGTAGAGCGCACACTCTTCTCACGGGCGACACTGCGATGTTCAGAAAGGCTATCACTAACTTCTGTGAATCATCCTTTATCTGCCCGGGCATTATGGCTGTGTCGGTCTCCTCTCTTATGCAGGAGATAGCCGACTATTCGCTTGAGCTTCCGTTGCAGATATGCTGGCTTTATTCGCTCGACGGTGATATCGATTTTCTCCGATATACCGAGCCCTACGTTACGGGTATGGTAGAGTACTTCAAGCGCTTCGAGAACGCCGACGGGCTTATCGAGACCCTCTCCGAGAAGTGGAATATGGTAGATTGGCCCGACAACCTACGCGACGGCTACGATTTTTCCCTCACTCGTCCCGATATCACCCCGGGCGTCCATAACGTGATATGCTCCCGCTACATCGGATTTCTCGAGTCGGTAAACGAAATGTACTCCATTCTCGGTAAGCCTCTGATAGACAGTGTTGAAAAGTCGAAAAGTGCATTTATCAAGGCGTTTTACTCCGATGAGCTGGGTCTCTTCTGTGACAGCAGCGAGAAAACTCACGCCTCCGTACATTCGAACATCTTCCCGCTACTCTTTGATATCGGCACGAAAGACGACACTGCGCTCACCGAGCGCATAATCCGTCATATAGAGAATAAAAAGCTCACCTCGATGGGCGTATATATGGCGTACTACGCCCTCGCCGCCCTTATCAAGGCAGGCAAACGCGATCTTGCCCTGACCCTCGCCACCGACGAGGGCGCCTGGCTCAATATGCTCTCGGAGGGTGCGACTGCTACCTATGAGGCGTGGGGCAGAGATCAGAAGTGGAATACCAGCCTATTCCACCCTTGGGCGACAGCACCGCTCGTCGTATTTGCCGACGGAGTGCGCATTCTTTGATTTTTAGAAAAACAGTTGAAAAGTCCACCTACCCAGTCGAATAATCTATTTACTTGACCGCGACTTTGATTTATACTGTTATCGGTTGTGAGACTATTTTCTAAAAAACAGTCAATGCAGTCCTTGATTTGTTTGACAAGGTGCATTATAATGTAAAAAAGACTATTTGGGAGAAATAATTATGAAAAAAACAAGACTTGGTATAATCGGCTTCGGTAAGCGCGGCAGAATGATGCTCCGAGATAACTTTATCCACTTTGATAACGTTGACTTTACCGCCATCTGTGACCTCTATGAGGACAGAGTAGAGGAGGGCATCGCATTCGTTAAGGAGCATCGCGGAAACGAGCCCTTCGGTACTACGAACTATAAGGAGGTCCTTACCCGCGACGATGTTGACGCCGTATACGTTTCCTCCTCTTGGGAATATCATATCGAGATATCTATCGCCGCCCTCAGAGCAGGTAAGGCTGTTGCTATGGAGGTAGGCGGTGCTTACTCGATCGACGAGTGCTTCGAGCTCGTTAAAGCGTACGAGGAAACCGGAACTCCCTTTATGCTTATGGAGAACTGCTGTTACGGCAAAAACGAGCTCCTCGCCAATTCTCTTGCGAGAGCAGGTAAGCTCGGTACCGTCGTCCACGCACAGGGCGCATATGCACACGATCTGCGTGAGGAGATCTCCACCGGTAATATCAAGCGTCACTACAGACTTCGTAACTACACACTTCGCAACTGCGATAACTACCCCACCCACGAGCTCGGACCTATTGCGAAGATACTTAATATAAACAGAGGTAACCGTATGGTCTCTCTTGTTTCTATGTCCTCTAAGGCTTGCGGCCTCTCCGAGTACATAGCGGATAAGGAGCTCTGGCGCGAGGATCCCACCCTCAAGGACAGAACCTTTATGCAGGGAGATATCGTTAATACTATTATCAAGTGTGCAGGCGGTGAGACTATCCTTCTTCGCCTCGATACCACTCTTCCTCGCTCCTATACCCGTGATTTCGTCATTCGCGGAACTAAGGGTCTCTACGATATGAACACCAACACCGTCTTCCTCGACGGTATGGAGGAGTTCTGGGAGCCTGTGAAATACGCACAGAAGTACCTCGACAACGGTAATGAGTTTGAGGACTATCTTCCTCCCGTATGGCGCAACTTCGCCGAGGAGATGAAAAAGTACGGCCACGGCGGTATGGACGCCGTTGAGTTCGGTGAGTTCCTCTCTGCTCTCCAGAACGGCACCGAGATGCCCATCGACGTATACGACGCCGCCGCTTGGATGTGCATCAGCGCACTCTCCGAGCAGTCCATCGCTATGGGTGGCGCGCCCGTCGAGATCCCCGATTTCACAAACGGCAAGTGGATCGTCCGCCCGCAGAAGGACGTTTTCGACTTCACCTCTCCCGAGAAATAATGAATAATTCACCCTCGTCCGCATACAATAAATAAAAAACGAAAGGACAACGGGTGATGAAGAAAACGATTTGTAAAAAGGAGTACGATACCGACTCGTCGAAGCTTGTACGCAAGGTGACCCGCGGCTCGCTCGGTGACCCCGAGGGCTACGAGGAGAGCCTCTATATCTCGGATTGGGGCGGCTATTTTCTCTACGTGAACGGCGGAGCAGACTCTCCCCATCCTCACGAGGACATCAAGCGCATCTCGGCAAAGGCTGCCGAAACCTGGCTCTCGGAGAATAAGTAAATATGCCGCATATATCTCTCTGAATGATAACAAAAAAACCGTATTGCTGTCCGCAATACGGTTTTTTTGTTTGCTCTAAAGTATGCGTTTTTTTGACACGCCCCCCGACTATTGCGGGAAAACTGCCGTTATCTTGAAGCTGTGCTTGTTTTCGCTTGATGCATAGATCCTGCCGCCGTGAGCATCCACTATCATGCTCGCGATGGACAGACCTATGCCGTGACCACCGGTCTCGGAGTTGCGCGATGCGTCGGAACGGTAGAACCTATCGAAGATATGCGCGATATCGCGCTTCTCTACGGGGATGTCCACCTCGTTTTCGACCGTCAGGATAACTGCGGATCTCGATCCGCGCAGAGAGAGACGCACAGTGGAGCCGTCACTCGAATACTTCATAGCATTGTCAAGCAGGATGGTCGCCACTCTCTCAACAGCAGCTGAATCACCAACGTAGGAGAGCAGGGGAGTGACGTCCGCGGCGAGCTGCTTCCCCATAGCACGCAGAGGTGCCGCAAAAGATGCTGCCGCGTCCGAGACGATCTCGGATATCGGGAACTCCACCTTGACTATAGAGGCCGTGCCCTCGTTCATTCTTGACAGACTCACGAGATCACCGGTCAGCTTAGAGAGCTTTCTCGTCTGTGCCTTTATATCACTCAGCGCATCACACTCGCCAAAGTCCATCTCGAGTATATCCGCGTTTGCATTGATGATAGTAAGCGGTGTTTTTATCTCGTGACCCGCATCGGTGATGAATCTCTTCTGCTTTTCGTGGCTCTCTATGACAGGGCGCAAGATCCTCTCCGAAAGCAGTATCATCACTATAAACACGACGACGAATCCGATCGACGATATCGCCACGCTCGTGAACAGCGACAGTCCGTATACTTCGAGCTGTCGACCGTAGTCGAGCATTATAACCCTCCTCGTGTCTGAATCGTCGTATACGTAGTATCTGAACCTGTCGACGAAGCCGTGCTCATCACCTTCGGCGAGCGCACGCTGTACGTACCCGATAGCTGCTTCGCGGTCGACGGCTGCGATCTTACCCATATCCAGTCCTGCGATCTCACCGCTACCGTTGACACTCGCGCTGAAAAAACGCGTTTCATACGGTAACTCCGGTGACATATGCGGCGGCAGATCCTCTCCACCCTCGCCATCTCCGCCGACAGGGAAACGACCCTGGTGCAACGCGAGAAAGCTAAGTATCTCGTCGGCGTCGTCCTTGAGCTCTGAGAAGTTAAGGAGATTCATACTCGTAACTATCAGCACCAGCAAGAGAAGGAGCGACGACATAGACAGCGCCACGATCTTTATCTTTAGCCTTTTTATCAGCTGATTCATATTCAGGATTATTCCTTTCTGTTGTGAGGTCGTTTGTCTTCGGTTTCCGTGAGGAAATTAGCTCCATACTCTACGGAGCGAAAGACACAAACGGAGGTCGAAAACTTATTTTCAAACCTTCTCCTCGAGTGAGTAACCGACGTTTCTCGACGCCTTGATCTCTACCGTTGCATCGAGCGCCGCAAGCTTCTTCCTTAAATAGGATATGTATACCCAAACCACGTTCAGCTCGGTGTCACTGTCGTATCCCCATATCTTCTCGAACAGCCTCTCTGCGCTTATTATGGTACGTTGGTTTGACATGAACGTCTCCATCAGCTGAAATTCCTTGTTCGCAAGCCGAAAGCTTCCGCTGGGGGACGAGAGCTCGTAAGTTGCGCGGTTTAGTGTGATGTTTCCAACCGTGACAGCAGATACCTGCGCGCTCTTGGTGCGCGTTATAGCACGCAGAGCCGCGAGCAACTCCTTTGCATCAAACGGCTTTGTCAGATAGTAGTTTGCACCGTTATCGAGTCCCACTACCTTGTCGTCGATCTCGGACTTTGCGGACAGTATCATAACGGGGATGTCCGACCCCGAGCTCCGAAGCTTCTTGAGCGCCGTGATGCCGTCCATCTTCGGCATCATTATATCGAGTATCAGCGCGTCGTAGTTTCCGCTCTCGAGATACTCGAGCGCATCCTCACCGTTGTATACGGCGTCGGCGGAGCAATTGTTCTTTTCAAGTATTTTGATAATGGCGCGCGAAAGTGCGCGCTCGTCCTCGGCAAGCAGTATTCTCATATAATACCTCCTTCGTATATGATAGCACAAAGTGTCGGTAAAATCAATCTTATCAAAGAAAATTTAATCTTTCTTTAAAAATCGCCGTCATTTTTTTTGCCGACGAAAAACACCCGTGAGGCGAAAAACGCGACACGGGTGTGCACTTATATCGATTTTATGTAGTCGTAGGTCACCTTTGCGAAAACCGAGACGCCGCTCTCGTCGAAGTCGAGAACGTATCTGCAATGGCGGTATCCCTCCATAAGACGGAAGGTGATCTTTCTCTCGTCGTAGCCAAAGTGACGGAGGGTTGCGAGCATCAGCATCGTCTGCTCGTATCTCGCCTCTCTGTCGTTGTCCGAAACGAGGAAGAGCTGTGGAGGATATTCCTTCGCCTCGCCGACGTAGTAGATGGGCGCTGCATCGTCGATTATACATCTTCTCTGATCGAGTCCGCGCTCGCGGCAGACGTTGAAGTGTGTAGTGGGCTGACCCGCATCGTGCAGGAATGCATCGACCTCCGAGACGGAGATGCCGTGCGCCGCAAGATACTTCGGAACGTAGCAGAGCATCATCGAAAGATAGCCGCCCGCAGACGTACCGCCGACGTAGAGCTTTACTCCCTCACCGTATTCCTTTGCGGTATATTCCTTTACGAATGCGACCGCTGCCGCCGCGTCCTCGATGAACTCGGGATAGCGCGCCGTGGGGTAAAGTCTGTACTCGGGAGCGGCAACCGCGAGTCCTCTTTCGGTGAAGTATTTACCGATCGATTCTATCTCGCGGCAGGTCTTAGTGCCGTTCTCGATTCCGCCGCCGTGGAAGTATACGAAGATGCCGGAGGGCTTCTCCTCGGGGAGGTAAAAATCAAGCTTCTGACGAGCTATCCCCATACCCGTGTATGAAATATCGGTGATTTTTCTCATATTAAGCACTCCATTTCCGCGACGGTCTTCTGCAGCGTGAGAACGTCGCATTCGTCGATCTGCTGCGTAAATTTGCGGAACGTATTGCCCATCGGAGAGCGTCCGAAGAGCGCCTTCTGCCATACGAGTCCGAGCGCATAATTTGCGACTCCCTCGCTCGCGTGGTGCGTGTCGCTGTGCACGACATAGCCGAGATCGGCGAGCCTCTGCATTGCCTCACCGGAGGGGATTATTCCGTCCGCGCGGATCATCTTTTTTGCCTCGGCATACGCTACCTTGATCTTCTCGAACATCTCGCCTTGTGTCTTAAAGCCGTGGTCACCGAGGTCGGGAGCGTCGCTCGCGTATCCCCACGTCATGTGGAGATATATCTTAGCCTCGGGATGCTTCGACCTTACGTACTCGGCAAGAGCGGACATATAGGGCTCGAACCTGTTCACGTCGTAGGAGCGGGCGGAGACCTCCTGAAGAGTTATCACGTCCCATTTCTCCTTCGTGAGCGCGTATTCGAGCGAAACCAACGGTTCCGTAGAGTCAACACCCATGATATCGTATCTATATTCGCACGCGCCGCTTACCATATTATTGTAGTGACGCTCGAAGGAGCATCCGCCGATATAGGCGTTTACGTTGTAGATATCGATGCCCTCTGCGGCACAGATGCCGTGGAGATACTGCTGCGCGTTGCGCGAGAAGCTGTTACCGATGGATAAGATCCTGAGCATTATCTGATTCCCGCCTTCCTGTCAAGTCTGTAATTTCTGCAGTAGAGACAGAGATCGATCGATACCATCAAAAGGTTGAGCACGTAGAAGAAGAGAACGTACCACTTGCTAGAGAAGCTTGCCATATAAGCATCGTTTACAAGCTTGCCGATTATTCCCGCCACGTATCCGAACTCGATGAGGCAGAGAAACGCGAGGCTCTTGCCCTTGGTCGTTCTCGCCTTGTAGGATTTCATCACGTTCATCGGCCAGGATGCACCGAAGCTCACTATCATAATAATTTCCAATATTTCAGCCATAATTTATCTCCTTTCGCCGTCGTTATACACATTCTACCACACCTGAAGCAAAAAGTAAATAACAACCTTCAATAATCATTGCTATAACTTTTATTGTATAGCGCTTGACATAGAACCGTAGCTATGTTACAATTTATACGAAAGCAAACTAGTACAAGGAGACGAATATGGAGCTTTTGCAGCTTACCTATTTCTGCGACGCCGCCGAGCGTGAGAACTTTTCCCGTACAGCCGAGCACTTCGGTGTCCCAACGTCAAATATATCCCAGACCGTAAAGCGACTTGAGACCGAGCTCGGAGTAAAACTGTTTTTGAGACAGTCGAACCGCATTGCGCTTTCGGAGGAGGGCAGGGTGTTTTACAGAGATGCGAAGCGCGCCCTGCGCGCCCTTGACGATGCGCGCACGCATCTCTCTGAGTTGACCGATGAGGTGCGCGGCGAGATACGCATTTCTATCCGATCCAACCGCCGTATCGCAACTCTTGCTATAGAAA
The DNA here is from genome assembly GCA_045635225.1 of Eubacteriales bacterium. Taxonomy (GTDB): domain Bacteria; phylum Bacillota; class Clostridia; order Oscillospirales; family CAG-272; genus UBA1740. The sequence continues at coordinate 129,596 of JAZRBV010000065.1, forward strand.
AATACAAGCGCCTTTATTCGGGAGTGCAGATAGTCGTCAGCCACGGTGAGCCGCGCACCAATATGGACTACGATTTCGTTATATCCAGCGACAGTGACCGCTACGATGGCGGTGTCGGCAGACTTATCCTGACAGAACGCATACTTCTTGCCACGGATTCTACCTCTCATCTGGCCTCTCTCGATCGGGTTGACGTTGCTTCGCTTGCGGACGAGCGCTTTGTCAGCTTCGCTGAGGGCTCCAGCCTTTCGAGGCTTACCGACTCGATATGCCGCGGTGCGGGATTTATCCCAAACGTTGCCATCAGCACCGATGACCCCCACTATGTAAGAAAATACGTGGAAATGGGCCTCGGTATAGCTCTCGTACCGGAGATATCCTGGCGCGGACTCTTTTCCGAGCAGATCAAGCTTCTTGATATCGGTAACTATACGCGCAGCACGTACCTCTACACCGCCGACGGTCATACCGCCTCCCACGCCGCGCGCTTGTTTTACGAGCTGCTTTTGGATACATTTTCCGCCGAAGCGAATAAAACTCTTTAAAGCCCTTGCATATTTTAATATATTGTGTTAAAATAAAAAATAACGAAGATTTTTCTCGGAGGTCATTATGAAATCCATTAGAGATATATACAAAATAGGTAAGGGTCCCTCATCCTCACATACGATGGGACCTGCTAAGGCTATGTCGATATACGTATCCGAGCACCCCGACGCCGATAGCTACGAGGTGATCCTTTACGGCTCGCTTGCCGACACCGGCGAGGGTCACGGCACCGACCGAGCTATCCGCGCCTCTACTGCTAAAGAGACCGTCATTACCCTCAATAAGCAGGATAAGGACCTCCCTCACGAGAATACCATGGACATTTTCTCGATAGTCGACGGCGTAAGATGCGATAAGGTTCGCGTTATGAGCATCGGCGGCGGTGATATCCGTATCGAGGGCAGAGCTGATGTTGACAGCGCCGACGTTTATCCCGAGGCTACCTTCGGTGAGATCGCCGCTTACTGTAAGCGAGAGGGTATCCGTCTCTCCGAGTTCGTCGTTATGCGTGAGGGCGGGGAAATATACGATTTTCTCTACACGGTATGGGACGTAATGAAGAATGCGATCCACGATGGACTCACTACATCCGGCATCCTTCCCGGCGGACTTGAGGTAGAGCGTAAGGCGCAGTATCTCTACAACCAACGCCATATCGACGAGAGCCCAACCACCCGTGAGAACAGAATAGTCTGTTCCTACGCATACGCAGTAAGTGAGCAGAATGCCGATAACGGCACGATAGTTACTGCACCCACCTGCGGTGCCTGTGCCGTACTTCCGTCGGTCCTCAAATATATGCAAGAGAAGCACGGATTTTCCGACAACGATATCCTCCGTGCGCTTGCTGTTGCGGGACTTATCGGTACGTTGGTTAAAAAGAACGCCTCCATCAGCGGTGCGGAATGCGGATGCCAGGCGGAGGTAGGCACAGCCTGCTCTATGGCGTCCGCCGCTCTCGGTGAGCTTTTCGAGATGGGTATCGATCAGATAGAATATGCTGCGGAGATAGCCTTTGAGCATCACCTCGGTCTGACCTGCGACCCGATATGCGGACTTGTGCAGATCCCCTGTATCGAGCGTAACGCCGTTGCGGCTATGCGTGCTATCAACGCAATGAGTCTCGCGAATTTCCTCTCCGGCTCGAGAAAAATATCACTCGACCTCGTAATCAAAACGATGTACGAGACCGGCAAAGATATGCACCACCACTATCGCGAGACCTCGATCGGCGGTCTTGCAAAGCTATATGGAAATGGCGGAAAATAATATGGAAAAAATAAAGGTTGACAGGATCAACGAGCTCGCCAGACTCTCGAAGGAGAGAGCACTCACCGAAGAAGAGAAAAGTGAGCAGACGGCTCTCAGAGCCGAATATATCGCCGAGGTCAGAGCGACCCTCAGAGGCGTCACGGAGGATAAAAAATAATGGCAAAATGCGCTATATGCTTTAGTCAGGTCGATGCTGAAAATGCAGCGATACTCACGATGAGCGGATACGGCAATCCGCGCTATCTCTGTCCGGATTGCGAGCACGATATAGATCTCGCGACCTCCTCCGAGAGCTATGAGGAGGCGGCTGCAGCTATGGAGCGCCTCAGTAATAAGGTTACTCGATCAAACCCCGATAAGCAGACTGTAGAGACTGTTACGCATCTTCTGGCTGACGCAGCCGTCAGAGCGCGCAGTATAGCCGACGGTACCTATGACCCCGAGGCTGAAAAGGGAGATGTCGAGGAGTCCTTCGACGAGATCCCCGAGGATATGCTCGAGACCGAGGAGGATATCGCGGCAGAGGAGCGCGATGCCGAGAAGCTCAAAAAATTCGATAAGGTATTCAATTGGATCAGCGGTATAGTTTTCGCTGCCGCCGCTCTCGTTCTTATTTGGCGCATACTCGACGCCTATATCCTTTAAGATGAAGCTTGCGATAGTCGGCACAAACTTTATAAGCGATAGTCTCGTAGCCGCCTCACGCATCATTCCAAGCGTTGAGATAGAGGCGATTTATTCGAGAAAACTCGACACGGGTCGCGCATTTGCCGAAAAACACGACATAAAAAAGGTGTATACCGACTACACCGAGATGCTTTGCGACGATCATCTCGACGCGGTGTATATCGCATCTCCTAATATTTGTCATCACTCTCAGTCGATAGCCGCTATGCGAGCAGGAAAGCATGTCCTCTGTGAAAAGGTCATGGCTACCACTCCCGCCGAGGCCGACGAGATGATCTCCGTCTCGCGCAAGACGGGCAGGGTGCTTCTCGAGGCTATGCGCCCCGCGCACGACCCTCTCTACGACACCGTACGCGATTATATTTCCCGCATCGGCACTCTCCGCAGAGCGCATTTTGAATATTGTCAGTATTCCTCGCGCTACGATAGATTCAAGGCGGGAATCATGACCAACGCCTTCAACCCGACGATGCGCAACTCGGCACTTGCCGATATAGGCATCTATCCGCTCCATATGGCGATTGCGCTCTTCGGTATACCGTGTGACGTTTCTGCACACTCCGAATTTTTGCACAACGGCTTTGAGGGGTCGGGCAACATCCTTCTTCACTATGAGAATATGACGGCAGAGATCGTTTATTCAAAGATCTCGGACGGTATCTCCCCCTCGGTTATCGAGGGCGACCTCGGTACCGTTACTATTGATAAGATCAGCGCACCGAGCCGCATTGAGCTAAATCTTCGCTCCGGCACGAATATCGTCACCGAGAGCCACGTTCCGAACAATATGATATTCGAGCTTGATGCCTTTGAGCGCATGACACGCGTATCTCTTGATCCGACGCCATATCTTGCCTTGACCGCGCAAGCGATCGGCATCGTGGATAGGGTGCATACCCTTGTCGGAACGCACGGTTATATGGATCTTTAATTTTCACGTTTTGGCTTTTACCCCATACCCGTGTTAATATTTTTGCTTAGAACACAGTTTTTAACGTCATAAGACGGTATGAAGGGCTTGTTATGAAAAGATTGTTTACAGAGCACGTAAAGCGCCGTACAGAGTCACTTGACGGTACCTGGCATTTTTCAATTGATAGCGATAACGTCGGTGTTGAGGCTGGGTGGTATTCCGTGTTTCCCACGGCTACTCCTATGTTTGTTCCCTCGGTCTGGGGCAGCTCTCTCGGCCTTCTCGACTACGTGGGTGTCGCGTGGTACAAGCGTGATTTCTTCTCCCGCGAGGGCACCGTACGTATCCATTTCGGTGCCGTTATGACCTTCGCCGAGGTCTGGCTCGATGGCATAAAGCTGGGCTCGCACTACGGTGGCTTTTGTGAGTTCGACTTTATTACCGAGATAACCAAGGCGGGTAACCACACCCTGACAGTCAGAGTTGATAACTCTGTGGACGAGCTCTCTATCCCGGGCGTCGGTGCCGATTGGTATCGCCACGGCGGCATTATCCGTTCGGTGACTCTCGAGCACCTCTCGGGCCTCGCCGTCCTCTCAAACCATGTGCGCTACGATATCCCCGACGATCTTTCGTCGGTATCCATACGTTTTGACGTGGAGCTCTATAACGCATCGGCCTCCACTATCTCCTCGCGCGTCCGTATATCCCTCGGCGAGCTTTCGTTTATGACACCCGCCGTCACGGTTGCCAGAGGAGAGCGCCGTCAACTTCACACCGACCCTATGACACTTGGCAGAATAGGTCTCTGGAGTCCCGATACACCAATTCTATATAAGCTCGTAACCGAGACCGAGACAGATGACCTCATCGACCGCGTCGGCTTCCGTAAGGTTGCCGCCACACCCGACGGTATCCTTATTAACGGCAAGCTGACCGAGCTTCGCGGCATCAACCGCCATGAGGAATGCACCGAGTGCGGCTTTGCCTTTCCCGAGGCTATGATGAGCCGCGATCTCGATATCGTCACTGACCTCGGCTGTAATGCCATACGCGGTTCTCATTACCCGAACTCCCGTCCGTTTCTCGATATGCTCGACGAGCGCGGCTTCCTCTTCTGGTCGGAGATCCCGATGTGGGGTACCTCTGACCCCGATACTCTTGCTAACCCTCTATACCTCGAGCGAGGTAAGGATATGCTCACCGAGATGGTGAAGCATTACTATAATCACCCCTCTATTATTTTTTGGAGCATGCACAACGAGATCGCTACAGAAACCGACGACGCCGTCTCGCTCACCGCAGAATACTTTATGCACCTTCGTGAGATCGGCGGACCGAGGCTTATCACCTACGCCACCAACCGACCTATGACCGATGCCTGCCTTGCTTATTGCGACGTTATCTCGGTCAATCAGTATTTTGGCTGGTATGGCAGTGACGACCCTGCCGCGTGGGATGACTTTCTTCGTGATTTCCGCGCCCGTCGCAACTCACTTGGACTCTCTCATAAGCCGGTGATCATGTCTGAATTCGGCGCCGCCGCGATTTACGGTCACCGCACGTTTGACAACCTCCGCTGGAGCGAGGACTATCAGGCGTCGCTCCTCTCCTCCTGTATCGAAAAATTTCACTCCGACACTATGATATGCGGCTCCTTCGTCTGGCACTTCGCTGATATACGCACCTCGCAGGGAGCACTTGACCGTGCGCGCGGCTACAACAACAAGGCGATCCTCAACGAGCACCGCTCGCCAAAGGCAGCCTACTTTGCCGTCCGCGAGCTGTACAATCGCTACGCAACAGATGATAGTCTATCTATTCATAAAGGAATTTAAAAATGCTGAAACGTTTTATAAGCTACTATAAGCCGCATAAGAAAATGCTTGCGCTCGATATGCTCGCCGCCCTTCTGATATCGGTCGTCGGTATGGTATATCCGATAGTCACGAATAAGATGCTCAACGAGTATATCCCCAACCGTATGTACACCACCATCGTCATAGCGGGCGTGATCGTCCTTGCGCTCTACGTTGCGCGTATGTTCCTCCGCTATTTCGTGCAGTATTACGGACACAAGATCGGCGTTATGATGCAGTCGCAGATGCGCCGCGACCTCTTCGCCCATCTGCAGAGACTTCCGTTCCGCTTCTTCGACAACAATGAGACGGGTAGGATAATGACCCGCATCACGAGCGATCTTTTTGAGGTTTGTGAGCTTGCTCACCACGGTCCCGAAAATCTTCTGATCAGCTCTGTGATGATCGTTCTTTCATTCACCTATCTTATGACGATAGATTGGATACTGACTCTCGTCATCTTTGCCTGCGTGCCCATTCTCGTAGTAGTTACTATGCACTACCGCAAGGCTATGAAACGCGCCTTTGACGATCGCAGAAAGAGTAACGCCACCATTAACGCCGCCGTCGAGAGCAGTGTCACTGGTATTCGCGTGACAAAGGCATACACCAACTCCGACCGTGAGGTCGCGAAGTTCGAGGTAGGTGACCGCGAGTTTGTAAACGCGTCGGGCAGTGCCTATAACGCGATGGCAAAATTCCACGCCTCCACCTCCTTTATTACCGACGTATTCAACGTGTTCATACTTATTGCCGGCGGCATATTCCTCTACAACGGCAGAATATCCTTCGGCGATTATTCAACCTTCATCGTCTCGGTCAACCTCTTTATCAGCCCCGTCAATACCCTTATCGGCTTTATGGAGCAGTTCCAGAACGGCGTCAGCGGCTTCAAGAGATTTGTCGAGATCATAGAGGAGGAGCCGGAGCTTGACGGTAGGGAAGAGCTCACCGACGTCAGAGGCGCTATCAGCTTCGAGAACGTCACCTACGCCTACGACCCTACCAAGGAGGTGCTTCACAACGTTGATCTTCACCTCGAGCCGGGTAAGAAGCTCGCCCTCGTCGGTCCCTCCGGCGGCGGTAAGACTACTCTTTGTCACCTTCTCCCCAACTTCTACCGCCTCCCCGAGGACAGCGGCAGAATACTGATCGACGGCAAGGATATCCGCACACTTACCCTCGACTCCCTCCGCCGCAATATCGGCATAGTCCAGCAGGACGTGTTCCTCTTCGTCGGCACTATTCGTGATAACATTCTCTACGGCAGACCCGATGCCACCGATGAGGAGATGTACGAGGCGGCTCGCCGTGCGAACATTCACGACTACGTTATGAGCCTCGAGCACGGCTACGACACCGAGATCGGTGAGCGCGGCGTTAAGCTCTCGGGAGGACAGAAACAGCGACTCAGCATCGCTCGCGTCTTTTTGAAGGACCCTGCGATCCTCATACTCGACGAGGCAACCAGCGCCCTCGATAACACCACCGAGATACTTATCCAGCAGTCGCTCGACGAGCTGTGCAAGGGTAGAACGACACTCGTCGTCGCTCACCGTCTCTCTACTATCAGAGGCGCTGATGAGATAGCTGTTGTCACAAACGGCTCTATCACCGAGCGCGGCACGCACGATGAGCTGATGGAGCTCGGCGGAATTTACCGCGAGCTTTATTCACTTCAATTCCGCGACAATGATTTCTTCGAATAAACGACAAAAAAGTTGCCTTGGCATAGACCAAGGCAACTTTTTTTATTGACTTAGATATCCATCATCCGATGGACGACGGGCCACGCGAGATCGGCATAGAATCTATGTCCCTCCGGACCCGTAACGAGAGCGCAATTTTCGCTTACCCCCGCTACCGTGTAGAGTTTTTTCACGATCTCGTAGGTCTCACGTACTCCCTCGTCGGGGAAAATATTGTCGTGAAGTCCATTGACGATAACCAGCTTTCTCGGCGCGATAAGTCCCGCGAGATCAGCCATATCAAAATACTTTGCAATATTTGGTACGAAGTTGCATACGCAGTGCTCCATCGCCGCTATCGAGTGCTTGTAGGTGCATACCGCACAGGAGGGCATTGCGAGCTTGATACGCTCGTCGAGACAAGCGGTATAATATGTCGCAGTGCCGCCGCCCGAGTTGCCCATCAGCATGATTCTGTCTTTGTCGATGAAATCAAAATTCTCGATCAAGGCGTCAATAACGCAGGACGTATCCACCGCACGCTCGCCGATCGTAGTTCTTCCGTTTAGTATCGCACTCATCGACGATACGTGACAGTTGGGCGAACCGTCGGGCTTGCTGTTGCATTCTCCGAAATTTCTCTGCTCGATAGCGACCGCCGCACAGCCTTCTTTAATAGCTCTTACAACGAAATCACGGTCACCGCCCGAGATGGATTTAACGTCGCGCTCAAACTTCGGCTGCCCTAGGGAAATATGCATACCCGTCGAGTGACCCTGTAGCGTCAGCATTACAGGCATCGGAGCTTTTACTCCGCGAGGCACACGCATCACGGCAGGGAAGTGATAACCGACCTCACTTGAGAGCGTGAAGCGGTATTCGGTATACTCGTCCTCTTCCTTGACGTATTCAATGTTGAAGTCGTTGCTTTCGGGCTTGTTCTTCAGTATCTCGTCGATGCCGAGCAACTCACCGAGCTTTGTGCGTGCCTCCTTTTGCCATGCGGCAAAATCACCGTCCTCGTATCTCATAGCAGGCTTGATGGCTCTGATAAGCTCGAGGTTGTGGAGCATAGGATTCATATTCATATAGCACCTCCGAGAAGTCTTATTCTTGATTTGAGAGTAGCACCGAGTGCCTCCGCTCTTGCTATCGCCGCATCGCACTCTCCCTCGCTCATTTCGGGCGAAATAAAGGCGTACTCGCTTTCGGTCATTATTCTCTGTACGTTGCCAAAGCAGCTTCTTGCTACCTCATCCGACATACCCTCGAATGATAGGTAAGTACGTCCGGTATAAGTAGAAAAACTTAACACGCCCCCTACCGTCTTGGTAAATTCGGGGTTTTTGCAGGCTCTTCCCGAGCGCATTACCTGGCAGAGATCACCGACCACTGCAGATGCGGTGGGACCTGCTCCCGCACCCGGGCCGTAGAACATAGCGCTGTTTATCGGATCGCCGATCACCTCTATAGCATTGTATACTCCCGATACACCTGCAAGCGCCGCGTCGGGCGTTAGCATAAAGGGTGCGACCATAACGTAAATACCCTCTTTGGATACCGTGCATCTTCCGAGCAGCTTTATCTTCATTCCGAGCGTCTCCGCCGCCACAACGTCCTCGTGTCGCACGCCGGTTATACCCTCGGTGTGTATCTCCTCGGTGGGAATGAGCTTGCCCGTGACTATCGCCGCGAGTATCGCAATCTTTCTTGCCGCATCTATACCCAGGATATCCGCGTCGGGATTTCTCTCGGCATATCCCTTTGCCTGCGCGTCAGCGAGCGCATTTTCAAAGCTGTCGCCCAGAGTAAACATCTTAGTAAGTATATAATTCGTGGTGCCGTTGAGAATACCGCGCACCTCGCATATCTTATTCTGCCCTACGCAACAGATGAGTGGGGAAATGACGGGAATACCGCCGCCGACCGCCGCCTCAAAACGGTAGGAAACTCCCATTCTCTCGGCTAAACCGAGAAACTCGTCGCCAAATCTCGCCACGACCTCCTTGTTAGAGGTGATTACGTTCTTTCCTGCCTCCAGCGCACGTACCGTGTACTCGTACGCAGGGTGCGATCCGCCCATTACCTCTATCACCGTGTCTACGTCGGCATCATTGACAATTATATCAAAATTGTGTACGACCCTATCAGCAAACGGCGAATCGGGAAAATCGCGCAGATCGAGTATATACTTGATCTCTACCGAATCACCGCCGAGAGCCTCGACCTCACGTCTGTTGTCGGTCAGGAGCTTAGCGACACCGCCACCCACTACTCCAAATCCGAGTATTGCTACGTTTTTCATTTGACGTCCTTCGTCTTTCCGAGAAAATTAAAAACTAAACGGAGCTTCACAATCCGCGAAGCTCCGCTGAATTTTCTTAATTATATCACACCGCACGCGCGTTGTCAAGATACAACGCATATTTTCCAATCTCTGCTCCACCGACCGCCTATCTATGTAGGGGAGGATTTCGTGTCCTCCCGCTTTTCCCGCCGTCAGTGCGTCTGCACGTAATCGAGCGGGTTTACACTCACACCCTCGAGCTTCACCTCAAAGTGCAGATGTGACTCGTCCGCGAGCTCCGTGAGTGACGTATCACCCACCGCACCGATCTTCTCACCGCACTTCACACTGTCGCCGACGGCAACCGTTATACTGTCCGCATCCAGGTTCGAATATTGCGTTATCACCCCACCCGTGTGCGAAATTTCAACAGTTTTGCCGAGAAAATGATCGTTGTAAACGCGTGTTACAGTACCGTCTGCAGCACTCACGACAGCAGCCCCCTCTTCGGCGGAGATGTCGATACCCGTGTGAATTCTGAAATCACCGAGAGTGGTGGAGAATACCGGCACGTCGAGGCTGTGCGACTTCGCCACCTCACCTACAGTTGGCATAACGTAGGTCGTCTTCTCGGGCTCGGGCACGCCCTCACCCTCGCCGTCACCTTCGCCCTCTACTATAGGGGGATTGTTGTCGATGGGAGGCACGTCCTCCTTCTTAGACGCCGCCGACACGATGCCGACTACTATCGCCGTTACGGTGAGCACAGCCACCACCGCTACGTAGATGATCTTCGCCCTCGTGGGCTGATCCTTAAAGTTGATTTTCTTGTCCATAAATTAGCATTCCTTTCCTTTACTGTATCCCTATTATTTACCTCCTCACCGCACATTATTCACCTATTTCCCATTTCTTCCGCCCCCTTTTGATGGGCTTTTTCCGTCTATGACGGATTTTCTCCGTATCGCCCAGCTCCGCCCGTCCGTTTCTCCCTCAACCCGTCCGCCGGACGGATTTCACCTGCCGTAGCAGATTTCATCCGCCTATGGCGGATTCTCTCATCTCCTCGTATCCATTTTTATCCTTGTACTTTTCGCCAAAAATATGTAAAATACGACACAAACCTACTATATACTTGACTTTAACCATTCACATCTCTATAATGTATAATGTATTTTTATTGCACTAAATAAAATTAAAAATTAAAAAACAAAATTAGAAAGGAAACTCAAAATGAAAAGGAAATTTTTACCCCTTCTTTTGACCGTAGTGCTTGTAGTAGCAGCAGCCGTAGTGCCTATGCTTACTCTCACTGCATCGGCAGAGGACGGCACGTGGGAGCTCGTTACCGATGCATCCACCCTCGCCGCTGGTGATCAGGTTGTAATTGTTAGCAACACAAAAGGCACTGTTGCCGGCGATATCACTAGCCAGTATATGTCTAGCGTGTCGGTTACATTTGACTCGTCCTCGATAGCAACACTTCCTGCAAAGGCAGCCGTACTCACGATTGGCGGTTCTGCTGATAAGTGGACATTCGCTAATGCTTCAGGCAAACTTCTGGGCGCAACTGATGTCAAGAAAGTAGCATGGGGTAGCGGTACGACAACGTGGAAAATTACTATCGCTGATGGTAACGCTACGATTCAGAGCACAAATTCTTCTTATGGTCGTTTCTTGTACAATGTAAATAACCCTCGTTTTACAACTTATACGTCTAATCCTTCTAGCAGCATGGTTTTGCCGCAGATCTACAAGTTTGTACCTGCTGTCGCTGGAGATTGTGAGCACGCTAATACCTCTATTAAAGAGGTTCTCCCTACCAAGGGCGATGCTGGTTATCGCGTAGAAGTTTGTGATGACTGTGGAGTTGAAGTTGGTACTAAAGAGATACTTCCTGCTCTTGGTTACGAAGTTAACTTCGTAGTTCCAGATGGCGTTGAAACTCCTGCAAATCAAACCACGATTAGCGCGACTATGCCCGACTCGAGTGTTATTCCCAGCAAGTACAACAAGTATGAATATGTATTTGCAGGCTGGGCAAAATCCACTATAGACGGTGAAACCGAAGAAAAGCCTGTTATTTACAAGGCTGGAACGCCTGTACCGATTACCGAGGATACTACCTTCTACGCAGTTTATACTTGGTCTTTCGGCGATACCTCGAACAACGGTTGGGTTGAGACGGATGTGAATGAAATAGGCTCTTCCGACATCGTAGTAATGGTTTGGACTTCCAGTAAGGGCGCCTATGCTGTTACGAATGGTAACGGTACTGGAAGCGCTCCTGCAGCGGTAGCTGTGACGATTGAGGGTGGCAAGATCACGTCTGATATAGCTGATAACCTCAAGTGGAATATCGTTAACGATAGCGGCAGCTTGAATATTCACCCCAATGGATCAACATCTACTTGGCTTTACTGCACCAGCACCAATAATGGTGTTCGTGTAGGCAATAATGATGCCAAGGCATTTACCATAGATTCCTCTTCCGGTTATTTGAAGCATACCGGCACCGGTCGTTATCTGGGTATCTATAATGCTCAGGATCTTCGCTGCTATACCACGAGTACTACCACAAATATCGCAAATCAGACGGTAGCATTCTACGTTTTGGTTTCCGGCGGTTCTACCTTCTATGCTACTACCCTTGAGGCAGCAGCTGCTTGTACTCATGACGATACCACGACTGATACTCAAAATGCTACTTGTACTGAATCGGGAACGATCACGGTTACTTGTAATTTATGCGGCACGATAGTATCGGTTGAGTCCATTGACAAGCTTGAGCATGCATACGGAGAAGGTGTTGTGACTACTCCTGCAACTTGTACTAAAAAGGGTGTTATGACCTTTACTTGTGAGAACGATGCAACTCATACCTATACCGAAGATATTGACATGCTCGATCACAACCTTGGCTCTTACAATGTTTGCTATGATTGCGGCTATTTAAATGCAACTACCTCCGGCACCGATTACTCCGGTACATATTACGTCTCGACTACTCGTACCAATGAATCTATTTGGTATATGACAAACACTCTTAACTCCGGCAAGCGTTATGCGGCTACTACCGTATTGGCAGAAGCAACCGAAGTTACGTTCGTAAAGAATGAAGATGGAACGTACCTCATTTATGTGCTTGTTGGTGGTGAAGCTAATTATCTTGGTTGGCAGTCTGAAAACACCGGCATCTTTGTATCCGAGGAAAATGCTATTAAATTTACCGTAGTTGTAACAAATGGATATTATAACGTCTATTTTGCTGCAGGCGACGGTAACAGATACCTCTCTCTTAACAGCACCAGTGGTAGTGACTACTTTGCATTCTACAAGGGAACTCAGAAACAGGATCTCACCCTTACTCCTACTGAAGCAGAGTCTGAAACTCCCGATTCTTACTTCAGCGGCGCATCTCTTGCTCTTGGTTCGACCCTTACTCTTAACTACTACGTTTCCATTCCCGGGGATGCTGACATTGCTGATTATAAGGTAGTATTCACTCTTGAAAATGGTAAGGTTGTCACTGTTACCGAGGCTATCTATGACGAAGCGACAGGCGAGTACAAGTTCGCTCTTACCGGCATAGCTCCTCAGAACTATCAGGTAAATGTATCTGCAGCTCTTTACCTCAACGATGAAGTAGTATTCGAAAAGACCGAGTACAGCGTTGAGACTGCTGCAATGGGATATCTTACCACCAAGTCTACTGCTATTCTTGCACAGGCACTTCTCGAGTACTGCGTAGCAGCAGCTGATTACGTTGACGAGGACGACGATGCAAACTATACCGAGGACAGAGTTATCGAGACCAACCCCGGCAAGTCCATCACCAACAACGAGAAGGTTACCGCAGTCGGCGTTAACTTCGACTACGTAAACAAAATCTACGTTAAGCTTAATGCTGATGCTACAGTTACCTTTAACGATGTAGCAGCAAAGGTTGAAGACCTTGGCAACGGCGTATATATCGCATACTCCGATGCTCTTACCGCGCTTCAGTTCAACGACACTGTAACTATCGTTGTTGACGATACTACCACTGTTACCTACAGCGTAAACGCTTACGCTTACACGAAGCAGAACGCTGAAAACGTTGAGATGGCAAACCTTGCTATCACTCTCTACTACTACGGCGCAGCTGCAGAAGCTTACAAGGCTAACTAATTAAAGGAGGAAAAAATAATGACTAACAAGCTTATATACGAAGAAGCAAAGCTCGAGATAATCGTTTTCTCCTCCGAGGACGTTATCACCACCTCCAACTTCAACGGTGAGGACGATAGCGTTGATAGCTGGACCTAATGACTAAACGATTACTTATCGCGCTTATGCTGATACTCGCACTTGCTCTCACCGCCTGCACCCCGAACTCGGGTAACGGCGGAGAGGGAAGTGGCGACGGCACCAGCGAGGGCGGCTCCGAGAACGGCGGCGAAACCGACGGCGGCTCCACAGAGGGCGGCGACGGCGAAACCGACGGCGGTAATGAAGATACCGACGGCGACGAGACCCCCGATGATGATAACAAGGACGATGACGTCATCGAGTTCCCGAAGCAAGACTTCTAAAAACAAAAAAACGGAGATGCAAAAATCGCATCTCCGTTTTTTGTATAACGAAAACCACGCGATAGTCGCGTGGTTCAAAAGAGGCTATTGCCGATAAACATAATGCAAATATAAATCAGCGCAAAATGTTTTTGAGGCAAAGGCTCCCTTGTGTAAAGGGAGCTGTCGCAAAGCGACTGAGGGATTGTTTGCAAGGCTTTTCGCTTATTACAATCCCTCCGTCATTTTCCTCAGAAAATGCCACCTCCCTTTACACAAGGGAGGCTTTGGTTTAATCCCGCTTCTGCGGGGTGTACGTAACAATGCATGGCTGGCAGGCCAATCTAAAACGCACTTGTGCGTCGCCGGTAACATTTAGGGTTTTACCCGAAACTGAAATACCCCCCGTTTGACGGGGGGATCTTTATTTTTTTGAGCTGCTTTTTGCGTTTTGTTGTTAAGCCGTAAGCTGTAATCTTCTTTTTCTTCTCGCCTTAATAAAGATCAACGCCGCGACACCAAGGGTGAGTATCTCACCGACGGGAGTGCCGAGCCATATGTAGTCGTAACCGACAGCGAGGGGGATCGTGAGTACCAGGAGCACAGGGAACACAAGACCTCTTAAGACAGATATCAGCACGCACGCGGAGCGCAGGAGGGTCGACTGGAAGTAGTAGTTGCACACCATTGAGAAGCCTATGGCGAGCAGGGAGATGGAGTAGAGCCTCACTATGCGAGGACCTACTGCGAGCACCTCGTCGTTTACCTCCATATATACCCTCAGTATCGTCTCGGGGAATGCCTGACAGACCGAGAAGAACAGGGCGGCCATCACGGCCGCGGTGAGGAATGCGAGCTTGATCGTCTTTTTCACTCTATCCTCGTTGCCTGCACCGAACGCGGTAGCAACAAGTGGCTGCATCGCCGTACCGATGCCGTTAAAGAGACAGTAGAACATTATCATCAGAGTGGATGCCGTGCCATAGACGGCAAGGTGCGCGTTTGACAGATTATCCGTGATGACAATATTATGTACCGCAGATGTGACTCCCGAGGTTATCTCTATAACAAATGCTGCAAGACCCACGGTCGCAATTTTTAGTAGTATTTCGGGAATTTTCTCAACTTTTGTAAATCTAAGATTACATTTCTTGGTGAAAAAGTAGGATAACACAATAAGAAACGCTACAACCTGTCCAATACCCGTTGCAAGCCCCGCACCCTTGACACCCATATCGCAGGTAAAGACGAGAAAGACGTCTAGGAAGATGTTGATCACACCGCCGACGATGGTAGCCACCGTGGGGATGAGTGCCTCGCCGTCATTTCTGGCAAAGGTCGCAAAGCAGGCGCAGAGCGTAAAGGTAGGCACGGAGAATAGCATAGCTCTCATATACTCGAGCGACAGGGTGAGCACGTTGCCCTTGCCTCCGAAGAGGACTAGCAGAGGCTCGAGGAAGATCGCATAGGCAGTTACGAGCACAGCCGCCATTATCATACAGGCACTCACAGCGACGGTGAAGTACTCGTTGGCAGCCTTCTCGTTGCCTGCGCCTCGTCTGTTTGACATCATTACCGCACCGCCGACACCTGTCATAACACCGAAGGCGAACATCAGCGCCCACAGAGGATTGACACAGGCTATAGATGCCGCACCGTCAGGTCCCGCATAGTGACCTACACAGATCATATCCACCGTGGAGTAGATGGTAGAGACGATCGTGCTGGCTATGGCAGAGAAGAGCATCGTAAAGTAGGTCTTATTCAGCTTTCCGTTCAGAACGTCAACCTTCATCGTCTCTCCTTTCTTTGTCCTCGGACTCCTTCGCTTTATTCATCGGCGGAGCCTTGGCGATCA
>JAZRBV010000066.1:0-3858 GCA_045635225.1 Eubacteriales bacterium
CCGTCTCACAAATACCGGCTGTTCTGCTGTCAACGGGAAGGTGTGTCGTGGGCGGTGACACCCCTTTCCGTCGCCAGCGGTCGCAAAAGGTATAACACACTAGACTTTCCAAGGAAAATCGTGTGCCAACAGGGATGCTTCTCGCCCCTATTGGAAACCCAGAACCAAGGAGCTGCGCCCCTCTGGACACCCCATATATTTTCCTCGAAAATGGTACCCAAACTGTAAAAATGCAGTTTGACACCTTTCCTCAGAAAATACAAAACCGCTGTAATCTCCATCCTTGCGGGGATGAAAATTACAGCGGTTTTCGTTTACCATTATTTCTTGAAATCGAAATAATGCTTTTTTACCACATTGAACGACTTGTCGCTGATTACGTGTTCAATGCGGCAAGCATCTTCGGCTGCAGTTTCTTCGTCAATGCCGAGAGCTACAAGCATATTGGTGAGAACAGTATGACGCTCAAACAATTTTTCAGCCAATTCGTTTCCGACAGGAGTCATTGAAATATAACCCTCATCATCGACTGTGATATACCCGCCTTTCTTCAAAATACCGATGGCACGGCTTACAGAAGGTTTTGTATATCCGAGATACGCACCGACATCAATGGCGCGGATCTTCTCATTCTTTTGTAATAAAACGTATATTGCTTCGAGATACATCTGTCCCGATTCGTGAAGTGCCATAGATGTCACCTTCCTTTCTGCAAGTTTAGTATATTATGCCAAAACACAGCGCTACAAGCCGTTTCGGCTTGATGAAAGACAAAGTCTTTCGTGTCGCAACACGACCTGTGTTTTGCCAATGTTCTCACGGCAAAATCCCTGATTTTGGGGCTAAGCCCCTCGCTCGCTCCTTACAAGAGCGAGCCCGTGAGGTTATTATAACACAGAAAAGAGATTTTTTCAAGTAAAATGGGCGAAAATTAGTCCATACTAACAAATTTGTGCAAGATTATAAGAATTGCGGTTAGCAATCGCTAACCGCTTTGTAGAAGCCTACGAAAATGAAAAAAGTCGATGAAAATGATTGACATAGAAGGAAAAATAGAGTATAATATTCATCGGTTAGCAATTGCTAACTGCTATATATCAAACCCTATTGGAGAAAGGAGCATACGATGAATCTTCGTGAGGCACAGGACGGAAAAGAATACATCATAAGCAAAATCGAAACCGATGACGAAGAGCTCAATGCCTTTTTGTTCTCCCTTGGATGCTACAGCGGTGAAGGTATCACCGTAATTCGCCACCTCAAGGGCGGTCTTGTCGTCGCCATCAAGGACGGCAGATATAATATCGATAATCAGCTTGCAGAAGCAATCATCATATAATCTTGTATGCCATTAAGATACCGAGTGAAGCATACTTTTGCAGGCTGATTATTTTTTAGCCTTGCGGTTAGCAATTGCTAACCGATGTTTAAGACAGTAATTTATATCCGAAAGGATCAAAATAAGGAGGAAATCCATTATGAGAATTGCTTTGGCGGGCAATCCCAACTCAGGTAAGACCACCATGTATAATGCTCTGACCGGACGAAGCGAGAAGGTCGGCAACTGGGCTGGTGTTACCGTTGACAAGAAAGAACATCCCATTAAAAAGGCGTATGCAGGCAGTGAACAGCTGATTGCCGTTGACCTTCCCGGCGCATACTCCATGTCTCCCTTCACGAGCGAGGAAAGCATCACAAGCTCCTACGTGAAAAAAGAAAATCCCGATGTTATTATCAACATCGTGGATGCTACCAATCTTAGCCGTAGCCTTTTCTTCACCACGCAGCTTTTAGAGCTTGGCGTTCCCATGGTCGTAGCTCTCAACAAGAGCGACCTTAATGAAAAGAAAGGCACGAAGATCGACGTGGACGCGCTCTCCGCAAAGCTCGGATGTCCCGTTCTTACCACTGTTTCTACATCCTCTAAAGGATTGAAAGCACTGATTGATGCTGTAATCGCCCGTGTAGGCGTAGAGCAGAAAGCTCCTTACGTTCAGAAAGAGATCGACCTCGCCGATAAGGATGCCGTAGAAGCGGCAGACAGAGAGCGCTTTGCTTTCGTTAATGAAATCGTTTCGGCAGTAGAAACCCGTAAGGTTCTTACCAAGGATAAGAACGTGGGCGATAAGATCGACGCGGTTCTCACAAATAAGTGGCTCGGTATTCCGATTTTCGCTCTCATTATGTGGGCGGTGTTCTGGATTTCGCAGGCTGGTCCCGGTGTTTGGCTCTCCGAAGGTCTTGACATCGGTGAAACTCACCTTTGGGGACTGGTAGATTGCATCGGTTGGTTTAAGGGCATCGTTGAAGGCTGGCTCGGTGGTGCGCATCATCTTGTTCAAGCTATCATTCTTGAAGGTATCATAGAAGGCGTTGCAGCCGTTGTCGGCTTCTTGCCTCTTGTTATGGTAATGTACTTCCTCATCGCACTCCTCGAGGATTGCGGTTATATGTCCCGCGCAACCGTTGTTCTTGATCCTATCTTCAAGAAGGTTGGTCTTTCGGGCAAATCTGTTATTCCTTTCATCATCGGCACGGGTTGTGCTATCCCCGGCGTTATGGCTTGCCGTACCATCCGCAACGAGCGTGAACGCAGAACGACCGCTATGCTCGCTCCCTTTATGCCTTGCGGTGCAAAGCTCCCCGTAATCGCACTCTTTGCAGGCGCATTCTTTGACAATGCCGAGTGGGTTGGTACGCTGATGTACTTTGCAGGTATCGTTATCATTCTTCTTTGCGCACTTCTCGTTAACGCACTTAACGGATACAAGGCAAGAAAGTCCTTCTTCATCATTGAGCTTCCCGAGTATAAGAGACCTTCCTTCGGCTTGGCTTTCAAGTCGATGTGTCAGAGAGGTTGGGCTTACATAGTTAAGGCAGGAACGGTTATCCTCGTATGTAACTTCGTCGTTTATATGATGCAGACCTACGGTTGGAACTTCCAAATGGTCGAAGATCCGTCTAATTCCATTCTTGCAACCATCGCAACGCCTATCGCATACGTAATTGCTCCTATCGTTGGTGTAGCTCTTTGGCAGCTTGCGGCTGCGGCAGTTACCGGATTTATTGCAAAGGAGTGCGTTGTTTCCACTCTCGCAACCGTATTTATGTTTGAGCATCTGATCAATGAGGATCTTGAAGCGGTCGGCGCAGTTACCGGCGCAAATATGGGCGGTCTTACCGTTGTTGCAGGTCTTGCATTCCTTATGTTCAATCTCTTCACGCCTCCTTGCTTTGCGGCTATGGGCGCGATGAACTCCGAGATCAAGAGCAAGAAGTGGCTGTGGGCAGGTATCGGACTTCAGTTCGCGGTTGGATATACAATTGGCTTCCTTGTGTTCTTCTTCGGAACACTCTTCACGGGCGGCTCATTCGGCGCTACTTGGATGCCTATCGTTGGTTGGGCTATCGTGCTTGCAATTGCGGCAATCTTTACCGTAGCAATCATTAAGAAGAATAAAGAGCTGAAAAAAGAATATGCTCTGAAGGCATAATTATGGGTATCGTTGATTATATAGCAATCGCCGCTATCGTGCTGATCGTAGGCGCGGCGGTATTCTATATCGTTCGCGCAAAAAAGCGCGGTGAAAAATGTGTTGGTTGCCCCTACGCAAAACAATGCGGAGGAAACTGCGGCGGATGTGCTAACGTAACGAAAGAAACAGGCAACAAACAAAACTAATTAGGTTAAGGGATGTGTACCTTACGGTCGCATCCCTTTTCTAAAAAACGGAGGTTAGTCTTGGATAACAACGTAAAATTTACGTTTTCTCAAGTAAAATATATCGTGTGGCTTTACCGCTTGTCACAAGGCGGACAAGGCGTAAAAAACGTGGAGCTTGCAGGCGCACTTGGCTT
>JAZRBV010000067.1:0-7679 GCA_045635225.1 Eubacteriales bacterium
AAAGTGCAAATTTTCGCGTGTCATTTGTGTTTTATTATATATAGAGGGACACCCTCTAAAATCAAATATATGAAAACGAAAGGAAATTAAAACTATGAAAAAATCAGTATTCAGACGAAAAACATTCATCAGGATCACGTCACTAATTCTGACATTACTGATCCTTTTCGCAGTGCCGCCGACGGTGGTATATGCCGAGGCGCTCGGTGCTATCGCATCTATCGGTGACGGCTCGGCTAACGGCGATACTGTGCAGTCGGGCGATAACTCTACCGACGCGTATACGACACTTCGCGACGTGTACGAGGTCACTGAGCTTCGCGAGGAGAGTGTAAAGCACTTTCGCCTCGAGGATGGCTCGTACGTGGCTATGGCGTACGATGCGCCCGTGCACTACGTCGGTGCCGACGGTTCCTTTCTTGACATAGATAACCGTCTTTCCGACGTTGGCAGTGAATACTCTACGTCAAACGCGCGTGTTAAGTTCTCGAAGAAGATAACCGGTAACGGAACGCTCTTCACACTGCACGAGAATAATACTAAGATAACCCTCAGCCTCATAGATGCTATAAAAAAGACAGAGGGCAGAGTAACGAGCGATCACTCGACCGATGAGAGGGAGGAGACCACCCTCGGTAAGCTCGCCAACCTCGAGAACCTCACCTCGAGCATCCTCTACGAGGATATCCTCGAGGGCGTAGACCTCGAGTACGTTGTGCGCTCGCTCAACGTGAAGGAGAATATTATAGTCAAGGAACGCCTTGACAGCTACACCTTCACCTTCGAGCTCGCGCTGAACAACCTTACGGCAGCTCTCACCGATACGGGCGACGTCCGTATAGCCGATGCCTCGGGCGAGACCGCCTACGTTATCCCCGCGCCCGTCGTCTTCGACGCCGATGGCGCATACGCTCCGCGCGACGCGGCAGGCTACACCCTCACAGGCGGCGAAAGCGGCAAATACACCCTCACCGTCTCGGTCTCTCCCGACTGGATGAACGCCGAGGAGAGAGTCTATCCCATAACGGTGGATCCGACGATTGGTACGTTTGTGGACTCGGCGACAGATCTCTACGTGTCGAATAGCAACATTGTAAACCACACTTCCTCGTGTCTTAGCGTTTCAGACATTGAAAGCATATATTGGAAATCCTCGTCTATACCTACTATTCCTGCATCTGCGTACCCTAGTAATGCTACGTTCACTATGCAGAAGCACTCGGGATTAAACAACTACGTAGGCGTGTATATGGTAACTAATTACTGGGATACCAGTTTGACGCTAGAGAACGTAGGAACATACGGAGATTACGAGATAGAACCTTACGATATCGCGCTGACGTCGAATGATAAGACAAGCTGGAATGTGACCGAGATATACAGATACTGGCTTGAGAATCCGACGAAAAAATTCGGTTTGCGCTTCGCTATTCCCGACGGTGTTACGGCAAACAACTACACCGTTTTCCACAGCAGCGAGGGCGACGGCTTTGCTCCTGTGTTTTCTGTTACATATGTTGATACGAATGGCATAGAGAGCTATTACTCGTACACCTCGCAGTCCGCAGGACTTGCGGGAGACAGCAGTATAAATCTCGCAACCGGAAAGATGACGCTAGGTATATCCGCTCAGAGCACGACAGATTATCTTATGCCGCTTACCGTAGCTTTGGCATATAACTCAAATTTGGCGAATAAGGCATACACGTATACCAATTCGGACATAGCTCTTCCGACCTCGTATATGCCTTACGGATTTAAACTGAATCTCTGTGAAACCGTGATACGTAGAACGTATACAAATCCGCTCACAGGAATAACAAACAGCAGATATACTCTATCTGATGCAGACGGAACCGAGCACGACTTCTTTGTTAATCCGGGCTCAGGCACTTACGTTGACGAGGATGGCTTGAGGCTTACGATGACACCGTTATTCGCGGATGATCTTACTCTCACAGACGTTAACCGCACTGTAAAGTACTACACCAAGATGACAACCGCACCTTCGAACACTACGGGTGGCTGGTATCTTACGAAGATCACCGACAGAGTCGGCAACTCTATGGAGATAACAGTAGACTCTTCAAGCTACAGACCTACGAAAATCAGTCTAAAACCTAACGGTAGTACTGCGATAGATATGCTCGATCTGCTCTATACCGACGCAGGCGTTTTATATGCGATATACAACTCTACGAGCAAGGAAGCGACGGTATTCAAATATTCCAATACATATAACGGAAGCATATCTGTTACAGCAACTAAATATCTGCGAAGACTCGAAAAGCTGCACTGCGATACTTCCGATACACTTTCCGCCTACTATACGTCGGGAGCTACCACGGGCGTTACCGTAGACGCTACGGCGGAGTATAGCTACGACAGCGCGGGACAGATAACACAGCTAAAGGACAATATGTCGGCAAGATACATAACCTACACCTATACAAACGGCAAGGTTACGTCTGTTTCGGAGTACGGATCGAACGGAAGTGTTGGTCAGACTGTGGGTATCTCCTACTACAACGGATACACCGAGGTGGAAACAAGCGGTACAGATGACGATTTCTCGATAAAAGAGGATAATCTCATCACCAGATACACTTTCGATAGCTACGCCCGTGTGAAGAGTACCTATACGACCAACTACGCAAGAACCGAAATATACGGTGCGGCATCAGGCTCGTACGAGGAGCAAGAGAACGTAAAGAATAATATTAAGGAAACCTATACTATAGGCGGTTCCATATCCAATTACTTGATAAACGGAAACTTTCATTACGGACTTGAGTATTGGGAATATTCATCAAACGTATCGCCTCGGAGTTTAAACTCCAAACTGCGCTATGCGGAATTTAATCTTGGAACTCTCTCTAACGCATATTTATCTCAATGCGTCTTTCTTACTGCCGGTGAATATACTGTATCCTTTACGTACGATGATATCTCCAATAAGAATCTCGAACTCGCTATAACTGCCTTTTCTTTGACCGGATCTGAAACGACTATTCTGTCTTCCAAGCAAATAGCTGCCGATGTTTACAACGAAAGTGAAAATATGACAGCTGCTATGGCATTCACCGTACCATCAAATGTGAACGGAGGCGATAATGTTAAGATAGTTATCAGCGCAACGAGAGGTGCGGGAAGTACAGGATATAAGGTTGAGATAGATAACGTAACGCTTTCCGATGGATGCGGAGTAGGAAAATACGATTACGTTACTATGGGCAGATTTGACGACACTGGTATAAATCAGTCCGGAGAAATGATAAACACCGTATTTGATTTCTGGGGACCAATTGACGTGCCTACGGTAGAAGCTCCTTTTGGAAATGTTGCGATGCTGGTATCGGAAGGTCCCGAGGATGAAAAAACCATATCCCATACCTTCTATACCGAGGATAACTTTATATCGGATTCAACCGATATAACTACCGAAGCTACGTATATCGTGTCGGGATTCGGATATTCCGATTCTATAATACCGGGTGGTAAATTCGGTATAGGCGTTAAGGTGTACTACTATAACGGAGATATTGATAATCTCGACGTTATGGAATATTTCTACGAGTTTGAGTGTAGCGAGAATCAATGGCAGTTTCTTTCATTCAACTTTAATACACGTTTACCCGACGGAACAGTTTCGTTTGGCGATATGTATGTGTATAAGATGGAAATAGAGTGTCAGTATTCCTATCAAGCTGCTGGCGGCTATGCGTATTTCGATAATTTATCCGTTCAAGACGGGGAGAATCAACCCAAAAACGTATATGACGAGAACGGTAACGTAATAATTGAGATGCGCTCTAGTGGCAACATCTTCTACGAGTATGATTATTTTAACAACCTTACAAGGGTTGCCAACGACGAGGGTGAGCTTACCGATTACGAATACGATGAAGACGGTGTTCTCTTGCTCGAAGAGACACACTATACATTTTTAAATATCATTAGTAATAGTACTGATGATGATAATAACACCGAAGACAATACTAGTGATAATGCCGGTGGTACGAAGAGATATCCCTTCACTGCCGATGATCCCGATGCTGAAATATCAAAAAATAAGATCTATTCAGTTGAATATACGTACAATACATACGGCTTATGTACAGAAACCTATAAGACCTGTTCTACATCGTCGTCAGATAGTCATAGAGATAGCTATGCATATATAACCGCATCTGATTCTAAAATATTTGGAGCTCTCAAGGCTGAATATCCTGCGCGCGGTGCGACAATGCTTTATCACTATGATGAGAGCAACGGAAGATTGCTCGCGGAAATTCAGAAGGGCAGCACCAGAGGCTTTGCCTATGAGTACGATGCACTAGGCAGGCTTATCGCGGTCAAACCGGCAACTTATACGACAGATACGACATATACCACTACAGAGGATAAGGAGTCAGTATCTTATGTGTATAACGGATACGGCAATATTCTGGGAATCGTTACAGACTCTACAACCTATGTTTTCGGATATGATGTTTATCATAATAATACGAGGATCCAAGTAGGTAATAACATTCTTGCCACTTACGAGTATAACGAAAACAACGGTAAGCATATAAAAACTACGTATGCAAATGGGTTTATTGTAGAATATGTGTACAATACTCTTGAATTGTTGACGGAAATATGGTATACTCATAATGACGGAACGCGAGAATGTGCATATGAGTATATGTACACCGAGGACGGACAGCTGTTTAGCGTCAGTGATCTTATAAACGACAGCACCACCGTATTTATTTACAACATAAGGGGACAGCTGATTGAAACGTCCGAGTACTCCACCGAAGATCACTACGTCAATATCTCAACGAATTATTCATATGACGATAGGGAACGTATAGTATCGGCAAGGCATAAAATACCGTACTACGTTTCTGCAAATCCGCTGGATGCAACTGTTAATTATTCATACAGTTACCGTGACAGCGGAGTGCTCAATTCGTACTCGGTATCCGCGATGCAGGCATCGTATAGTGTTGACTATACCTATGATGACTATGACAGACCTATAACTGTAACCGGAACGGCAAGTGGAGGATATAGGAGCAACGTTACGTACGACTACAGATCTACGTCAGATCAGATATCCAGTATGACGGTGAGCACAGGTAACGACTCGTCGCAAAGCTCTGTCAATTACTCTCTTTCATATGATCAGCGCGACCTGATAATGTCGGTCGGTATAAACTCAGGCACTCAGCAGCGTGTGTATTACTCTTATGATCATGTCAAGCAGCTCGTCCGGGAGTGTAATCAGCCTTTGGGCAAGACCTTCGTTTACGAGTATGACAACGCAGGAAATATTATCAAAAAGAGCACGTACAATTACACAACGGGAAGTCTTGACTCGCTTACGCCCATTGACGTAGATACTTATACCTACGGCAGTACTGTCTGGGGTGACATGCTCACCGCTTACAATAATGGTGTAATAAGATACGACGCTATAGGTAACCCGCTTTCTTATTATAACGGCTCTCGCTACACGTTTACGTGGGACGGTAGGCGTCTTATGACTGCAGCAAACAACGGTAATACTTTGTCATTTACCTACAACGACGAGGGGCTCAGAACCTCTAAAACAGTGAACGGGGTGGTACATAAGTACTATTTGAGCGGTTCTCTTATCGTCGGTGAGGAGTGGGGTAATAACCTGCTTATTTACCTCTATGACGTGAATGGCAGTCCTATCGGAATGCAGCATAAGAACACAGCTTCTACTACTAATACGTGGAGCACCTATTGGTTCGAGCGCGACGTGTTCGGAAACGTGGTAGCCGTATACAACAACGCGGGTACCAAGCTTATCTCTTACACCTACGACGCATGGGGTAACTTCACCACCACAACTCATGTCAATAATACCGTAGCCACGTATAACCCCTTCCGATACAGAGGTTATTACTACGACGCAGACCTTAGAATGTATTATCTGCAGTCGAGGTATTATGATCCCGTGGTGAGTAGGTTTATAAATGCGGACAAGTA
Organism: Eubacteriales bacterium; assembly: GCA_045635225.1. Taxonomy (GTDB): domain Bacteria; phylum Bacillota; class Clostridia; order Oscillospirales; family CAG-272; genus UBA1740. The sequence goes on from JAZRBV010000067.1 coordinate 6,010, forward strand.
CATTTCTACCGGGACCGGTTTGATGGGTTACAATATGTTTGCTTATTGTGGAAATAATCCTGTTAATAGGATTGATCCTACCGGAGAAGCCTGGTGGCATTGGGCTTTAGGCGCAGCTATTGTTGTAGGCTGTGCTGTAGCAACAGTGGTAACCTGTGGAGGATTTGCAGCAGCTGCATCGGCAGTGTGTCTGGTTAGTAGTGGTGTAGCGGCTGCAACTACAGCATCAACTATTGCCGCCGGAGCTTTCATTGGTTCAGCGACTGTCTACAGTTTGGCAGTTTTGTCCGCTGCTTCCACTTCGGATTCTGTGCAAGAGTTCAATGACCAAGGAAATTGGGGAACAGTAGCAGTTACAGCAGGCGGTGCGTTGGTGGGTGGATATGGTGGCTATATAATGTCTAAAAGCCAGCAATCCACTATGACAGACGTCTATACATCACGTGGCTCAACTGGCAGAACGACACCGCAAAATTTGAAAGAAAAACTCGCAATGGAGCAAGTAAAAGCAAATCCGCTTGATGGTGCAAAACAACTGCCAATAACAATGACAGATCCTCGGTGGCCGTCAACAGAAGGATGGGTAAAAATGGCTTCCAATGTTAATGGCGTGGAAATTCACTTTGTATACAATACTATAATTCAAGTATTTGATGATTTCAAATTTAAGGGGTAACTACATGGGTGATAGTTTAATAATTACACGATTTTGGCAAGATATTGAATTCTTTCAGATGGCGATAGAATGCAAAACTGAATTCATAGCTGTACGAGGGAAAGTATACACAACAGATGACCTAATTGATGATTTATACAGTAAAATTGAAATGTTTCTGTCTGGAAATGCGGACCATGCATGTTGGCAAAATGGCACAAGAGGAGATACAACGACACCCTGTATAACTTTGCGGTTTTTACACAAGGACAAATTAGGTCATGTTCTAATCGAAGTTTTTATGGAAATAGATGATGGGGGAACACTGAGCGCTCACAATTGTTGCTTCTATATGAATACTGAAACAGGATTGCTTTATCAATTCAAGGAAAATTTGCTAAAACTAAAGACACCTCAACTAGGAATCCAAATTTCACTCGACAATACAGAAGGTGGCAATTAAGGAACAAAGGATAATATACACGTCAGAAAGCGTCGCGTTTGTTCATACCGACTCAAATTTAAAAGAATATTTCTGTACCATTTAAGGGCCGGACTACCACAACACCGGCCATTTGTCCCTAAAACGTAATGCTTGCTGTTACGCTTTCTTGGACAACTTGTCAAGGAGACAAACTACGTACTGGATAGGCAGTTTACCTACACCTACGACGATGCGGGTAATCTGATAAAGACCACGAGCCAGAAGATCAGCACATCATCGGGCGGCGGAGATCTCTGGGAGCCTTATGCCGTGGTAGGTCCGTTGATTCCGCCATCTAATCCCATAACTACCTATACCTACGGTTATACAGACTCCGAGTGGGGAGATCTTCTCACAAGCTACAGAGGACAGAGCATCACTTATGATGAAATAGGCAACCCTCTCAGCTACTACAACGGAAATAGTTATACATTCACGTGGACCGGCAGACAGCTGACAGGCGCTGTCAAGGGTAGTAACACTTACTCGTTTACCTACAACGACGAGGGCATACGGACAAGCAAGACCGTC
>JAZRBV010000068.1:0-53004 GCA_045635225.1 Eubacteriales bacterium
AAAGAGATCTACGGCTACGTGGATGATGAGAGCCTCGTGGGCACTGCTGTTTACGGCAAGCCCTACGTTAGGACGGAGGGCATCGCGGCAAAGGATATCGTCAAGGATATCTACGCGAGAGCCTACGTTACCGTAGACGGCGAGACCTATTACAGCGACGTGATCAGATACAGCGTTCTCGAGTATATGCACGAGAGACTGTTCGATCTGTCCTGCATTCCTGACGTGAATAAGACTGCAAAGCAGAAGAATCAGGTGATCCTCTACAACCGCACGCTGGAGTACGGCGCGGCGGCACAGTCTCTTTTTGGAGTGGGTGATGACAGATTTGCGGGCGATGAGTTCGTATTCGTAGAGGTCGAGGGAGGCAAGCTCGGGGACGGCTACACCTCGGGTCTCTTCACACCCGGTGAGAGCGTTACCGTAAGTATTACCAATATGACGGGCTTCAGAGGCTGGAGCGCCGATGGCAAGACTGTTATATCCGGCTCGAATGTGGCTGAGTACACCTTCACTCCCGAGGGTAGCGTAAGACTTACCGCTATGTATGCGCCTCCCGCTGCTACGGTTATCGTAAACGGCGGCGTTGGTGTTAAATATGAGGTCGGTGATACGGTCACCGTGACTGCAGACGATAAGTCGGCATCCAAGCAGACCTTCAAGGGCTGGGCTCTGGACGGTGAGATCGTTTCCACAAGCCCTACGTACAGCTTCACCGTCACCGAGGATATGTCCGGTAAGACTCTCGAGCTTGTATCCGAATACTATGCACCCGTGACCGTAACCGTATCAAACGGTAGCGGAACAGGTAAGTATGCGGTAGGCGAGAACTACACGGTTACAGCAAACGACAGAACCGCCTCAAAGTACGTATTCAAGGCTTGGTCGGGCGCATCCACCTCAACCCAAAGTAGCTTTACTGTAAAAGTTACCGCCGATATGGCAGGTAACAGCTACGAATATACCGCAAACTACTACGCTCCTACCGTTGTTACCGTTAATTACGGTACCGGAGCAGGCACGTATGCATACGGCGAGACCTACACCGTTACCGCGGGCAGAGACGGATATCTCTTCCTCGGCTGGTCCGACGGTGTGAAGACTCTCTCGAGAACTGCTACCGCGGGTGCGGCGGGCGGTACCGTTGCATATACTGCAAGCTTCCAGCAGATAAATATCGCGACCTTTGATGACGCGGCTGTAAGCGCAGAGGGAAGCAAGTCTATCAGCGGTAAGTATAACGGAGTAACAATCTCCGGCTCTACCACCAACGAGTACGGCGGTTACGAGATCGTGTATGCACCAGATGATACGACCAACACAAATAAAGTGTTGCGTATATATGAGGAGACTACCAACGATTATACCGGAGGTACAAACAACGGTAACTTCTACGTATACGTTTCGGGCTCGGGTAATATAAGCGTAGTTGAATTTGATATGTACATTGCATCGAGCGGCGGAAGTGATGCAATGCTCGAGATGTATTTTTCCGACAAGAACTCCAACGTACATCAGAGCCGAATCGATTACACCTACAGTAGCTTGAACTTTAAGGCTGTTGAAGGTACAGCAACTAGTAAAACCGCACACGATCTTGAGGTTCCCTTTGCTTATGGCGAATGGAATCACGTGCGTTACGAGTATTTTTATCATGACAACACAAGCTTTACTATGGTGCTTTACCTAAACGGTAAGCCGGTTGCTATAAGCTCGCATCAATACGGAAGCACACCTGACGAAGGCGGTTTGAAAGAAGTGCGCCTGTGGCAGATGGGCGCGCTGTACGGCGAATTCTACTACGATAACATTTCCGCATATAATACTACATCTCCGCTACTCACGATTCCCACAGAGCTTGATAAGTCGGGTATCGACTACGACGATATCGAGGCTAAGATGCAGGTATATCACGATAATGCAAACGATGCGGCTAAAAAATATGCGTGGGAGCACAGATACGATAAGATCTACACTATGTATCCCGGAGATACGGCTAAGGCTGAGGCTGTTATAGCTTCGCTCAGGGAGATCGACGGTCTCTTTACCGCTGATACCTACAAGTGGCTCGCAGGTCTCTACGATCCCAAGACGGGCGGTATCTACTACTCGAACTCGGCACGCGATAACTTCGGTTATCTCCCTGACATTGAGTCCACCGCACAGTCTAGTGGTGTGCTTGAAAATCTGAACCTTCCTTCGCTTCGTAGTCTTCTTAACGCAACGCAGAGAGCAAAGGCATCTGCATGGATACAGATGATGCAGTCCAACCGCGACGGTGCATTCTACCATCCTCAGTGGCGTACCGATATAGGTGACTCGAGACGTGCGCGTGACCTTGGTAATGCGAGCGGTATTATAAATCACGGCGCGGGTCTTACCTACGTTGCCGGTGAGACTAACCTTCTTTTTGATTCCGCTCTGTACAGACTCGGTGATACCGCACAGTTCCAGGGTATGGAATCTACCACGAAGCTCACTTACTCTGTAAGTGCATCGGCGGCATCCCTTGTATCCAAGGTTGTAATGACGGCAAGCACCTCTAACCCCGTACATCTTCAGAGTATTGCAAATTATCGGAATTACCTCAATACGATGTGGACGGGCGACCTCTACTCGAATAACAACTACGCATTCGGTAACACCATCACTGCACAGGGCACTCAAATAATTGCGGCAGGACCCGAGTTCGTAGCCGCTACGATCGAGTTCCTCAATATAAAGCAGCAGGCGGTTCAGGACGAGCGCGCAAGACTCGGTCTCGGTCCGAACGGTCTCTGGCAGGTAGATGCCGAGGTTGATGCGAACGGTAATCTTGTTAAAGATAACTACGCAAGCTACGGCGCTATAAACGGCCTACTTAAGATAAGCGGTGTATATAACAAGATGAAGGCTGTAATACCGTACAGACTCTATGCTATGCAGGGTGCGGTACAGATGATGTGCGCGACCGCAGAGGGATATAACGAATCTATCGTTGCGGTATACAATCCTCCCTTCTCAATACTTAACATTCAAAACAACATAGCAAATTGCGGTGACGGCGACGAGAATGATAACGGCGAAAACGATGCTGAAGAGGCGGCAGCGCTTCTCAAGAAGGATGCGGCGGCTATCATCAAGACCACCGCCGACAAGATCCGCATCTATCTCAAGGATGACGGCTCCTTCTCCTACTCGCCTACCAGCTCCGCTTCGACCTCTCAGGGTGAGCCTGCGGCAGTACCCGGCTCCAACGAGGGTGACGTAAACGGCGTAGCACTCGCGCAGGGCGCACGCGAGATGGTGCTCGAGGTTCTCGGAATCACGGGTATCCCCGTGCTTCCCGCATACAAGGGTGCGGTACAGTATGACTTCGGCGACGGCAAGGGCCTCGTAGATACGACCCACGCGGCGATATTCAGACATCTGATATCTACCGCAAAGGTTGCGGAGAAATTCGTTGCGACGGTGACCTCTATCTACACCTTCGAGGACGGTAAAGCACCCGCTGAGTATGATAACGGAACTCACTCCAACAAGGTTATTGTTGATCCCAATAATGCATCGAATCACATTCTCTATGTAGATGACGGAAGTAGTGATAGCGGATACTCCATATCTCTTAATGCAGGCAAGGATCTTTCCTCTGCCGTTCCGTATAACTACTTCAAGACCGATATAAGATTTGAAAATCTCAGCACCTCTGTTCCTCTTCAGATCTCTCTTGGCAGTACCTTTATGCTCCAGCTTTCCAAGTCCGGCAACACCCTTACGCTCCAGGGACGCGACGATGCACAGGTGCTCGAAACTGAGACAGCGTCTGTTACCTTCAACTCTACACAGTGGGCTACCCTCGAGATCAGGGTGTATCCTAACGGTATCACCGTTGACAGTAGCACCAAATACGCCGAGGTAAAGGTAACTCAGAACGGTATTACCAAGACGGCTTACTTCTCGAAATTCTACGATGCGACCGTGATAGCCGGCGGTATGAAGAACGTCTCCATCCTTATGCTCAAGAACGAGACCGGTGAGTACTATCTCGATAACGTGGAGTGCTGTCAGTACGGTCAGATGGTGGCATACGGTGTCTATAACTTTGACGAGATGGATCAGAAGCCTATCGGTGTCAACGGCGGTACTATGGTAGTCGATCCCGAGAACCGCGATAATATGCTGAACGTTCAGAATGAGACCGTGACTATGTATACAACTCCCGGCTACTCAGGAAAGTTCAACTTTGCGGAGCTTCAGTTCACCATGAATCTCAGAAGTTACAAGGACGGCGATACCGGCTTCATCAATATGCTTGACAGAAACGGCAAGGTTATTCTTTCCTATAAGTACGTGATAAGCGACGGAACGATCACCTTCTATAACGCAGCAAGCGCGCAGAAGATGATAGAGATCACCGATATCGACCTTACGAAGGATATTACGGTACGCTCCGAGTATCACTACGACGTAGGTCAGCTTGATCTTATCGTGAAGCATACGAGACTCTCGAACGGCTTTATGAAGAACGCGGCGGCAACTATGAGCGGTGTTCAGATAGCCGAGGCTGATGCGACGGCGGCAGACTTCCAGATCTTCTCCTTCGCTACAAACTCCTCGAGCGTTTATATCAACGATGTGTTCGCCAGACGAATCACCACCGTTGCTCTGCCGAAAAACGATAGCTATATATACACTCCTGTAGTATAACAGCAACGGCAATATACTCAAGGGCATCTCCTTTGCGAGATGCCCTTTTTCTACGTTTTTGTAAATAATTGTTTTCAAATATATGCGTTAAATGCAAAAAGTGCGGTATTGCTTGCAAGCGATACATCGATAAATATTGCGTGATATGCAATCTATAATTCGCCTTTGGAGGCGCTGGGGGAGGCGTGGGTATAGCCTGCCGACACCCGAACGGCACGCGTCGGTGCACCTCGTTGTTTTGCACAAAATAATCGTGCGTGATTTGGCGAATATTAACAAAAAAGTATTATTATAAATATTTGGGTTGAATTTACGTGTGCGCATGTGCTAAAATTAAATAACGCGAATAAAGTAATTCTGTTAACAGCGGAAGGAATTTGGTATGAAATTTTTTGGAAAGCATAAGGGAGCGGTGCTTATTCTGCCGCTCGTCGCTATTACTCTGTTGCTCGGTGTGTGGCTTATGCCTCGCGCTACTGCGGCGGAGGTCGATGCCGATATGAACGGTGACGTGCCGTATATCAATATCGTGGCGAACAATCTCCTCTATAACGAAAAGCTGGAGATATTCTACGCGCTCGACGTAGCCTTGCCCGAGGGGGCAAAGCCCGAGGACGTCAGAATGATGTTCTGGAACGCACCTCAGGACAGCTATACGCGCGAGAATCCGAATATCCTCTATACACGCTCCTACAGACAGATCGACACCATTTACGTTGGAGAGACGGTCTATGAGGACGCAGTCCTCTTCAAGTCGGCGGGTATCAATATGTGTGAGATCATCGACGAGATCTACGCGAGAGCATACGTTACGGTAAACGGCGTTACCTATTACAGCAACGTGTCGAAATACAGCGTGCTCGAGTATATCATCGACAGATACTACGACCTTGATAACGCACCTCCCACGACGGATGAGGCGGTGCTCACGCTCCGCAAAAACCAGCGCATTCTCTACGACTCCATACTCGAGCTCGGTGGCGCGGCTCAGGTGGTATTCGACTATAAGGCGGATACATTAGTCACCGATCCTTACGTGCTCGTTGAGGTGAAGGGTGCGGACGTTGGAGATTTCGACCGACAGCTCTATCGCGTTGGCGATGAGTATACCTTCACCGCATCGCTCCCCGACAGCTTCTCGCACTGGGAATATAACGGTGAGATCGTCTCTGTCGAGCCTAACGTCACTCTTAAGCTTACCGAGAGCGGAGTATTGCGCGCCATCTCGAGCAATAACGTTCTTACCGTTCTCGTAAACGGCGGTACAGGCAGCGGCCAATATGACGTCGGCGACAGCTTCACCGTCACCGCAGAGGAGCGCGAGGGATACATATTTGACAGATGGTCGAACGGAGAGACATCTCCGTCCTTCACCGTGGACGTCGAAGCGGGCGGCACGGTCATCTATACCGCGGAATATACGAAGATCAACACCGCGACGTTTGATAACGCTGCGACCGGTAAGTTCACATCGGGTAGCTACGGTGGAGTATCTCTCGCCGGCTCTACCTCGAACGAACACGGCGGCTATGAGATCGCATACGATCCGTACGATCCCGAAAACAAGGTCCTCTATATATACGAGCATATCGCTGACGGCTACACCGGCGGTACAAGCAACGGCTCATTCACCATCACCGCATCGGGTGAGGGACGCGTGTCGGTGTTCGAATTCGATCTTCTCGTTGAGTCCTCGGGCGGCAACAGCATCCTATTCCAGCTCTTCTTCGGAAACGGAGGCTGGAGCGGCGCGTATCAGGGCAGGATAGACGTTGCGTCCAGAGAGCATTACTTCCTCGACATCGGCACCGACGGCACCTCCAATGATTTCGGTGGCGAGTTCGAGATCGGCGAGTGGGTGAACGTCCGCTATGAATACTACCCTATCGGTGCAGATAATAAGGGCGAGATGTTCAACATGGTCCTTTACGTGAACGGCGAGCCCATCGCAATAAGCGCGAACCCCTACGGCGACTTCTACTCTGCGGTTAAAAAGCTTCATATATGGCAGATGGCGTCGCTCTACGGCGATTTCTACTTTGATAATATTCGGGCATACAGAACCGATTCCGAGACCCTCCGCGTTCCCGAGAACGTTGATAAGTACTATCAGTCCTCCAGCGAGGCAAGCTGGAATAACAGATATAAGAGAGTCGAGCGCATCTACGGCAAGGAGGTCGCAGAGGCTGTAGACAGCCTGACAACGAACCTCTTCACCGAGGAGATCTATCACTGGATCGCGGGTCTCTACGATCCCAAGACGGGCGGCTTCTATTTCTCTAACTCCGGCAGAGACACACTCGGATATCTTCCCGATATTGAGACTACCGCACAGGCATCGGGCGTCCTTTCCTCGATCAACGTAGGTACGTGGGGTAACCTCATGAACGACCTGCAGAAGTCCAAGATGTCCTCCTGGGTACAGCAGATGCAGTCGAACCGCGACGGATATCTCTACCACCCGCAGTGGGGCACCGATATCAGCGACTCGCGTAAGGGTCGTGACCTCGGCAACGGCGGCAGTATCATCACCCGTGGCTCGAAACTCACATATACAACAAATCCCTATCTCTTCGACCATCCCTACAAGCGCTTCGGTGACACGACGGCAACCTACGTTGGCTCGGCGGTTAAGCTCACCTATGCGCTCGGCACCTCAACGGCGGCTATGGTATCTCGCGTGATCCGTTCCGCGAGCATCGATGAATCTCTCCCCGCACATCTTCAGAGCGAGGAGGCATTCCGCGCATATCTCGAGGCGAGATGGACAGGAGACGTATATTCGAACAACAACTACAGCTTCGGTAACACCGTCACCGCACAGGGCGGTCAGATAACCGCGGCAGGACTCGGTCACATAGCTATCGAATTCCTCAACGCAAAGCAGCGCGCCGTACAGGTAGAGCGTGCGAGAATACATCTCGGCATCAGCTCGACCAATGAGGTGGCAATTGCGGCGATCTCGGAGGAGGATATCACGAAATATGCAAACGGCGTATGGCAGGTCGATATCCGCGAGGCAACTGCGGCGGAGATAGAGGCTTATCTCGCGGCTGTAGCGGCGGGCGAGACTCCTGAGGCGGAGCTACTCCCTGTTGACGAGCAGGTGACCGACGAGAGCGGCAACGCGACTACCGTAACGAAATACTACGTAGACAAATACGCAAGCTACAACGCCGTTTCGGGTCTGCTTAAGATCAGCGGCGTATACAGCAAGATGACGGCACAGATCCCATACGGCAAATACGCCCTTATGAGCGCGGTGCAGATGATGTGTGCACCCGCAGAGGAGTATATCGCACGCGGCGAGGCTGTCGTCTCGGTATATAATCCTCCCTACTCGATACTCAACGTAATGAATAATATCCGCACCTACGGTGACAAGAGCGAGATCGACGAGGCGGAGCAGATAATGAAGGATAACGCTCTCGCTATAATAAAGACTACCGAGGATAAAATTGCTATCTATCGCAGAGCCGACGGCTCGTTCAGCTATTCTATTTCCGGAAACTGCACACACTCGCAGGGCGAGCCGGTAGCGGTCTCGGGTGCTAACGAGGGTGACGTAAACGGAATGGCTCTCGCGCTTGGTGCACGCTCGATGGTGCTACAGGTTCTCGGAATTACCAATATTCCGATCCTCCCCTCGCATGAGGGCTGTACGACCTACGATTTCGGCGACGGTCTCGGTGAGGTTCCCACGACTCACGCGGAGATATTCAAGCACCTGATAGCAAAGGCTGAGATCATTGATAAGGTATCTGTCTACGATAGCCCCACCGAGGGTATATACGGCTTTGAGGATAGCGAGGGACCGCAGGATAAGGAAAGCGGCGATTCCTTCCAGAAGGTTATCACAGATCCCGCGAGCGAGGAGAATCATGTTCTGCACGTTAAGGATGGCAGCTCCTCGAGCGGCTACACCGTAACCTTCAATTCGCATATCGTTCCCGAGAGCGATGAGTTCTACTATCAGTTTAAGATGGATATGAAGTTCATCGGCGGAGCATCCGGATATCCTGTCCAGATCAATCTAGGCAATCACTTCAGACTTCAGCTTATGATATCTGCCGGCGCTCTCTCCTTCCAGGGACGCACCACGGGTGACGGAGCACACGAGATATACGAGCGTGCGATAGCCGTCAATCCCACCGAATGGTTCAACCTCGATATACGCATCTATCCTAAGGGTGTTAAGTTCGGTGATACCGTTTACTACGCAAAGGTTGTGACCGAGCAAAACGGCGTGACGCAGTTCGCATACTACAAGGATTTTGCCGATCTTTCAAAGATCGAGGGCGGTATGACCTCGTCTAACGTCTATTCGCTCCAGGGTGCGAAGCCCGAGTATTACCTCGATAACGTAGTCTGCCGTCAGTACGGAAACGGCATGCAGTACGGTCTCTATGACTTCGATACCTACGACACTATGCCGAAGGGTGTTACCGGCGGTCAGATCGTTGTAGGCGTCGACAATATGCTCGAGGCATCGCGCGAGACTGTCGGTTTCTATACAACGCCCTATTACAAGAGCGCCTTCAACTATGCAGAGCTTCAGTACACTATGACTCTCGCTTCTGCAAAGGCCGGTGATACCGGTTATATAAATCTGCTCGATTCAAAGAAACAGGCAATAGTATCATATAAGTACGTTGTCGGTGATAGCCTCATCACCTTCTACCACGTAACCGAGGCGGGCGAGCTTGAGCTGCTCAAGCTTGCGGCAGATCTCACAGGCCCCATGACGGTGCGCTCGGAGTATCACTATGATCGTACCATAGGCGGAGTGCTCACTCCCACCCTTGACTTTACCGTAAGATACGTCAGGGCGGATAACGGTCTCTATAACACCGGCGCGGCAACTGTCAGCCATGCTCCCACCTCGCAGTCCGGCGCGGTAGCGGCAGACTACCAGACGGTAGATCTCATCATTGGCTCGGAGAAGGTATATATCGACGATATCTTCGCGCGCCGTGCACTTGTTGAAACATCGGATAAGGACGAGTACTACGTAGTGCTTCCCAACACCGATTACGGTATGATCGAGGATCCCTTCATTCCGCTTGGCGTGAACGATTTTAACAACGGCACGGTCGACGGTCTCGAGGGTAGCACCAATTACGAGATCAAGGATGGAAAGATGACTATCGCTCCCCACGGCTATGGCATTATCACCTTCAAGCAGGGAGCTTGTTCTGATGGCGTAACCTACGAGAACGGCGACGTTTACGTTGTTGAGATGGAGTTCACCTTCAACGGCGGTAAGGCTCTGTCGGCGAAGGGCGGCTCTCCCGCTTTCGCAGGTATCAAGACTAATAAGGCTGCATCCAATAACGAGTCGATGCTCTGGACGTATATGACGTTCACCGACGTCGATGCTAACCTTGATGCGGGATCACTTACCTGGATGGGACATAAGTTCCTGAAGGGCGTGACCTACGAGCTGAGGATCGAGTATACCGTCGGCGGCAGCTGTACCGTAACTGCTAACGGTGTGTCGAAGACTGTGAGCCTCTCCACCGGCTCAAAGGCTACGGAGAATACCTTCTACGGACTCTGCTTCGAATTCCGCGCACCATCGTACTATGGAACGGACTTCTCCTTCACGATCGACAATCTTAATGTCAACGTTAAGTAATTAAATTCTCGCAGCCATAATCGACTCGATGAAATATTCGAGTCGATTATTTGGCATTTTGTAAGGTTAAGTTTGCAAAAACTGTGGATAAAAAGCACAAAACGGCAATAGCGCACCGGAAATGTACGTGCTAACGTAACGTTTACGTGAAGCACGATACGGAACGGCAAAACGTTTTTTTGTATGCTGAGGTATACACTTTTAAAGCTCGGCACGTGCGCGTTGTGCAATAATCCAAAAAATGTGAGGTGATATTATGCAAAAGCGCACTAGACTTTTCGGTGCGATAAATATTTTTCTTCTTACCCTGCTTCTCATCCTTGCTCTTATGCTGAGCGGATGTCAGACCCATACGGACTCTGACGGTTCCGGTACGGGAGACTCTGACGGTGAACAGGGCGGAACGGGTGACGGCGGCGAGCATGGTGGCTCGGGTGAGACCGGAGGTGAAGGTGACTCTACAGGCGATGGGCAGGGTGGTACAGGCTCCGGCGACGTGGATGATCCTCAGAAGCTGACCGTTATTGTACATGGCGGTACCGGCTCGGGAATTTATTCGATCGGTGACACCTACACCGTCATCGCAGAGGAGCGCGAGGGCTGTATATTCGAGAGGTGGTCGACCGGCGACACATCGCCGAGCCTTACCGCGACGGTGACCGAGGCAGGCTCTCGTGAATACACCGCCATCTACACCGATATACATACCGCGACCTTCGAGGATCTCGACGATGGCGCTCACGGTACGAATATCAAAAAATCGGGCGGAGTGTATTTTTCCACCCCGTCAAGCGGTACGTTCGAGATAGCAATGGATCCCACCGCCCCCACGAATAAGGTCCTACGCATCAATAAGGAGGATCCGACTGACTCCCACGGATATTTCTTTATCTATGCGCCCGGCAGTAATGGCTCGAAGGCAGTATGGGAGTTCAGCATATACATAGAGAAATCAAACGCAAACGGCATACTCTGGCAGTGGGATTTCGGCTCCACCTACCGTCTGCAGGTGCAGAAGGCGAGCACGACGATCTATCTCACTGACACAAATCCTAGCGAGGGCGCAAACGATCTGCTCATTGATATGAAATACGACACGTGGTACGATTTGCGCTTCGAGTTCTATCCTGCGGAGGATGGTGGCTTCCTTTTTGCCAGCTATATAAACGGCGTGCCGATGGCGGTCAGCAATAACAACTACGGCAAGATCGAGAGCTGTCCCGAATATTTACGTATCTGGACTATGAAGGCGAGCACGAGCGAATACTATCTCGATAACGTCTCGGTCGTCAGGACCGACTCCGACCTTCTCACGGTCCCGGACGAAGCACCACGATATTCCTATCCCGATGCCGAGACCGTGTGGCAGCGTCGATCGGTGCGCATTGAGCGTACGTACGGTGAGGAAGCCGCACGCGCCTTTGAGGCGATGACCGACAGACTTTACACCGACGAGATATATCACTGGTTAGCGAGCCTATACGATCCGAAGACGGGTGGCTTCTATTACTCTAACTCGGCTCGAGACAGCTTCGGCTACCTTCCCGACGTCGAGTCGACGGGTCAGACCTCGAGCATACTCTCGAGCATCGGAGTCGGCACTCTCGCTCGGCTTATGAACGACGAGCAGAATGCTCGCGTTGCCACTTGGGTGCACCAGCTGCAGTCGGGACGCGACGGATATCTCTACCATCCGCAGTGGGAGACCGACGTCAGTGACTCGCGTACCGGACGTGATCTCAGCAAACTGACTTCGCTCGGAAATCTGCTTGATTACAGATTTCTTTACGACCATCCGTATGCCCGTTTTGGCGACACGTCCCCCGCTTATCGCGGTTCTGCTGTAAAGCTGACGTACAGCCTTGCCTCATCCGATGCGGCTCTCGTATCGAGGGTCGTAATCTCGGCAGTCGACGAGTCTCTTCCCGCGCATCTGCGTAGCGAGGAGGCGTTCCGTGAGTATCTCGACGAGCTGTGGGGAAAGGGCAATACCGTGAGCAACGATAACTACGCCTACGGTTCTACCATCACCTCACAGAGCGGACAGATAGCGGCGGCGGGTCTTTCCCACGTTGCGATCGAGGTACTCAACAAGAGGCAGGAGGACGTTCAGGCGTCGCTCAGAGCGCAGGGCAGGGAGCCTAACGGAATCTGGCAGGAGAACGTGGATTACCACGGTATATCGGGTCTGCTCAAGATCAGCGGAATATATAACTCTCTCGGATACGAGATGCCATATGCCAAGGAGGCACTCGACAGCGCGATACAGATGATATGTGCCCCGGCAAAGGAATACGCAGAGGCGGGACATTCTATAGTTTCGGTATACAACCCTCCCTCGGCGGTGAGAAATCTTCTTAACAATATCAACCGCTACGGCGACTCTGCCGATCTCGAGGACGCGATGGCTATTATGCAGGAGCGCATTCTCGAGATAATAGCGACAACGGAGGCGAAGATCGCCCTTTATCGCAAGAGTGACGGCTCGTTTTCGTACGGTATTATGAACTCCTCCGCCTCCTCGCAGGGCGAGCCTGCCGCCGTCCCCGGTACTAACGAGGGTGACGTCAACGGTACGGCTCTCGCAATAGGCGCGCGCAATTCACTCATGGCGTGCTTTGATATCACAAACGTTCCGATCCTGCCCTCCTACGACGGTGCTGTCACGTACGATTTTGGCGACGGCAGAGGCGAGGTCGCGACGAGCCATGCAGATATATTCCGTCATCTGCTCTCCCTTACCGAAACGGTGAAGAAGGGCGCTCCCACAAATGACGGAGTGCAAGGGGTATATACCTTTGACGACGGAAACACCCCGGAGCTTTTTGACGGCGATACCTTTGTGAAGCTCGTAACGGATCCCGACGATCCCGACAATAAGCTCCTCTACGTCCGCGATGCAAAGGATAACGCGGGTCTGTACGTAAACTTCAACGCAGGCTTCATGCCGGAGAGTGACTATTACTATTACCGCTTTGCGACGGACATGCGCTTCGAGCGCGGCTCCGGCTCGGTTATGCAGATAACCCTCGGCAGGCACTTTATGCTTCAGTTCAATATAAAGAACAGTATGCTTACCTTCGCGGGTCGCTCCACCTCGAGCTCCGTGCTCGAGACCTACGGAGATGCGTCCGTTGACCCGTATTCTTGGTTTAATATCGACGCGAGGGTCTATCCGAACGGCATAAAATACGGTGACACCGTATACTATGCGAAGCTTTTGATCGAGCAGAACGGCGTGACACGTGTCGCGTATTTTAAGGATTTTGTCAATTCCGGATCGATCCACGGCGGTATGAATCGTACCACCTTGTATACACTCAAGTCTCCGACACCCACCTATTATCTTGACAATACGGTCTGCTGTCAGTACGGCACAAGCTCCAACGTCACGGGAACGTACGACTTTGACAGTACCGACACTCACCCGTTCGGTGTTTTGGGCGGTACGGTGGCGGTCGGTGTCGATAACAAGCTTCTTCTTCGGGGCGAGAGCGCTGATATCACGACTTCTCCCTCCTATGGAGCAAAGTTTAATTTTGCAGAGCTACAGCTCACCCTCTCTCTTGAAAAATACGCCATAGGCGATGGCGGCAGCTTTGATCTTCTTGACCGCAACGGCGCATCGATCTTGACACTCGGTTATACGGTTAATGAGAGTGGCATGGCGTTTGCGCTTCTGCCCACGGGACAGACACTCTTCACCGTTGATGCAATACCCGAGCGCGATATAACGCTCAGGCTTGAATATCACTATGACCGTACGGTGGGCGGTGCTGCGGCACCCGTGCTCTACGCGTCGGTGCGATACGTCGGCTCCTCCGACGGACTCTATCACACCGCGGCGGCAGAGGTCTCGGGAATGCAGACTGCACAGATTGGTGCCGTAGCCGCCGATTACCAGAGCCTGCGTGTTACCGTAGACTCCGAGGCGGTATATCTCAACGATATCTTCGCACGCCGCACGACGACGGTAGAGGACCGCAACGCTGATGCTTACTACTTCGCAAGCGTGGCAGGTGACGGCGATATGGCGGAGGATTTTGCCCCTACCGCCGGCGATTACGCCTTTGATGAAACGGACGGTAAGGTCCCGTTCGGTATGAGCGCGGATACGCGGTACACTATCTCGGACGGCGTTCTGAATATCATACCGACGACTTACAGCTACATCAATTTTGAGCAGCGCGATTACGACCCGGATACGATCTATGCTGCGGGAACGAAATACGTCTTTGAGGCCGACTTCACCTATCTTGGCGGTAAGCCAGCATCGGCGGGCGCAGGTGTCGCATTTATGGGCTTTATGACCTCCAATGCGAAGAAGAATAACTCCGTGATGCTCAACAACTATCTTTCGTATTCAAAATCTCTCGACGCTGACGGACACGCATCCTACCTTACCTGGAGCGGAGCAAACTTTATGCGCGGTGAGACCTATCGCGTGCGCTTCGTATATCACGTTGGCGAGGGGGTAGCGGATATTATCATAGAAGGTGAGACTGCCGTCTCGGGAGCTGTTATGAGGGTCGGCGGAGAATGCTCGGACGATAACTACTTCGGCTTCGGTTTTGAGATCCGTAACAAGACTTATATTGGCACCGATCTTCATATCGTGCTCGATAACGTTTTGGTCTACGTTGAATAATCCCTTGTTGGCAGGGCTCGGTGTAGCTCTGCCAACGCTTTTTGACGGATATTTTTAGCGTGTTATTATTGACAATATCGCGCGAATAGTGTATAGTAGAGTAAAACACCTGCGCCGGCTTGATGTGGGTTTTCGTAGGTGTCGATCAGTGAACTTTTGAACGGAGCAACATTATGGAATACAAATGCTTTTCTTTGAACGGCGATTGGGTGATGGCGTATCTCGGTGCTGAGGCGTATACATCGGAGCGTGAACCGGACGTCAGACTCGGGGATGCTACCGATCCGATCTCCGACGGATTTCTTATAAAGGACGCCGTTCCCGCGTATTGGGAGGATATGACGGATAAATTCCGTGCGACGCGTCTGCATATGTATCTGCGCTACAATCCTCTCTATACCGACCAGCGTTATCCGCAGACGGGATACGTGCCGGATATGGCTCTTCCAAATATCGTCGGCAGCTTTGCCTACACTCGCACCGTGAATATTACAGCTCCGATCGCGGCAGAGGAGATACGCCTTTATATCGGCGGCGCACAGAATGCCGTCAGCGCATGGATCAACGGCCGTTTTCTCGGAAGACACGAGGGATATTCCTCGCCGTTTGATCTCACCGTTCCAAAGGAATTTTTTGTGGTAGGCGCGAACCGTGTCACGTTATCCGTATCCAACACCCGACTTTCGGGCTATATGGGTCGCCCTGTATCGGGCTGCACCTCTCGCGCGGCGAACGAGTGTACCGGAGGCATTTACGGCGACGTTGAGCTGCGCGTATATTCCTCGCCTCTTCGTGATGCGTGGATCAACGTGACGGAGGGCATTCGGTCGTTTGAGGTCAACGTGGAGCTTTCATATCCCGCCGAGTGCTATGTGACGCTCTCCGACGGTGCGACTGTTTTGAAGAAAGCAAAAATAGAGAAAGGCGAGGGATGTGTCGCAATTTCGACCGATGGCATCACCCTCTGGTCGCCCGAGCGCCCGCAGAGATACACCCTTACCGTTGAGTGTATGGGCGAGACTCTCACGAGGCTCGTCGGCATCCGACGCTTTGAGGCGCGCGGTATTACAACTTATCTTAACGGCAAACCTTTCTTTGTGCGCGGAATATGTGAGCATGGCTACTATCCGATGACCGCTCATCCTGAGCACGATAAGAAATATTATCTAAAGGTTATAAGGCGCTTAAAGGAGCTCGGCTTCAACTTTATACGCTTCCACACCTGGGTCCCCGTCTGCGAGTATCTCGAGGCGGCAGACGAGCTCGGTATACTGATAGAGGTCGAGACACCTAACAACACGACCATATCCGAGTGGGCGGATATCGTCCGCTACACGCGACGCTACACGGCTCCGGTTCTCTATTCATCGGGCAACGAGATGGTAATAGATGAGGATTACATCGAGCATCTGCGCGCCGCGGCGGAGCTCGTTCACCGCGACAACGACGCGCTCTTCTCGCCAATGTCCGCGATGCGCGGTATCGAGTACTTCACCTTTGGCGATGACCCCGTCGAGGAGCCGTTCCTCCATAACGCTCGCAGACTCGCGCTTCTCGGCGAATTTGCCGACGTCTATAACACCTATTCGCTCGGCGACGTCAGCTACACCTCCGAGCGCGGAGTGCCCGCCGAGATCGACAGGCGCAACGCCGTTTATAAAAAACCGCTTCTTACTCACGAGATATGCATCAACGGCACCTATTGCGATCTTTCGCTTGCCGACCGCTATCGCGGCACGCGTATCGGTGACACGCGGCTCTTTACCTCGGTCGAGGAGCATCTTCGTGATAAGGGACTGCTTGACCGCGCACCTATCTACTTTAAAAATTCGTCGGAATGGCAGAGGAGGATGCGCAAGCACTGCTTTGAGACGGTTCGCCGCTCCGAAACCTTTGCAGGCTACGATTATCTCGGCGATATAGATCATCATTGGCATACCTTCGGCTACTGTGTCGGCATGATGAACGAGTTCTACGAGCTCAAACCGGGTGAGAGTGTTGAAAACGTGCGCCGATATAATTCTGATGCTGTACTGCTCGCGGATCTTCCGCGTATGCTCAACTTCGAGTCCGGCGAGCACCTCACTGTTCCGATACTGGTATCGAATTACAGCGAGGACATCGCCTCGGCGCGTCTCGACGTTACGGTGCGCGATGAGCACCGTGTATATCTGCGCCGCGAGATACGTGTGAAGGACGTCGCCTGCGGCAGAATAACAAAGCTCTATGAGCTTGGATTAACTATGCCAAAATGCGACACTCCCTCCGCCCTGACGCTATCTGTGCGACTCTCGGGCGGCAATACCGAGGCGCAGAACGAGTGGGAGCTCTACCTCTTCCCGAGAGTTACCGACCGCACGCTGAAAACGTCGGCGCGTACCCGCGGCGGTGCTATCGTGTCGTGTGGTATGAGTGCGGAAGAGCTGACCCGTGTATTGAAAAACGGGGAGAGAGTGCTGATATTCGGCACCGAGCCATTCGCTTCTGTGCGTACTAACTTCCAGATATCTCTCGCGGGCAGGACCGAGGGACACCTCGCCACATATATCGATGAGGCACCCCTGATGAATGATTTCCCGCATTCCGGCTTCTGCTCCTGGCAATTCCGCGAGATGTTGAACGGGGGACGCTCCGTGCTCCTCGATCTTCGGGCGGCGGATTACGCGCCTATTATCGAGATCGCCTCGGCATACAAGAATGCAAGACGAGAGGCGCTGATAGCCGAGTATCGCGTCGGTGACGGCAGACTTCTCGTATGCGGTCTTAATCTTCGCGACGACGATCCGGGTGCACGATGGCTGAAATCACGCATACTCGCTTACGTTGACAGCGACCGCTTCGACCCTGAGGTACATCTCAGCTTTACCGAGCTTGCGACACTCACCTCGCTTGATAGCATCGCCGACGTTGCCAACGCAAATGCCGCACGCAACGTGAACGATATCACAATGTGATTCGTGCTTGTGTCCGAATAACTTTAATGTCTTTTTTCGTCCCGAGTGCTCTGCATTCGGGACGTTTTTTGTAGTGAAAAGCGTGAAAATTTGACACGGGGTGGGGCATAAACATATTTTTGTTATATATTGCGACGGACCTCTTGCTTTTTGTGCTGTATTCCGGCATAGTCTTTGTGCTATGTATGTGACGGAGGAGTGATGCGGCGCATAGAATGATTATAACGGGACGCTACGTTGCTCCCGTTAGTACAACGGCGGAATGCGGTGTCGAATGGAAAAATGCTGTTTTTCGGACACGTTCTGCCACATGACACCGTGTTTTGCCTCATTTTTCGGTGATATATGTACGTTGTTTTACTGTGTGCGATCGGGGTTGGCGGTGCCACGATGTTTGGAGCTATCGTAGGATTTGTCACACGAGGTATCAGTCACCGCTCCTCCGATGCCATTCTTGCCTTTGCGGCGGGTGTCAGCTTTGCGTCGGCGGTGCTTGGACTTATCGAGCCGTCGATAGAGCTCGGTGGCAGATACGGTATCGTATGGTGCATCGCGGGTATCTTCTCGGGTGCCGCCGTTGTCGGCGCTCTTAACCGAGCCACCCCGCACGTTCATAAATTTTTGACACCCGGCAGCACAGACGTGCCGACCGACGAGCGTATTGGCCGAGTGCTTGTGTTTGTTATGGCGATGGCGATACACAATCTGCCCGAGGGAATAGCGGCCGGCGTAGGCTTCGGTAAGGGAGATATGTCGGGAGCTGTCCTTATTGCGGTCGGCATCGCTCTGCAAAATCTTCCCGAGGGTATGGTCATAATCGCTCCTATGATATCCGCGGGCATCACACCTGCACGTGCTCTTGTGTGTGCGCTTGTTACCGGGCTGGTCGAGGTCGTCGGGACCTTTATCGGATACTTTGCCGTTACGCTCTCGAGCGCCGTGTTGCCGTTTTCGCTTGCATTTGCGGGTGGTACGATGCTGTACGTCGTCAGTGATGAGATGATACCCGAGACGCACTCACACGGCAATGAGCGTGCCGCAAGCTACTCTCTGCTAGTCGGCTTTTCACTTATGCTTTTCATGGATTTCATTCTTGCGTAAGCTGAGAAAACTATAAGAAAACAAAGATAAATTCTCAAAAAACACCGTGTTTAATGTATTTTGCGCGGTGTTTTTCTCTATTGTAGTCATTTTTCATCCCCTGTTACGCAAACGTGAGCTTCTGGTCGCACAGCACTCGTAGGTCGGTAGATAGGCTCTCGGGGTGATCCTCTTTTTTCGGCGTAGCGTGATGCCTTCCGAGCTCGACGTTTGGCTTTTCGCGCGCACGTATTTAAAATTAATAATTTACTATTGATTTTGCGGGCGAAGTATGGTAATATATCCTTGATAAATATTTCAGGGCGGGTTATCCCGCGGAGGGGCGAAAATATATGACCGGAAGAGCTTTGGTTACCGATTTTGGTGCTTTTGGTGACGGTATACATGATGATCGCGCGGCGATACAGTCGGCACTTGATTCAGGCGCTCGCGAGGTAGTGATACCAATCGGCTGCTACAAGGTGTCGGGCACTCTGCTCGTGCATTCTGATACGCGCATTCTTGCCGATAGGTGCGCACATATTATGCTTTCTGGCGGCGCACGAAAGCGCCGCGGAGATTTTCTTCTTTCTAATGCCGACACGGCGGGATGTAATGAGAATATTGAGCTCGTCGGAGGTGTGTGGGACGGCTGTAGCCGCGAGGCGGCAAACGATAAGCCTGACATATTCGATCTTGGCGGTTACTCGGGTACCGTGTTAAATTTTTGCGGTATTAAGGGGCTGAAGATCTGCGGTGTCACCGTAAAAAATTCTACCACTTACCACATACGTATGTCACGCATTGAGGACTTTCTCATTGAAGACGTCGATTTTGTGTCGGATGAGTTTGCCTACAACCAGGACGGATTGCACTTCGGCGGCGAGGTGCGCCGCGGCACTGTGCGTAATATCCGCTCGCTAACGCGCGGTCAGACCAACGACGACATGATAGCGCTTAACGCCGACGACTCGGTTGAGAGAGTAGAAAATCTGGATATAGCAAGAGGTGCTATTGAGGATATCACATTCGAGAATATATATGCCGAGAATTGCTATACGGTTATACGCATACTGAGCGTGACGGCTCCCATACGCAATATACGAATGCGAAACGTGTATGCCGGGTACCGCAATTACGTCATCAACGGCGACGGTGCGAGATACTGTAAAACGCCGCTCTTTGATGAAGATGAATATCCATCGGGCGTAGGACGTGTCTCAAATATACTCATTGAGAACCTCGTCGTGCACCCTGTCTCCGAGCCGACCCCTAACAAAAACGCTTCGCTCAGCTGCCCTGAACGGGCGATAAGGCTCGAGTGTCTGTGCGACAATTTTGAAATCAAAAACTGCCGTTTCGACAGCGCGGGTCTTGATGTGCACGCCCTGTACGTTACCAACGTCACCTCAACCGAGGTGATAGCCGACGGCGAGCGACATTTACTCAGTGAAAAGTCGGATCGCCTCACCGTAGATAGCTTCGTAAACCTGACCGTAAACGCGGTCTCCAATAAATAATTTCTTTGAAAGGAAAAATAAACTAATGGAAAGACATCAGATCGACAAAAAGTACAAATGGGATCTGACTAAGATCTACGCGACCGAGGAGGATTTCCTCTCGGAATATAAGGCAACCGAGGAGCTTGCGAAGGATTTTGCAAAGCACGAGCCTACTATGACGTCCTCTGCGGCGGCGCTCTGTGCAGCCCTCAACGATTACGTTGCAATAGATGCTAAGATCGAGAAGCTCTGGGAGTACGCCTTCCTCGGCTTTGCGGTTGATACCTCGGATAACGCCGCACAGGCTCGTATGGCACGCGTGCGCTCTCTCGCGGTAGCGGCAGGCAATGCCGCGTGGTTTGTTTCCCCCTATCTTATCAAGCTTGACGAGTCTGTTGTCAAGGCTTGGATAGAGGAGTGCGAGGGACTCAGAACCTACTCGAGAATGCTCGACGGAGCTATGCGCGAGAAGCCTCACACGCTCTCCGACGAGTGCGAAAAAATGGTTGCGAAGCTCGGCGATACAGTAGGCACTCACAGCGATATAAGAGGCATTTTTGCAAACTCTGATTTACGTTTTGGCAAGATTAAAGGCGAAGACGGTAAGATGGTCGAGGTGACAGATGCCACATATGTTACGCTTTTGAGAAGCCGTGACAGACGCGTACGCCGCGCCGCGTTCAACTGTCTTTATAAGACCTACGAGCAGTTCGGAAACACCTTTGCTACGATGTATAACGCATATGTAAAGGAAAGATGTGCATACTCTGCTCTCCGCTCCTTTGATAGCTCGATCACCGCATCCACCTTCAGAGACGAGGTGACACCCGTTATCTATAATAATCTTATTGATGCTGTCAACGAGGCTCTTCCCACTCTTTACGAGTACTATGACCTCAAGCGCGAGCTGCTCGGTGTCAAGGAGCTTCATCTCTATGACGTGTATACCTCAAACGTAGCATCTTTTGAGAAGACCTACGAGTATGACGAGGCGGTATCCGAGGTCCTAGAGACCGTTAAGGTGTTTGGTGACGAGTACTACAATGCTATGAGTGAGGGACTTCTCAAGCGCGGTTGGGTAGACGTATATCCCACAAAGGGAAAGCGCGGCGGCGCGTTCAGCGCAGGCTGTTCCTCGACCGAGCCCTACATCCTTCTAAACTACACGGGTACATACAGCGACGTATCCACCCTCGCACACGAGGCGGGTCACTCGATGCACTCTTATTTCTCCCGCAAATATCAGGAGCCTCATAACTCGAATTATACCATCTTCGTAGCTGAGGTTGCATCTACCGTCAACGAGCTTCTTCACGCACACAGAAAGCTTCGTGAGTGTGAGAGCCGCGACGAGAAGCTCTATATCCTTGATCAGTTGATGGAGACCTATAAGGGCACGCTCTTCCGTCAGACTATGTTTGCCGAATTCGAGCGCGATGCTCATGCTGCAAGTGAGGCTGGCACTCCCCTCACCGCGGACGTGCTCAACACTATGTACAAGGGACTCATTGATAAGTACTTCGGTCCTCGCGTTGCATGCGACAGACAGATCACCTTTGAATGGATGAGGATCCCCCACTTCTATACTAATTTCTACGTTTATAAGTACGCGACTTGCATCTCTGCGGCATCCGCGATCGTTAAGCGCATCGAGAACGAGGGCGACGCGTACGTTGGTAAGTACATCGACTTCCTCAAGTGCGGCGGCTCTATGTCTCCTCTTGACAGCCTTAAGGTTGCCGGCATCGATATGACCGATCCTGCGGTAGTAGGCGGCGCAATCGAGGACTTTGCGGCGGCTATCAAGGAGTTCCGCGAGCTTAACGCCGAAAAGTGATCTCTTTGCCATTAACGACAGCTCCGGACAATTAAGTCCGATGACGTGTCGCATTTTCGATGATTCTGCCTAGAAAAGGAGAATATATGAGATCTGGCTTTAAAAGAATAATTACAATATTGCTGATCGTGGCGGTGATGCTCGTGTCGTCCGGCTGCTATATTCAGCTCCCGACTCCCACACCGGGCGGCTCCGATTCCTCGGGTGGCGGTCAGGGAACCGACGGTGATACCGAGGACGGTGGCGAGGTCGACGATGGCACTGTGGAGTTTCCCGATAGCGGTAAGACCGACGTGCCCGATGAGTGGACCGACTCATCGTCTGCCGTCAAAGATGCGGTGCCGGTGCGCGTATTTCTCGGAAGCGAGTACGATCTTGTGCCCGAGCTCGACAGACCCGCTGAGGATTTCGAGTGGAGCTCACGTTGCGAGAGCATCTGCACGGTTGACGCCGGCGTCGTTACTCCCGTAGCGCCCGGCAGGACCGAGGTTACTGCGGCGCTCGACGGCGAGGCGGTGCTCCGCTTCACGGTTACGGTTGAATTTATGATCAGCGCAAATAACGGTTACACCGTAGTGACGGATATCGTTGACGAGGAGGCGATCAAGGTCGATAGCCTCGCTGCCGCGAACTGCCTAATCGACATGGCGGTGGCAGAGCATAAGAAGGCGATAACGATCGACTTCTCCGAGATATCAACAAGCTTTACGTACGAGGACTTTGACCTGAACGTCGAGCTTGGCAATCACGTGACCTTCAGGACGGCGTACTACGAGAGCACGCCCTACGTGATCCGCTTCGAGATCACTTATGACGCCGATACCGCAACGGTATTCACACCTCTCTCTACAGAGAACACCTATTACTCGGTAACCAGCGCAAACGCCGTTTCGCGACACGTGATGGCACTTATGAATAGCGACAGGTATACCGCCAGAGCCGATGATTTTGACGGCTTCGCTATCAATACCGTAAACGAGGGCGAATGGGAGGTATACAACTCCGAGGAGCTTTGGTGGGCGGTAGAGCACGGCTACAAGCCCGTATTTCCGATGGAAAACTCAAAAGCGGAGCTCTTCTGGGAGCGCGCTAAGATCCTGCTCAGAGAGATCATTCTCGAGGGTATGACCGATTACGAGAAGGCGCTCTCGATCTACGAATATCTCGTTGATGCAGTGGCGTACGACTACGATGCGTATTACTCGAATTCCGACAAAAACAACGTCTGCTACTACCTCGAGGGCGTTTTCGAGCGCGGCCGCGCAGTCTGCGACGGCAAGACTAAGGCGTTCGTACTCCTCTGCGGTATGGAGGGAATCGAGTGCGTCCGTGACTATGGCGCGGGCATCGACGGAGGAGTCGGACACGCTTGGAATTATATCAATCTGGACGGTGTCCGGTATCTCGTCGATACGACAGAGGGTGACTCGCACTACTCGGCCGACGGCGCGATAGGCAGAACCTTTGGTTATAACGTCGAGATGATCAGCTACTCGAGCTTCCTCCTTCCACTCGACCATCACGAGGCGAGATACGTATACAGTGGCATCTGGCTTACCCTTGACTCAGATGTGGAATATCCCTCGCTCGTCGACGGATATTTTGACAGAGATATTGCCGAGGGACGTGATTTCATTATTGATACTAAGGAAGAAATGAACGGAATATTCGAGGCTCTTACAGCAGAGAATATAGAGGTCGCGGTGCTCGTATTCGACGTGGCAGATGCCGATGATTCACCTTTTGAATATACTGCCGATGCAGACGAGTACGGCTATACTGTATCTATGTTCACGGTATCCTATGGCGAGGGTCAGGTCTACCTTGCGGTGTTCGCGTCTGTCGCGGCGGAGTGATAAGACCTATCGAGAGGGTGTGCCTTTTGGCGCATCCTCTCGCAAAACTGAGATAAGGACTTTTAATAATGCTAAAATTTGACGTTGGCGGAATGAGCTGTGCCGCCTGCTCCAGACGCGTTGAGGTCGCCGTATCGGCTCTCGACGGTGTTGACGAGTGCTCGGTAAATCTCCTCACGGCATCTATGACGGTCGAGGGAAGTGCGAGCGCAGAGGATATTATTTCCGCTGTGGAGAACGCCGGGTACACGGCGAGCATTTTCAATGAAAAAAAGCGCATAAATGTAAATGATAATTTACAAAATGCGGCTAATAATAAGATATTCACGCGTTTTATCGTGTCGATCATATTGCTTCTTCCATTGATGTATTTGTCGATGGGTCACGTTATGTGGAGCTTCCCGCTTCCACACTTTATGACGGATCATCCTATCACAATTGCGTCGTCTCAGCTTGTGCTTGCAGTGGCGGTCATGATCATCAACTATAAGTTCTTCGTAAACGGCTTCAGGGGTGTCCTCCACCTCGCTCCGAATATGGACACGCTTGTTGCGCTCGGCTCGGGTGCATCCTTCATATACAGCACCGCCGTTACCGTTATGATGGTGGGCGCGGATCATGCGACTGCTCACTCCTATCTCCACGAGCTTTATTTCGAGTCCGCGGCTATGATACTCGCCCTCATTACTCTCGGTAAGATGCTCGAGGAGCGTGCCAAGGGCAGGACGACGGACGCAATACGCTCTCTTGTGGAGCTGTCCCCAAAGACTTGTACGGTAGTTCGCGGTGGCAGGGAGGTCGTCATTCCTACCGCCGATATACTTCTTGGCGATATTTTTGTTCTGCGCCCCGGTGACAGCGTCCCCGCTGACGGTGAGATCGTAGAGGGAGAGAGCTCGGTATACGAGGCGGCTCTGACCGGTGAGAGCATTCCGCGTGATAAGACGGTGGGAGACACCGTGCTCGCGGGCACGATCAATAAGTCAGGCTTCCTGAAATGCCGCGCCCTGAAGGTTGGCGAGGAGACCGCTATCTCCTCTGTAATACGACTCGTCGAGGATGCTACGGCAACCAAGGCGCCGATAGCTAAAATAGCGGATAAGGTCTCGGGAATATTCGTTCCCGTTGTTATGAGCATAGCGATACTCGCCTTTACGGCGTGGATGATCGCGACGGGTGAGGTGGGATACTCCCTCGCTCGCGGAATATCCGTCCTTGTTATAAGCTGTCCCTGTGCATTGGGACTTGCGACTCCCGTGGCAATAATGGTCGGCACCGGTGTCGGAGCGAAGCTCGGGATCCTTTATAAGAGTGCCGAGGCACTTGAGGCGGTGGGCAGAGCAAGGATCGTCGCACTCGATAAGACCGGCACCGTGACCGAGGGCTCCGCAGAGGTTACCGACGTTATCCCGATCGGAATCACGGAGCAGGAGCTCCTGGAGGTCGCCGCCTCGCTGGAAGCGAAAAGCGAGCATCCGCTTGCGGCGGCTGTAACACGGTATGCCGAGGGACGTGTCGCGATTTCGGATGTAGAATCCTTTGAGGCTCTCTCCGGCTCCGGCGTTTCGGCAGTCCTGGGCGGCAGCCGTATCATCGGCGGCAGCTATAAATTCGTATCCGGTATCGTCGAGCTATCCTCCGCTGATACCGAGATATATTCGTCTCTTTCGTCCGCAGGTAAAACGCCGATGCTCTTTGCCCGAAACGGCATTCTGCTCGGTATGATAGCCGTTGCGGATAAGATACGTGAAGACAGCCGTGATGCGATATCCGAGCTACGACGTATGGGTATTAAGGTCGTGATGCTCACAGGTGACAACTCGGCTACTGCACGCGCCATTGGCGAGCTCGCAGGAGTTGACGAGGTGCTCGCGGAGCTCCTTCCCGCCGATAAGGAGGCGCGCATCAGGTCGCTCTCGGAGGAGGGTAGGGTCATAATGGTCGGCGACGGCATCAACGATGCGCCGGCGCTCGCCAGAGCCGACGTTGGTATGGCTATAGCGAGCGGTACCGATATTGCAATTGACTCTGCCGACGTTGTGCTGATGCGCAACAGTATATCCGACGTGCCACGTGCCGTAAGACTTGGCCGCGCGGTGCTCACGAATATACGCGAGAATCTCTTCTGGGCATTCTTCTACAATTCGATCGGTATTCCGCTTGCCGCGGGTGCCTTCACACCGATACTCGGCTGGAGCATGAACCCGATGTTCGGCGCTTTGGCAATGAGCCTCTCGAGCTTTTCGGTCGTAATGAACGCTTTGCGACTCAATCTCTTCTACCAAAGGGAAATGCGACGAAAAAATGTCGGTAACGAGGAGTTAGAGGGTAGGCGTGTAACGATTTTTGATAAAAATGATGAAATTTCCTTAGAAAATACAGAGTCCGTCTCGGCATCTGTAGAGGTTATAAAAGAGGTGAATAAAATGAAAATTACTATGACTATCGAGGGCATGATGTGCTCGCATTGCGAGGGTAGAGTAAAAAAGACCATCGAGGCACAGCCGGGTGTTATTTCCGTTGAGGTGAGCCACACGCTCGGTACTGCCGTTATCGTTGGTGAAGGACTCGACGTCGAGGCTATTAAGGCGGCGGTGGAGGGACAGGATTATCCCGTCCTATCGATCACTTAACCAGTTCCTTGCAATTGAATCGAACATACGATTTTTATATCAGCACATTCCATTTATAAATTCTAATAGGCTGTCTTAAATGCGAAATTTGAGGCAGCCTCTTTTGCTCGTCAAAAATTTGGTCTTGACAAATCTCGCAGAGGGGCGTATAATGCTTTTTGTCGCGTGTTAGATCGCGCGCTGAATATGTTTATTAAATAAAATATAGTCTCAACCAACGAAAGGAACAGGTTATGAAGACAAGACTTTCATTTTTGATCTCTCTCCTTCTTGTGTTCGTGATGCTCGCACTCACTGCGTGCGGCGGCTTGAGCACGGGCAACGGAGGAAACAGTAACGGCGGCTCGAGCGGTAGCGTTACCGAGAGCGATGAAGCAATACGCGCAGTCTATGCGGCGTACGTTGCTTATGCCGAAGGCAAGGGTGAAAGACCCATAGACTACGAGGCGTGGCTCGATTCCATCAGGGGCGAGGACGGTAAAAACGGTCTTGACGGTAAGCATGGAAATGGAATAAAAAATATCACCTGCACGGTCGATGCTTACGGTAATACTATCGTTATCATTACGTTCACCGATTCGGAAGCCGCACCTGTCTCCCTCACGATCCCTAAGGGTCAGGACGGAGCTGACGGCGAAGACGGTGCACCCGGCGCAACGGGTCCTCAGGGTCCTGCCGGTGCAATGGGACCTCAAGGTCCGGCGGGTGAAGACGGAAAAGACGGCGAAGATGGCAAGGACGGCAACGGCATTCGTGAGATCACTTACACGGTTGACGAAGACGGAAACACCGTAGTAACTATCTACTTCACCGATGAGAACGCCGCACCCGTAACCTTCGTTATCCCTAAGGGTCAGGACGGAGCTGACGGCGAAGACGGTGCACCCGGTGCAACCGGTCCTCAAGGTCCTGCAGGCGAAGACGGTGAAGACGGCGAAGACGGCGAAGATGGCAAGGACGGCAACGGCATTCGTGAGATCACTTACACGGTTGACGAAGGCGGAAACACCGTAGTAACTATCTACTTCACTGATGAGAACGCCGCACCCGTAACCTTCGTTATCCCTAAGGGTCAGGACGGTACTGATGGCGAAGACGGTGCTCCCGGTGCAACAGGTCCCCAAGGTCCTGCCGGAGCTGACGGCGAAGACGGAAAAGACGGCGAAGATGGTGCTGACGGCATTGGAATTGCCAAGATCGAAAAGATAAACGACGAGCTCATCATCACCCTCACCGACGGAACTGTAATCAACCTCGGAAACATCAAGGGCGAGGCAGGTGCTGACGGTGAAGATGGCGCACCTGGTAAAGACGGAGAAGACGGTGAAGATGGCAAGGACGGCGCACCTGGTCAGGACGGCGAAGATGGTGCTGACGGCATTGGAATTGCCAAGATCGAAAAGATAAACGACGAGCTTATCATCACCCTCACCGACGGAACTGTGATCAACCTCGGCAACATCAAGGGTGACGCCGGTGCTGACGGTGAAGATGGAAAAGACGGCGAAGATGGCGAAGATGGCAAGGACGGAATTTACATCACCAAGTGCGAAATTAACGAAAAAGGTGAACTTATCTTTACATTTTCCGACAATTCTACCATCAATGCCGGCAAAGTTGTAGGCAACGATGGAGCTGACGGCGAAGACGGTAAGGACGGCGAGGACGGTGCTCCCGGTCAGGACGGTCAGGACGGCGCGACCATAGAAAAGATCGAGTTTGACGATGAGGGCAGACTCGTAATCACCCTCACGAACGGCACGGTACTCGATCCCATCGAGCTCCCCGAGCGCGAGGAGCACAAGCACGTCTTTAACGAGTGGTTCGTCTACGGCGAGGCTACCAACAATTGCGAAAACAACTTCTACTACGCGGTTTGCGCGGAGTGTAACTACATAGAGTTCAATAAGGGTGATTACTCGCGCCACGAGTGGCAGGACGAGTACACCGCAAGCGACTATCACCATTGGTACAAGTGCGAAAACTGTAGCGTGGTCAAGGACTACACCACACACGATTACGACAACACCTGCGACACCGATTGTAACACCTGCGGCGCGGACAGAACTCCCTTCGCGCACGTATACGACGATGCTTGTGATGCAGATTGTAACGTTTGCGGCGAGGAGAGAGCTGCTCCCCACGTCTGGGACAACGCCTGCGATGCAGAGTGTAACGGCTGTGACGAGGTGCGCGAGGTACCCGACCACGTGTTCGACAACGCCTGCGACGCATTCTGTAACGTTTGCGAAATAGAGCGCGAGGTGCCCGATCATATTTACGATAACAACTGCGATGCATACTGCAACGAGTGCGGCGAGGAAAGAGCTCCCTCCGAGCACGTATATGACGATACCTGCGACAGCTACTGTAACGAGTGCGGTGAGTGGAGAGAGATTCAGCACACCTACGACAATAACTGTGACGCAGAATGTAACGTTTGCGGATACACGAGAACTCCCTCCAGCCACGTTTACGATAACGACTGCGACAGCATTTGTAACGAGTGCGAGGCAGAGCGCGAGGTGCCCGATCACATTTACGACAACAACTGCGACGTAGATTGTAACGAATGCGGCGTAGTAAGAACTCCCGCAGATCATATTTACGACGACGAGTTCGACGCTCTCTGCAACGAGTGCGGCGAGAGAAGAGAGATTCCCTACACTTGGGGACTTGAATACGCGCTTGATCCCGACGAGACCGGCTATATGGTTGTTGGCATCGGCGAAGCAACCGACACGGAGATAGTGATCCCTGCATCGCATAATGGTCTTCCCGTAACCATGATCCGCGCGAGAGCGTTCTACGAATGTCGCAACATCACCTCTGTAACGATTCCCGATAGCGTAACCGTAATAGGCGGCTATGCGTTCTATCGTTGTTACGGAATCACCGAGATGGTAATCCCCGATAGTGTAAAAACTATCGGAGCGTATGCGTTCCAGTATTGCGATATAAAGAGCGTAACTATCGGCAACGGCGTAACAAGCATAGGCGATTATGCGTTCCAGTATTGCGATATAAAGAGCGTAACAATTCCCGATAGCGTAACCGCAATAGGCGGCTATGCGTTCTCGAGTTGCCACAACCTCGCGAGCGTAGTTATCGGAGATAGCGTAACAAGCATAGGCCTTTGGGTGTTCGAAGATTGCACAAGCCTTACAAGCGTAACCATAGGCTCGGGAGTATCGTATATATCATCGGTAGCCTTCTTAAATTGCACAGCACTTACGAGCTTTACGGTTTCAGAGAAAAACGAAAATTACAGGGATATCGACGGCAACCTGTATTCCAAGGACGGAAAAACTCTCGTCAGATACGCGACAGGTAAGCAGAGTGCAAGCTTTACGCTTCCTCTCGGGGTTGAGACGATAGGCGAATATGCATTTACGAACTGCGTCAATCTCGTGCGACTTATCGTTCAGGAAAATCTGAAGAGTGTAAATAGTGGTGCCTTCAACGGTTGCTACAGCCTTAGCGAGGTGTGCTACACCGGAAGTCAAGAAGAGTGGAAAAATATTTACGTTGATTCCTATAATAACGACTCCCTGAAAAACGCAAGCTTCACATACAATTGGTGCATCCACACCTACTCGAGCGAGTGCGACACGCACTGCAACAAGTGCGACAAGGAGAGATTCTCCGAGACAGAGCACACATACTCCTCGGATTGTGACGAGCGCTGCAACGACTGTTACGAGATTCGTGAGACGGAAAGCGACCACACATACGACAACTACTACGATGCGGTATGTAACGAGTGTGGTGAAAAGAGAGAGATAGTCTACACTCTCGGACTCGAGTATGCGCTCGATCCCGACGAGACAGGTTATGTGGTTGTTGGCATTGGCGAGGCAACCGACACGGAGATCGTAATTCCTTCGAGCTATAACGGTCTTCCTGTAACAAGCATAAGTGATTCTGCGTTCCGTAATTGCACAAGCCTTACGAGCATAACCATTCCCGATAGCGTAACAAGCATAGGCGATGGTGCGTTCTATGAGTGCACAAGCCTTACGAGCATAACTATCCTCGATAGCGTAACAAGCATAGGCGATGGTGCGTTCTACGAGTGCACAAGCCTTACGAGCATAACTATCCCCGATAGCGTAACAAGCATAGGCAATTATGCGTTCTGTGATTGTACAAGCTTAACGAATGTAACTATTCCTGATAGTGTAACAAGTATAGGCTATGAAGCGTTCGCATGTTGCACAAGCCTTACGAGTGTAGTTATCGGAAATAACGTAACAAGCATAGGCGATTGGGCGTTCTATAATTGCACAAGCCTTACGAGCATAACTATCCCTAATAGCGTAATAAGCATAGATGATGGAGCGTTCTCTAATTGCACAAACCTGCAGTACAACGAGTACGATAACGCATATTATCTCGGAAACGATAATAATCCTTACCTTGTACTTGTTAAAGCGAAATCAACAGATATCAACTCGTGTACAATTCATTCCGATACAAGATTCATTCATAGTGATGCGTTCTCCGGTTGCACAAGCCTTACGAGCGTAGTTATTGGAGATAGCGTAACAAGCATAGGCGATTATGTATTCCAAGATTGCACAAGTCTCAAGAGCGTAACTATTCCCGATAGCGTAACAAGCATAGGTCATGCTGCGTTCTCTGATTGCACAAGCTTGCAGTACAACGAGTACGATAACGCATATTATCTCGGAAATGACAATAATCCCTATCTTGTGCTTGTTAAAGCAAAATCAACAGATATAAACTCGTGTACAATTCATTCTGATACAAGATTTATTCATAGTTATGCGTTCCGTGATTGCACAAGCCTTACGAGTATAATCATTTCCGGTAGCGTAACAAGCATAGGTCATGCTGCGTTCTATAATTGCACAAGCCTTACGAGCGTAACTATCCCCGATAGCGTAACAAGCATAGGCGATTATGTATTCCAAGATTGCACAAGCCTTACCGCGGTATATATCACCAATATAGCAAGTTGGTGCAATATTAAGTTCTTTGATGATTATGAGTGTTATAATTTTTCTTCCAATCCTCTCTATTACGCAAAGAATCTCTATCTTAATGGAGAACTCGTTACCGATCTTGTAATACCGGAGGGTGTAACAAGCATAGGCAATTATGCGTTCTGGCATTGTACAGGCTTAACGAATGTAACTATTCCTGATAGTGTAACAAGTATAGGCTATGTAGCGTTCGCTGGTTGCACAAGCCTTACGAGTATAAATTACCGCGGAACAGAGGACGAGTGGAATGCTATATCCAAGGGCTCTGATTGGAACTCCGGCGCCGGTGACTACACTATCACCTACAATTGCGTCAAGGCGCTGGTGGTCACCTTTGATGCAAACGGCGGATCGGTCAGCCCTTCGTCGAAGACCTTATATAATGGCAAGGAGTATACGCTTCCCATACCCGAGAGGGAAGGGTATACCTTCCTTGGTTGGTACTACGGTGGTACCCGTGTCGAGAATTCGGGCGTTTGGAGCTATGAAAACAGCCTGACTCTCACGGCACAGTGGGAAAAACTAGCGACTGCGGGATTTGATATTGCGTCAGTGCCCGAGTATTCGGGTGACGGTTGGGTAGCGGTTAACGGTAATATACCTTATTTTACCGATGAGGATATCACGACCGAGGCTTACTACACCTATAGCGAGCAGGACTCGCTCGGCAGAAGCGGCGTGGCGATAGGCTGTATCGGCCCCGAGACGCTCCCGACGACAGCGCGTGAGAATATAAGCGGCATAACACCCACGGGCTGGAGCTACAACGGTGTGAGCAACAATAATTCCTACCCCGATATCCTCGGCGGACAGACGGTTTATAACCGTTCGCATCTATTTCCGCATCAGCTCGTCGAGAACGACGTTGACGCCAGAAACTTCATCACGGGAACTACATATCTCAACCAGACGAATATGACGAAGTTTGAGAATATGGTTGCCGACTATATCAAGGAAACCGACGGTCACGTTATGTACCGCGTAACACCCATCTTCGAGGGCAACAACCTCGTTGCAAGCGGCGTGCTTATGGAGGCGTGGAGCGTTGAGGACGACGGCGAGAGCGTATGCTTCTGCGTATATCTTTACAACGTTCAGCCCGGCATTTCGATCAATTACCTGACGGGCGAGAATAAGGTGGACGACGGCACGGGCTTCCCCGATACGCCCTCGACACCCGACACGCCCACCGAGACGGTAGGGAAGCCTCGGGAGAATACGGCGTATAATCTCGTCGCAAGCTCCTCGGGTACGGCGTACTACTTCGCCGGTGCGCTCAGCTCGAACAAGACGCTCCAGACTACGACCTCGAAGAGCGGAGCCGTATCCATCTACTTTGAAAGTGCAGGTAGCTCGGGATCTTATTACATCTACTTTGTGAGCGGTGGCACAAAATACTATCTCGCAATGAGCTCTAACGCTACGAC
The DNA here is from genome assembly GCA_045635225.1 of Eubacteriales bacterium. Taxonomy (GTDB): domain Bacteria; phylum Bacillota; class Clostridia; order Oscillospirales; family CAG-272; genus UBA1740. The sequence goes on from JAZRBV010000068.1 coordinate 33,271, forward strand.
GGCGTTCAAAACCGTGTCGACCTCCTCGGAGGCTACGAGCTGGACCGTGGATCTCACGAACAAGCGCATCGTCAGCGATGCGTACAACACCCGTGCAATGGCGTTCTATGCTTCGTCATCGGATATAAGAACCTATGCGACCTCGGGAAATTACACCTGGGTCTGGTTCGAGTAATACAAATAATTTATTCGAAACGAAATCACGACTAAATAGCGAACAGAAAAAACCGCTCATTTGAGCGGTTTTTTTGTTAAAATGCAAATAAAAGTTTACTTAATCAAAAGAATTACAGGGGAAAGCATTGCATCGGAGTATCGATGACGATCCTTACGTTCTCGAATTTTTCAAAGCTACCCGGCTTGAACGTGCCATAGCGTTTTAGAGTTCAGCACTTGTTGCGTTAAGTCGCGGTAAAGAGGTAATAAAGAATTTTCGCCAAGCATTGTTTATTGTTGACAAAACGAAAAGTTTATGTTAAAATTATAATGGAGAATTTTGGGACAAAATCTGATATATCCCGAAAAAGAAAGGAAAAAAGAAATATGGAAATACTTCAGCTGATTTCCGGACTTGCGCTCTTCCTCTACGGTATGGAGGTAATGGGCGACTCACTCAAGAAGAGTGCAGGCTCAAGTCTGAAGTCGACTCTCGGTAAGTTGACCTCGAATCCCATCAGTGGCTTCCTGCTCGGTCTCATCGTAACGAGCATTATTCAGTCCTCGTCGGCAACCACGGTTATGGTCGTCGGATTCGTTAACTCGGGTACGATGACGCTGCTTCAGGCGGTCGGTGTTATCATGGGTGCAAACGTCGGTACTGCAGTCACATCGTGGCTCACGGCTCTCTCGGGCCTCGGCGGCGAGGGTGGAGCAGAGCTCGTCGGCGCGCTGAAATGGCTGAAGCCCGATGCGTGGCTACCCTTCCTCGCTCTCGTCGGCATCTGCCTCGTTATGTTCGTCAAGCGCGGCAAAAAGAAGGATCTCGGCGCAGTGCTTATCGGCTTCGTAGTACTTATGACGGGTATGGAGATCATGTCAGGCGCCGTCAGCGGTCTCAAGGATAGCCCTGAGTTCCAGTCGATACTTACTATGTTCTCGAATCCCATACTCGGCGTACTTGCAGGTCTTGTGCTTACGGCAGTCGTACAGTCCTCGTCGGCATCGGTCGGTATTCTTCAGTCGCTGACCACGTCGGGAACGATCACCTACGGTATGGCGATCCCGATCGTCATGGGTCAGAACATCGGTACCTGTGTTACCGCGCTTCTTTCCTCAATCGGTGCAAACAAGAACGGCCGTCGCGCGGCGCTCGTTCACCTTTACTTCAACATCATCGGTGTTGTGCTCTGGCTTGGCGTCTTCTATGCTGTTGATGCGATCGCGGACTTTGCATTCGTCGATTCCGCTATCGACATGTGGGGCGTAGCGCTCGTGCACACCGTCTTCAAGATACTCTCGGTTGCGGCGATAGCTCCCTTCTACCGCTTCCTCGAGAAGCTCTCCCGCCTCACCATCAAGGATAAGGCTGACGAGATCGAGAGCACCAGCCTCCTCGACGAGCGTCTTATCAACACTCCCGCGGTCGCAGTGGCACGCGCTACCGAGGTTACAGCCGTTATGGCGGATATCTCCTGCCGTGCGCTCTACGATTCGCTCACGCTCTTCGATAACTTCGACCCAAAGGTCGCCGAGAACGTGCGTACCCTTGAGGATAAGGCGGATATGTACGAGGACGCGCTCGGCTCGTATCTCGTTAAAATATCGGGTACAGAGCTGGATCCCGCTGATTCAAAGCAGATCACAAAGCTCCTTCATATGATAGGCGATTTCGAGCGAATCTCCGACCATGCCGTGAACATTCTCGAGTCGGCAGAGGAGATGCGCGATAAGAAGATCGAGTTCTCGAAGGAGGCTCAGGGTGAGCTTCGCGTTCTGCGTGCGGCTGTCAAGGAGATACTTGAGCTTACCGAGCGTGCATTTGAAAATAACGATATAACTGTCGCCGCAGAGATCGAGCCCCTCGAGCAGGTGGTCGACGATCTTCGCGACACCATCAAGGCGCATCACGTGCTTCGCCTGCAGAAGAGCGAATGTACTATCGAGCACGGCTTTATTCTCGCCGATCTTCTCAACAACTTCGAGCGCGTGTCCGACCATTGCTCCAACGTCGGCGGATGTGTCATTGAGATATCTTCGTTTGATGCTCTCGATATGCATAAGTACCTCGCAGATATCAGAGCGGGCAGTGAGCTCTACGAGGAGAAGTACAAGGCGTACTCTGAAAAATATTCTATCTGACAACAAAAAATAAAACAGCCTCAGATCTTGTCATATAACGAGATCTGAGGCTGTTATTTCGCAAATATGTAAATAATAATTTACTTAATCACTAAAATTACCGGGTCGAGTATATATGCCGGTATGTTGACTGTGACGGTGTTTTCTTCATCCTGAGTATACGTGCATTCCTCGAGCACACCGCTCGGTGTAAGGCGCGATATGCTCTTTACACGGCGGTCCGTCGTGAGGGTCACCTCGTCGAGGTTATCGAGACCGATGTTCGTAAAGGCACAGAATATTCCGCCGTCAAAATAACCCGCCTTTATATACACCTCGGCGTCGTCGGGGTAGTAGATTGGTAGACCGGCTCCGTCCTTCATAAGTGAGATGAGCTGAAGCTTTCTCGACTCGTTGAGGAACGAGAATGCCTCGCCGTAGACGAATCTTGCTCGCGGCGTGCCTGCAAATACAACCGCGCGTCCACCGAGAGAGTTTTTGTAGCTTGTAACTGCGGGGTAGAGGTCCTCCACGTGCTCGGAGTCCGGACTCGAGCAGAGTATAGAGTGTGCTATCGTTTCGGGGGAGGTGGGAGTGAGCTTCTTGAGCTCCATTTGCAGTGAGCAGGACGCACCGTTTACGAGTATGCGCTCCTTCGTTGGCTTTTTATCCTCGGGGGTTCTGTCGGTGATCTCGACACCCAGCTTATCTCCGAAGCCGCGCTTGGCAATGCGCTCTGCGCATATCGCATCAATGAACACGTCGCCCGAGAGGATCTCCTCAAGCTCCGCATCCGTTAGAAAGCGGTCGCGCTTGCAGTCGAGGAAGACGCTGCCGCCGCTTTTATTCGAGAAGTAGAAGGGAATTCCGAGCCTCTCGAGCACGCACTCAGCCCAAGGGATCTCATTCGAGGGTTGAACGAACTCGGAGAGGGGAGGCGTCGGTACGGTCGGGGACTTTGGGAGAGGAATTCTCGCGCCGAACCACTCGACACGAGGTACGATCTCCGAGAGTGCATTATAGAAGGCGCTGTGCCCGGCAAGCTTCTTGCGGTATGCCTCGCCGCTTTTTGGCTCGTGGGTAGCGAGCCTTGTTATCCAGTGCTTACAGCCCTTGACACCCTCGAGGATCGACAGAGTAAAGTGAGTATGCAGGCTGGATGCCGATGTGCTGTATCTGTTCTGCGGGCAGGTGTCGGTTTCTGCGAGAAAATAGTCTACGCCGTCGCCGACCGATGACATTTGGGTGGCACAGCGAGATATGAAAGTGGCTACACCTCGCGCTCCGGGCGAGCAGTACTTGCCGTTGTTGACTCTTAGAATTACGGGATTGCCCTTTCCGGCTAGTATTTTCGCGATCTCGCGGGCACCCTCGCAGGTATCGCCACAGAGGCAGAAGCTTCCCTGCAGGGTCGGGTCTACAGAATCTATACCCTCGCGCATCGCGTGTGCCGCACCGATGAGAGAATCTATCTGCGTGTCGTAGAATATCTTCATAACGCGGCGCGATTCCTCTGTGTCGGTATTAAGTAATTCAAGCAGCGATTCTCGCGTCAGCTCGTATCCGGCTCTGCGACTGATCTCTCTCATATGGAGCGGGCAAGCACAGCCTTTGTAGCTTCTTGCGAACAGTCTGAAATCGTCGTCCACCATGATAGAGGACGGCTCAGTCGCGGCGAGCGTTGCCATCGCGTCTCGGATATAGGCGCGGAAGTCCTCGTCGTACGGGCAGGCGGTGTATTTGATCTCACCGTCGGTGAGTCCCACCATGGCGGTGAAGGGAATGGGCGTAGTAAGCTTATATCCGTGGCCTATTGACGCCTGCACCAGTATTCCCGAACGGTGTCCGCGAGCGCGTAGCTTGCTATTGAATATCTTATATTGTTCGCCGAGAATCGCCGCCTTGTTGATAACGGGATCACCCTCGGGAGTCAGTGTCATTTTGAATAGTGCCTCGGTGGAGATCCCATCGTTATACTGTCGTATGATATCCTCGACGATCTCATCTGCGTGATCTACGAACAATGGCATTATTGAGTATAGTTTCATTTTCTTCTCCAATACTATTCCCTTGAATTCTGTAGCGGTATTCTGCCGAAAATTGCGGAAAAGTCAAAAATTGCAAATAATAGTTGTCAAAAATTACTTTTTGAAGGTTGAGTAGATCTCTGCGAGCTTCGCAAGCATCGCGACGGCAAGATCCATTCCCTCAACGGTGATATGCTCGAACGGTCCGTGGAACGCGTATCCGCCCGTGCCGAGATTCGGGCAGGGCAGACCCATATACGAAAGCCTTGCGCCGTCGGTTCCGCCGCGGATAGGCTCGACGTGCGGGGTGAGACCGAGCTCGATTGCCGCCGCCTTTGCATTCTCGACGAGGTGCATCGCGGGTGCGATCTTTTCCTTCATATTTCTGTACTGCTCGCGCAGGGTGAGGGTCGCCGTGCCCTCGCCGTATTTTTCGTTTATAGCCTTCTCAATGTGGCGAAGCGTGTAGAGACGTGCGTCAAACATTGCCGCATCGTGGTCTCGCACGATATATGCAAGAGTCGCAGACTCGACGTCGCCCGACATATCCGTGAGATGATAGAAGCCCTCGTAGCCCGAGGTCTTAGACGGTACGTCCGCCGCGGGAAGCATAGAATTTATCTCCATCGCGACAAGCGCGGCATTGCGCATAGTGTCCTTGGCGCTTCCGGGGTGAACGTTAATGCCGTGCACCTCGAATTTTGCCGATGCGGCGTTGAAGTTCTCGTATTCGAGCGAGCCCTCGGCACCGCCGTCGACTGTATATGCGAAATCACATCCAAACCCATCGACGTCGAAGTAGTCTGCGCCCTCGCCTATCTCCTCATCGGGTGTGAAGGCGAAATGAAGCTCACCGTGAGGCGCGCCTCTCGTTACGAGCTGCTCGATGAGTGTCATTATCTCCGCGACTCCCGCCTTATCGTCCGCACCGAGTAGCGTTGTGCCGTCGGTGGTGATAAGCGTTCTGCCTGCGAGATTTTTGAGATGAGGGAACATCTCGGGCGAGAGCACTCTGCCACTCTCTCCGAGCACTACCTCGCCGCCATCGTAATTTTCGGTTATGATCGGGGCTACACCCGTGCCCGAGAAATCGGGAGAGGTATCGACGTGCGCGATAAAGCCGAGCTTCGCCGCATCCTCACAGCCCACCGTCGCGGGCAGATATCCGTAGGTATAGCACTTGTCGGTCACGTGTACACCCTCGCATCCGAGCTCGCGCATCTCGGTGGCAAGTGCCTCGGCAAGCTCAAACTGCGTAGCGGTACTCGGGTGCGCTCCGCTCGTCTCCGAGCTTTTTGTGTCATATTTAACGTATTTGAGTAATCTTTCATATGCTCTCATAACGGTTCTCCGTTTCTTTTTTTCTCCTATTCTATCATATAAAAACCGCGCGGTCAAGTCCTGCGGGGCAAATTACCGAATTTCAAAAAAATACTTGACAAACGCGCCTGCGTGTGCTACAATCTACGATGTATAAATGCTATGACGGAGAGGAAACCGAAGGAGCGTTCCAAGAGAGCCGCGGAGGGTGTGAGGCGGTAACGGGGTGTCGGATTTCTATGGCTTCCGAGCAGGGCGTTCGAGGCTGTGGCTTAGGGCGTCACGCAGTCGCTGCGTTATCGGCGAGAGGCTTCGTTTGTGAGCCGTGAGCGGCGCATTACGCGCAATTTGAGTGGTACCGCGGATAGACTTTACTGTCGTTCGTCTCATTTTTTGTGGGACGGATGGCTTTTTGTTTTTTTACAGTTTCTCATTGCCGTTGACTCTCACCGCGAGTCGCACTCTTTAGAATCAGTACATAATCATCGAAAGGAATTAAAGATATGAGCGAGAAAAAAACCAGAATTGAAACAAGATGCGTGCAGGGCGGCTACCGCCCCGGAAACGGTGAGCCGAGACAGATACCGATCGTGCAGTCCACTACCTTCAAATACGCGACGAGCGAGGATATGGGCAAGCTCTTTGACCTTGAGGCATCCGGATACTTCTATTCCAGACTTCAGAATCCCACCTGCGATACCGTCGCGGCGAGAATATGCGAGCTTGAGGGCGGCACCGCCGCTATGCTTACCTCTTCGGGTCAGGCGGCTAACTTCTTCGCAGTATTCAATATTGCCGGGGGCGGTGACCACGTAGTCGCATCCAGCGCGATCTACGGAGGCACATATAACCTCTTCTCGGTCACGATGAAGAGAATGGGCGTCGAATTCACCTTCGTATCTCCTACCGCTACCGAGGAGGAGCTTCGCGCGGCGGTGCGCCCGAATACAAAGGCGTTCTTCGGCGAGACCATCGCAAACCCCGCGCTCACGGTCCTCGATATTGAAAGATTTGCAAAGGTTGCACACGAGAGCGGAGTTCCGCTTATCATAGATAATACCTTCGCGACCCCCATCAACTGCCGTCCCTTCGAGTGGGGTGCTGATATCGTCACTCATTCCACCACTAAGTATATGGACGGTCACGGCTCTGCCGTCGGCGGATGTATCGTTGATTCGGGTAAATTCGATTGGGCGGCATCGGGTAAGTTTGATTGCCTCTGCACCCCCGACGAGAGCTACCACGGCGTAAACTATTACGAGAGATTCGGTCTTGAGGGCGCGTATATCACCAAGGCCACCGCACAGCTGATGCGCGATTTCGGTTGCACACAGTCTCCTCAGTCGGCGTTCCTTCTCGGACTCGGTCTCGAGAGCCTGCACGTCAGAATGAAGAGACACTGTGAGAACGGTCTCGCAGTAGCGAAATTCCTCTCCTCGCATCCAAACGTCACATGGGTAAGATACCCCGATCTTGAGGGTGACGAGTACTATCCTCTTGCTAAAAAATATCTTCCGAACGGCTCCTGCGGCGTCGTCAGCTTCGGCGTAAAGGGCGGCAGAGCGGCTGCGGAGAAATTTATGAAAAACCTGAAGCTCGGCGCAATTGAGACACACGTTGCGGATGCACGCACCTGTTGTCTTCACCCCGCAAGCGCGACTCACAGACAGATGAACGATGCGGAGCTTGTAGCGGCGGGAGTATCCCCCGATCTCATTCGTTACTCCTGCGGTATCGAGAACGCCGACGACCTCATCGAGGACCTCAACGAGGCACTCAATTCGATCTGAAAATAACCGAAAAGGGAAAGGTGCGACAGTAATGCCCATCAAGATTCCAAATGAGCTTCCGGCGGTTAAAACGCTGGAGAACGAGAACATTTTCGTTATGACGGAGACGCGTGCTATAACGCAGGATATTCGTCCGCTGAAAATACTTATTCTTAACTTAATGCCAACTAAAGTTGACACAGAGACGCAACTTTCGCGTCTGCTCGGCAATACACCGCTTCAGGTGGAGATCGAGCTTATACACACAGAGAGCCATAAATCGAAGAATACCTCCGAGGAGCATCTCTTAGCGTTTTATAAGCAATTCTCCGACGTTCGCGACAGATATTTCGACGGTATGATCATCACCGGTGCGCCCGTCGAGAAGATGGAGTTTGAGGAGGTTGACTATTGGGATGAGCTCGTCGAAATTATGGATTGGTCAAAGACTCACGTGCAGAGCACGCTCCACATATGCTGGGGTGCGCAGGCGGGTCTTTATCACCATTTCGGCATCAAAAAATATCTTATGGAGGAGAAGCTCTCGGGCGTCTATGCGCACAAGGTGGACTACAAGCGCTCGATACTCTTCCGCGGCTTTGACGACGTATTCTACGTGCCGCATTCGAGATATACCACCGTCAGCCGCGAGGAGATAGAGGCGACCGAGGGTCTGAAGATACTCGCCTCGAGTGACAAGGCGGGAGTTTACGCCGTCACCACTCCAAACGGCAGACAGATATTCGTGACGGGTCACTCGGAGTATGACGCCGATACTCTCAACAAGGAGTATACGCGCGACAAGCTCGCGGGGATTGATCCGAAGATCCCCGAGCATTATTTCCCGAATGACGACGATACACAGCCGCCCGTGATCACATGGCGCGCTCACGCAACGCTCCTCTTCACGAACTGGCTCAATTATTTCGTATACCAGGCAACGCCCTACGACATTATGAAGATAAAGGATAGCCTGCCTATAGGCACGCTCACAGATACAAGCGAGGTGTAAATTATGTGGAATGGAAAGAAAAAAGCGGTCACCTTCAGCTATGACGACGGTATGACACAGGACCTGTACCTCGTTGATATATTCAATAAGTACGGGCTTCGCGCTACCTTCAATCTCAACTCGGGTCGTTTCGGCAGCCGCGATGCGCGTATTCTTAACGACCGTCTCGTATACCGTGACAGAGTGTTCGAGGAGCACGTTCGCGATATATACGCAGGCCACGAGGTCGCCGTTCACACGGTAAACCACCCGAATCTCAACGAGTGTGACGACGAGAAGATACTCAGAGAGATACGCGAGGACAGAGCGCGTCTTTCCGAGCTCGTGGGCTATAACGTTGTCGGTATGGCGTATCCCCGCTGTGCTGTGAACGACCACGTAAAGGCGGTCACGCGCGACTCGGGCGAGGTCGGATATTCGAGGACGGTCGCCGCGACGGGCAGCTTCGAGGTACCTAAAAATCTTTTCAGCTTCGACTGCACCGCACGAAACGTGAGCGAAAATCTCTTTGAGCTGGCAGAGCAGTTCCTCTCACTCGATCCCGACGAGCCTGCGCTGTTCTCGGTATGGGGGCATTCTTATGAGTTTGATATGTACCGCAACTATGGCAGATTTGAGGAATTCTGCAAGCTGATAAGCGGCAAGGACGATATATTCTACGGCACGAACTGCGAGGTCTTGCTCGGCTACGATAACACTAAAATGTAACCTTTTATTGTCAAAATAGCAAAAAATGCACCTGAAATCCTGTTTTTGCGGCACGCATATATTGTGCTATGCGCTGGGATCGAAGGTGCATTTTTTGATTTTTTCGCCAAAGGTATTGACAAAGCGAAAAAAGAGTGCTACAATGAAGAAAAAAGAAAGGAGGACGTCACGATGACAATGAATATCTTTAAATGCAATGACACCGTTATATATGTACGCGCCTCCGAGGATATATGGGCATAGCTCTTTCTTTGCTATGCTGTATTTCGGGGATCGGCTTTGACCGATCTTTTGTTTTTCACGGGACGGGTACGGATGCTTTTGCACTGACCCGTCCTACTGTTTTCTCGGAGATACCGTCGGAGATTCAGGCTCCGACACGACCTGTGAGGTGAAGACCTATGCAACAGTTATTAAAGCTTGTAAAGCCGTACCGATCGAGGCTGGCTGTCGTCGCGATAGCCGATGCACTCGGTATGCTGATGGCACTGCTGGTGCCGTACGTTATGAGCGAGATCGTGGATAGCGGAATAGCGGGCAGAGATCCTGAGGTGCTCATATCCAGCTCTGCCGTGATGCTTCTGCTATCACTCCTTTCGCTCGGCGGCAATCTGGTCGCCAACAAAATAAATACCGCGGTTACCTCGGGATATACCCGTGACGTCTGCCGCGCGACCTTCAATAAAATCAACGCGCTTCCTTACGAGAGATATTCCGAGATAGGGCCATCGGGACTTTTGACTCGCGCGACCGACGACATCTTCAACATCGAGGGCGCTATCAGCAGTCTCGTATATACTGCAGTCACGGTGCCGGTTATGATAATCGGATCTGCGGTGCTCGCCTTTCGGGCAGATGCGATCCTTGCAATCGTGTTTATGTGCAGTATACCTCCCGTGATGCTGATAATCTTCTTCTTTATGCGCCCCCTTTACGGTATGTGGGATAAGTCCGACAAATACGTCGACGAGCAGAATAAGATAGTCAGAGAAAGGCTCTCGGGCATCCGCGTCGTGCGCGCCTTCAACAACGATCCGCGAGAGCATAAAAGGGCAAAGCACGCTACCGAGGAGATGGCGAAATATATGATCCGCGCTAACGTTCGCGGCGGCTATATCGAGCCGTGTGCGCTGTTTTTGCTCAATCTCGCGACGGTGGTGATGGTAGCCGTTGCCGGCGAGCGCGCCGAGGCGGGACTGCTCGACAGAGCGGGTGATATAATTGCCGTCGTGCAGTACGTGATGATACTGTCGGGCGCACTTATAAACCTATCGTGGACGATCGCATGGCTACCTCGACTGCGCGTTTCGGTCAAGCGAATAAACGAGATACACTCATCTGCTGACGAGGAGGGGGAGTGTGGTGCGTGCGAGATTCCGAAAGGATACTCCGTATCGGTAGATGATGTGACATTTACCTATCCGTCGGCAAAAGAGCCGTCGCTCAAAAATATCTCACTCGTGATAAAGGAGGGGGAGCGTGTCGCGATAATCGGCGGTACGGGCAGTGGCAAGAGCACACTCGTGCGACTCCTCATAGGTCTTTTCAGACCGAGCTTTGGCGAGATATATATTGGGGGCACTGCTTATTCCGCCACCTCGCGCGAGATATTGCGCTCCCACTACTCGACCGCACTGCAGCGCGGTATGATCTTTGAGGGTACGGTGCGCGATAACGTGGCGATGGGCAAGCCCGGTGCTACCGACTCCGAGATACGTGAGGTGCTCGCGGACGTGCAGATGAAGGAGTTCGTCGCATCCCACGAGGAGGGGCTCGACTATCTGCTCGTCGGCATGGGACAGAACGCCAGCGGTGGGCAGAAGCAGAGGCTCGGCCTCGCCCGTACCGTGATACGCGAGGCTGATATTTATATCTTCGACGACAGCTTCTCGGCTCTCGATTATCTCACCGAGAGCAGGATACGCTCGCGCCTCGCCGAGCGTCTTAAAGGAAAGACGGTCATCATCGTGACACAGAGGGTATCGACGGCTCTCGGAGCCGACCGTATATACGTTATGGACCACGGCGAAATAGTAGCTCACGGCACGCATGAGGAGCTGCTTTCCACGTCCGACATCTATCGCGAGATATGCATTTCTCAGATAGGTGAAAATGCGTTAGGGGGTGGGGCGTGTGAAAAATAATAAGAAAAAGACCCGATCTCTCGCGAGCCCGCTCGCCGTTATTCTCCGCATTGTCGCGGATATGCGCCCGATCGCGCATTGGCTACTTATCGCAGTGCTCGTGAGCATATCCTCGGTACTTCTTTCAATGATGGCGCCCGAGCTGCTCGGCGAGCTGACCGACCTTATATACGATAGAGTCAACGACGGTACAGCGATCGAACGGGACAGCTTCTTTATGAGGTGCGCGATCCTTGCGGCGGTCTATCTCCTCTCCTCGCTTCTCAGTGCCGTTACCACCTACGTTATGAACTATTCGGTATCGCGCCACTTCACCTGCCGTATCAGGATAGATATGAGTGAGAAGATCGGTAAGATACCCGTGCGCACCGTCGACACCACACCGAACGGTGAGATAATCTCCCGTATGACGAGCGACGTCTCGGTGATGGGCGGCTCGGTGCACGACATATTCGGAGTTATAGTGAACGGCGTTATACGCCTCGGCGTGATATGTGTCGTGATCTTCACCGAAAATGCGACACTTGCGGCGGCGGTCGTGGTATTCGTCCCTATCTCGATAGTACTGTCGGGAATTCTCGCCTCGAGGAGCGAGCGTCACTTCAACGAGAGCCGTACCGCGGCAGGCAAGGTCTACGCCCTGTGCGAGGAGGATCTCACAGGCTTCGATACCGTGAAGGCGTTCAGCCTCGAGGAGCATCAGAATGCAAGGTATGCCGAGCTCGTCGACGACTATTCCGAGAAGGCACGTCGCGGCTTCTACGTATCGGGTACGGTCAATCCGATAGTTACCTTCGTCAACAATATTGCCTATATCGCAATCGCGCTTATCGGCGGCTATCTCGCGATAGAGGGTAGGGTCAGTGCGGGAGATCTCGTCGCCTTCATTATGTACACCAAGCTCTTCTCGGGTCCTCTCGAGTCGATAGCCTCGGGTATGTCGATGATGCAGTCTACCGTCGCCTCCGCACGCCGCGTCTACGAGTTTCTCGATTCCGAGGAGATGACTCATTCCGGGCACGAAACAGCAAAAATCTCGACACGGGGTGAGGTTATTTTCGATCACGTATACTTTTCCTATACTCCGGAAAAGCCTCTTATCGAGGATCTTTCACTTACTGTAAAGCCGGGTGATAAGGTCGCTATCGTCGGTCCTACGGGCGGTGGTAAGACTACTATCGTTAATCTTCTTATGCGGTTCTACGATCCCGATCGCGGCAGGATACTCATCGACGGTGAGGACACCGCCGAACTTGAGCGCGACGCCGTACGTGATAAGCTCGGCATGGTGCTCCAGGATACGATCCTGTTTTCCGGTACGGTCTACGATAATATCGCATACGGCAGAGACGGTGCTACCGAGGAGGAGGTACGCGAGGCGGCGCGGCGAGCGCATATAGACACCTTTATAGATGCGTTGCCCGACGGCTATAACACCTACGTCAACGAGGATAGCACTAATATCAGCGGCGGTCAGAAGCAGTTGCTCACTATCGCCCGTGCATATCTCTCGAATCGCCCGATACTCATTCTCGATGAGGCAACGAGCAACGTTGATACCCGTACCGAGCTGATCATACAGAGGACGATGGATGAGCTGATGCGTGAGCGGACGGCGTTCGTCATAGCTCACAGACTCTCGACGGTAGAGAACGCCGACGTGATACTCGTCGTCGACGGCGGCAGAATAGTCGAGCGCGGTACCCACCGCGAGCTTCTGGAGAGAGGCGGTCTCTACGCCGCGATGCACCGCAGTCAGTACGGCGGATGAAATTCACAAGCTGATAGATACACCTTTTTCGCGGCAGGGAGCGGTTGCTCTCTGCCGCGTTTATATTTACAAAATGTTGATTGGTACTTGAATTTTCGCGCGATGTGTGCTATCATAGAAAAGTAAGAAAATAAAAGTAAAACGAAAGGCTCACACAATGAAATACTATCTTGCTATTGACATTGGCGCGTCCAGCGGCAGACACATTGTCGGCTATATGGATAACGGCGAGCTCGTAACCGAGGAGACCTACCGCTTCCCGAACGGTATGGACACCGTAGACGGTCACCTCGTATGGGATACCGACAGGCTTCTCCGAGAGGTGAAATGCGGTATAGCTAAGTCGCTCGAGAAATATCCCGATATCGTCAGCCTCTCGATCGACACGTGGGGAGTTGACTACGTTCTGATGCGCGGTGACCGCGAGGTAACACCTACCTATGCATATCGCGACTCACGAACCGAGACTCCTATCGAGGAGGTACACGGCATTATTCCTTTCGCCGAGCTCTATCGCAGAACGGGAATACAGTTCAACAAATTCAACACGGTATATCAGCTCTATGCCGATAAGATGTCGGGAAGATTTGAGGGCGTCACCGACTTCCTTATGATCCCCGAGTATCTTATGTACAAGCTCACCGGAGTGAAGAAAAAGGAATTTACCGAGGCCACCACCACGGGTATGGTCAGCGCAGAAACGCGCGAGCTTGACCCATGGATCTTCGAGACGCTCGGTATACCTACGAGCCTCATTGCACCTCTCTCGGCTCCCGGCACGCTCGTCGGAAGATTTACCGATGAGGTAGCGCGTGAGGTTGGAGGTAATATGAACGTCGTTCTCTGTGCGACTCACGATACCGGCAGTGCCGTTGAGGCGATCGATATGGAGACCAACGCTCCCTACATATCCTCGGGCACCTGGTCGTTGCTTGGTGTGAAGACTCCTGCTCCCATCACCGACGAGGGCAGTATGCGCTCCGATTACTCCAACGAGGGCGGAGTAGGCTACAACCGTTATCAGAAGAATATCACCGGTATGTGGATCATTCAGTCTTTGCGTGCCGAGCTCTGTCCCGACACATCCTACGGCGATATTGCCGATATGGCTCGCTCGAGCAGCTTCGAGGAGCTCTTCAACGTTAACGACGACAGATTTATGGCTCCCGATAGTATGTGCGGCGCGATCCGCTCCTATCTCGCCGAGCGCGGCAAGCCTCTGCCCAAGACTCCCGCGGACTACTTCAATTCCGCCTATCACAGTCTCGGCGCATGCTACAAGGATGCGATCGACGATCTCGAGCGCAATACCGGTAGGCTTTATTCCGAGATATACATCGTCGGCGGCGGTGCGAAAAATAAGTATCTCAACGAGATATCCGAGTGCTATACCGGCAAAAGAGTCGTGGCTCTCCCGATAGAGGCGACTGCGATCGGAAATCTCAAAATACAGATAAAAGCTGACGAACAGTAAGGAAGGACAGCGAATGAACAATTACGAATACGCTAAAAAAACTTATGCAAAATACGGTATAGACACCGATGAGGCTATCGCGACGCTCCGCGACGTGCCGATCTCGATACACTGCTGGCAGGGTGACGACGTGCGTGGCTTCGACAGCCGCGAGGCACTCTCGGGCGGCATCCAGACGACGGGTAACTACCCGGGCGCGGCGACTACTCCCGACGAGCTGATCGCCGATATCGAGAAGGTATTCTCGCTCGTTCCCGGTAAGAAGAAGCTCAACCTCCACGCCTCCTACGCGATCTTCGAGGGCGAGCCCGTAGGACGCGATGCGCTCCTTCCCGAGCATTATAGACGCTGGGTCGAGCTTGCTAAAAAATACGGTGTCGGTATCGACTTCAACCCCACCTTCTTCTCGCATCCGATGGTGAAGGACGGACTTACTCTCTCATCTCCCGACGACGAGGTGAGAAATTACTGGATCGCACACGGCAAGGCTTGCCTTAAGATCGCCGAGTATTTTGCTACCGAGACCGGTGAGCCCACCGTCATCAACTTCTGGATCCCCGACGGATATAAGGACGTGCCCGCCGACAGATTCGGTCCCCGTAAGAGATTTGCCGACTCGCTCGACGAGATACTCTCGATCCCCTACGATAAATCGAAGGTCTACGTGACCCTCGAGTCGAAGGTGTTCGGCATCGGCGTTGAGTCCTACACGGTAGGCTCGGCAGAGTTCTGTCTCTCCTATTCCGCGACACGCGGCATAACGCCTCTGATGGATAACGGTCACTATCATCCTACCGAGGTGGTTTCGGATAAGATCCCCGCGCTCCTCGTATTCAACGAGAAGATCGCGCTTCACGTTACCCGTGCCGTGCGCTGGGATTCCGACCACGTTGTGGCATACGACGACGAGACACGCGAGATAGCAAAGGAGATCGTCAGATGCAACGCCCTCGACAGAGTGTTTATCGCGCTCGATTACTTCGACGCATCCATCAACCGCATCGCGGCGTGGACGATCGGCGCACGCAACCTCGAGAAGGCGCTTCTGGCGGCACTTCTCACTCCTCACGCCGAGCTGAAGGGCTATCAGGACAGAGGCGATTTTACGAGAAACCTCGCAATAGCAGAAGAGCTCAAGACTATGCCCTTTGGCGAGGTTTGGGACGAGTACTGTGCTAAGTGCGGCGCACCCGTAGGCGCAGATTGGCTCGCAGAGGTAGATAAGTACGAGAGGGAAGTCCTCTCAAAGAGATAACGGATAACATAAAACGAAAGGAACTATTTGAAAATGAAGAATATACTTGAAGCACCCTTTGTGAGGGAAATGTGTGAGGCTACCGCGAATATGTACCGTCTCGGATGGGACGAGAGAAACGGCGGTAATATCAGCTATATGCTCGAGGAGGCGGAGGTAGCGGAGTATCTCGATCTTAATAACGTTCTCCGCACCATTCCCACCGGCTTTGACGCATCCGCTCTTATCGGTAAGATCTTCATCGTTACCGGTACGGGTAAGTACTTTAAGAACGTTGAGAAGGATCCCGAGCATAACCTCGGCATCGTCCGTATTGCAAAGGACGGCACCACCGCAGAGCTTCTCTGGGGCTGGTCTGACGGCGGCAAGTTCACCTCCGAGTTCCCCGCACATATGATGAGCCATATCTCGAGACTCGCAGTAGATCCTACTCACAGAATAGTTATGCACTCCCACCCCACCTACACCATCGCGATGAACACCGTTTGCTCCACCGACGAGAAGGAGTTCACTCACAAGCTCTGGCAGTCCAACACCGAGGCTGTCGTAGTATTCCCCGACGGCGTAGGCGTGCTCCCCTGCATGGTATGCGGAACCAATGAGATCGGTATTGCTACCGCAGAGAAGATGAAGAAGTTCAGACTCGTAGTATGGACTAACCACGGTATCTACGGAACCGGTAAGACTATGGACGAGGCGTTCGGACTCATCGAGACGGTAGAGAAGACCGCACAGATATATATGCTCTCTCTCGGTCATATCGTCAACGTTATTCCCGACAGCATCATCAAGGAGCTTGCCGCACTTTGGGGTCTCACTCCTCTCGAGGGTATTCTTGACTGATCGACTTAAAATTGCGAAATGTCAACTTAAAGTTTACATATTTGCCGCAATATACAAAAAACAGGTGACTGACGTCGCCTGTTTTTTAAGTTGAATTCTTGATAAAATTATGACTGATATTCTTGACCTGGTGCATAATAACTGTTGTGGTAAAGATTATCGGTTGACATACGGCGCAAACTTTGCTATAATACGTTTGATACAAAATTAAAGGTGGAATTCCTATGGATAAACAAAACACGCTTTCTCGCCGCAATTGGCTGATCCTACTTCTCTTCGGTGCAATAGGACAGATCGCCTGGTCGGTCGAGAATATGTATTTCAACCTCTTCGTATTCGATACGGTAGCCCCCGATCTCGATGCGATCACTCTGATGGTACAGCTCAGCGGCATCGTAGCAACGGCTACCACGCTTTTTGCGGGCGTGCTTTCGGACAAGCTCGGCAACCGCCGTTCATTTATTGCGTGGGGCTATGCAATATGGGGAGTGACCGTTGCACTGTTCGGTTGTCTCTCTCCCACTCTGATCGACCGTTTATTTGACACGGGTGCCGACAGAGCGATCACAATAACCCTTGTTCTCGTCATCGTAGGCGACTGCGTTATGACCCTTTTCGGCTCGACTGCAAACGATGCGGCGTACAACGCATGGGTCACCGATAACACGAAGCCTGCCTTTCGCGGCACCGTTGAGGGCGTCATCTCGATACTCCCTCTTATCGCTATGCTGATCGTTGCGGGCGGCTTCGGTATCCTCGTCGAGGCGACGAGCTACACCGCGGTCTTTATCGGTCTCGGTGCGGTGATCACACTCTCGGGTATCGCGGGTATCTTCCTCATCAAGGACTCACCCGAGATGGAGCGCTCTGGTGACCTCGGCGATATCTTCTACGGCTTCCGTCCGAGTGTTGTCCGCTCCAATCTTCCGCTATACGTAACCCTCATCATAGTGCTGGTATATGGCATAGCGTGTCAGATATTTATGCCTTATCTTATCATCTATATGAAGACTTATCTCTCCTTTACCGTCGTAGAGTATAGCATCGTATTCGGTCTCGCTATCGTTCTCGGCGCCATTATCAACCTCTACCTTGGCAGACTCTCCGACAGAATGGATAAGGTTAAGCTGATGTATATCGCGGCGGGTGTTATGGCACTCGGCCTCTTCGGTATGTATCTCGCTCCCGCGGCGAATAAGACGGCGGCGCTTATCGTATTCGGAATATTCGGCTTCGTTATGATCTGTGGCTATATCTTCGTCAGTGCGCTCTGCGGCTCAACCGTCCGCGACTATACTCCCGTCGGCGCTGTTGGAAAGCTTCAGGGAGTCAGAATGGTATTCAGCGTTCTTGTTCCTATGCTCGCAGGTCCCGCGATAGGCAACGCCATCAACCGCGCACAGGGTATAAAGCTGCCCGATGCCGGCGCCGATGCTATGACTACCGAGTATATCCCCGCGCCCGAGATCTTTCTTGTCGGTGGTATCGCGACGCTTATAATCTTCACAATAGTGCCTCTGCTTTCTCGAGTCAGCCGCGCACACAAGGGAAAAAACTAACTCCGTTAAATTTTTATCAATAAATTTTAAGATTTATCTTTACTTTTCTAAATATTAGTGTTATAATATAGAGTGGGCTACGATGGAAAGTCACGGAGAGGCGCTCCGCGGCTTATATACGAGCCCACTCATCACGTGTTTTCAAAAAATAATTATAAAAAATGGAGGACAAACCAATGGTTCAGAGAAAGAAAATCTCTATGGATGGTAATACCGCTGCGGCGCACGTTTCTTATGCGTTCACCGAGGTTGCTGCCATCTACCCCATCACCCCCTCGTCCAACATGGCTGAGGTTACCGATACTTGGTCCGCATCCAACAAAAACATCTTTGGCGAGCCCGCGAAGAATATCTTCGGCGAGAACGTTAAGGTTGTAGAGATGCAGTCCGAGGCCGGTGCTGCAGGTGCCGTTCACGGCTCTCTTGCTGCCGGTGCACTTACCACCACCTATACCGCATCTCAGGGTCTTCTCCTTATGATCCCCAACATGTACAAGATCGCGGGCGAGCTTCTTCCTTGCGTAATTCACGTTTCCGCAAGATGCGTAGCTTCTCACGCTCTTAACATCTTCGGCGATCACTCTGACGTATACGCTTGCCGTCAGACCGGCTTCGCTATGATGGCTGAGTCGAACGGTCAGGAGGTTATGGACCTTGGTGCAGTAGCACACCTTTCTACAATCAAGGGAAGAGTACCCTTCCTTAACTTCTTCGACGGCTTCCGTACCTCTCACGAGATCACCAAGGTAGCTGCTTGGGATTACAAGGATCTCGCCGAGATGGTTGACTGGGATGCAGTTGCAGCATTCCGTAACAGATCTCTCAACCCCGAGAACAATCCTGTTCTTCGTGGCTCCGCAGAGAACGGTGATATCTTCTTCCAGCACAGAGAGGCTTGCAACCCCTACTATGATGCTCTTCCTGCAATCGTTGAGGAGTACATGGACAAGGTTAACGCTAAGCTCGGCACTAACTACAAGCTCTTCAACTACTACGGTGCTCCCGATGCTGACCGCGTAATGGTAGCTATGGGTTCCGTATGTGACGTTTCTGAAGAGGTTATTGATTACCTCAACGCTCACGGCGAGAAGGTTGGTCTTATCAAGGTTCGCCTTTACAGACCCTTCGTTGCTGAGAAGTTCGTAGAGGCAATTCCCGCTACCTGTAAGATCCTTTCCGTTCTTGACAGAACTAAGGAGCCCGGCTCTCTTGGTGAGCCCCTTTACCTTGACGTTGTTACCGCTCTCAACGAGTGCGGCAAGACTGGTATCAAGGTTATCGGCGGTAGATACGGTCTTGGTTCTAAGGATACTCCTCCTTCTTCTATCTTCGCTGTATTTGCTAACATGGCAGGCGAGCAGAAGAACCACTTCACTATGGGTATCGTAGACGACCTTACCAACCTTTCTCTTCCCGAGACTACTGCTCCCGACACCGCCCCCTCCGATATGATCCAGTGCAAGTTCTGGGGTCTTGGCGGCGACGGTACAGTTGGTGCTAACAAGAACTCTATCAAGATTATCGGTGACCACACCGACAAGTTCATTCAGGCATACTTCCAGTATGACTCTAAGA
>JAZRBV010000069.1:0-10748 GCA_045635225.1 Eubacteriales bacterium
ACCCCAAGCATCGTACTTGTAGGAAATAAGCTTAGTACCGTTGTAGCTATATACAGCAACGACGTCACCTTGGAGATTCTTTTCGAACCAGTAAACGTCCCACACGCCCTTGGCGTAAGACGAGGTTCTGTACTGCATACCTATCGGCGAGCCACTCTCGTCGTATAAGTAAACGGTTACGTTTCCAGACGTCGCTTCGGCTATCAGCTTCGTGCCATCGTAGTAGTAGGTTGTAAGGACTCCGTTCTTCGTTTTCGTGACACGGGTACCGCTATCGTCATATGTAAAGGTGAAATTATCACTACCCTTTACCGCTCCCGTAAGCTGTCTACCCGTCCACGTGAAGGTATATCTCGTGCCGTTGTAGTAGCTGAGTGGATTACCTATCTCAACATAAGTGATGCTCTGTCCTCTGTAGCTCGTGAGAAGGTCTCCCCACTCACCGGTAGAATAACCGTAGCTCGCTAACGTATAAACACCGCTCGGCGTCGCACCCTCTGCCGTGAGAAGGTATCTTTTCACCGATGTGAGATTGCCTGCGTTGTCGTAAGCATATACGTAGGTATAGTTCAGGAGTCCGTTATCCTCGCGGATAAGCTGACCCCTCGTATATCCGTAGCTCTGAGATATAACGCTCGCTGCCGTCGATTGTGCTACCGGATAGCTTATCTTGTCGATAACCTCAGTCGGTCTGTTCTGCGTGTCAGTTACGTCAAATAATATTGACTGTTTATAACAACAGTAATAATTATTCCTAAAATATCACCTGGCAGTCCACAAATCATACAGTTCTGATCATCTGAATTTAAGATAATTTTTGACTTTACATATAAACTACCAATCAAACACAGTTAAACTCATTTTAGAATTTAATTTGTCAATAATTTTCAACGAACTCTTTGACAAGTTAACATTATACTTGTACATTGGCACAGACGAATTAACATAAACTACGATATCGAGAAGCGATGAATATCTTTTGGTATACTTTTCGATATACATTAAGTCTGTCTTCAAATCCATATACATACGTTTCAAAAGCGCATTAATATTTTCCGATTTTTCAGATTCTATTGAATATACCCATCGATTTGTTTTTTGAGGTTTAGGTCTATAATCTTTCAGTTTCAACTTTGGTAAAACTGTATCTCCTTTAACAAATACATCTGCCGGAACAGTGATATCAGCGCAAATTGCCGCAAGATCTAAATTATCGCCCGTTATCGTGAATCGGATGAAAATTTTGCTATCGCATTTCATCTTACATACTCCTATTTATAGATTTTCTTTATTTCTTCGGCAATTTGTTTCAATAATTCTTTTATCAAGTTGTCTTTCCCGCCACGCCCTTCAGCTCGCTTTAAATCTTCAATTTCTCGTTGAAAATGTTCTTTTTGGTTTTGAGACATTCCTTTTTCAAGATGTTTTATATATGGATCTTTCGCAAAAAGCATTATTCCCAATCCTAAAGCTGCTGCACCGGTAGCAATTTGTGCTCCTGTGACAGAAACAGCTACAACACCTCCGCCTCCGGCTAAAACAGGCATAGAAAAAGTGAAGCTTGAAGATAAAAATCCGCTAATAGCAGGCCATGCATACGCGCCGAAAAATCCTGCTGTAAATCCTACCACAGTGTTTAACGCATAACCCCATCCGCTGATACTACCGTTGAAAACTTCTCCATCGTCGCAATAATCGGAAAGTGCGGTGCCGCCAAATCCTATTATTGCTATAATCGTTCCGACAATCAACATTGTTGCAAGGGCTATCTCATGCCCACTTGGATCCACATACATCACCGGATTATTCGAGCAGTAGGCATATAGGTTATAGCTCAGCAGATCACCGTTCGCGCCGAGGAAATCGATACTGTCGGCGTTTATGAACCTTCTTATCGCCGGGTCATAGTACCTACTCTGCAGGTAGTAGAAGCCGAGGTCGGAATCGTAATAATAGCTTCTGTACGTAAACGGATTCAGTGCAGCGCCGGTAGATGCTCCGCCGTTATGGTAAGTTACCTCGGTGCGTCCCCATGCGTCATACACATAGGACACTACTTTTGTGCCTGCATCGTTATAGATGGCAACTATGTCACCGAAGATGTTCTTCTCGTACCAGAAGTTCTGCCATACACCCTCTGCAGAGTTATTCTGACGGTAGCGCATACCTATCGGTGAGCCGCTCTCGTCGTAGAGATAGTATAGAGTTACGTCTCCGCGAACCTCCATAAGCAGAAGGTCGCCGTCGTAGTAATACTTACTTTCAACTCCGTTCTTGATCTTCGAAACGCGCAGTCCGTTCTCGTTGTATTCGAACGTATAGCTGTCGTTTCCTCTGGTTGCACTTGTGAGCTCTCTTCCCGTCCAAGTGAAGTAGAAGAAGGAGTAGTCTCCGGTATAGTTAAAGTATACCGTCGGGTTGCCTATCGTGTCGTACTCCAGCCAATCTCCGTTGAAGAAATAGAGCGCGTCGGGTAAGGTATAAGAGGAATTATACAAAAGCTTATATTGCTGTATCCGCTAATTTAAATTTCGCTTTCTATTTCGCAATCTAATCTATCAACGCAAAATTCTATATAATCGCCGTTTTTTATCATCGCATCAAAGCCATTAGGATAGTCATTTATTAAATCGATAACAAAATCAAATACCCTAATTATCGCTTTTATAGAATCAACTACAATCCCACATAATTTATATTCAAAATGATCTCTTGGATCTTTTTGTATGTAGCATTGATTACTATCTGAAATTTTCAAAACGATAGGATTATTGATAGAAAACGTGTATATTTTTCCTACTTTCATACCTGTTTTAGGCTCAGTATTATTCTCTAATGGGACAGACATACACATACAAATTACATCATATTTGCCGTCCGTTACCATATACTCAGCATAATTATAATCGTATTCTAAAATATGTTTTATCTCCATCAAATCACCTTCCTACCTTGTTATAATAATCCTAATGCGATAGCAGCCGATTTATTAAAACTTCTTATCCCAAATGTGGTTATCAAATTACTTCCTTGACCAACACCTGTAAATAAATATTTACCTGATTGATACGACATATAATAAGCATTTTTTTCAGCAAGATATGTGCCATTTTTAATAATATTCTTTGCTCCTTTTGTATACTGAATGACATTTTTATATCCCATCTTAACACCATGATTATTAAAATGACTAATCATCTTTTCTTTGCCACCGAGCCATGAGTTAGCAGCGCTAGTATATCGCAAAGCACCAATGCTTCCTCCAATAACAGCACCCAAAACAGCTCCTGCACCGAAACCAAATACCATTCCGGTTAATACGCCTTCTGTAGACCAATCAGATATTAATCCACCGATAATTCCTCCTGAGACAACTCCAACTCCAGCGCCAATTAAGGTTCCTACCGCAGCACTATGTATAACAGCTCCAGCTATTGTTGTGGCCATAATAGTTGTACCAACTCCCATAGTTAAGGCTGTGACAGCCCCTACAACAAGAACTGCACCAACTATTGCTAATCCAACAGTTAAATTTTGAATCCATTCCGGGCTGTGTCCGGATACATCCGAATAATTCACCGGATTATTGCTACAATACGCATACAGGTTATAGCTCAGCAGATCACCGTTCGCGCCGAGGAAATCGATACTGTCGGCGTTTATGAACCTTCTTATCGCCGGGTCATAGTATCTGGTTTGCAAGTAGTAGAACCCAAGGTCTGCGTCATAGTAGTAGCTTCTGTACGTAAACGGATTCAGTGCAGCGCCGGTAGAAGCTCCGCCGTTATGGTAAGTTACCTCGGTGCGTCCCCATGCGTCATAGACGTAAGAAACAAGCTTCGTATCGGAGTAGTTGTATATGCTTTTTACACTTAAATTATATCATATATCTGTAAATTATGTCAATAAATCCCTCTCAAAATCTGCGATTTGCACATAGTGCGGGGTTCGGATTTGTGCAAGAATTACAAAATAATATGAAAATGAAAATGTCCCTCAATATGTAACGGATTTTCGAATGAGTGATTAAAAGAGGTAGCTCCATATAATAAGACGGTTGAGGCAGGCGAAAATTTGCACTTTTTGCGAAAAAATTTATTTTCAGCGTTTTGCACAAAAAAGGACCCGTCGGTTTGTGAAAACCGACGGGGTTTTGGGTTGTTTTTTTGATTTTTGGGTGTTGTGATCTACATAGAGTGATGCGTGCTATTTTTGTGTGGGTACCTATGCTCTGCGGCGCCTGCGCGGCGCGGTGCGTTCTGCGAGAAAAGCTATGCGCTGAGTATGGAGCGCGGTGCGTTCTGCGGGCGTTTTGCGGTGAGTGGCGTGGTCGCCTATCACTTGCGGAGCTTCTGGCAGTATTGCGAGCAGAGCTTGTCGGTGCACTCGGAGCATTTGAGGGCGTGGTTGGTCTGCTCCCAGAAGCGCTCGGGATAGAGGAAGACGCACAGCTCCCAGAGCACCCATACGGCGAGTGCGAGGAGCACGAGGACGGTGGAGTAGAGACTGCCGATGAACATAATGGGGGTGAACATCATAAGGTGATCCCAATTATAGATACGGCAGGTGGTGCAGCAACGGGTGTTTATTATCAGACGGAATGGACACCAGATGAGCACGCAGATGAGGTCGCAGACGTAGAATACCACGGTCACCATAAAGAGAAAGACGTTGTCGATAACGTGGGTGTAGTAGAGGACGCCGAGGACGGTGAGAAGTGCTATCCAGATCAGAAAGACGCGATACGCTTTTTTGGTGGTGGAGACAACGTAGTTTTTGAGTGCATCCTTCGTTACCTTTTCCTTCAGCTTCTGGGCTTCGCCGCTGACCTTATCCTTGATATCCTTGAGTCCCTCCTTGCTGATCTTTTCCTTGATATCGACGAAGCGTATCTTCATATGCTTCTGTGAGCCGAGGGGGACGGCGTTTTTTATGGGAATGATCTGCAGGAGCATATCTAGTATCCATATACCGAACATCACGTGCAGAAAGGAGAATCCACCGGTGAAGAAGGCGCCGCGGTTGATGACGTTAAAGGCGTCCTTGTCGGTGAAGAACAGGACGGAATATATCACGGCGACGATGCAGCGGAAGATGAACTTCGCTATGTATTTTTTTCTCGTCGGGGAGATTTTTTTATGTTTAGGAGCGGCGGTGGGCTGCGCCTCGGCGGCGGTAGTTTCTGTTATATTTTTCGACATTTTCGGACTCCGTTTTTGCGTTTTTAAAAACAAATCGTAGTATATTGTATCATAAACCGTGTGAAAAGTAAAGCCATTTCTTTAAAATAAATGGCGTGGGGCGACAGTAAAGTTTTGGAATAGGGTTGACTTGCGGATTTTTGTATTGTATAATAGCCTTGACTGTAAGTCAAATATCGCGCGATGCGCATACAGAGGTACAATATGAAGGTTAAATTTGAAATTTTCGAGATACCGGGTGCGCCCATAGAGGGTGTCAATCCGCTACCCAAATTCAGAGCGAGAAAGCCTGTATATGCAGAGACCTCCGAGGATTTTCCCGAGGCACTGAAGGAGGGGCTCGCGTATCTGCCGAAGCCACTGCCCTACACTATGCAGGACAGATATAAGAGAGGCAGAGATATACTTAAGCTCAAGAGCTTCGTGCTCGAGAACGAGTACCTCGTGGCGAGATTTCTGCCCGAGTACGGCGGCAGACTCCATTCTCTCTACGACAAGCGCGCGGGACGTGATCTGCTCTTCACAAATCCCGTAATACAGCCCGGCAATCTGGCTACGAGAAACGCATGGCTCTCAGGCGGTATCGAGTGGAATATCGGCAACCACGGTCATACCTACACGACCTGCGACAACGTGTTCGCGGCGATACTGACAGCTCCCGACGGAAACGAGTTCGTCAGAATATACGAGTTTGAAAGAAACAAGAGCATCTTCTGGCAGGTGGATTTCCATCTTCCCGACGGATCGCCCTACCTCATCTCGCACGTGAAGATGGTGAACCCCTTCCCCGTCGATACGACGACCTATTGGTGGAGCAATATTGCGGTGCCGACAGACGAGCACACGAGAGTTATCGCGTCGAACAAGAAGGTAATCTCCTTCGTCGGCGGAACCTGTCACTACGACACGCTGCCGGTCATCTCGTCATTTGACGGCATAGACCCGACCTACCCGAACAACGCACCGCGTGCCTTCGACTACTTCATACAGAAGGACGAGGACGGTGAGTCGACGTGGGAGGCGGCGGCATACGACGACGGTCTCGTGTTCTACGAGCGATCGACCGCTCCTCTATACTACAAGAAGCTGTTCTGCTGGGGCAACCACAGAGCGGGCAGACACTGGCAGGAGTTTCTCTCCGACGGTCGCGGCACGGGATACTACGCCGAGCTGCAGGCGGGAATCGCTCCCTCACAGCTGCACGACAAGCACTTCCCCGCTAACTCGAAATACGAGTGGACACAGTGCTTTGGCGGCATAAAGCTCGACACGGGTTCGATGTTTGGCGATTATAACGAGGCGTGCGACACCTTTGATAAGGCACTCGACGGAGTGCTCAGCGAGGCGGGCGTGAACGCGCTCAACGAGAAATATACGGAGTACGCAAATATACCCGTAACGCGCGAGAGCCTCAAAAATCTCGGCTCGGGATTCGGCGCGCTCGAGATAAAGAGAATGAAAATAGACGGCGATGCGACTGCCCCCGAGGCACTGCTCTTCCCCGAGGAGACGATCGGGGAGGTGGAGACACCCTGGCTCAAGCTGCTCGAGTGCGGCAGACTCCCTGAGAGCTCCGCAAGAGATCTGCTCACCTCGTTTATGACGAGCGAGAAATGGCTTCCGCGTATCAAGTGCGCGGCGGAGTCGGCTGACGCCTCCTGGTCCGAGCTTATGCACTACGGAGTCGCGGCGTACGAGTATCAGGATACGAGAGTATACGTCGGCGAGGCTACGGGCGAGAAGCTCGAGCTCGAGCAGACAGAGGTGGCACGCGAGGCGTGGGAGAAGTCACTCGAGGCGTGCGAGAACATATGGGCGCTCCGCAATCTGGCGGTTCTCGCAGAGCGTGCAGGCGACGAGTGTGCGGCGATGGACTACTACGACAGAGCACTCAAGGTCGATGGCGCATACGACGATTACGCACTCGTATCGGAATACCTCACCTACCTCGTAAAGATCAAGCAATATGCGAAGGCGTGGGAGATATACGAGGCTCTTCCCGAGAACTGCAAACACGAGGACCGTGTCAGGATAACGGTATCCGAGGCGGCGGTCAAGCTCGATAAGATCGATTATCTCGACGCGTTCTTTGCCGAGCCGCACCACGCGATACGCGAGGGTGAAAACTCGCTGACAAACGTATGGTTTGAGTATTCGGCGCGCAAGATGGCACGCGAGAGAGGCATCCGAGATCTCACCGACGAGGTGCTGGAGAGCCTTATAGACGAGGCGTGGGACTCTTGTCCCCCCGACTACTCGATCGATTTCAGAATGTCGCTCAACAGACAGATAAAATACAGAGTTTAAGGTAATACCCCACCCCCGTGTTGATTTTTTTGCGTATAAGCCTGTTATGGCGTATGGCGTATGAGCAGGCATAAACAAGTGTTTCATAAAAATAATATAAACGAGGTAAGGATCATGAAAAACACAGGCTTCTTCAGAAATCTGTTGTTGCTCTTACTCGCTCTTGTGACCGTATTCTCCTTTGCCGCATGCGGCGGAGATACCGACGGTGACGACTCGGGTGACGGCAACGAACCGGAATGTCAGCACATCTTCATGGACGGCGTATGTCCGTTCTGCGGCAAGAATGAGGAGATAACCGTCGCACGTGCGCTCGAGCTCTGCGGCGAGCCCGGTAACGTTACCGAGCAGCGTTATTACATTCGCGCCAAGGTCAAGACTATCACTAACCCCGCGTACGGTGCGATGATCATCGCGGACGAGACCGGTGAGATATCTGTCTACGGCACGTACAGCGCCGACGGATCGCTCACATTTGCCGAGCTCGGTGAGACCCCCAAGAAGGGTGACGAGGTGCTTCTCGCCTGCATTCTCCAGAACTACAACGGAGACAAGGAAGTAAAGAACGCACGCCTCATCGAATGGAAGAAGAACGAGACCCCCTTTGATGCTTCTGCATACACCGCGGCTACCATCGCCGAGGCGAGAGAGGCAGACGAGGGCGCTAAGCTCAAGGTATCGGGCGTTGTTGCTCGCATCACCTATGCTAACGGATATATCCCCTCGGGTGTAATTCTCGTAGACGGTACATCCTCTATCTACGTATACGACGGTGACGTTGCAGGTCAGGTATCTATCGGTAACACGGTAGAGCTCGCCGGCACCAAGGCATATTGGATCCTCGGCACCGAGGCTGACAATGCGGCAAAGTTCGGCTACAAGGGCTCCTGCCAGCTCGACGAGGTGACTCTCATATCAAACGACAAGGGCAACACCGCATTTGACAAGTCCTGGATCACCGAGACCACCGTTAAGGAGCTTATAGATACTCCCGTCTCCGAGAACATAACGAACAAGATCTACAAGGCTGACGCGCTCATCGTGAGAGCGGACGGCAACGGCTACATCAACTACTACATCGACGATCTCGACGGCTATACCGGATCCTACGTTTACACTCAGTGCAACGGCGGCGATTTCGCATGGCTCGACGAGTTCGACGGCAAGATCTGCACCGTATACTTCGTAGCAATAAACGCGAAGAGCTCCTCCACCGGCTGTAACTGGAGACTGCTCCCCATCGAGGTGATCGACGAGGGCTACACATTTGACACCAAGAACACCGCGGAGCACGCAGTCAAGTACTATGGCGTAGGTCAGTTCCTCGCAAGCTACACCGGCGACCCCGCGCTCGAGCTGATCACTAAGGTATCCTCCGAGCTGCTCGGCTTCACCGATGCAACAATTACCTACTCCTCCTCCAACACGGCTGTAGTAAGCTTCGCAGAGGAGAACGGCAAGCTCGTTATGCACTGCGGCGACGAGGGCACGGCTACCGTTACCGTAAGCTCGACCTATGAGGGCGTGACCTACTCCGAGACCGTCACGATCGAGGTAGCGGCAAATCTCGACGTTGAGTACATCACCGTAGCAGAGGCGATTGCTACTCCCTACGACACCGACGTCGTCGTTAAGGGTATCGTCGGTCCCTCTCTCGTCAACCAGCAGGGCGGCTTCTACCTCTTCGGCGAGGACGGAAGCATGATAGCTGTCAAGCTCAGCGACGCGTCCAAGATCGCCGAGATCGCTATCGGTCACGAGATCGTTCTCACCGGTATGCGTGAGCGTTATATCAAGGACGATTCCTACACTACCTACGGTCAGGACGCTATCGTAAACTGTGTAGTTATCGCAAACTACTACGGCGAGCACGAGTACTCCACGGCGAAGTTCATCACCGACAAGACCCTCGCGGATATCAAGGCACTCGACGTGACCGAGAGCCACTCCACCGAGGTGTACGTCGTAACCGTTTCCGTCACGTTCTTCGAGACTGACTTCTATACCAGCCTCAAGATCGAGCAGGGTGGCGTAGAGCTTCCCCTCTACTGCTCAAGCGCAAATCAGTATAAATGGCTCAAGCAGTTCGACGGTCAGGAGATCACAATAGAGATCGCTCCCTGTAACTGGAACGACAAGAAGGACAATTACAGAGGCTGTGTTCTCGCGGTTATCACCGAGGACGGAAAGATATTTAATACTCTTAATTTCGGTAACTGATAGTTAAATCGTTTTCGCGCCGACTCGCGTTTTGCGGGTCGGCGCTTTTTTGCCGTACAAAGCGGTGACTTGACAAAGCGCACTCGCGGGAGTATAATAAAATTACCACTAAATTTTTAGCGAGGACAGTATTATGAGGAAAATCATACTTATGCTGATGAGCGCGATCCTCTGTGCATCGCTCATCATCCTCAGCGGATGCGTTAACGCAACTCCGCCGAGCGGTGACAACACGGGCAACGAGGACAACGCGGAATTCAAGGCGGTATACGCCGCCTACGTAGCATTTGCCGAGAAGAACGGCGTGAAGCCCGACTCGTATGAGGCATGGCTCGAATCGATCAAGGGTGCCGACGGTCTGAACGGTGTGACACCAGAATTCAAGGTCGAGGACGGCATTCTCTCTGTCACCTACAACGGCGGCGAGACCTGGACTGCACTCGGCAACGTAGCCGGCGATGACGGCGCTCCCGGTAAGGACGGCGCAGACGGCGAGAATGGCGTTGACGGTGCTCCCGGCAAGGACGGTAACGGCATCAAG
The DNA here is from genome assembly GCA_045635225.1 of Eubacteriales bacterium. GTDB lineage: Bacteria > Bacillota > Clostridia > Oscillospirales > CAG-272 > UBA1740. The sequence goes on from JAZRBV010000069.1 coordinate 10,270, forward strand.
GAAATATATCAGAACGTGAACGAGGACGGCACAGTAAATCTCACTATCGTTTTCACAGATGAGACCATTAATCCCTTTGTATTCGTTATACCTGCAGGTAAGGATGGAGCAGACGGTGCCCCCGGTGCTGACGGCGAAGACGGCAAGGACGGCGCAGACGGTGTCGGCGTAGCAAAGGTCGAGATGGTCGGCACTAACCTCGTTATCACTCTCACCAACGGTACTGTTATCGACCTTGGTAACGTAAAGGGCGAGCAGGGCGAAGCAGGTGCTCCCGGTGCAGACGGAAAGCCCGGTGCTGACGGTAAGGACGGCGTATCCGTTATTAAGTCCGAAATCAACGAGAATGGCGAGCTTGTGTTCACCTTCTCGAATGGAACTACTATAAACGTAGGTAAGGTAGTAGGTGCTGACGGAGCTGATGGCTCCAACGGCGCAGACGGTGCGCCCGGTGCTGATGGTGAAGACGGTAAGGACGG
>JAZRBV010000070.1:0-8709 GCA_045635225.1 Eubacteriales bacterium
CGTCTGGGATATATATTGGTACGAAAAGAACCTACAGGGAGATATCGTAGCGATATATGCACAGGACGGAACAAAAGTTATATCCTACAAATACGATGCGTGGGGTAGAGCATGGTTTGTTGCACACGTTGGCGGAGCATCGACTGCAGCATATCACAATCCGTTCAGGTATAGAGGTTATTATTACGATGAGGGCTTAGGTCTATATTATCTTAATACCCGATATTATGATTCTACGGTCAAAAGATTTGTCAATGCGGATGATATCGACGTAATATCTGCAACACCCACGGCGCTTACCGACAAAAATCTCTATGCATATTGCGATAACAACCCCGTAATGCGCAGAGACGACGGCGGTCAGTTTTGGGAGACGGTATTTGATGTTATATCATTAGGTGCCAGTATTGTAGAAGTTTGCGTTAACCCCGCTGATCCTTGGGCGTGGGCTGGACTTGTTGGTGATGCTGTAGATCTGATCCCCTTTGTCTCCGGTGTTGGCGAAGTAACAGATATAATAAGGGTTGCAACTAAGGTTGATGAGGTTGTCGACGCCGTTGATGATATTCATGATACTGCTAAAGCGATTGATAGAATTGAAGATGGATATGATGTAGGAAAGAGTATATCTAAAACTGTAAAAAAACATGGAAATTCTCTTGATTATGTTGGCACTAATTATGGATACGCATTAATCGATAAGGATAACAATATTTTAAAATTTGGTGAAACAATCCATCCTAAAACTAGGTATTCGCAAAAGTATCTTCGAGATAACCAATACTCAATGATAATATTAGATGAAGGATCTAAGGCAGACATACATCTTTGGCAACATGATATGAATATGTATTACAAGTCAAAATATGGTGTATTGCCTCCTTTAAATAAACGAGGGTGGTGATGAGATGTAATGAGCATAAATATTAATTCGCCAATGTACTATACTACGTTGTTTGGTGTTAATGAAGAAATATACAATATGTGCCTTCATATCACAAAAAGTATCGATATAAAAGAGTATACTTCAAAGTTGGATGTCATTGGCATAACACCTATAATTGCACCACAAGAAGAACTAAAAGACGGAAAATGGGCAGAAGAAAAAAAAGTCTGTCTCCCTTATAGATATGCAAGTATATCGCTAACGATAAAATATGAACAATATGTTCACCTTGATATAGCTAACCAAAAAAAACTTATAGTTAAAAATATATTTGATTCGTTGCAGGTTGTGAAAAGAAAGATTGGAAAGGATTTCGATTTTGCAAAACTGCAAAATGACATTCTGAATTCAATTAGCGCATTTTTATAATTTGTTTTATAGCGACGAGCGATATATAGTAATTCTTGTGCATGATATTTAATAGACTCTTTTCAACCATTATTCGAGGCGAACAACAAGTATGCTAACTGTTAGTTGTATTTTGCTCATTTAAACGCAATTTCCCAACCCGCACCTCGCCGGTGAGAACTTGAAAATAAGAACAACACCCGGCGGGACGGGGTGGAAGCTTAGTAGCCAAGCCTCGTCAACACTTTTCGAACTCTGTAAACGGCGGCACCACTACGACTTTAGTCACACCGATTATTACACAACCATAACCAAATAATCCCCGACGGAGCGAGAGCTGGTTTTTCAGCTCTCGCTCCGTTTTGAAATTGCCACCCTTAATAATTTTAAATCAGTATTGAACTTTTCGCCCACTTGTGCTATAATTAGTATGTGAAAGTATGTAAACCCAAGAAAGGTAAATGAAAATGGCCAAATTAAGAATACTGAAATTCGGTGAGCCCACGCTCCGCAAGGTATCGCGCCCGGTCACCGAGATCACTCCCAGGATACTCACTCTGCTCGACGATATGATCGAGACGATGCGTGCGGCAGGCGGCTGCGGTCTTGCGGCGGTGCAGGTCGGCGTGCTTCGTCGCGTCGTAGTTATCGAGGTAGAGGAGGGCAAGGTATACGAGCTCATCAACCCGAAGATCATCGCCTACGCAGGCGAGCAGGAGGACCAGGAGGGTTGTCTCTCTAACCCCGGTCAGTACGGCATCACAAGGCGCCCAAAGGCTGTCACCGTTCGCGCGATGGACAGACACGGCGTGGAGTACGAGCTGAACGGCACCGATCTTCTCGCACGTGCTATCTGCCACGAGTGCGACCACCTCGATGGCAAGCTTTATACCGACGTACAGGTCAGACCTCTCACCGCAGAGGATCTGAAGTAATTTCAAGATAAAAACGGAGAACCTTTTATGAAGATAATGTTCATGGGAACGCCCGAGATATCCGCGACCTGCCTTAAGAGGCTCGTCGAGGACGGCCACGAGATATGCGCCGTAGTAACGGGCGAGGATAAGCCGAGAGGCAGAAAGATGATCATGACACCCACCGATACCAAGGTGTGTGCCACCGAGCACGGCATACCCGTATACACGCCCCGCACCCTGCGCGACGAGGCATTTGCCGAGCTTCTTTCCGATATTGCACCCGATATGATCGTCGTTGTTGCATATGGCAAGATACTTCCCGAGAACGTTATTAACTTCCCGAGGTACGGCTGTATCAACCTGCACGTATCGCTCCTCCCGAAATACCGCGGCGCCGCTCCTATGCAGCGCGCTATTATGGAGGGAGAGCACGAGACGGGTGTCACTATAATGTATATGGACGTTGGACTTGATACGGGCGATATCATAGCTGTAGAGCGGTTCCCGATATCAGCCGAGGACGATTTCGAGGCTATACACGACAGAAGTGCCGAGATCGGCTCTGCACTCCTCTCACGCACTATTATCGATATCGTGGAGGGCAGGGCGCAGAGAACGAAGCAGGATGACGCCCTCGCCACATATGCGAAAAAAGTAGAGCGTGAGGATGCTCATATTGATTTCACACTCCCCGCAGATCGCCTCGACTGCATCATCCGCGGTCTGACGCCTATTCCGGGTGCTCTCGCATATCTTGACGGCAAAACGCTAAAGATAAATAAAGCCACCCCTACGAGGGGTCACGGCACCCCCGGTGAGGTCATCGCACTCGACGGAGTAGGCGAGGGCTCTATCACCGTAGCTTGCGGTGACGGCGCACTCAGAATAACGCGCGTTATCCCCGAGGGTAAGGGCAAAATGACCGCGGGCGACTTCATCCGCGGTAGGAAGATTAAAGAAGGAGATATTTTAACCTGATGGATATCATTCTGTATTTAGCCGCAATTCTGGCTATGGTTTTTTCAATCTGGGCACAGTTAAAGGTGCAGAGCACCTTCAACCGTTATTCAAGAGTGAATACCGCATCCGGCGGAACCGCGGCACAGGTTGCCGAGATGATACTTCATTCGAGCGGTGTATACGATGTGCGCATTGAGCGCGTTGCAGGCAATCTCACTGACCACTACGATCCACGCACCAATACCCTCCGTCTCTCGGACGGCGTATATGCGAGCACCTCTGCCGCCGCAATTGGCGTTGCCGCACACGAGGCGGGTCACGCGATACAGCACGCAGAGGGCTATCTTCCAATCAAGATCCGCTCTATGCTGGTACCCGTGACGAATTTCGCATCCAAAATGGCGTGGCTTGTCATTATGCTCGGCATACTCATGATGGGCTTTGCCGGTGACACGGGTCTCGGTTATTACGTCACACTTATCGGTATCGCGCTCTTCGCTGTGACCGCACTTTTTCAGCTTGTAACACTCCCTTGCGAGTTCAACGCATCCTCTCGCGCTATGGAGGCACTCAGTACCTCGGGCAGGTATACCTACCCCGAGCTCGCCGCCTCGCGCAAGGTCCTTACCGCCGCAGCACTCACCTACGTTGCCGCACTTGTAGTCTCCGTGATACAGCTGCTCCGCCTTCTCACACTCCTTAACAGAAACGGCAGAAGATGAGTACTAATATAAGAAAGCTTGCCCTCCGTATGCTCGATGAATACGAGGCGAGCGGCAAGTATGTAAATCTCGCACTCTCCTCCCACGCCTATGATAACCTCACGCGCGAGGACAGAGCACAGCTCACATCTTTAGTATATACCGCGGTCGAGCGTAAGCTCACATATGACTATATGATATGCGCCTTTGCCGCGCGCGAGCTACGCAAGATCGATCCTCACACTCTGAACATTTTGCGCCTTGGTATGGCACAGCTTATAGATATGCGCTTAATACCCACCTTTGCCGCGGTGAACGAGACGGTAAAGCTTGCAACAAATCCCGGTGAGCGCGCCTTTGTCAACGGTGTTCTCCGTACAGCTTCTCGTTCTCTCAATGCACTTCCGTATCCGGACGAGAATAAAAATTACCGACGCTACCTTTCGGTGAAGTACTCCTTTCCTCTCCCTACGGTCAAGCTCTTTGACAGCCTTTTCGGTAGAGAGGACACCGAGAGACTCCTCGAGTTCTATAATACCGTACGCTATACCGACCTCACCGTCAACACAACTCGCACCACCCTCGATAGGGTGAGCGAAAACTTTGCCGATTATGATATAGAAATATCGGAAAAACTCGACACGGGTGCCTCCTTACGCATAAATAAGTCGATAAATCCGGAGAAGCTCCCCGGATTTTCAAATGGCGATTTCTTCGTGCAGGACAGAGCCTCGCATATAGCGGTTGCCGCCCTTGCGCCTGTAGCGGGTGACACTTTGATCGACACCTGTGCTTGTCCGGGTGGCAAGAGCTTTCTCGCCGCTATAATGATGGAAAACGCCGGTCGCGTAATATCTCTTGATCTCCATGAGAGCAAGCTCTCTCTTATTGAGGATGGCGCCGATCGCCTCGGCTTAGGTATCCTCGAGGCAGGGCAGTGCGATGCCACTTCTCCGCTTGCGGAGCTGTTCGGCACGGCAGATAAGGTAATATGTGATGTTCCCTGCTCGGGTCTCGGCGTCCTTGCAAAAAAGCCCGATCTGCGCTACAAGGATACAGACAGCATAGAGGCACTCCCTGCGCTTCAGCTTGATATACTTCGTGCCTCCTCTCAGTATCTGCGGGCGGGTGGAGAAATGATTTATTCGACATGCACGCTGAACCCTAGAGAGAATGCCGACGTTGTAAATGCCTTTCTCGCGGATAACCCCGATTTTGAGATTGTCGATTTTGCGGTTTCGGGATATTCCTCTGCGGGCGGTATGCTGACGCTTCTTCCGCACGTTCACCACACCGACGGCTTCTTTATATCCAAGCTAAGAAAAACCAACCGAAAGTAAAGGAATGAATATGTCCACAAGGATCGATATATATTCCATGACTCCCGAGGAGCTGACCGAGTATTTCGTCTCCATCGGCGAGCCCAAATTCCGTGCAAAGCAGCTCTTTCCGAGACTACATAGAGGTGAGCGAATATCTGAGATAACCAACCTTTCTAAGGCACTTCGTGCCCGTCTGGAGGGCGAAATTCTCGACACGCTCCCCACTGTAGAGCAAAAGCTCGTTTCAAAAATAGACGGTACTGTCAAGTATCTTTTCAGGCTTCACGACGGCTCCTGTATCGAGAGCGTGCTTATGAAGTATAAGCACGGCAACTCGCTCTGCATCTCGAGCCAGGTCGGCTGCTATATGGGCTGTAAATTCTGTGCCTCCACGATCGGTGGCAAGGAGCGCGACCTCCTCCCATCAGAGATGCTCGGACAGGTTCTTATGGCACAGCGCGATAGCGGAGAGCGCGTTTCAAACATTGTTATGATGGGAATCGGCGAGCCGCTCGATAACTTTGACAACGTCGTTAAATTTCTTCGCCTCGTCAATCATCCCGACGGCATAAATATCGGCTACCGCCACATCTCGCTCTCGACCTGCGGCGTAGTACCGGGAATATATAAGCTTGCCGAGGTCGATCTCCCGATTACCCTTTCAATATCCCTGCACGCATCAAACGACGAGAAGCGCAGTGCTATTATGCCTGTCAATAAAAAGTGGAATATAGCTGAACTTCTCACGGCCTGTGTCGACTACTATAAGACTACAGCACGCCGCATCTCCTTTGAGTATACTCTCATCTCGGGAAAGAACGATTCCGTTCCCGATGCAGAGGAGCTCGCCGCACTCTTGAACGGCGCTTTCCGTAACACGGGTGCCCCCATACACGTCAATCTCATACGTGTCAACGAGGTTGCAGAGACCGGATTTAAGAAGGGTAGCACCGAGTCGGTCAACGCCTTTGCAAAAACGCTCGAGTCGCGCGGCATCACCGCTACGGTAAGACGGCGTCTTGGTAGTGACGTCAACGCCGCCTGCGGTCAGCTTCGCCGCTCCGGAATGAATAAAACTACAGAAAGTGAGTAACGCTTTTTGATTATCGAAAAACATGGAAAAGTAGTTAAGGGTCTGGGTGGTCTCTACGAGATCCGCGTAGTCGAGCGGGACGACACCGTCACTCGCATCGCCTGCCGTGCAAAGGGTGTCCTGAAGCGCGATGAGGCGAAGGTGCTCGTAGGCGATAACGTCACCGTCGCCATCGACGAGGATACCCCCGACGGCATCGTTATCTCCGATATCGACGAGCGCAAAAATTCTCTCATTCGTCCCCCGCTTGCCAATCTTGACTACATATTTATAGTATTCGCCGCCGTGAAGCCTGCCCCGGTCATAGAGACGGTGGATAAGCTGATATCGATAGCGGAGCACAACTCCATTCTCCCCGTTGTCGTGATCACAAAATCCGATCTTTCCTCGGATGCATCTTCCGAGTACGCCGACATCTATCGTTCTGTCGGTATTCCCACATTCATCACCTCATCAGAGGGCGGTGAGGGCGTGAGCGAGCTTGCCGACTATATCCGCGCCGTGCTTCGCAACGGTAAGACTGCGGCGTTTGCGGGAGCCTCCGGAGTCGGTAAATCCACCTTGATGAACACACTTTTTCCGTCGCTGACCCTTGCCACCGCCGAGATCTCGCGTAAGATCGAGCGTGGCAGACACACCACCCGCCACGTCGAGATATTTGATATAGAGCATAGCACCGACACCGGATTTCTCGCCGATACCCCCGGATTTTCGCTCATCGACTTCGCTCGCTTTGATTTCTTTACCCTGGACGAGCTTCTTCCAACCTTCCGCGAGTTTTCGCGCTACGTTGGTAAGTGTCGCTATGCCGACTGCGCCCACGTAGGTGAGAGTGCCGATGAGTGCGCCATCGCCCGTGCCGTAGAGGAGGGTGAAATACCGGCCTCGCGTCTCGAGTCCTACCGATCCATCTGGCGCGTCCTGAAGGAAAAGGCTACCTATTGATTATCGCACGCGCGTGAGTGCTTCTGTTACCGACCGCGCCCCGCAAATAAAAGTCTTTCTACGTATTTATACGAGGCTGACCCGCCTTCGCGGATTGACCGAGTCAGCCTCCGTATCGCCTTGCAACAGTAGAAAATACGATCCGCAATATTTTTTCAACTTTTTTCGAAAAACCTATTGACAAACAGTGTTTTTTGTAGTATAATACCACAGGTATCCTAAGACAGCAGGTTTCCGGTAAAAGCTTCTGCTTTCCTGCCGAGGTGAGAATAACTTGAATATTTATTATTTTTGTTGTCCTTTTCTCGGAGGTGTAGTATGCCTTTTGCGGAAAAGGATGTTTTTTATTGAAATTTTATGGAGGTGGAAAAATGCCAAGTAACAAGATTCTTGAAGAGAAGAAGCAGGTTGTTGAAGCTCTTGCAGCTAAGATGCAGACCGCAGCAGCAGGCGTTCTCGTTAAGTATGAAGGCATTAAGGTTTCCGAAGACACCGAGCTCCGTACCGCTCTTCGTAAGGCAGGCGTTGACTACTGCGTTATGAAGAATACTCTCACCGGCAGAGCTTGCGATATCGCAGGCTATGGCGAGATGAAGGAGTATCTCAACGGTATGACCGCTATCGCAATGAGCCAGGATGATCCGCTCGCACCCGCGAAGATCATGAAGCAGTTCGCTGACAAGATCAACTGCTTTGAGATCAAGGCAGGCTTCGTAGACGGCGGCGTTCTTGACCAGGCCGGTGTTGAGGCTCTCGCTGCAACTCCTTCGAAGGAAGTTCTCGTTGCAAAGATGATGGGCAGCCTTATGTCGTCTCTCTATGGCTTTGCTTATGTACTTCAGGCAAAGATCGACAAGGAAAACGAAGGCGGCGAGGCAGCTGCCGAGGAAGCTCCCGCAGAGGCTTAATTCTGCATAATAATTTAAGTTTAAAATTTGCATAATATTGGAGGATTTTAAAATGAACGAAAAGTCTACTCAGATCCTTGAAATCGTAAAGGGTCTTACCATTCTTGAACTTGCAGATCTCGTAAAGGCACTTGAGGAGGAGTTCGGTGTATCCGCAGCTCCCGTTGCAGTAGCAGCAGCTCCCGGTGCAGCAGCAGCTCCCGTTGAGGAGAAGACCGAGTTTGACGTTGTACTTAAGGCAGCAGGCGCTTCCAAGCTCAACGTTATCAAGGTTGTTCGTGAGCTTACCGGTCTTGGCCTTAAGGACGCTAAGGACCTCGTTGAGGGCGCTCCTAAGACCATCAAGGAAGGCATCTCTAAGGAAGACGCTGAGAAGATCGCAGAGCAGCTTAAGGCTGCTGGCGCAGAGGTTGAGGTTAAGTAATTTCATCTTCATAAAAAAAGTGGTGACCACCTGCTGGTTGCCACTTTTTTGTTTTTTCATATTTTTGCAGTAAATTGTAATACATAACAATAAAATAATATAATAAATATCAATACAAAGAGAAAACCCCCGAAGCCGTCGCCTC
>JAZRBV010000071.1:0-72071 GCA_045635225.1 Eubacteriales bacterium
GAGCCAGGATCAAACTCTCTAAAAAATTCTATATTAACCGGACCACAGTCCGCTTAACATCTCTTTTAGACATTTGTCTTAGCTTTTTACTTTTTCGAGTTATACTCAATGTGTTTTGACAGAAACTGTTAAAGATTTCTCCTTAACGCACAAATTTTTCATTCGTGTTTCAAATTTCGTGTTGTTCAATTTTCAATGATCAAGTGCCGCTCTTGCAAGTCGGCTTACCTATTATACAATAACTAAATTCAAATGTCAACCCCTTTTTTGAAATTTTTTTAGATTTTTTTGCAATTCGACGAATTTTCAGGGAAATACACAGAAAATTCACCCATTTTTTGTGCAATATGACAAACTATGTTGAACTTTTTGTTACATTTGAAAATATTTGCCCATATCTCTTGACATTAGTACACCTCGGTGCTATAATACTTTTAGCACTCTCGAGATGCGAGTGCTAATACTCACAGACGAAAGGCTATATAATATTAATGAAGAAAAAGCAATTCAAAACCGAGTCGCAAAAGCTGCTCGACATGATGATCAATTCCATATACACCCACAAGGAGATCTTCCTCCGCGAGCTGATATCTAACGCAAGCGATGCGCTCGACAAGCTCTATTTCCGCTCGCTGACCGACACGAGTGTCTCGCTCTCGCGCTCAGACTACCAGATAAACATTATAGCGGATAAAGAAGCGCGCACGCTGAGAATAATCGACAACGGCTGCGGAATGAGCGCAGAGGAGCTCGAAAAGAACCTCGGCACTATCGCAAAGAGCGGTTCCTTCGAATTCAAGCGTGAAAATGACCAAGGCGAGGACGTGGACGTCATTGGACAGTTCGGCGTCGGCTTCTACTCCGCATTTATGGTCGCGGACAAAATCACGGTGCGCTCCAAGGTGTACGGCGACCCCTCGGCACACGTATGGGAATCCTCGGGTGTTGACGGATACACCGTCGGCGAGTGCGACAAGGATACCTTCGGCACGGAGATCACTCTATATATTAAGGATGACAAGGATGAAGAAAAATATTCGGAATTTCTCGAAGAATACCGTCTGCGTAACCTTGTAAAGAAATATTCCGATTATATCCGCTATCCCATCAAGATGGAGGTCGCAAAATCCCGCAAGAAGGATGATAGCGACGAATACGAGAGCTACCGTGAGACCGAGACGCTCAACAGCATGGTTCCGCTCTGGAAGCGCCCCGCGAGTGAAGTAACGGCAGAGGAGTACAACTCATTCTATACCGAGAAGTTCTACGACTACGAGCCGCCGGTCCGTGTGATCACACAGAAGTCCGAGGGAACGGCGACCTTCACCGCCCTGCTCTTCATTCCCGCGCATACACCCTTCGATTACTACACGAAGGAATTTGAGAAGGGTCTCGAGCTCTACTCCAGCGGCGTTATGATCATGGAGAAGTGCGGCGAGCTGATCCCCGACTACTTCAGCTTCGTCAAGGGTCTCGTCGACTCTGCCGATCTCACTCTGAACATCTCGCGCGAGACACTCCAGCACGACCGACAGCTCAAGGTGATCGCCAAGGCACTCGAGAAAAAGATAAAGAGCGAGCTTACTAAGCTTATGGAGACCGATCGTGAGAAGTACGAGAAGTTCTATGATTCCTTTGGAATTCAGCTCAAGTACGGCGTTTACAGCGACTACGGCATGCACAAGGACGTGCTCGAGGATCTCCTCCTCTTCAAGTCCTCAAACGAAAGAAAATACGTATCGCTCAAGGAATACGTCGACGCTATGAAGGAGGAGCAGAAGGCGATCTATTACGCATCGGGCGAAACACTCGATAAGATCGAAATGCTCCCGCAGGTCGCGGCGGTCAAGAGCCGCGGATACGAGGTGCTCTACCTCACCGATGACGTCGACGAGTTTGCGCTCAAGATGCTCGGCAAGTATCAGGATAAAGAATTCAAGAACGTTACCGCAGAGGCACTCGACCTCGCGACCGACGAGGAAAAAGCGAAGCTCGAGGACGAGAATAAATCCTTTGATGAAATGCTCACGTTCATAAAGGATAGCATAGGCAGCGTCAGCGCAGTTCGCTTCACTACAGCGCTCGAAAACCACCCCGTATGTCTCTCCTCCGAGGGCGACCTCTCGGTAGAGATGGAGAAGGTGCTACGCAAGATGCCCGGCGCCGACGGCAACATGCCGAAAGCAAACGTGGTTCTCGAGATCAATCTCTCCCACCCTATCGCAGACAAGCTCAAGAATCTCTACGTCACCGATCGCGGCGCTCTCGCAACCTACGCAAAAATTCTCTACGCAGAAGGCTGCCTTATCAGCGGAATTTCACTCGAAAACCCCGCAGAGCTCTGCTCGATGATCACCGATCTTATGACAAAATAACAGGTATTTTGTCAACTAATATTTACAAATATCGCAAAAACAAGATCCGCAAGGTGTTAGCCCTTGCGGATCTTTTGCTATTTAAATCAAATTTGAAATTTAGGTCCAACCGCCGGCGTCGGCATTGCCATCGTCGCCGGAGTCGGTTTCGCCGCCTTCCGGATCTGTGGGAGTATCTCCCTCATCGGGAGTATCCACGTAGTTGAAAACTACCTCAATATTTTCCATATTGGTCTCGTCAAGAGGAGCAAAAGCTGCACTCCACTCCGCCTCGGAGCCTGCATAGTAAACGGTGAGAGTCGTAGTTCTTCCGTATCCGAATGCATCGCGATGGATGTTGGTAGCAGACGACGAAATGACTATCGAAACAAGGCTATTGCATCCGCTGAACGCCTCCATACCGATATCGGTAACACCCTCGGGTATAACCACCGCGGTCAAGCGATCACAGCCGGAGAACGCCATGGCGCCTATCCACTCTAACGTCGAGGGGAGCTCTACGCCGGTAAGGCTACAGCCACTAAACGCACCGTCGCCTATCGAGGTAACGCCCTCAGGGATAACGATATAGGTGATCGAATCACACCATGCGAACGCATTGTATGGTATCTCGGTGACTCCCTCGGGAATAACAATGTCACGGATCTCGAGGTCACCCGCAAACGCCCAGTCACCAATGTAGGTTACGGAGTCCGGAATTGAGAACTCGGACATGGTCTCGCAGGTATAGAATGCATAACCGGAGATAGTCTTCAACTCACTGCCCTCCTCAAAAGTAACGCTCTCCAGAGATATGCAATAGCTGAATGCAGATTCGCCAATCTTCACTATGCTCTTAGGGATATAGATAGTATTGATCATAGATTCAGCGAAGGCTCTCTCGCCGATCTCGGTCACCGCCACGTCATTGAATGTTGCGGGAATCTCAACGGCACCGCCGTCGCCTTCGTAACCGGTTACGGAATAAGTGCCATTATCAAGCATGGTATATACGAGACCGCCGTTCTGAATATACCACTGAGCTACAAGTGAAACGTCTGCGCCGTAAGTCCATGCATCGCCCACCGTGGGTATGATATTCTTACCGTCTGACCAGCCTTCGAACTCATAGCCCTCTCTCGTGGGAACGGGAAGCTCGTAGGGCGCGTCTATGGCAACAGAAGTCTTTCCAATATACTCTCCGCCGTTAGAGTCGAGATAAACGTTAACGTATTCGGGCTCTTCGGGGGGTGTCACAACAGCGGAAGTAAGGTATTCGTTGCCTTCGGCGATTTCTATAGCCGCCCATTCTTCCTCGGAACCGCTGTAGTTTACAGTCGTAATTCCGGAGCAATAAGCGAATGCGCGCTCACCAATACTTGTTACACCGTTACCGACTGTCACGCTCGTGAGGCTTGTGCATCTGCAGAATACCCAATCACCAATGTCGGTTACGCTATCGGGAATAGTTATACTTGTAAGCGCAGCACATTCATAGAACGCTTTGTACGCTATTTCCGTTACGTTATTTCCGATAACTACGCTACCAAGGCTTGCGCAATTCGAAAATGCGTAATCACCTATTTTTCTTACTCCGTTACCAATAATTACGCTCTCAAGATTAGTGCAGCCGGAGAACGTGCAATTATCTATGCTGGTGACGCCGTCGGGGATAGTTATGCTCGTAAGGCCTTCGCATTCATAGAATGCCCAATAACCTATAGAGGTGACACTGTCAGGGATAGTTACGCTCGCTAGGCTTGAGCAATAAGCGAACGCTCTACCGCCTATATTCGTTACGCTATCAGGAATAACAACGCTCACAAGACCGGTACATCCATCAAACGCATAATGACCGATGATTGTTACACCTGCCGGAATAGCGACTTCGGAAAGCAGTGTACAATTCTGGAACACGCCGTAAGCTATGATATTAGTCTGTTCGTTTATAGTGTAAGTGCTGAGATTTTTATTTACAACCTCTATGAGTATCGCGTAAGGGTTTGTGTCATCGCCCACATATATACACGATTCATATTCAGTGTAAAGCTCAGAATTACAATTCGAGAACGCCATTTCGCCTATGCTCGTCACGTTGCCTTCTATAGTAACGCTCCTAAGGCTTGTGCAACCGTAGAATGCACGATCACCAATACGTGTAACGGCTATTCCTTGATACGTTGCAGGAATCACCACGTCAGAAGGCGAGCCTGTGTAACCGGTCACCGCATAGGTTCCGTCCTCAAGAAGAGTAAACTCAAGACCATCTTCTTCCTCAACAATCTCTTCCCACATAGCGGTAAGAGTTACATCCGCGGTATAGCTCCAAGTGCCGGAATTCTCGACACGGGTGTCGCCATTGTACCAACCGAGGAAGGTATAGCCCTCTCTCGAGGGGGTGGGGAGAGTGTATTCCCCGCCCACCGTGAGTTCGAGAGAATTATCGGTTACAGTACCGCCGTTAGGATCAAGAGTTACAGTGACGGTCTCGGGCTCTTCGGGAGTCTCAGGCTCTTCGGGATCCTTGGGCTCCACGCCGTCAACCGAAGTGTATTTTGTAAAGGTAGTGTCGGTGAAAGACTGAGTGAGAGTGTATGCGCCGGGGCCGCTAGTACCACGAGTCTCGATGTAGAAGTACTCGATATTAACTACTTCATTGTAAGTAGTGATGCTGCCGTTCTGAACAGTACCGTCAGCAGCGATTGCCTTAGTAGTAACTGCAAACTTGCTATCTACACCCATAATAGCGGTGATGATAACGTCGTACTCAACGCCGATCTTGAAGGTCATACCACCCCAAGTAAGCTCGGAGTAGAAGATCTCCTCTGCGGTAAGAGTTGCAAACTCGTCAAGGAGCTTGCCGTTCTCATCGGTAACTACAACGCCCTCAGCGTTTACAAAGCTACCTGCAGGTCTAACCTTGTCATTAGCGCCTGCCGCGATCTTGCCGGAAGCACCGGTTGAGTCAGCACCTGTAAATCTGGGGTAGCCGAAGTTGCGGTTCGCGAGAGACTCGGAGCCAAGGTTGGGAGTTACAACGCCATCAGTGATGGAGAAGCCGCTAAGACCACTGTAAACATATTTAGTATTGAATACGTACTTAGTGCCAACTGCATCAACTGTGGCTACATCGTAGCCGCTGATGGTCCACTTAGTTTTGTTAGTCCAACCGGTAGCGGTAGTGTGGATATCCTCATAGGTGCAAACGGTAGTCTCGAGCCACTTAGCCTTGAGGGTTACGTCCTCGGAGCCTGCCCAAGTACCGGTGAGAGGAATGAGAGAGTCGCCATCGAACCAGCCTACGAACTCGAAGCCCTCTGCTGTAGGAGCAGGAAGGGTGTACTCTGCGCCGGTGGATACGGGGATCTCATTCTTTGCGCCCTCGGGAAGTGTACCGCCGTTAGGATCAAGGGTAACGGTCGAATCACTTACAGGCATCTGAACAGCAACGGTAACGTTGTCGATGGTTGCGGAAAGGTTTCTGTTATTAGCAACGCCTCTCCACTGGATGTTGAACTGATAGAAGTCGCCGGTATTCAAGCCGGCAATCGTACCACTGGCAGTATTAGCACCAAGCTTACCGTTTACGTAAACAACAAGGTCACCGGTATTAGCGCCGGTTACGGTGAACTCGAAGCGAAGGGCGAGAGTCTCATCCTTCTTAGCTGCGTTGCCGTATAAGTATACGGTGTCACCTACGTTGTTAGCGCCGAGGAAAGACCACTTGTGAGTACCGGTCTGCCAAGTATTGCTGGTGTGAGAGAAGCCGATGAATGCAAGGTTGTTATCGCTTGCAGTATCGATGCCGTGGAAGGTGAAGTCCATCTCGAAGACGTACTTAGTACCTACGGAAGCGCCAACAACAGTCTCTACGGGCTTGAACTGGATACCCTTGGAGTTGTAAGCTACCTGGAGCGCGCCGTTCTCAACAGTAAGACCGCCGCCGGTGATCCAGGACGGGATAGTGCCGTCGGAGAAATCGGTAGAGTTGCCGGAAATCTCAACATACCACTTTGCTACGAGTGTGACGCTTTCCGCATTGATACTCCACGTGCCGCCGCTCATAACAACGGTATCACCGTAGTACCAGCCGTCGAAGTAGTATCCCGTTCTTGTAGGAAGAGGAAGCTCGTAAGCCTCGCCCACAACAACCTCAATCGAGTCAGACGCAAGATCGCCGCCGTTTGCGTCAAGGGTTACGGTGACGGTAATGGATTCTTTACCGTAATTATAATGAATGGTAGCGGAGGTCAAACATTCGTTGCCTTCCGAGATTACTATAGTTGCCCATTCTTCCTCGGAACCGGCGTAATATACGTCGTTGAGGCTGGTGCATTCTCCGAACGCACGATAACCGATGCTTGTGACGCTGTCGGGGATAGTTACGCTAGTGAGGCTTCTGCAATCATAGAACGCATCTGCACCGATAATTGTTACACTGTTGCCGATAGTTATGTCGGTGAGGCTGGTGCAACCTCTGAACGCATAATCACCGATGCTTATTACACTGTCGGGAATCGTTACGCTAGTGAGGCTGGTGCAATCATCGAACGCCCAATTACCAATGCTTGTTACGCTGTCGGGGATAGTTACGCTAGTGAGGCTGGTGCAATATACGAACGCACATTCACCGATGCTTGTTACACCGCTAGGAATTACGAAACTCGTTTCGGTTTTTCCTATGGCGTATTGAATGAGTGTCTTGCCATCTTTAGTATAAAGATTACCGTCTTGAGATAAATATGCGGTATTACCTTCGCTAACCGTGATATTGGTGAGGCTGTAGCACCAATAGAACGCAGAATCACCGATGCTTGTTACGCTGTCGGGGATAGTTACGCTGGTGAGGCTGGCACAATCATAGAACACAAGCTCACCGATGATTGTTACTCCGTTGCCGATAGTTACGCTGGTGAGGTTGCTGCAATATGCGAACGCCCAATCACCGATGCTTGTTACGCTGTCGGGGATAGTTACGCTAGTGAGGCTGGTACAACCCAAGACCGCACGTTCACCGATGCTTGTTACACTATCGGGGATAGTTACGCTGGTGAGGCTGTAGCAATCTGCGAACGCACCATAACCGATGCTTGTTACCGCCTTTCCCTGATGCTTTGTCGGAATTACTACGTCTGTTGCACTGCCGTTATAGCCCGTGACGCAGTATGTGTCATCATCGAGAAGAGTAAATTCAAGCCCTTCTGTTCCCTCCTCTGGCTTTTCAGTACCATAATTAAATTTTATATTTGCGCCGGTCAAACACTCGTTGTCTTCCAAGACTTCTATAGTTGCCCATTCTTCCTCGGAACCGGTGTAATATACGTCGGTGAGGCTGGTGCATTCTTCGAACGCACCATAACCGACCATAGTTACACCGTCGCCGATAGTTACGCTAGTGAGTCTGTAGCAATATCCGAACGCATTATCTCCGATACTTGTTACTCCGTTGCCGATAGTTACGCTGGTGAGGTTGGGGCAAGCATCGAACGCATTTTCACCGATGCTTGTTACGCTGTCGGGAATCGTTATACTGGTGAGGCTGTAGCAATATCCGAACGCACCATGACCAATTTTTGTCAGAGTGTCAGGTATAACCACTTCTACCAGATTTGCCGCCCAATCCAATGCAAAATCGGCAATGTTAGTTACACCGTGAGGAATAACAAAGCTCTTATCAGTCTTGCAAACACCATACTGCAGTAGTGTAGTGCCATCTTTTGAATACAGATTACCATCGATGGATTTATATGCTATGTTGTCATCATCAACGTAAATGTTTTTAATGTTGCTGTCGCATCCTCCAAATGCCGATGTTCCAATATACGTTACACTAGCAGGAACGGTCACGCTCTCAAGTTGGTTATAAAGTGCAAATGCGTAAGAACCGATAGTTATGACACCATCAGGTATAGTCACGCTTGCAAGACTTGAGCAGCTATTAAACGCGCCTTCGCCAATGGTTATGACACTGGCAGGAATATTGGCACTAGTAAGGCTATCGCAATCGGCGAACGCATAATCACCGATACTTGTAATACCGTCAGGAATTGTTACACTTATAATGTTGCAGCAAAAATAGAACGCACGATCGCCGATGCTTGTAACAGCCTTGCCATTATAAATCTGAGGTATTAGGATCTCGATTGCAGTACCGTTATAATCGGTTACAGAGTAAGAGTTTCCATCAGCATTAAGTTCAAATTGAAGCCCGGGAGTAAACATCTCTGCTCCGCAAACAGTACATACGTCATCAACGACAACGTGCTCGCCGTAAGAAGTCTCCGCTCCACAGCCGTACTCGCACTCGATCCAGTGTCTGTCGTTATCGTAGCTATGCTCGTCAGCCCAAGCGTGGGGAATCACATCCGTATAATTAACTTTAACGCTATAGCCGCACTCGCGACATGTCTTTACGTCGTAGCCTTCAGCGGTACAAGTAGGAGGAACTGTTTTGGTAGTATAGGTGTGCTCTATCTTATCCGTATAATTGAATTTTTCATAACAGCCGCATATGCTACAAGTTTTAATGTCGTAGCCCTTTGCGGTACAAGTAGGAGGAACCGTCTCGGTAGTGAAGATATGGTCGTCAGAGTCGCCCGCCTTCCACTCGATGATCTTACACTCACTACAGATATGATAGTAGAGTCTGTTTGCACAGTTGACGTTCGAGTTTCCGCTATAATCGATCCACGCGCCGAAGGTGTGCTGGTGCTCTTCCTTCTCGGGTATAGGAACGGTTTGAGTTCTGCCGTCGGTGAAGGTGATAAGGAGATCGCCGTTTGCGTCAAATTCAACCTTCTCGATGCCTACGCCGTCCTTACCGGGAGCGCCATCCTCGACCTCGAGAGTGCCGAGGAGCTCGTAGGTTGCGCCGTTGTCGTAGGATACGTAAACGGAGTTTCCGACAAGCTTGAAGGTAGGAGTTACACCGTCAGCACCTGCTTCACCCTGCTCACCCTTGATGTTGCCAAGGTTGATTGCAGTACCGTCGGTAAAGGTTATTACAAGCTCGCCGTCCTCGATCATAACGCTATCAATTCCGCGTCCGTCGTTTCCGGTTACCTTACCTACGTTTTTGGTGGAACCATCGCTAAATGTAAATATAAGTTCACCTTTTGCGTTGATTTCCGTCTTTGTAATAGAGAGTCCGTCCTCACCCTTATCGCCCTTTACGTTACCAAGATCGATAACTGCGCCGTTCGAAAGAGTAATTACAAGATTCGTGCCGACCATCTCAACCTTGGAGATGCCAACACCGTCTGCACCGTTGATTCCAACTACAGAGCCGACGTTAATATTTGTGCCATCAGAGAAGGTAAATACAAGCTCGCCCTTCTCATTGATCTTTGCATCGGTTACGGAAATACCGTCCTTACCGTCCGCGCCGGGAGCACCTGTTGCACCGGTCTCGCCCTTGATGTTGCCGAGGTCGATAACAGTACCGTTAGTAAGAGTAATAACGAGGTTAGTGCCGACCATCTCAACCTTTGCAACGCCGACACCGTCTGCGCCATCCTTACCGTCTTCGCCATCAGCACCGGGGGCGCCGTCGGAACCGTCCGCTCCATCCTTACCGTCGGAGCCGACAACCTTACCTACGTTTATAGTAGTTCCATCAGAGAAGGTGAACACCAGCTCACCGTCTGCGTTGATTTCGGACTTAATAACAGATACGCCATCCTTACCGTCAGCACCAGGAGCACCTGTTGCACCGGTCTCGCCCTTGATATTTCCAAGGTCGATTACAGTTCCGTTTGTAAGCGTGATTACGAGGTTAGTGCCGACCATCTCAACCTTTGCAACGCCGACACCGTCTGCGCCGTCCTTGCCGTCTTCGCCATCAGCACCGGGCGCACCGTCTGCGCCGTTGGAGCCGTCCGCTCCATCCTTGCCGTCGGAGCCGACAACCTTACCTACGTTTATTGTAGTTCCATCAGAGAAGGTGAACACAAGCTCGCCGTTCTCGTTAATTTCGGACTTAATAACGGATACGCCGTCCTTACCGTCTGCGCCGGGAGCACCTGTTGCACCGGTCTCGCCCTTGATGTTACCAAGGTCGATTACAGTTCCGTTGGTGAGAGTGATAACGAGGTTAGTGCCAACCATCTCGACCTTTGCAACGCCGACACCATCTGCGCCGTCCTTGCCGTCTTCGCCATCAGCGCCATCCTGACCGGGTGCGCCATCAGCACCGTTGGAGCCGTCTGCTCCGTCAGCACCTACTACCTTGCCTACGTTTATAGTAGTTCCATTCGAGAAGGTGAAGACAAGCTCGCCATTCTCGTTAATCTCTCCCTTGACAACGGAGATTCCATCTTTACCATCAACGCCATCGGAGCCATCAGTGCCGTCCTTACCATCGGAGCCAACTACTACTCCCACGTTGACGCTTGCACCGTTTGAGAAGGAAAGTACAAGCTCGCCGTCAGCGTTGATCTCCGCCTCGGTGATAGAAACGCCGTCCTTACCGTCCGCACCGGGAGCACCGTCAGAGCCGTCTGCACCTGCATTACCCTGCTCTCCTCTGTCGCCGACGATATTGCCGAGATTGAACTCCTTGCCGTTCGATAGAACGACGATAAGCTCATCCGCAGCATTTCTGTAAACGTTAACGATACTGACACCGTCTGCGCCGTCCTTACCGTTAGTGATCTTAAATACGCTGGTAGAGCCGTCGGAGTAGGTAATGCGATAGTTATCGGTCTTGCCATTCTGCGAGACCTTTTCTACGCTTACGATACTCTTGGCATCGGCCTTTACCTTCGTGTCGGTATTACCGATCCACCAGTTTCCGTTTTCGCCTATGTAGGGGGTCAGACCGTTCATACCGTCTGCACCGGCTTCGCCCTTGATAGAGTCAAGCCACGCCTCATAGTCCTCGGGGGTTTCGCCATGCTTTTCCGCATACGCCACGTACGCGGCATAAATGGCTCGGATCTCCTCGTTATCTTCGATAACGACACCGCCGAGGTCCGGGATCTCATTGACACCGCCGCACGCAGAGAGCAGAAGTGCAGAAGCGCAGAGAACCGCAGACATTAATACAAGCACTAGTTTTTTCATAATGTCATTCCTCTCAAAATATTTTTTTGTTTATTAATATTTCGTACATAAATATTATATACCCGCTCGCGCGAGTTGTCAAGAATTGATATATTTGTAACGAAGTTAACAATTGCGCGCTCGCAGGCGCTCGAAGAGACCAATGCTCACTGCACAAAATAAAACAAAAAAGACCGCCCCGACGAAGGACGGTCATAGGATATTCAGTTGTGGATCTCATCAGGTCTCTGCCGAGCGAGCGGCGCGAATACCGCGCAGGATATGCTCGCGCGCCGCGATGGCGCGAGATTTATCAAGCGATGGCATATCACCAAGCGGATAATCAATACCGAGCTCTCGATATTTCGCAACGCCCAGATTGTGATATGGCAACACGTCGAGCGCCTTCACGTGCTTCAGAGTACCTATAAATTTACCGAGGCGGTAGAGGTCATCCTCGCTGTCGGTGTAGCCCTCGACTATAACGTGACGTATCCATATCTCGACCCCTATTTCATCAAGAAAACGGGCGAAATCGAGCACCGATCTGTTGTCGGCGCCGGTAATTGCGCGGTGCTTTTCAGCATCGATATGCTTGATGTCGAGCATAACGAGATCTGTATACCTCATAAGCTCGGAAAGGCGGGGACGTGTCGCAAAACCGTATATTATGCCCGACGTATCGAGGCAGGTGTGAATGCCTCGCGATTTTGCGAGCGAAAACAGCTCAATCAGGAAATCAAGCTGCATAAGCGGCTCTCCACCCGTAACGGTGATGCCACCCTTTGTGTAGAAGGCGCGCTCGCGCTCAAACTGCGCGACAATTTCCTCGGCACTCATCTCGGCGCCGCCCTGTAGCTCCCACGTATCGGGATTGTGGCAATAGAGACACCTTAACGGGCACCCCTGCAAAAAAACGACGAGACGGATACCGGGACCGTCCACAGTTCCAAAGCTCTCGATAGAATGTATTCTTCCCTTCATATTCGTCTCCTTTCTTCAGTTATGATATTATCTAATCAGTGCGACCCAAAGCGCAAAAATTGTCGGTTATACCACGCCTTCAAAGCTGCGAGAGCAGCTCCAAAACGCACTTTACGGCGGGGGCGTGTCGCAAAAAACGCCATTTTTCATCAAATCAACGCCCCCCTCTAATGGCAAAGGCATGCGCCTTCCCCAAACCTTGAGACGAGGGATCTTCTGAAAGAAGCGGCGCTCTGTGACCGACAGGCGTATACACATACGTCGAGGTCGCAGAACGCCGGTAGGAAAGACCGCTGTGAACTCGCGAGGCTGATCAAATTTCATCTCGGGTAAATTCTTTCCGGTCTTTCAAAAAAGCACCGCCTCAAATTTTGTCGTGGAAGGTACGGGAGATAACCTCATCCTGCTGCTCCTTCGTCAGCTTGATGAAGTTGACTGCATATCCGCTGACCCTGACGGTAAGCTGAGGATATTTCTCGGGGTGCGCCTGAGCATCAAGAAGTGTTTCCTTAGTGAAAACGTTGACGTTCAGGTGGTGTCCGCCCTTCTCTACGTATCCGTCGAGGAGCGATACGAGATTGTCTATCTGATTTTCGGTTGCTGCCATAGCATTTTTCCTTTCAAAAACTAGGGTTTAGTGTGTACCCGTGTCAAATTATCGGGTCATCTTGCGTCATCGAGACCCTCAAAGAGAGTAGGCGATGCGCAGGCACCGTTAGTACAGTCAAGATCTACACTGATGTCGCCGAGGAATACCGCGTCATCCTTGCCGAGAGCACCCGGTACGATGGAGAACGTGTTCGAAATTCCGTCCTGAGCATCCATAAACGGAAGCTTTGCGACCGATGCAAGAGATGCGACCGCGCCGTGTGTGTCACGGCGGTGCATGGGATTCGCACCGGGAGCAAACGCCTCGCCCATCTTTCTGCCATCGGGTGTAGCGCCGGTATTCTTGCCGTATACGACGTTGGAGGTGATGGTGAGTATCGAGGTCGTCGGCACGCTGTCACGGTAGGTGTGATTCTTTCTTACGTGCTCCATAAATCTATGCACTATATCGTATGCGATAGAGTCTACTCTGTCGTCATCATTGCCGAATTTCGGGAAGTCTCCCTCTACCTCGTAATCAACTGCGATACCCGCCTCGTTTCTGAGCGCACGCACCTTCGCGTACTTGATAGCCGAGAGAGAATCGGCAACAACCGACAGGCCGGCAATACCGGTCGCGAACCAACGGCGCACGTCCTTATCGTGAAGAGCCATCTGTATCTTCTCGTAGCAGTACTTGTCGTGCATATAGTGAATGATATTGAGCGTGTTGACGTAAACGCCTGCAAGCCACTGCATCATATCGTCGTATCTTCTCATAACCTCGTCGTAGTCAAGATACTCCGACTTGATCGGCATATACTCGGGTCCGACCTGCTTACCGCTGATCTCGTCGACACCGCCGTTGATCGCGTAGAGAAGACATTTTGCAAGGTTTGCGCGCGCACCGAAGAACTGCATCTCCTTGCCTATTCTCATAGAGGATACGCAGCAGGCGATCGCATAATCGTCGCCGTGAGTGACTCTCATAAGGTCGTCGTTCTCATACTGCACCGAGGAGGTCTCGATCGAGGTCTTTGCACAGAAGCGCTTGAAGTTCTCGGGGAGCTTCGTCGACCAGAGCACCGTGAGATTAGGCTCGGGCGCCGCGCCGAGATTCTTTAAGGTGTGAAGATATCTGTATGACATCTTCGTTACCATATGACGGCCGTCAACGCCCATGCCGCCGATCGACTCGGTGACCCACTGTGGGTCGCCCGAGAAGAGCGAGTTATATTCGGGTGTACGAGCGAACTTAACGAGACGAAGCTTCATAATGAAGTGATCTACGAGCTCCTGAAGCTCGCGCTCGGTGTAGGTGCCATTTTTCAGATCGCGCTCCGCGTATATATCGATAAAGGTAGAGGTCCTGCCGAGAGACATTGCCGCGCCGTTCTGCTCCTTGACCGCCGCGAGATAGCCAAAGTAGAGCCACTGAATAGCCTCTCTCGTATCCTTCGCGGGCATGGAGATATCATAGCCGTAGCTCGCCGCCATCTTTTTGAGATCCTCGAGAGCGCGTATCTGCTCCGAAAGCTCTTCGCGCGCGCGGATGATATCAACGTACATCGCGGCTCTCGTGGTGACCTTCTGCTGTTGCTTGTCCTCGATAAGTCTGTCGACACCGTAGAGAGCAACTCTGCGGTAGTCACCGATGATCCTTCCTCTGCCGTAGGCATCGGGAAGACCGGTGATTATATGGCTCGAGCGGCAGGCGCGCATCTCGGGAGTGTAAACGTCAAAAACGCCCGCGTTGTGAGTTTTTCTGTGAACGGTGAAGAATTCCTTCACCTCGGGGTCGAGCTCGTATCCGTTGTCGCGGCAAGCCTTCTCTGCCATTCTGATACCGCCGTAGGGCATCAGCGCGCGCTTGAATGGCTTGTCGGTCTGGAAGCCGACGATCTTTTCCTTGTCCTTATTAAGATATCCCGGGCCGTGAGAGGTGATGGTAGAGATAACCTTGGTGTCCATATCGAGGACGCCACCGGCATCTCGCTCCGCCTTCGCGAGCTCCATAACCTGCTCCCAGAGGTCTATCGTATCCTGCGTCGGTCCCTCGAGAAAGCTCTCGTCGCCGTCGTAGGGGGTATAATTATGCTTGATAAAGCTTTTAACGTTGATCTCACGCAACCAGGTGCCGCTCTCAAAGCCTTCCCAAGCCTCATAGCTGTAGTTCATATTTATGACCTTTCCTTTCTTCTGATAGGTCGTTTGTCTTCGGTTTCCGAAGGAAATTCGCTCCATACCTTACAGAGCGAAAGACACAAACGATGGTTTGAAAACTTGTTTTCAAACTTTTCTCCAATCAGTGCACAGCCCATCGCGGACGCGTGCACGCACAATTATTTTATCTAGATTATTATACCTTATTTTTGAGCAAAAGTCAACACGATATGCGTTTAATTTTCACATAAGAAACATTTTACTCTAAAAGAAGACCGACGGCAGTCTGCACTGCCGTCGGCAAAAGCATTTAAAGTATTCTATAGCCTGCCGCCTCGTGTGCCAGAAGCATCTCGTCACACATTTTGATAATGTCGTCGATCGAGAGCTCTGCCGCCGTGTGCGGATCGAACATCGCCGCCTGGTAGAGATGCTCACGTTTTCCGGTTACAGCAGCCTCAATTGTCAATAATTGACAACTAATGTTTGCATTATTCATAGCTGCAAGCTGTACCGGCAGATTTCCGATATGAGTCGGCTGCACGCCGTTTCCGTTAACTAAGCAGGGCACCTCAACGCACGCTTCGCGGGGTAGATTATCGATAAGACCCGTGTTCAGAACGTTGCCGCCGATGGAGTACGGAGTATTCGTTACGATCGACTCCATAATGTGAGAGGCATACTCGAGAGAGCGCGTGTGAGAGACGTCGCCGCCGTTAAGAAGCTCCGTCTTCTGCTGCTGCCATCTCTCGATCTGATTTATACAGCGACGGGGATACTCATCGAGGGGAATATTGAATCTCTCGATAAGCTCGGGATATTTCGACTTTATGTAGTAGGGATTATACTCGGCGTTATGCTCCGACGACTCGGTGCAGTAATAGCCGAGCTTGTCGATATAGTCAAGTCTGACCATATTGTCGTGCTTCTCTGCGGCATTCTTTTCGCGGGCGAGCTTTTTTATCATCGGATAGAGATCGTTTCCCGCCTTATCACGGACGTCGAGCAGCCACGCCATATGGTTTATGCCGGCGATAAGCTCGGAGCCGATCTCTTGACCCTCGATGCCAAGCGTCTTAAAGAGCGATTCGGTGCAGACCTGCACACTGTGACAAAGGCCGACCGTCTTAACTCCCGTATGGCGAAGCATATAACCCGTGAGTATCGCCATTGGGTTCGTATAATTCAGTAACAGCGCATCGGGGCATACCTCCTCCATATCGCGCGCAAAATCGCTCATCACGTGTATCGTACGCAGACCGCGGAAGATGCCGCCGATGCCGAGCGTATCGGCAATAGTCTGACGGAGTCCGTACTTTTTCGGTATTTCAAAATCGATCACGGTGCAGGGCTCGTAGCCGCCCACCTGTATCGCGTTTACAACGAACTTAGCGCCGCGGAGAGCATCACGGCGGTTGCATTCGCCAAGATACGTATTGATGCGAGCCTTACCTCCGTTATACTTTTGATTTATGGCATCTACCACGATGCGCGACTCCTCAAGACGGTCACCGTCGATATCGTAGAGCGCGATCTCGCACTCACACAGTGCCTCGGTGAGCAATACGTCACCCAGCACGTTTTTACAGAATACGGTGCTGCCCGCACCTAGAAAAGTTATTTTCATAATTATGCCTCCTCGATTTTTATTTATATTTTAACATACAAAATGTGTAAATTCTATTGATTTTTGTGACATATATATGTTAAAATGTTGCTTGTAGAGATCGTTTGGGGGTGATAGTATAGAAAACTATATCAATGTCATAATAACCCGTGACAAGTCATTATCAGAAATCATTCCTCTCTTCGTCGGTCACGAGAAATGTGCTCCGGGTCACATATTTGGCCCGTATACACGCGCGCACCATCTGATCCATTTTTGTATATCGGGCAAGGGTGTACTCGAGGATAAATACGGAAAGCACGATATTTCCGCAGGCGAAATGTTCATCATACGTCCCGGAGAAATAACCGTATACTATGCAGATGAACAAGATCCGTGGGAATATCTGTGGATAGCATTCGAGGGCAGCCGCGCCCATCTCTTCTCGACAGACCGCAGCGTTTACAAAACGCCCGATGAAATCACCGAGCCGCTCCGCCGTTACGTTGATACGCGCACCTACACACCCGACGCCTATCTCGCAACGCTACACCTTCTTATCGACGCCCACTTTACCGAGGAGGGCGAGCGCGCGGATATAGTTTCATCTATCAAGCGCTATATTCAGCATAGCTATATGGAGGATATCAGCGTCACCGGGATATCCGATATGTATTCCTTTGAGAGAAGCTACCTTTTCCGCATCTTCAAAATCAGGTACGGAATGGGTGTGAAGGAATACATAACCCACGTTCGTATGGAGCGCGCAAAGTCCTTTTTGCGCGAAGGCATATCCGTTTCAAGCTGCGCCGCGATGGTCGGCTACTCCGACGTGTTCAATTTTTCGAGAATGTTCAAAAAGCTTTTTGGAATATCTCCGCGCGATTTCAAAAACGAATAACAACGCGTAAAACACCCGATTTTGTAAATATAACATTACAAAATCGGGTGTTTTATTATGTATTTCGAACTATCATAAACAAGAAAAAAATCACGGTACAAATTCAATCTTGCTCGAGTTATCGTACACGATGTAGTATAGATAATTGAAGAAGAAGCAATGGTTGAAATATCGTTCGACCGCCGCCTCGCGCTCTCCGAATCTATACTCCATTTTCTCGTACGCTGCCTGTGCTCCATCATCATCAGCAAGCGCCTTGCATCTCATGACCTCGGCGATATCCTCGCAAAGATCAAGATAGAATTCGAGGTTGCGCATCGAAACGGTCTGCACCCGCTCCTCGACGTCCATATGCTTTCTTATAAGATCGCGCCCCTCCGCGATGACCGCGCCGATCGCGGCAAGCTTTTCGGCAACACGCGGGTTGTAGTATAACGAAACCCTGGGCTCGGCGGAATCCTGCTTCGAGAAATATTTATACTCGAGATACTCACCGAGCTTTTTGAAGTAGCTATAAAACTCTCGCCAATCTTTACCGTAGGCGTAGGGGAAATAATCCTCCACGATATCCTCGACGGTAAGGCTCGTGTCGAAAAGTGTCCTCGCGAGTGTGTAGATCTTTATTCCGTTGGGAGTGAAGTGGCGCATATCGCCGTCCTCAACGACACCGTCGATCCCAAGCTCCTTATATAACCTCAGCTCGTCGTTTATAAGCTTACAGCCGTCAAATAGGGCGAAGTCATTAAACTCATTCCAGCAGAAGTGATACTCAAAAGCAAACGCGGGACCGCCGAAGGTTTTCTGCCAATCGTTATAGTAAGCAAGATACGATTCAAGGGTTCTGGCAAGTGTAATATTATTCCTGACGTACGGAGGATTATCGACCTGCATATTATTTTTCGGCATGGAATCGTAATATGCGCGAGTGAAGGGAGCAAGCATAAACACGAACCTGTCGCGGTTTTTGATCCTCGAGGTCTCGGGTGCCCACGTAGTATCCACGTAAGCGAGGAAAACTATCTTGGTATCAAGCTTCATCTCGCTCATGCGCTCGTCAATATCGTTCATCAGCTCCATATACCAATCGGACGGAGTCTTTTTCACGCACTCATCGCATTCACAATGATTATTATAACCGTCAGACAGCCACACGTGGAGGAAATCGACGTTACTGTGCTCCGCCGCGTATTTCGCTACGTAATCGGCAACGATCGAGCGCGCCTCGGCGTTTGACATACAGAAGTTCGTATTTATCGGGACACCGCGATAAAGTCCGCGCTTGCCGTCAACGTAAGCCAGATACTTACGCATCTCTTCCGGCACGATCGACTCGTCGGCTTGATTCCAGGAGATTGCGGAATCTATACCGAACGGATCAATAGTGAAGCCGTGACCGACGTCGTGAAACGCAAGTCCTCTCCTCTCTATCTCAGCCTCAGCCGCCCTCTTCCACTTCATAATAGCAGAATTCGAAACGTGCTCGGGTGCGCGGTGATGAGTGTTCCGTTTGTGATCGTAATAATTGTTGGCATAGAAGGTAGGAACTCTGAACTCAAACATAAAGGTATTCATGCCCACCTTTGGAAGAAAATCAATAAACTCAAGGCAGGTCTCCTGCGATGCCGCCGTGGTATTGGCAAATCCTCTGTGGCGGCAGGATGGCTTGATACGGAATGAGACCGACTCCGGGATCTTCGTGGGAATATATTCACCGCTCGGTCCCGGGTAAAGCCACCTGCAACCGTTGTGTCTCAAATATTCGTATACCGCAAGCAACACCGAGCGAGGATTGTTACCGGCTATTATGCCGCCCGACGTGTCGCAATTTGCATATAAAACATCATCATAACGGCTATCCTCGACATCATCGAACGGCAACCCAAAATCAGACATAAGACCAACTCTGAAGCCATCGGTCACAGAGACGTCGGACGTTATGTCAACGTTCAAGCCGTCAGGGCTCATCATCCTCATATATTTCTTCAGCTCCGATGCCGCAAAATCAACGACGGAGCTATATCCAACTTTGATAATTTTCATATTAAACATCCTTTAAACAATAATGTGAATATACAAATAGTGTCATTTTGCAAACTTTAATTGTCATATTTCGGCTTTTAAGCCGTATTAACCGAAATCAAATGAGATCACGGGCACAGTATTTCCGTCGCCCCATGATTTGTGGGGAACGAGCACGAGTGCATCGAGAGTTCTGCCGATCTCTATGTGATACGCTCTCCGTCTGTTATCCTCTACCTCGAGCAGGACCGTCCGCTCTCCACGAAGCTCGCCGTAAAGAGTAAAGCTGCGGCAGAGTGTCTTCGGCATGCAGGTCTGTGGCGCATCCAGGGGTATATTCGCTCTCGTCGAGTGCGTTCTCTCAACGCCTCCGCCGGGGAGTGTGTCGCGATTCAGGTCGCTAGAGAAGGTCAGATGAGCATAAGAGACCGTCGCAGGCTCGAAGGTGTACCGTATCTCTCCGTTGAGCTCGGCTTCATACTCGGCTCCGCCATCCTCCGTACCGTAGAGTCTGTGTGCGCGGTCCTCGCCGTTGCGCAGTAAGGGAGCATCGACCGAAAGGGTGGCACTCTTACATATTTCCGATATCTCACGCCCAAACGACGGAAGGAAGCAATCCCCGTCTCCCAGCTCGCGTTGCAGCTCTTTTATTTTGTTTAGGTACACCCCGTGCGGAGTTAAACCGTATTTCGTGGCGATCGCCGCCGCACATCCGACAGCTTCTCCGAGCAGTCCGCAGGTCGCCATAACGCGTATACTGCTCATTGCGGTGTGTGTCATGCTGATGTTTCTTCCCGCGAAGAAGAGGTTCTCTACGTTTAGGGAATAGAGAGCTCTGTACGGAAGCGAATAAGGTGCCGGAGTCTCATAGTAGGTGTTCGCGGTTCCGACGTGCCAAAATCCTCCGGGAAAATGATCGTCAAGCGGCCAGCCGCCGTACGCTACCTCATCCTCAAAAACTCTGCCGCCCGAGATGTCTCGCTCGGTGACGGTATATTCTCCGACCATTCTGCGCGACTCGCGCTTGCCGGGGAGGAAGCCGAGAAAATCAAGATCCCACTTATCGGCATCTATCCTTCCCGAATTTTTCACGTAGTCCCACGTTCCCGTCGCGAGAGCAAGCAGCTCGTCGCGCACCTCTTCGGTATCGTCTATCGAGTGTCTGTCTCCGCCAAGCTCGAGATACCAGAAGTTCTCTACCTCGCGGTAGAGAGCATTCGGCTGAAAATGAATATTTTTTCTCTCAAAATCCGCATCAGTCAGCTTCGTCGCAAAGGCGGGAGGCGTATACTTCACGCTCTGCGTGCCCTCTCTGCCGAAGATGATACAGGACATACCCATCGTCATATCGTCAGATCTCTCGACCTGCGTATTCTCACCGAACTCGTCTCTGCCCTCTCTGCCCATGCGGAATCGCGCATCGGTAAGAGGTGCTAAAATACTGTCGCCCGAGCAATCGGCGTAATAGTGCGCGTGCACCTCAATAAAGCTCTGCGTCGTCATCTGATAGCCCGTGATGCTCGTAATGCGTATCTCTCTGCCGTCGGAATAGCTGCCGCGCTCGGTCACAGCGTCCATGCAGGTACAGTTGAGGAGAAGCTCAATATTCGCCTCCCGCTTTACCATATCATAGAGGACGGTGTCCCATATAGCGTAATTTTTCGTCGGGTTGCGGTACATATTCTCGAGTGCGATCTCCTCGACAATACCCGTCTCACGGTTATTTTTACCCGCCGCACCGCATATCCACATTCTGATCTCCGAGGATGCGTTTCCTCCGAGCACCGCTCGCTCGTGCATCAGAACGACTCGAGTACCGCGCCTTGCCGCCGCTATCGCGGCGCACATTCCCGCAATACCTCCGCCAACCACAGCGAGGTCACATTCTATAATACGTCTTTTCAGCATACGATCCTCCTTAACGATCACAATTGATACGACGGACATTCGTAATACGCACGAAAAGCCGTCCGTTTTTTTAATACGCCCAAAAAAATCTCGATATCACCTTGACAACCGAAGTTCCTTACAGTTATAATTGTACTACACTTAATTAATATTTTCTATAATAAAAATGCCAAAAAATATAAAAATAATGCTAATTTAGGGATAATCCAATGAATACACAAAAGCTGTTAGACAATACCGTATCTTATCTCGGCTATCTCGAGCGCGAATGCTCACTATACGTGTCCGTCCACTTTGCTCTCGAGGTCTACGAGACCGTGGATGCCTCTGTGATCTCCGCGCTGATGCCGTATATCATGCATAAGCACCCCTATTGCCACTTTGTGCGAGAGGAGATAAGCTACGACACCTGCATCGAGCATCAGCAGAGTATCATCGCGACCTTCACCTCTCACGACCCCATCGAGCGTGTCTGCCATGCAGGAGTGCGCGAGCTGATCTACCCGATAATACGCGACGGTACACCGCTCGGATTCGCCGTCGTGAGCGGATATAAAAGCCACTGTGCCGCGTGCTATAACCCCGAGCTTTACGCCTCTCTGTCAGGGGAGGAGATCCCCCGCCATCTCACCGACACCCTACTGCCTCCGCTCTGTATGATGATCGAGGAGCTGCTCGGCGTGCGCGGTGAGTGCGGATCCTCCGAATTCAACCTGATACTCGGATACCTTGCAGAAAATCACACGAGCGCGACCCTCGACGACGTGGCGGCGCACTTTGGCAGAAGCCGATCGCACGTCAGCCATCTCTTCAAGAAAAATGCAGGTCAGACCCTGCGTGCATATTGCAATTCGCTGAAGCTCTCCGACGCCGCAAAGCTTCTCTGTGACACCGACCTATCGGTCACCGAGATCGCGATGGAGTGCGGTATCGACGACGCGAGCTATTTCATCAAGCTTTTCCGTGATGCCTACGGCACAACGCCGCACAAATATCGAGAAGAGCATAGATAACCAACCAACCGGACTGTGCGCGCCGAAAGGCATTCCCCCATAACGCCGACCGGACTGTGCGCGCCGAATGGCACTCCCGTAACGCCGACCGGACTGTGCGCGACGAAAGGCACTCCCCCGTAACGCCGACAACAGTGCCGCGGCACACAAAAACGCCTAAGAAAAAACTGAGCCACACCCTTATTGGGCAAGGCTCAGTTTTTTATTTCATACCGATCAGTTCTCGGGTGTCCACTTTTCAAGCAGCTTAATATACTTGATAACGGGCTGATCGTTCTTATTTTCAATTATATAGTAGTTAGAGGGATCGCCGTACTTTACACTGGCAGCAGTGATATCGTCAATGACGCTGAGACCCTCTACAACGTATCCGAAGGTCGCATATTCACCGTCGAGCTCATAGGAGTTATCGTTACAGATGTAGAACTGGCAGGACGCAGAATTGTAGTCCTCGCCTCTCGCCATAGCGATAACGCCCTTGCGATGCTTTATATCGTTTTCCCAGCCGTTCTCGGCAAACTCGCCGTCCAGCTTGGTAACGATACCGCCGGTGCCGTTTGCGTTGGGACAGCCTCCCTGTATTACGAGCTCCGGCTCGACTCTATGGAAGGTCTTGCCGTCGTAAAAGCCGATACGGACGAGCGCCACAAAGTGTGCGACAGTCTTCGGTGCAGTGGTAGAGTCGAGGAGGATGACCATTCTGCCATAACCCTCAACACACATCTCAACGTACTGCACGCTTCTCTTCGAGGTATCTCTATCCTCGAGATACGTGCAAGCGCCGGTGCCCATTTTCTCGGTCTTGTCACACGAGGAAAATGATGCAATACATATTACCATAAGAAGTAAAACTGATACGATTTTCTTCATTTTTGTAAACTCCACTTTGCATTTTTAGATATATTGTGATATAAACAGCTCGACAGCTGTATATCCGGTAACACCACCGAATTTTGAATCCGCATCAACTCTCGAGAGCGTAGATACTATCTCGCGCAATCTCTCCTCGGAGTATTTTTTCGCCGCCGCTATAACGTGCCTCGTCCTATTCGGATGCAGCTTCAGAAGCGACTCTATCTCCGCGGCACCGCATCCCTCACCGAGCATTATCGATACCGAGAGCAGCTCGTCGTAGGTGCGTGATATCATAGCAAATATGACCGTCGTGTCGACACGCCTGTATTTCATCTCCTCAAGCGCCTGATACGCCTTCTGCTTGTTGCGCTCGGTGATGGCGTTCGAGAGTGCGAAGGTATCGCTCTCGGGCGTTTTCGATGCGACCTCGTGTACGTCATCTACGGTAAGCTCCCTCTGTCCTCTCGCGTGTGCAAGAGCCGATAGCTTCGCCACCTCACGCACCAGCACCTCCATCGAGCGACCCGATGAAAATACCAGCTCGCGAAGCACGTCGAGCGTCACGCCTACCCCGTCGGCATCAAAATGCTTTTTCAGCCATGAATAGAGCTGAGTCTCAGTCGATTTCTCAAAATCGAATATATTGACGAGCTTGCCGAAGCGCTGTGCAAATTTTGACGGTCGCCGCGCGCTTCCAATATCCAGCCCCTCGGGTGTCGCGGTAAATGCGACTATCGAGTATGGATATTCCGCAACGAGCGTGACAAGCTCCTCGAGTGCATCGAGCTCCTTTTCCTTCATTGAGGAGAAGTCTGCGTGTCGCCACTCGATAAGCTTAAAGTCGCTCATCATAGGAGGTGCCTTGATAGCCTCGGCTATCGCACCGAAATCAACGTCGTCACCGTCGTAGGTGGGATTGTTGAATACCTCGAGTCCCGTACCCTCACCGACCGCGGCACGACGCAGCTCGCCGAGATAGTATTTCACGAGATACTGCTCCTCACCGCCGAAAATGTATATTCCGCGGAAGGC
The DNA here is from genome assembly GCA_045635225.1 of Eubacteriales bacterium. Taxonomy (GTDB): domain Bacteria; phylum Bacillota; class Clostridia; order Oscillospirales; family CAG-272; genus UBA1740. The sequence goes on from JAZRBV010000071.1 coordinate 24,466, forward strand.
TTTATCCTTCAGGCTCTGTCTGTATCCGTTGATATCCATATTTTCATTCTCACCGCCTTGTCGGCACCGCCGATGCTCATATTATAGAGGAGATCGAGACCGCCTCCGCACTCGTCGAGAGAGTCGCGTATCCTGCGCGTTACGACCGAGCAATCAAACTTATAGGGCGGTATTGAATATTCCGACGCGTGCGTAAGTCCCTTGACAAATAGCATATCGCTCTCTATCGCGCCGTGTCTCACAACGCGCACCGTCTCCCCGTCACGGATGACCGCGGTCGTGACCTCTCCTCCGTCGGTGCTCTCTGAGTAGGTGATCTCCACCCGACCGTCGGAGTAGTTATAGTATCCCGAGCACTCGCTCGAGGTGCGCTCGATATCGCCGTGAGCAAGTCCCGCATCATCGAGATTTTCGATGATCGACGAGACCTCTATTCTTGCTTCTTTAATAATTGCCATATCAATCTTTACAAAACAAAAACGGCAGGTCGCACTACCGTTTTTGAATTATCGTCTCACTTTTTCTTTTTCATATTATATTCGCTTCTCGGGTTGATGAAATCGCGCCAGTTGAAGCTGCCCGCCTCGAGTGCGGTTACGAGGACCTCTGCGGTCGCAATGTTCGTCGCCAGAGGAATGTTATAAACGTCGCAAAGACGCAAGAGATTGAGCTCCGCCTCCTTGACCTCCTTAGCAGGATCGGTGCTTCTGAAATAGAAGACGAGGTCTATCTCGTTATAGGAGAGGCAGGACGCGATCTGCTCCACACCGCCGCCGCTACCCGACATAACGGTCTCTATCTCGAGACCCGTGGCATCGGCAATATATCTACCGGTGGTGTAGGTCGCACAGAGATTGTGCTTTGAAAGTATGCCGCAGTAAGCTATACAGAACTGCGCCATCAGCTCTTTTTTGTTGTCTTCAGCTATAATTGCTATATACATTGATCCGGGTCGCCTCCTTAAACGTGGTCTTTGGGTGAGAAAAGCTTTATGTCTATTTTAAATAATTATATCACTATTTTCGCGTTTTGTCAATGTTTGCGAATAATATTTATTTTAAAGTAAATATTTTGTCGCAAATTTGCGGTTATGTCTTGTAAAACCAAAAAAACTATTGTATAATTAATGAGGCTCGGTCTTTTCACCTTCCGACCGATATTTCGCTGCAGATGCTCCCGCATGCGGACGACTGACACATGCACCGTATTTGATCTGCGGCAGTACCACCGTTGCTAAATAATTTTTTGACATAAAGGATGAAACAAAATGAAAACTATCAAGAAGATCGGTATTCTTACGTCCGGCGGCGATGCTCCCGGTATGAATGCGGCTGTTCGTGCCGCGACCCGTCTCGCACTCTCGAAGGGTGTCGAGGTCGTTGCTATCTATCGCGGTTATTCGGGACTTATCCAGAATGACGTAAAGCCTCTCGGCGTTCGCGACGTTTCCAACATCATCAACAAGGGCGGAACAGTGCTCTACTCCGACCGTTGCCCCGAGTTCAAGACCGAGGAGGGTATGGCAAAGGCTGTAGAGACCTGTAAAAAGCTCGGCGTTGACGGTATCATCTGCATCGGCGGCGACGGTACCTTCAGAGGTGCTACCGACCTCACCGCACACGGTATCCCCTGCATCGGCGTACCCGCAACCATCGACAACGACATCGCATCCACCGATAACACCATCGGCTTCGATACCGCTATGAACACCGTAATCGAGATCATCGATAAGCTTCGCGACACCTGTGAGTCTCACGCAAGATGTAACGTAGTCGAGGTAATGGGCAGAGGTGCCGGCGACATCGCACTCTACACCTCCATCGCGGCAGGCGCATCTGCAGTAGTTATCCCCGAGTTCCCCTACAGCGACGAGGATATCTGCAAGAGAATTGCTAAGGCTAAGGAGCTTGGCAAGCGCAACTTCATCGTTATCGTTTCCGAGGGCGTTGGCAGTGAGTACGCTCCCGCACTCGCTAAGAAGATCGAGAAGGAGACCGGTGTAGAGACAAAGTTTGCGCGCCTCGCGCACATCGTCCGCGGCGGTAACCCCAATCTCCGCGACAGAGTTATGGCGTCCAGAATGGGTGCATACGCAGTTGAGGAGCTCCTCAGAGGTAACTCCAACCTCGTAGTCTGCGAGCGCGACAACAAGCTCACCTCCACCGAGATAAGATACGCTCTTATCCTCGACAGAATGTATAAGAACACCCTCAAGGACGGCGACCTTGACGCCTTCACTCCCGAGGAGATCGAGAGAATGAAGAGCGAGGTAGAGAGAAAGCGCCAGGTAATGTTTGAGTACTATTCCCTCGAGAGCAAGATCAATCTTTAATATCCCATAATTTAGATAAAACACCCGATTTTGTAAAGCATAGTTTGCAAAATCGGGTGTTTTTATTCTTTTTACTTTTGTTTTATCGTTATAATAATATCACCGGTATCGGTGGTTATCTCGCATCTACCGCCCGCCACGGAATGGGGCACGCGAACCATGCCCGTATCGCACTCGGTTATGAATATCTTCTCCGAGAGAAGAGTTCCCGTGACGTCGCCGGTGTCGGTCTCGATAAAGATCTCCGCAGCATCCGACATGTCAAGCCTAACGTCACCCGTATCGGTGTAAACCGAGAGCTTGCCCGCTATAACCGACGCAAGAGTAACTCTTCCGGTATCGGTCTCGACCGAAACGTTCCCCGCAACAAGTGAGGCGAGCTTAACTCCGCCCGTCGTAACCTCTACGTCCACATCCGTGTCAACGTATGCGTTCAAGACGGTTATACTTCCGGTACTGCTCGAGACGTTCAAAGCCCTTGCAGTGATGTTCTCTATATGAACGTCGCCTGTCGTCACGTTGATATTACAGTCTCCCGTCGTGTCGGCATAGCACCTCACGTCGCCGGTGGTCGCAGTAATGCCGATCCCATCGAACGTATAACCGTCATTCACGGTCACGTCTCCGGTCGTCGAATTGATAACAAGCATACCGCAATCCCCCTCGGGGATATATATCTTGACTGTCGCGGTTTTGAAATTGATACCGATGTGCTCGTACCACTTTCTCATATCCTGCACTTTGATCGTAAGCATACCACCCTCGACAGTCACCTCATGCTTCACGTTTTTCTCCTCGAAGCATACGACGCGCACCACTCCGTCCTCACTGGGAAGAAGCTCTACGTCCGCAGTATGTGTCTCAACGTATACACCGCCGAAGCTCTCACTCACCGTGTGCTCGTTTGTCTCATATTTGATCGTCGACAGCTTGCTGAAATCCCAACCAAGCATAGACATTGCACCTCCAAATGTTATAAGTCCGATAACCAAAACCACGGTTGCAAATATTAACCATTTAGTCTTTGCCTTCATACTCTATCCTCCCATCAAAAGAGCCTTCTGATACCGCGCACCACAGCCGCACAGAGCTTTACGGCGCCGGTAGTGAGTGAACAGCAGACGCAGAATGTGAATATCGAAAGTCCGAGCGACACAAGACCTGCGCCTACCATAGCTACGCCAGGCAGTGCGTTGCCTGTAAACGCAAGCACCGTACCCGAGAAAGCGCCGCCTATACCGCATCCGACAAGCGCGGCGAACACCGACCATAGTGACACGACCGCCGCGAATATCACGGCAAAAGCCGCAATCAAAACAGTAAGCGCCGCCACCGCAAGCGATAGCCATATCGGAGAACCGAGAACGAGCAGTATCACCGCCCACGCGCCGAGCTTCTTCGATCTTGCCTTCTCTTTTCTACCGCCCGATGGCGTCTCCATTCTTATCTGCGCCGCGATGACGCCAACGTATCCGACGTCCGCTACCGCATCCGCCTCACTGCGTCCTTCCTCTATTCTATCGTCGATCATCTCGCCGTAGAATGCGAGCCGCTCCTCAATATCCCGTCTCGGGAGTCCCGAGAGCTTTCTTTTGAGCTCCGAGAGAAATTGCTTTTTTGTCATACCCTCACCTCACTTACGTCTTGCTTACAAATTGATATATAGCCATGATCTCGCGCCACTCGTCCTTAAAATCCTCGATGCGCCCGAGTCCCGCGCGTGTTATATGATAGTACTTTCGTAGCCTACCGCCATACTCCGCGGTGTAGACCGTCAGAAGCCCCGCGAGCTCCAGCCGCTTCAGTATCGTATACAAGGTCGACTCCGACATCTCGATATACGGCTTCATATCCTTTATTATCTTATATCCGTAGGAATCCCCGTCCTTTATCGCGGCGAGCACGCAAACGTCTAGAAGTCCTCGCTTGAGTTGAATATCCATACAATACCTCCTCTTACATAATACATCGTATCACGAAGTATTGTGTTTGTCAATAGGTTTTTGGAAAAATATTAAAAAGGTGGCGATACTCACCGCCCAAACGGCAGTGCCATCATCCGTCATGAGTTTGGTGAGTATGCCGTATTTTGATTATATGATTATAGATTAGCAATTTTTAAAAACGCCGTTTCAAATTTTCATTTTCGTTAAAATCGCATCAAAAACCGCTGATTTGTAAACTAAACATTACAAATCAGCGGTTTTTAGTTATATAATTACTTCACAGATCAATTCTATAAGCACGCTTTATCTCACAGTGTGGATTTAATTACATTTCCCCTCGGCGAATGATATAAGTTTGCTACGCAAACGTTATGAGAGTGTTGCGCGCTCGTTATGATATGATTGCCTATCTACTCAAACGCGGCAAAGCCGCTCATAGCTGCGAGCCCGCGCGAGCATCATAACTACGCATAGCGTATCATAACTTGCCGTAAGGTAATCATAGTTGACTTGAGCGAAGCTCAAGTCACTCCCACTCGAAAGTGCATCTTTAATATGGCTTATATCGGGTGGTTTTAGGTGCGTTTTTACGGTGGTTTTTGCGTTGTTTTATCTCTGTTATCCCCATTCAACCGCCAAAGTGGTGTCAAAAGTGTTGTCACACAAAGCTGTTAACTTTGCAAAAATTGGCTTGGAATAAGGCTTCCAAGCCAATTAAGAACCTTAATTGTTTTTTAAAGTTGTAATTGAAGATACAAGTATTCGTCTGATTTCACCGCAATCGTGCAATAGAGGTTTTACTTTCTGTTCCTCAATTATTTTTGATTTCACAAACAATTCCAACCAATACTCTGTTTCGTAACATTCTTTCAAAGCGATTTGAAGCTTTGAGAGAAAATCAGCCTTGCTTTGAGCGTAATTAGCTTCTCTTATGTTCGCACCAATGCTGGTGGCTGAACGCTCGAACTGATTTTTAAGAGAGTAGTGTCCCTCGACTAAATTTGCCAATTCCAAAGCATTAACAGCAAAGAGCATAGATAAGTCAGCCAACTTGTTTTCTCTCATAGTGAGTTCCTTTGAATGAAATCCCAAAATGAATTTTGGGATGAAGTCGCAGTGCGATGAAGTCCGCTGACGCGGATGAAGTCGAAAACTTCGTTTTCGGTTGAATTAAATCCGCCAATCGCCACAGCGATTTCATCTGAGTTTTACTCGGATTTCATCTGCGTAGCAGATTTATTCCGCCGATAGGCGGATTTAATTGCATTTGCCGTTGGCAAATGCCTTATTCCCATTCGATCGTTCCAACAGGCTTCGGCGTAAGATCGTAGAGCACTCTGTTGATGCCGTCGACCTCAGCGGTGATGCGAGCGGTTATTTTATGGAGTACCGCGTAGGGGATCTCCTCTACGGTCGCGCTCATTGCATCCTTGGTGTTTACGGCGCGGATGATCGCAGGCCAGCCCTCATAGCGGCTCTCATCCTTCACACCCACGCTCTTGATATCGGGAATAACAACAAAATACTGCCAAACCTTTTCCGCAAGACCGCACTTGTCGAACTCGTCGCGAAGAATAGCATCCGCCTCGCGGAGTGCGGCAAGTCTGTCGCGCGTGATAGCGCCGAGGCAACGCACGCCGAGACCGGGTCCGGGGAACGGCTGACGGTATACCATCGCGTGAGGCAGACCGAGCGCCTCGCCGACAACGCGCACCTCATCCTTATAAAGGAGCTTGATAGGCTCGACGAGCTCAAAGCTCAGGTCCTCGGGCAGACCGCCGACGTTGTGGTGCGACTTGACCGCCTTCTTTCCCTCTGCCTGCTTGATGCTCTCGAGAATATCGGGATAGATAGTACCCTGCGCGAGATATTCAACGCCCTCGAGCTTTCTCGCCTCATCAGCGAATACGTTGATGAACTCTGCGCCGATTATCTTTCTCTTGCGCTCGGGATCGGCAACACCCGCGAGAAGCCCCAAAAATCTGTCGGTCGCGTCAACGTATACGAGGTTGGCATCGAGCTGATTTTTAAAGATCTCGATCACGTTCTCCGACTCATTCTTACGCATAAGTCCGTGGTTAACGTGTACGCAGATAAGCTGCTTTCCGATAGCCTTGATAAGGAGTGCGGCAACGACAGAGCTGTCAACGCCGCCGGAAAGCGCGAGGAGCACCTTCTTGTCGCCAACGGTGCGTCTGACCTCTGCCACCTGCTCGTCGATAAACCTGTTCGCAAGCTCGGGAGTAGTGATGCGCTGCATAGAATCGGGTCTTACGTTAGAGTTCATAGTATTTCCTCCGATAATTTACATAAATTTATAAGTATATTATAACTGTAATGCGAGCGAATTTCAAGATTTTTTCACAAAAAACCGAATTTCTACATATCATTTATTAAGTGGCGCTCTGCAAGCGCCTGAAATATACACATTCCACAAAATTTTAAAAAGAGGTAACGGAATGCTTGCCACAAAGCCATACAAAAGAGAAAACGCCGTCGCATACGCGAGAAAGTTTGCCTTCTCGCAGAACTCGCAATTTGCAAACTTCGCCGGCATCGGCGGCAACTGCACGAATTTCGTCTCGCAATGCATCTATGCGGGAGGGTGTCAGATGAACTACACGCCGACGTTTGGCTGGTACTACATCTCGCTCGATGACCGCTCCCCCTCCTGGTCGGGTGTTGAATACTTCTACAACTTTATGATAGAAAACACCGGCGTCGGCCCATATGGCAGGGTCGCGAGCTCCGACGAGCTGGAGCTCGGTGACGTCATACAGCTCGGCAGAGAGACGGACGGCTACTATCACACACTGCTCGTCGTAGGATTTGACGGTGAGGATATCCTCGTCGCGGCACAGACCGACAACGCCTACGCGCGCCCGCTCTCAACCTACACCTACGACTACTCGCGGTTTATCAAGATACTCGGCATACGCTTTGAGATGCCCGACAGCTACGCCTGCTTCGATACGCTGATGGCGGACGGCGAATAAAGCCTCGACGGCAGTACTATTTTCCTATTTTGTATTATTATTTTCTTTTTTTGAAAATACCTATTTACAAACCTATGCGATTATGATAGAATCATTTTAGCGGCGCTCGCCGCCAAAAATGTTAAGCAATTAACGGAGGCTGCATATGAAGATCAAAGGATTAAAGGGTAATTTTAAAACAAGCTTTGAAATAATGTCTCTGCAGCTCGGTCTCGATGAGATCAAGCTGGATATGACAATCGAATACACGGACGGACTTGTCATCGGAGTAAAGGACGGCAAGGGCTATATCAGATGTAACGAGGTTCACCATATGAACCGACTTCTCGGTCTGTTCGCACAGTACTATAAGGGCGAGGATATCGAGATAAACGAGACTGCGCACTTCAAGACGCTCTCGCTGATGCTCGACATCTCCTTCAGAGGACCTATCTCCCTCGACGGTATCAAGGAGTACTTCACCTACCTCGCTTCTATGGGCTACAATCAGATCTGGTTCTATGCCGAGGATATGTACGAGATGCCCGAGAAGTATAAGCACTTCGGCTATATGCGCGGCAGATACTCGACCGCCGAGCTTCGCGAGCTTGACGATTATGCGTACTCCATCGGTATCGAGATCGTTCCCTGCATCCAGACTCTCGGTCATATGCAGCACTACCTCAAATGGAGTGAAGCGAAGAAGTTCGCTGAGAACGGTATGGTACTGAAGCCCGGTGACGAGACGACCTACGAGTTCATAAAGGATATGCTCGTTGCCGCATCGAGTGCCTTCCGCTCGAGAAGAATACACGTCGGTCTCGACGAGACGGGTGGATTAGGTCTTGGCGCATCGCTTAAGCGCGACGGCTACCGCGAGCCTATCGACATCTTCCAGGAGCACGTGGCAAAGGTCGCAGAGATGTGCGACGAGCTCGGTCTACGTCCTATGATGTGGAACGATATGGTATTCTGCTACTGCTCTAAGAATCATACGAAATACGCGCTCGACACCGAGCTCACCCCCGAGGTGCTCGCACGCATACCCAAGAATATGGATCTCGTCCACTGGAACTACGAGGACGAGAACTGCAACCTCGCATACATTGAAAAGACCAAGAAGACCGGCAACCCCGTTATCTTTGCGGGCGGTGTATGGATCTTCGGCGGTGCGCTTCCCGACAACGTATGGTCGGAGTACTTCCACGAGAGAGCTATCGCCGACTGTAAGGCGGGCGGCGTTGAGGAGATCTGTATGACCGTATGGTCCTACGGCACTACCATCTATCAGACCTCGCTTCTCGAGGCGGCAAGATTTGCCGAGCTCACCTACGAGGATACGAGCGAAAAGCTTGCAGAAAGATTCGAGTTCCTCACCGGCGCGTCCTTCGACGGCTTCTACGATATGTCCAACCTCCACGCGCAGTATAAGGAGGGCAAGATCGACTACGATTCGATGCCCTACGACGAGCGCTTCTACGGCAACAAGTTTATGTGGCAGGATATTATGCTCGGCATATTCGACGAGAAGCTCTACCGTGAGCCTCGCGCAGAGCACTATGCTATGATGGCAGAGGAGTATGCAGAGCTTATCACACGTCAGGACGAGTGGTGCTGGCTCTACGAGTACTGCTACGCTATCTTCAAGCTGCTCGCTCTGAAATGCTATATCGCCGAGAGAATAGCTCCCGCATACAAGTCGGGTGATAAGAAAACTCTCCGCTACCTCCTTGAGGAGAAGCTCCCCGCGCTCGAGGTAGCATGGCTCGACCTTGCCGACGCGCATATGGTTCATAAGGATGAGTTTATGCGCCCCTTCGGCACCGAGGCGACCGACCGTATGTACGGTGCGATGGTCATGAGAACGAGATACGCGATCCACCGTCTTGCGGATTATCTCTCTGGCAGAGTCGACTCTCTCCCTGAGCTTGCAGAGCCGAGATACGACGAGGGCGCCGCAGCATGGGGCTGGGGCTGGGATAACCTCACACTCTTCTAAACTAAGTAATTTTCTAATAATTATTTACATTTTTCGATCTTTTCATCTAATTTACTCGAGGCGGACAAGCCGCCTCGAGTTATTATTTTTCGCCGATCTACACATAAATACACGAGATGCATATAATCTTAATAACACACGGAATCTCGGTGAGATGCAAATTTGTGAAAAATCTATTGACAAAGATAAACTCTCTATGCTATACTCAAATCACGGGCAAGAGCTCGAACGATATTTACCAAAGCGACACAAACATACGAAAGGTCAGGTCAAAAATATATGACTCTCTGCGGAGAATTTTATTTTGAAATAAACGTTGTCGGAGCAAAATCCGAGGTCAAGAGGTTAGTCACCTTCCTACGCTCGGGCGGACTCGACGACTTCTTTGAATTCACGACCGATTTCGTCAGCTATGACGATGATTGGGACGACGCCACCGATGCGACGGAGGTCTCCGTCACCATCACCAACGAGGATTACGGAGTTGAGATAGAGGAGCTCGACACAGACGAGCTACTCGAAATATTCTGCCGCGCGGCAAAAAATCTCTACGTTGCGGGCAATCTCTACGATATGGATGACGATATATACAGCTTCAAGAGCGACGTCGGCGATTCCTATTACGTGAACGCCAAAAAGGCGATAAAATTCAACGAGGACGAGGATCTTGATGAAGAAGACGACGACTGAAAATAAAAAGAACGAAAAAAGGATATTCAAGATACTTTTCTCGCCCGTGGCGATCGCGTGTATGCTCCTCGCCGCAGGTATCGCGCTGATAGCCTTCCCTATTGATATAATCGGAATACTTCTGCGCTCCATCGGCGCACTCATACTTATAGTTGAAATATTCAGGCTGATATCCGTATTCACCTCCGACAGATTTGCCACGAGACTGTTCGCTTTTATATTCACCGATATGCTCGCGGTGATCGCGGCGATCATACTGCTCGTCAGTCCGATAGGTGCAATACGCCTGATATTTATCATCTTCGGCGCATATCTTATAATCACCGCCGTCGCAGCACTCTTCAAGCGAAGCATTGCCGCCGCGCGAAAGAGGGCGTATATCGTTCCGCTCATCACCCTCGCGCTCGGTATACTCCTTGCATTCTTCCCATCCAACGTTACGCGATTCACTATGATACTCATAGGCGCATCAGCCGTATTCAAGGCGTGCGATATACTCATCTCGGAATGGCACAGACATAAGAACGCGCCCCCACGCGCAAAGAACGATCCACTCGTCGATGCGGAATACAAGGATATCTCCGACGACAACACACCGATAGAATAAAAATTGCCATAGCAGATCCCGACTCGCGGTAGGTCTGCTATGGCTTTTTTATTACGAATACATATTGTTGCAGGCGAGATAGTTATACAGCTGCTCGCCGTGGTTCTGCTCCTCCTTCTGAATATGAGCGAGAGTGTCGCGGAGCACCGGGCTCGCAAACTCGAAAACGCCCATATTATAGACACCCGAGACGTGTTTTTCCATCGCGAGCGCATCCTTTGCCAGGTATGCGTCGTTTTTCTTGTTTTCCTCGGTCTCCGAGGACGGTGTGCAGGTGAGCTTGCTGCTTTCCGCCGAGGGGGATGCCTCGGGCATTCTCACCTCGGTACCGCCCATGATGGCATTCAGCGTGTCGTAGTGCTTTTGCTCGTTTGCCGCAAGACTCGTAAAGAGCGTCTTTAATGCGGGGTCGTGTGCCGCCTCACCGTACTTTTTGTACTTTTCGATGCAGATGCTCTCCTGACTTTTGAGATCGGTCAGCAGTGACGTCTCCTTCTGTGTTAGTGTCATACTCCCATATTCCTTTCCGCGGAACGTGGATATTTTTATTCCGCACAGCCGTGAATTCAAAAAGCACGTATAGCCGATCAAGGTAGGTAAAACGGCTAAAATGTAAACCGTTATTTACCGTCTTGGCGAAAATACGTGCTTTTCGTGTTGGCTACCAAAAATAGTATAGCCAAATTTTTACTTCTTATTCAAGCTTGCTTCGATGCTGACAGCCTCGAGCTCCGCCGCGTAATCCTTCGCGAGGGAGATAAGCTTTTTCATCGGGAGCGAGAGTACCTTATCGAGTCGGTAGGAGACCGAGAGATCGCGCGCGATCTCGGGTACTATCGGTACGCGCTGAACGTCGTCGTGCCTGCCGCGCAGTATAAGCTCGGAGAGCATGCTGATGCCGTGGTTGTGCTCCACCATAGAGAGTATCGCGGGATCGTCGACGTAGGTCGGCGTGACGAAGGGGTGAATGTTGTGCTCTGCAAACACCGCACCGATATCGTCGTCGAAGCCAAGACCCGGCATCAGAAACTTCGTGCCGTTGAACTGCGATATCGGGAACTCACCCGACTCGGTCGGATAGTTTTTCGGGAGTATCGCGTAGAAGCGATCGTAGAAGAGATGTATCCATTTCAAATTGTATTTTGCGTTACGGCTACCGAAGCAGATATCAAACCTCTCCTCCTCGAGGCCTCCGTACAGCTCCGCAACGGTACCCATCTGTATGTTTACCGTGATATCGGGGAACTCCTCGGAGAAGCGCTCGACGATTACCGGCACGACGGTCGACGCCATACTGCCAAACGCGCCTATTCTGATAACGTTGTTGCCGTAGTGCTTGACGAGCTCCACCTCGTTGCGCAGAGCATCCTCGCAGGCTACGAGCTCGCGTATCTTATGGATTATTCTCTCTCCTCCCGGCGTGAGCTTGACACCGTAGTGACCGCGTTGGAGAAGCGACATTCCCATCTCGTCCTCGAGTGCATTCATCATATGAGTGAGACCCGATTGAGTATATCCGAGCTTGGTCGCCGCCGCCGAGAAGCTGCCGAGGTCGACCGCGGTAAGCAAAGCTTTATACTTTGATACGTTCATTTTTTGTAATCATTCCTTTCTTCAAAGCGATCGACCGTCCTCGGTTTTCCAAAGAAAATTCGCTTTATGCTTCAATGAGCAAAAGACGGTCAACGGTTTGAAAACCCGTTTAGGAAATTCAAGCGCGGAGCTTTCAGCAGTGTACCGAAGCTCCGCAGATCAAATTATGCCTTGGTAAGATATCCCTCTCTGTAGAGAAGCTCCGCAATAAGCACGGCACCGCCTGCCGCACCGCGAAGGGTGTTATGAGAGAGTCCCACGAACTTATAATCGTAAACGACGTCCTCACGGAGTCTTCCGCAGGATACGCCCATACCGCCGTAGAGATCGCGGTCGAGACCGGTCTGGGGACGGTTATCCTCCTCGAAATAGGTGATGAACTGCTCGGGAGCAGAGGGCAGACCGAGAGTCTGGGGCTTGCCGCGGAACTCACGCCATGCCTCGAGGATCTGCTCCTTGGTGGGCTTATTTTCAAACTTAACGAATACCGCCGCCATATGTCCGTCGGTTACGGGAACGCGCAGACACTGAGTGGTAATAACGGGACTCGTTGCGGGAACGATCGCGCCGTCCTTTACCTCGCCCCATACTCTGAGAGGCTCGCGCTCGCTCTTCTCCTCCTCGCCGCCGATATAAGGAATGAGGTTATCGATCATCTCGGGCCACTCGTTAAAGGTCTTGCCGGCACCGCTGATAGCCTGATAGGTAGTCGCAACGACCTCCTTGATGCCGTACTTCATAAGGGGGGTGAGTGCGCCGACGTAGGACTGAATAGAGCAGTTGGGCTTAACCGCGATAAATCCGCGCTTGGTGCCGAGTCTCTTCTTCTGTGCCTCGATAACCGCGAGATGCGCGTCGTTCACCTCGGGAATTACCATAGGCACGTCGGGTGTCCATCTGTTGGCAGAGTTGTTGGATACGACGGGGATCTCTGCCCTCGCGTATCTCTCCTCGAGTGCGCGGGTCTCATCCTTCGAGAGGCTTACCGCGCAGAATACGAAGTCGACGAGTGATTTTACGGTATCGATATCGTCGGAGGAGATAACGGTCATACCCTTGATAAACTCGGGGCACTCCGCCTTCATCTTCCATCTGCCGGATACCGCATCGGAATATTTCTGCCCTGCGGAACGGGGACCTGCCACGAGAGCTGTGATCTCGAAGTAGGGATGCTCCGCGAGAAGCATGATAAAGCGCTGACCTACCATACCGGTAGCGCCGATAATACCAACCTTAAGCTTTTCCATAGTAAACCTCACGTAGCGCGGATTTGGCGCGCCTATATAAAATATTTATTGATGCTATAAATTTTATCACAACGATCGGCAATAGTCAACCTTTTTTCCTTTTCTTTGCACATTTTTGGATTTATGCACACAAAACCGTAAATAAAGTGCCACATTTTTTACATTTTGTCCCACGTTTACACTGTGCACTTTACATTTCGCATTTAAAAAAGCGCCTCCACGCGTACCTGCCGTAGAGCAGGTACGCAACGAAATTTGCCCTTACGGGCAAACGAAATCGCTTCGCGGTGAAATATTTGCTCTGCAAATGTGAAATGTCCGCTTACGCGGACGTGGGCAAATTTCATTTCACATCGAGCAGGGCGAGATATTTCACAATTGTGCAAAAAAGTTGCAAAGCAACTTTGCACATTATTTCACGTTTTGCAAAAGCAAAACATTTCACTATATGCTTTTGTGCCCACAAAAGCAGTGCTTGTCAAGAAAAAAGGACGAAGAATCTTAACATTTCTTCGCCCTTTTTCTGCCGGTAGGTATTGCTCCATTTGATACTGCTCTATCGCAGGCACACCCTCGGCGCTTTTTTGATAAGGGGTTAGTCAGATTTGAGGAAAAAGCGTCGCTTTTCGTGGCGTGAGGCGTACAAAAGTACGTCGAGCCGCGAAAACGGCGTAGCGTAGCGGCTCCGAGGTGTTGAATGAAAGTCCGGTGGACTTTCAGACCCGAGGAGTGTCCGAGCCGATGCGAGAAGAAAAAGTCCATCAAAATCGATCACTGTCTCATTTACGGTTTTCGCCGTTTTTTTGAGACTTTTCATTCTCATTTCGGACTTTTTCGGTTTTACCAAATGTGACAGCCCCTTACGCTTTGTTGATTATACTTACCTTATCCGGAGAGATACCGGTCGTCTCGTAGACTATGGTAAGTATCTGCGCGGTCTGGCTCGCCTGCAGGCTCTCCGCACTGACTATGACGCTGACCGATCCCTCCGAGATGACCGCTACGCAATCCTCGAAGCCCTTTGCCTTCACGAGGCTCTCAATGTTTGCTTCGTTCTGGATATCTACCGCGATCTGCGATATCTTCGCGCTCGCCTCTGCCTTTGCCTCATCGCTTGCCTCGTCGCTGTCGCATACGAGCTTCAATACGTCGATAGCCTCGTCACGCGCCTCCTGTCTGTCGAGGGCGGTAGCGGTGAAGTAATCCTGCTTACCCGTAGCATCTCCGCCGGTCGACTCGGAATCCGAGTAGTTATTCTCCATATTGTTGTCGCCGTAGCCGAGAGACGAGGAGGGATCGTAAAACCAACGGTAGTTGAGATAAACCGCGAGTCCGATCACCAGAGCGGTCGATGCTACCACGATACTCTTGGCAGCAGGGGAGGTAAAGAATTTTTTAAGCTTTTCGTTTTTCATCTTATGTTTCTCCTTAAGAAAATGTTACTTGCTAAATACTATGCCGCACGCTCTGTATATATTCCATGCTTTTCACCGCTCGTCGAGATATTTTTCGCCGCACCGCCGTCATGGAGCTTCAGGATGGTTATTCTGTGCGAGCCTATACCGTAGAGAGAGGATATGAGCTCAATTATGCGCTCTCGCACGTATACCGACTCGGCACCGTCACAGAGCACCGCTACCGCAGATACCTCTCCTCCCTCGCCGTAGCTTATCATCACTCGGCATCTGCCCACACCCTCAAGCGACGAGCAGGTCTCGGCAAGCTCCGTCGTAGGGTCCGTCACCGCGGGGGCATTCGTCTCACCGTCGGATATTCCGAGCGCAATAAATAGAAGCAGTACTCCGAGCACTGCGACGACTGTAAGACGGGCACCGCCGCGTGATAAAAAATCTCTTATAGCTTTATTTGATACCGATCTCAACCTCACACCTCCCGTAACCCAGCTCCGTTATATATTTTGCCATTCCCTTACCGTCCCCGAGAGCGGCGGCTCCCGTCAACACCACTCGTATCCGCTCGGCACACATATTTTGAAAATCAAAGCCCTCGACGAGCACCCGCACGTCGTCGCCGTCAAGCGAATACTTGTTCACTATCAAAAGCTCTATTCCATCGACAAAGGCAGAGCAGGCATATTCGGCGTAATCCTCACCGTAATCTCCGACGTCAAATTCGGGTAGCCGCACTCCATCTGTGCCGTCGAGCGAGCCGAGGCTTGATAAAATCGGTGTAAGCGTAACGTACAGCACCAGCACCGAGAGTGCCGAGCGCGTCGCAACGTCGCCGCGGCGGTAGGAAAGAAATCCGAGCACCGAGACTATGGCACACACCGCGAATACCATAAGCATATATTCCCGCATCACGATATCGCCACCCCCGACACGAGAAAGAGCACCACCTCGAAAATGTAGAGCACCACCGAGGTCGTATATATTGCTATAACGAGATCAAACGCACGCGAGAATACCTTATATATCCGGGCGGGCGCAGTAACGCCGAGAAAGCCCGCGAGGCTCGCGGCGACAGTCACCGCGAGGCGGTATAGAAGCAAGAGAATGAGGGGCGAGATGAATATAGATATCAGCACCGCGACCGCCCCCGCACCGATTATTCCCTTCACGTAGGCAAGACCCGAGGCGAGAGTCGCCATAGAGCCTGCGACGGTGCCGCCGACCACGGGTATCATACCCGAGGCTACGTATTTTGCCGCTCGCATTTTCGCACTGTCTCCCGCCGCCGCAACGACGGTCTGAAGCGAGAGCGCGCCCATTATCAGGGCGGTCACTATTCCGAGAAGCCAGAGAAAAAAGCTCCTCGCGCTCGCCATCACCGACTCCGAGGAGCCGTCGCCGAGAGGCGAGAGCGCACCCGTCGCAAGGCTGAAGGATATGAGGGCTGAAAATATCGGCAGAAGCACTCTCGACAGGAGCGCTATCGTTATCTCCATACCTACCGCCTGCGCTCCCGCGGTACCGACACCGCCTCCCGCAACTCCCACAGCCGCCATTACGGGAATACAGGCGGCGAAAAAATCTGTTGCCTCCGAGATGCCCTCCAGTACACCGTCGAAGAGCGGAATGACCGATACGAGAATTATAGAAGAGAGAAGTATTCCCACCACCGCCGAGGTATCAGCCGCGTGACGCGCGTGACTCATCTCGGCAAACGCAGATACCGCGATGCCGCCGAGCAAAACGGCAAAGAACGCAAGTGCTCCACCGCCCTCACGAGCGGCGGAAAATATCTCCCAAAGCAGCGCGTCAATACCAACGCGCGATATTAGCTCGTCCGTATCCTCGGTCAATCCGCAAAACTCCTCTGGCAGTATATTTTCAAAGCTGTCAAGATGTTTATCTGTACTCTCCTGAGCGTGCGCCGGAAGCGTAAAAACAACGATTATGACAACTATTATTAGCATTTTTATTAGTTTTTTCATTTTATCAGTCCTATACCCGTCTCGAGTATTTCTGTGAGATACGGCAGAACCAACACCGTCATCTCGACTCTGCCGACCAGCTGTGCCACGCCCGCGACACTCGCCTCTCCGAGCTCTGAGGCGACGTCCGCGCTAATGCCCGATACGTACCCGACCCCGACTATCTTCAGTGCGGTAAGTGCTATCTCCGATACACCCGCCGCCTCGGTGACGGAGGATATCCCCGCGAGTATTCCATCAATGCCCTCGATCACACACAGCATCAGGGCGAGCGCCGACACACAGCCGAAAAGTCGCCTGCCCTTGAAGCCCATCTCACCAAGCATCATTCCTACGACCGACGTGAGGACAACTATTCCGCATACACGAAGTATCATATCCCGAACACCCGACGCAGTGTGCCGACGAGCTCGCCTATTCTGTCGGCGAGCAGCAGCAGTATTACGACCATACCGACGAGTGAGACGAGCGTCGATTGCTCGTCCCTGCCCGCCTTCGACATTATCTGACACACGACGGTGATTATCATTCCGATGCCCGCCGCACGTAACACAAGCTCAACGTCCATTATGCAATATATTTTCCTTTCTTTCGGTTAGATCACGTATCGCACCGACCCTAGATAAAAAGTATGACGATGCCGAGTGCGGCGGCGCATATCAGCGTCCGTGTGAGCTTTACGCTCCTCTCGAGCTCTACCTCCTCGGCGGCGAGAAGTTCGGATAGCTCGCTTATTCTTCCGTCTACGTAGGATACGGTCTCATCCCGCGTGCCCCGACCGAGTGCGGAGAGCGTATCCTCGAGCAGCCGACGCACCTCCTTGCCAAGCGAGCATTTTCCCATCACCGCAAGATACGCCTCGGGAAGTGCTTCACCCTCGCGTAGCCGTGTAAGAAATCCGAGAGACTCGAGCGCACCGTCGGAGAAGCCGCGCACCGCCCGTGGGAGCGGCTCGAGAAACGAGGCTATTCGTCCCCTCACGTGACGCAGAAGATTAAGAAAGCCGCGCGTCTCGGCGACCCTTCTCTCGGCGTATGCACCGTATCGGCGACAGAGGAGCAGAGCCGCTATTGCGATCAGAAAAAGTCCCGCGTATTTGAGAAGCTCACTCATATTCCATCCACCGTAAGCGAGTATCCGTCGCCCGAGCGTGCGATGCCTACGAATACGCCGAACACGCCACCGCCTATCATATCCGACAGCCCCCGACGTGCCATAAGCTCGGATAGACTCGCCGCGTGTGCGGAGGCGAGTACAGGTATTCCGCATCTCACGGTACCAAAGAGACGGGGAGCGTCCTCCTCGCCCAGCTCGTCTATTATCAACACCTCGGGCGACATCGTGCGTATCGCTATCGCAACGCCCTCGTCTCTGTGATATCCGCGTAGGATATCCACCTCGCACCTCTCGTAATCAGAGGATATAAACTCGCATCTTTCGTCCACTATTACCACCCGTCTCGGATCCCTGCCTCCGCCGATATATGCGGCGAGTGATCGCAGTGCGGTCGTCTTTCCAACGCCCGGTGGAGAATATACGAGCATACCCGTGTCGAGTTTTTTCACCTCGTCCCATATTCTATATAGCCTCTCAGCGAACTCGCATTCCCCTGTCGGTATCCTGAATACAAGCGAGCTCACACCGCTGACCGATGCGCGAGTGCCGTCGTATCTTGCCTCAGCGCACACGCCGACGCGCACTCCGCCCACAACCGTTACGTACCCTGCCCTGATGCTGTCGCAGTATGCATAGACCGACCCCTCCGAGAGTCGGTGTAGCGTCGTCTCCAGCTCATCGCGCCTCAGCACACAGCATAGCGGGATCCTGTCACGCCCGACGAGTAAGGTAGACCTAGCATCGGCACGTATTCGTATCTCGCGTATTGCCGAAACGCCTCCGCGTCGGGTACGCACTAGCGCCAGTATCTCCTCACAGACACGGTGCGGCAGTATCCGTAAAACCGTCTCTATTCCCTCTCTCGTTTTCGTAGCTGTCATTTATTTTTTCCTTTCCTTATATCCTTGTAATCACGTTAATGAACATACCGACACATTTGTAAAGTATCAAAAATCCCCTTGCCCGCGCAATGGTAAAAAATGCACTTCTATCGACAAAATGCTACCAAATTGCTTGACATTCCCGAAAATATGTGCTAGAATATTATGCGTGTCAGCAAGACGGCACCGCAGAACAACAAAGAAACAGAGGCTGATAGTATGAAATCCACAGGAATAGTCAGAAACATCGACGAGCTCGGCCGCCTAGTTATCCCGAAGGAGATACGTGACGAGCGAGGATTCGTTAAAAATACACCCGTAGAAATATTCGTAGACGACGATGCTGTTATCGTAAAAAAGTACGTTCCCGTATGCCGCTTCTGCGGTAGCGGTGAGGATCTCGTTGAGTTCCTCGAGCAGAACGTATGTCGCGCCTGCATAGACAAGCTCGGCGCACTCAAGTAAAAAACAAGCTGTCACGGTTATCCGTGGCGGCTTTTTTTCTTTTCTCGGAGCGATTTTTGCCCCGCTATACCTCCGCGATCCGCCTTCGCCTCATCCCTCTCACAGTTTTTTTCTAAAATATTAGTCTTCCCTTGATTTTTCTATAAACTTGTGTTACAATATATGCGGTGGAAAATTAAAAAATTAACTTTTGAAAGGAATTTTTCGAAATGAAAGTTGTAACCTTTGGTGAGCTTATGCTCCGTCTCCAGCCCTATAACTACGAGAGATTCGTACAGTGCGACCACGTCGAGTTTACATTCGGCGGCGGTGAGGCAAACGTTGCGGTCTCCCTTGCTAACTACGGTATGGACGCTACCTATATCACAAAGCTCCCCACTCACGCTATCGGTCAGGCGGCTGTAAACAGCCTTCGCCGCTACGGCGTTGACACCACGAAGATCGTTCGCGGCGGTGACAGAGTGGGTATCTACTTCAACGAGAAGGGCGCTTCTCAGAGAGGCTCCGTATGCATCTACGACAGAGCTAACTCCGCTATTGCTAAGGCTTCCCGCGAGGACTTCGATTGGGATGCTATCTTCGAGGGCGTTGACTGGTTCCACTTCACCGGTATCACTCCCGCACTCGGCGCAAACGTTGTTGAGATCTGCCGCGACGCCTGCAAGGCTGCAAAGGCACACGGTGTTAAGATCTCCTGTGACCTCAACTACAGAGGTAAGCTCTGGACCAGAGATCAGGCTCGCGAGGCTATGACCGATCTCTGCCAGTACGTTGACGTCTGCATCTCCAACGAGGAGGATGCGAAGGACGTATTCGGCATCGAGGCTGAGGCTACCGACATCTACGGCGGCAAGCTCAACCACGAGGGCTACAAGTCGGTTGCTAAGCAGCTCGCTGACAAGTTCGGCTTTGAGTACGTTGCTATCACTCTCCGTGAGTCTCGCTCCGCATTCGATAACGGTTGGTCCGCTATGCTCTATAACGTAAAGGCTGACGAGTACTGCTTCTCCAAGAAGTACGACCTCCATATCATCGACAGAGTCGGTGGCGGTGACTCCTTCGGCGGCGGTCTCATCTACTCCCTCCTTAACGGCAAGACCACTCAGGGCGCAGTAGAGTTCGCAGTTGCGGCATCCGCACTCAAGCACTCCATCGAGGGCGACTATAACATGGTTACCGTCGCAGAGGTTGAGAAGCTTGCGGGCGGCGATGGCTCGGGAAGAATCCAGAGATAATTCTTATCAGAGGATAATATCGTATACGGCGGAGATCGCTTCGGTGCTCTCCGCCGTATTTTTGTTTTTTGTGTCTTGCGCCTCGCATAGTGCTTTTTGAGAAGCTCGCGGATATCGGGTAAGTATCAAGACGACGAGCGGCAAATATTTTTCAGCCCTATTGACTTTTGATTTTCCGCATGTTATGATAAACTGACGATAATTTCAGAACGGAATGGGAGAAATTATGACATTTAATATACTTGATTACGGTGCGGAGAACAGCAAGCTTGTGACGCACGAGGTGCAGGCGGCGATCGACGCGTGCTATCTTGCGGGAGGTGGAGAGGTCGTCGTTCCCAAGGGGCGCTTCACCGTAGCGGGCATCAGACTTCGCTCCGGCATAACCCTTCATCTTCTCGAGGGTGCAGAGCTTATCGGAAGCCAAGATCCCGAGGATTATTTTTCTTATCTTGACGACAAAATAGAGCCCATCAGCGAAGAGGAGCGCGAGCACGTCGCACCGACTTCATTCGGATCAACCGGTGACAGCGTTCGTCCGTACAGCAGATGGTGTAATGCGATCATACGCGCCATCAGAGCGAAAGATATTGCAATAATCGGCGAGCGCGGCTCTAGGATCGACGGAAGAAACTGCTACGATCCGCTCGGAGAGGAGGGCTATCGCGGACCGCATCCGATCGACCTTTGGTACTGCGAGAACGTGCTCCTCGAGGGCTACACGGTAGTCGACGCAGGAAATTGGGGTCACGCAATACAGAACAGCAGTAATATAACGGCGCGCCGCATCACCGTGCTCGGCGGTCACGACGGCTTTGACGTACGCACTACCGACAACGTGCTCGTAGAGGATTGCGTATTCGAGACGGGCGACGATTGCATCGCAGGCTTCGACAATATAGGCGTTACCGTCCGCCGCTCGAGCTTCAACTCTGCGTGCAGCATTTTCCGATTCGGTGGCACGGACGTGCTTATCGAGGACTGTCACGGCTACGCACCTGCAAAATACGGTCATCGCTGGGGACTTTCGGACGAAAAGAAAAGGGCGGGTGCTCCGACCGACGAAGGCTGCCGCCATAACTGCCTCACAGCATTTCTTTACTACTGCGACATGCGCGCCAAAATACGCCGCACCCCCGGCAATATCGTCGTACGACGCTCGCGCTTTGAGGGAGTCGACGCGATATTCAATCTTCCCTTTGGTCATAAGTGGACCTGCAACGTCTCACTCAACGATATACGCTTCGAGGATTGCGAGTTTACAGGTCTCAACACTCCGACGAGCGTTCAGGCACCCGAGGGCGAGCCGCTTACTCTCGAGCTTGAGAGATGCAGGATCACCTATTCGGACAGCTACGGCGACGCTCCCCTCATCCGTGCATCGGGACACCGTGAGATAATCCTGAAGGACGTCATAATAGACGCCGTATCTCCCTACATCGAGACCTCATCAAGCGGCAAGATCACCACGGACGGGTCGACCCACACGGATATCCGTCCGCTAAAGGAGATGGCGTGACTTTAACGCCCACACAAAGATCAAGTCGTGCCCACAAGGTTTTAGGGCAATTTTCAATGCATAAAAATCGAGTTATCTTTTTGCCACAATGGCGCAAGATAACTCGATTTTTATATAAATATACGGTTATTTGTAAATATTACTTTTTAATTCCCTGTTTTTTAGCCAAATTTACAGGTATAAATGCAAACGCTAGCGCGCTCAAGCCAAGTAAAAACGGATAGAAGAGATAAGGGGCTGCCGAATTCCGGCATAACCGAACGAAAAACAATAAGCAGCAGGAGCATTTCAGCTTCTGTTGCTTACTTTTTACCTTAATTTGTCAGGGTCGAAAACCTCGCGGTTTTCATTTTTTCCTATCCATAGCGGCGGCTATCGAGTAGAATATCGGAACCGTCACGTAGATTATCCAGCCCGGATGCCAAAGACTGAACTGCATTCCGATAAACAGAAAAACGCAGGTCACGAAAACGGGATAGTTGAAGGGCGATATCCGCTTCGTCTTTATACAGTCAACGATGCTGTAGTAGAGCGGTATGGTTACGAAGATTATCCACGCAACGTCCCACAGTCCCCATATAAAGCCGAGCACCAAAAAGAGAGCCGTCGTCACAATCGGATACGGCAGCTCGTAGAGCACTCTGGTGATTATGCCGCCGCGACCCTTACCGTCGACCGCATCACCGTCACCGTCACTATCGACACTGCTTTCTTCGGTCTCGCCGGAGGCGTTCCCTGCCGCCTCGTTTTCCTCGCCGACATCTTCCTGCGCCCCACCGCTCGCCGCAGGCGTATGACCGACCAGCTCGTCTATCGAGATGCCGTATATCTCGGCGAGGGCGATCAGATTCTCTGTATCGGGCAGAGCGTCGCCACGCTCCCACTTTGATATAGCCTGTCGCGTGACTATCATTTTTTCGGCGAGCTCCTCCTGCGAGTAGCCGTGTGCCTGGCGTAGCTCTCTTAACCTCTCGGGAATTTTCGAAATCATAAAGTATACCTCCGTTGTCGGCGCCGTCATATCCGCCATCAATACAATTTTAGCACAAACACACGGCAATGGCAAGAGTATTTAAGGCTCCATTCTCGCAACCAATAGTTGCATGTGGTGGTTTTTTCAGCGGATCCGCACCGATCACCGTTATCAGCCTATCTCTCATAGGTATATTTCGGCTCGCGCGCCCTACCCTTGACAAAGGATTGGCATATCAGCTTGATAGCCGCCAGCAGTAATGCTATTATAAGAGTAACTATAAGAAGACATAGAAGTATCCACCAGCCAAACGAGAGTATGACCCTTATCGCCTCACCTTCCCGTCCGTCCGCCATAAGATCAGCACAGTAGCTCTTCACTACTCCGGCGTGTGAGCTTGCATCACCATCGACCACGATAACACCGTTCATAAACACTCCGTACACCGTTTCCTCGAGAACGCTGCCGTTGCTCATATACGCGGTGAGCGTCATCGTGGGAAACTTAGTCTCTCCGTCGTATATGATAGTGAAATCGTCAATGCTTGCATGGTAATTGTCAAAGTTGACCTCTGAGCAGAGATTAAAGCCATCCATGCTGAGCTCATAAAAGCTAAGCGTATAAAACGAGCTGATCCTCACGTCAATATCATATTGTGTGCCTCTTTCCGTCACGTTCTCCTTGACTTCCAGCTCCATATGTCCCCGCTTGTAAGCTTCCATGTCAACATGCACGGTTGCCGCCGACGGAACAGCGAAAGCCGCAAGAATAATTATCAGACTAAGAATAAACGTAATGATCTTAAAGCTTCTTTTCATATCCACACCCCCATTTTATAATCCTACACATTTATTTTAAATATTGTAATGACGATCGAGAGTCATTACTCATTATAATAAGACACATTTCCACCCACTTTTATTGCAGCTTTCGGAAAATTTTTTCAAAAATATTATAGCATTTCAAAAAGCACCATGTCAAGTCCACAGCACGATTAACAATTTTATTATAGAAATAATCAACTCTATACTTGAAATTCCGCACGCGCGTATGTATAATGTATATGTAGTAAACCGTCGTTTGTGTCCTTCGCTCCGTAGAGTATGGAGCGAATTTTCCTACGGAAACCGAAGGCAAACGACCCCACAACAGAAAGGAATGATAAATATGAAGGTCTCATTACTTGGAGATTCTATTCGCCTCATAGGATACGGCAAGCGTGTGCCCGAGCTGCTCGGCGGCGGAGTCACGGTGTATCAGCCCGAGGAAAACTGCCGCTACGCAAGACTGACTCTGCGCGGCATCTTCGAGTGGGGCGACGAGCTCGCGGGCTCGGACGTCATACATTGGAACAACGGACTCTGGGATACCGCCACTATTTTCGGCGACGGTGAGCCCTTCACTCCTATCGATCAGTACGTAGAGACGATGGTGAGGATCGCAGAGCTCCTTCTGCGCATAACGCCACACGTGATCTTCGCTACGACGACCCCCGTCATCGAGGGTCAGAAGCACAACGTGACCGAGCGCATCAAGGCATATAACGCCGCGGTAGTACCGAGGCTTCTGGCGATGGGTGTGAAGATCAACGATCTCTACTCCCTCGTAGCATCCGACCCCCAAAAATACATACGCGACGACGACAAAATACACCTCACCGACGTGGGTATAGAGGTCGCCGCACGGCAGGTCGCCGACACTATAATAGAGGAGCTCGGCGAAAAATATGCCGCGCACTCTCCCGCCAATAACGTGTACAAGCGCGACGCGGCGCTGATAGTCACCGATATCGAGGGCATCTCGGGAGTCTCGACGATAGACGCGATCCCCACCGATTCGCCGCTCTACAGAGAGGCGTGCGAGGGACTTATGCGCGACACCAACGCCGCAATACGTGCGCTTATCGACTCGGGTGTCGGAACGGTCTACGTCCTGGACGGTCACGGCAACGGACAGAACTTCATAAAGGATAAGCTCGATCCCCGCGCCACGCAGATAAGAATCGACGGTCTGGGCGATGCGGTAGAGAAATCGAGCTGTGTCGTGCTGATAGGTATGCACGCAAAGTCCGGAACGCTCAAGGCATTCCTCGACCACACGCAGAGCTCGGCACGCATACACCGATACTACTACAACGGTCATCGCATAGGCGAGATGGATCAGATGGGATTTTTCGCAGGATACTACGGTGTCCCCTGCGTCGCGGTCAGCGGTGACGAGGCGGCGTGCCTCGAGGCAAAGAAAGTATTCCCCGGCATTGCCACCGCCGCAGTGAAGTGCGCGATCTCGCGCAACTGCGCAGAATGTATTGATTTGACAGAAGCAGAGGAGCGTATCTACTCCGCTGTGCGCGACGGCTATCTTTCAAGAGCCGAGGTTGCGCCTTATCCCGCACGCCTGCCTCTCACGGTAGACGTTGAATTCCACAGAGCCGACTATGCCGACGAGGCAGTCGCTCTTCACCCCAATCTCACCCGCATTGACGAATTTACCGTAAGAGAGGTAAAACGCGAGATATACGGTTATTTAGACGTACTCATTATGTGGGGATAATCTCTGATTTTGTAAATTATAATTGTCATTTCGGCATATTTATTATCAAAGCTAAGCAAAGGAAAAAAATATGGCAACGTTTTCTGTCAACAAAAATAATATTATAGGAAATATAAAAAAGATGCATGGCGTAGGTCAGCCGCCCATCTCGGGAGGCAGAGGCTTTTCGATGTTCAAGTATCTCACCGAGGCAGGTATTCCCTACTCTCGTCTGCACGACGTGGGTGGCGCGTACGGTAACGGTAGGTTCGTTGATATTCCCAACCTCTTCCCCGACTTTGATGCCGACGAGACTCTTCCGGAGTCCTATCACTTCGCATTTACCGACGGACTCATAACCGCCCTCCATGAAGCCGGTGTAGAGCCGATCTTTCGCCTCGGCGTAACGATCGAGAACGACTGTGCGGTGGAGGCGAAGAACATCTATCCGCCAAGGGACTATGCAAAATGGGCGCGCATCTGCGAGCACGTTATTATGCACTACACCGAGGGCTGGGCGGACGGCTATAATTACGACATCAGCTATTGGGAGATATGGAACGAGCCCGACAACTTCCCCGATATCTACGATAACCAGATGTGGCGCGGTACAAAAGAGGAATACTATGAGCTATACACCGTCACCGCAAAGCACCTCAAATCCCGTTTTCCTCACCTAAAGATAGGCGGCTACGCGAGCTGTGGCTTCTATTATATTAAGGAGGCGTATAACGAGGCGGCGAAATCCACCTCGCGCACCGGCTACTTCATAGAATTCTTTGACGGCTTCCTCGATTATATCAAGGAACACGGTGCACCTCTCGACTTCTTCTCTTGGCACACCTACGACAAGTCTGTCGAAAACAATATCGCCTACGCGCACTATGCACGTGAGAGACTGGATGCGGCAGGCTTCACCTACACCGAGACCTCCTGTAACGAGTGGAATACCGACACCGACCGTCGCGGCACTCTCTATCAGGCGGCGAAGGTTGCGGCAAATCTCCTCGCATTTCAGGACACGCCACTCGATACCGCGATGTTTTACGACGCGCGCCTCGGTATCTCGGTATACGGCAATCTCTTTGACCCGATGACTCGCCTGCCCTCGCCCTCCTACTACGCCTTTACGGCATTTAACCGCCTCTACACTCGCGGAAGCGAGCTCGCTCTCGTCCACGATGCGGAGGGTGTATACGCCGTAGCGGCAAGAGGTGACAGGGACATAGCGCTCGTCATCGCAAACCCCACCCAAGAGAGTATTCCTCTCACACTCTCGGGTATCACGCCCCTCTACTATACCGTCACCGATCTGCGTGGGCTCGACCGCCACGTCGACCGTCTCGACACACTCCCGGCGGAGAGCATCGTGACCGTAATAGCCGAGTAACCCGTCCGCGCGGTTACAAATAATACACAAGCAAAGCGCACGTTCCACTAAAACACCGCACTATCCTATCTAAAATATACAAAAAGCAAGCTTTAGTTGTCAAAATCGGCATCTAAGGCTTGCTTTTTTTAGTTTTGTATTCAATTCAAATGATATAAATTTATGGTCACCCGACGCAAGCTTCACACAGCTCTCCGCATCAGAGAAGCGGCATCAGAAGCATCATTATGGGTAAGGTCAGTATGCTGAGAATAGTGCCGAGGAGCACCGTATTTGCCGCCTCGCGCTGACCCTCGCCGAGGATCTCCGCAAAGTTCAGTACGACCGACGCGACCGGGCACGCCGAGATAATGAAGAACGCCTGCTTCGTCTCGGTAGGTATCGGTATAAAGAGCAAGAGTAAAAATGCAATCAGCGGCATCGCGAGCTGCTTCACCGCGATCGTAGTGTACACCTTCAGATTTGTGAAAAGCGATGCGAGCCTTACCGTGCCGAGCCTCATTCCCATTATTATCATCGAAAGCGGCGTTGCCATAAGACCTGCTGTAGTGATCATTTTTTCTATATCGGGGTGGAAGGGTATTTCGAAAATAAAGACGATAAGCGCCGCGATAAGACCGAGTGTTGCGGGGTTGAGAATGATCTTACGAAGCGACATATAAGAGGTGCTCCTCGCGATTATCGCCGCACCGAGGGTCCAGCCCGCGATGTTCATCACCACCGCAAAAACGGTAGTATACGCGATCAGCTCGGGCGAGCCGTCGGGAATCAGCGCCTCAATGATCGGAATACCGAAGAAGGCACAGTTCGAGAACGTCGTCGCGATCGTCATAATGCGATATATCGCGCTGTCGTACTTTTTCCTGAGTATCAGGAATGCCGAGCCGAGCATGATCAGTATGATGGCGGCGGTGAGCAGCGCGAATATACCGAGCCTTGAGAGCAGCTCCCACGAAAACTCGAGACCGAGGAAGCTATATACCGCGAGGCAGGGCTGAGCTACGAACAAAAGCACCTTTGAAAGGTCGGCGATACTGCTCTCCGATACCATGCCACGCTTTATAAGTATCCATCCCGGGACCGCCGCAAGAAGAAGCACCGCGACGGCAATCAATGCGATTGTGAAAACCAAATCAGACCCACTCCTTTACGTAATAGGTAGTATTTTTCGGGATCTCGATAAAGTTTATCACGTAGTATGCCTCGGTAAATTCAGCCGAGCTCGTGAGCGCATCAAGAGATCTCGCGTAATGATAATCAGCCGCATCGGCAAAGAAATCCGATAGAAACGAATTCTTGGTATTCGCCCACGCGCCGTCAACGGTCTCGTATCTGTAAATAAAGCATACGCCCGCCTCGTATTCAGCCTCGCCGTATTCCGTCATCTCGAGCCCGAGTGCCGTCTTTACAACGTCGGGGCAATCCTGCGAGAAGAGTGCGGTGGTCTCTGCCGATGGGTGCAGATAATATCCGATCGAGTGCATCTCCTTGTCGCCGTCGCTCTTCTGCAGATATTTATTAAACATATCGGGAGTGATCCAGGGGCGCGAGGTGTCGCCCTCCGCTCTCGCCGCGATGTGTGCGCGGAGATACTCTATCTCCTCGGCGCGCGCCTGCTTTTCCTCGCGGGTCATATCGACCTCGTAGAGAGTGCCGTCACCGTTGTCGAGAAGCTTCGTATCGGTACGCAGGAACATCAGCGCGACGTGGGTGTACTCGGAAAGATACTCGTTGCAGAGTGCCTGATAGCTCGGGAGCTTCGCGCCGTCTACACCGTATATCACGTGCTGTGCACGCTCCGCCTTATAGATAAGCTCTGTGCCCTTCTCAAAATCGCTGTAATCAAATCCGTACTTCTCGGTCAGCTCGTTGAATTTTGATTTTGAGCTGTCTGCGGTATATTTGAGCACCTCGTCGATCGAGGCGGTGATGCTCGCAATATCCTCCTTCGTGAGTCTGGAGTGCGTATTAAAAAGACTGTTCGCCGCGAGTATCGCCGCGATATAATCCTGCACGCCCTCTTCGAGATGCTCGCCGTAGCTCACGCCGTCAGAGTCGCACGACGCCCAAAACGCAGGAGTATCGACCGGGGTCACGTCGGTGAACGAAAGCTCACGCATATAGAGTGCCTTATATCTTGATGCGAGGTAGATAGCGGTTCCGTCATCTATCGTCACACCGTCGTATTTTGCAACCGCGCGCACGCTTTTCGCCAGCATCATCGCACCGATCACACCGCCGAATACGATCACAACAGACATAAAAATGCAAACAAATTTTGTCATAAACGGCGTTTTAACGCTGTCGGAGGTATTGTTATGCACCGACGTGCTTGCCGTTTTTTTGTTATCCTTTTTCTTCATATTCAACCTTTCTCAGAGAGCATATCAGCCGCCACGCCTCCGTAGCGCCGCATGATCGACGCCGCGACGGAGATGACGTCCTCGCCCCTCGTACGGTATATAATTCTATCTCCGCTCGGAGCAAATCTCATGCCGGGATATTCCGCGAACACCTCTGACCATATAGCCAGCGACGGGCGTGGGGTAACGAAGGTGAGATTGCCTCCGACGAGCTCCACGCGCTCCACTCCCGCACTCTCGGATAATGCCTTGGTGATCGCTACCTCGAGCAGTCTCACGACGGGCTTTGGCATATCGCCGAAGCGGTCGATCATCTCGTCCTTTATATCCATCTCATCCTCGACTGTGCGAATAAGAGATATTTTCTTATACATCTCCATTCTCGATGCATCGGTCGAGATATAATGCTCGGGAATATGGGCGTTCACCTTGAGATTGATGAGTGTCTCGGTCCTCTTCTCGGGTACGTTGCCGCTTTCCTCCAGCACCGCCTCATTCAATATCTTGACGTAGAGATCGTATCCCACGCTATCGATATATCCGTGCTGCTCCGCGCCGAGCAGATTGCCCGCGCCGCGTATCTCAAGGTCGCGAAGCGCGATCTTAAAGCCTGCACCGAACTCGGCGTATTCCTTTATCGCACCAAGTCTCTTCTCGGCTACCTCGGAGAGTGCCTTACCGGGGCGGTAGGTGAAGTAGGCATACGCCTGCCTCTCGCTCCTTCCGACTCTGCCGCGTATCTGATGAAGCTGCGAGAGACCGAAGCGGTCGGCGTTCTCAATAACGAGGGTGTTCGCCATTGGAAGATCGACTCCCGTCTCTATTATAGTCGTACA
Source organism: Eubacteriales bacterium (assembly GCA_045635225.1). Lineage (GTDB taxonomy): Bacteria > Bacillota > Clostridia > Oscillospirales > CAG-272 > UBA1740. The sequence continues at coordinate 54,562 of JAZRBV010000071.1, forward strand.
AACCAGCACGTCTATCTCGCCGTGAACGAGGCTCTGCCAGATATCCTCGAGCTCATCCTTTTCCATCTGACCGTGTGCAAATGCGACACGTGCCTCGGGGAACTCCTTGATTATGCGCGCCGCACAGAGGTCGATATCCTCTACCTTATTATAGAGATATAGCACCTGACCGCCACGCGCCAGCTCACGTCGTATCGCATCGAATATCACCACGTTATCATGCTCGAGAACGTAGGTCTGCACCGGTCTGCGCTCGCCCGGCGCCTCGTCGAGTATCGAGATGTCACTGATGCCGTTCATCGCCATATTCAAGGTACGCGGAATAGGTGTTGCCGAGAGCGTCAGTGTATCCACGTTTTTCGCTATAGATTTTAGCTTTTCCTTCTGTGCAACACCGAAGCGTTGCTCCTCATCAATGATGAGAAGACCGAGATCACGGAATTCAAGCTCCTTAGATAGAAGCTTATGCGTGCCGATAAGTATATCGGTCTCACCGCGTTTTACCTTGCGGAGTATCTCCGCCTGCTCACGCGGCTTTTTGAAACGCGATAGCATCTCGACCGAAACGGGATATCCCGAGGTTCGTGAGAGTGCCGTCTGGTAATGCTGGAGCGCGAGTATCGTCGTCGGGACGAGTATCGCTACCTGTTTACCGCCCATTATCGCCTTGAACGCGGCGCGCATCGCGACCTCAGTCTTGCCGAAGCCGACGTCACCGCATAAGAGTCTGTTCATCGGGACGGGGCGGATCATATCCGCCTTTATCTCGTTTATCGCCGTCTCCTGGGATTCGGTCAACTCGTACGGGAATGCATCGGCAAACGAGTATTCGAGGTCGGAATCCTCGGGAAAAGCAAAGCCCGGGGTCCTCTGCCTCTCGGCATAGAGTGCGATCAGGCTTTTCGCGATATCCTTTGCCGCCGCCTTCGCACGTGTCTTGGTTTTATGCCATTCGGTGCCGCCCATGCGCGAGAGCTTCACGCCGCCGTCGCGGTCACGGTCACCGATATATTTACCTATCATCTCGAGGCGGTCGCAGGGTACGAAGAGCTTATCGGTGCCCGCGTACCTTATCGTAATGTAATCCTTGGTTACTCCGTCGACGGTCACCGCCTGCATACCCTCGAAGAGACCTATTCCGTAATTTGCGTGTACTACGTAATCGCCGACCGACAGCTCGGCATAACTCATAAGCCGCTTACCTGCGCCGCCCGCCTGCTTGATTATTCTGCGTCGGCGCCGCTCCGACATTATAGCCTTGCCGCTATCGCGCTTCATCGAGAGAACGGCTATTTTCGGCACGATGAGGTCAAAGCCCTCGCACTCACCGACCGTGACGGCAATATCGCCACATCGAAGATTTTTTATATCAAAATCCGAAATATCGAGTATCGGAATAGGGGCGAAATCCGCCTCGCGTAACGCACCGCAGAGCGACTCGGCGCCCGCACGTGTCTCAGAAACGATAACCGTTCTATATGATCCACGTCTCAGAGCCGTGAGATCCTCGCGAAGCATCGAGGCGTTGTCACCGTAGGATACGGTGCGTCTGGATCTGAAGCCGAAAAGTCCCAAAAGGCGCGACGTACCTACTCCGCCCGCGAATGCGTTGACGTGCACCGTCGGGTGCGATGCTAAAAAGTCACGGTAGTCCGCAGGCTGTGCGGTATACTCCGCCGCTCTCTGTGTGACGAGAGACGACTCTATCATAGCACGTCGGTCGTCGTTCATATAATCGGTGTATTTTTTCATTTCCTCGGCACAGCCGTCGGTACCGAGCACGAATACGTGAGTGTTACCGTTAAGGTAGCTCAAGAGATTTTCACGTGTGGGATATATCACACCGAGAAATCTGTCGCGCGAGTCGAGCGTCAGCCCGCTCTCAACGAGCGAGCGCTCTGCGGTGAGGCGTCCCTTAACCTCCGAGTCCGTTACCAAAGAGATAAGCTTATCATACTCGGAGAGCAGCCTTACCCTCGACTCGGGAGATATCATAACCTCGAGCGCGGGCAACAGCTCTACCTCACAGACATCGCCGAGCGTGCGCTGTGTGATAGGGTCAAAACAGACGAGTCGATCGATCTCATCGCCGAAAAACTCGACACGGGTGGGGTTTTCCGTCTCGCCGCCCCAGAAATCGAGTATACCGCCGCGGCGCGAGAACTGTCCACGGCTCTCCACCGAATCGACCGGAGCAAATCCGAGTGTCGCAAGCTTTTTTGCAAGCATCTCGGGCGGTAGCTCGTCGCCCGAGCGAAAGACGACCGAGCTATTCTCGAGCACCTCACGCGGCACGGTATATCCGAGAGCGGCGGAGGGAGTTGTGACGACCGCATCGCACACGCCCGATATAAGTGCGGAAAGCACCGATAGCCTCTCACGCTCAACGTCGTGGGAGGCTCGTATGTTATGGAAGACGTAATCCCGCTTCTTATATTGCAGGACGGACAGCCCCGCATCGGAGAGCCGCGCCGCGATCCGCTCGCGCTCGCTCTCGCTTTCTACAAGAACAAGAACGGGAGTGCCCGATATTGCCGAGGCGTCGGATACAGCACAGGCAAGAAAGGCAGTTTCGGCTCCTCCGGAGAGTCCGTTGACGGCTATCGGTAGCCGCTCGGGTGCCCTGCGGTATGAGGCGAGTGTTTCGGCAAAGCGCGTATATTCCGCGTCCTGCCTGATAAGACCCGTCAGTCTTTTCATATTTATGACCGCTCCTTTCTTTTGAGAGGTCGATTATCTACGGTTTTCCGAGGAATGCGCACCGCGCTCCGAGGAGCGAATGGGGTGGGACTAAGGCTCGAAAGCTTATTTTCACGTCCTTCGTCCGGCGCGGCGGTACGGTAGGATTTATTTTGAATACTTATTCATCGCGCCGTCGATATTGCCGCCGATTATCATTTCCGTCGCGAGACGGATATCCTCGAACCTCTCCGAGAGAGCCTTCATATCGCTTTCCGGAAATTTACCGAGGACGAAATCAACGAGGTCGTATTCGGGAGTCGGCTTCTTGCCAACACCTATCTTGATACGGGGGAAGCCATCGCCACCAAGAGATGCGATAATGCTCTTCAGACCGTTATGACCGCCCGCCGATCCCTTGCGCCTGATGCGTATGACACCGGGGTCAAAGCTGATCTCATCATGTAAAATCAGGACACGTTCGGCGGGTATTTTATAAAACGATGCCGCCTCGCCTATCGCGACTCCGGAGTTATTCATAAGAGTCGTGGGCTTCATCAAGAGTACTCGCACACCGGCGACAGTACACTCACCAACCGTCGCGTGAAACTTCACACGGTCAATTTTCGCGCCCCACTTCTCGGCGATAGAGTCGATTGCGAGAAAGCCCGCGTTATGTCTTGTGCGCTCGTATTGCTTGCCTATATTTCCGAGGCCCGCAACGATGAAGGATATCGGAGTCGACTCCTCCTTCGTCTCAATTTTCTTAAATAAGTCGAAAATGTTTGCCATTACGCCTCACCGCCATCCTTCACGAGTATGAGCTCCTTCGCATAAGGGAGCTCTTCGATCGCATCGGTGAGCACGTGCCACTCCGCGAGCTTGTGATTTCTGCGAGCGTAGTATATATTGATGAGCACCTCGTAGTTGAGGGTCACAGTACGCATCTGGTTATAGGAGGTGGGGAGCAGCTGTATCATATCATGCCAATACTGCTTATCCTTCGTTTCGATGAATTTCTGTCTTGCATCCTCGAGATAGCCTATGACCGTGTCGAGAATTTCGAGGCAGCCCTCGCTCATTCTATCGCAGGAAAAATCGTCGCGAGTGAACTCCTTTGCCTGTATTTTGTGCATCGTGGAGCAGGAGTTGGCAACGGTGCCGACCTTGTAGGTATCGAATTCCTTCCACCAATAGAGCGGTGCTGTGATATCCATCGAGACCATTATCTGGCGCAGATATTTTCTGTGATCGGAGCCCGCCTTCGCAAGTCTGGTTGCGAGTGAGAGATCGTTCTCACCAAGCACGTAGTTGCCGTCCTCGTCGTAGTAGGAATCCATTCTCGCCCAGCTATTCATCGGATTTCTCGCTCCGCGGATAGCATTCTCCATATTCATCACGTATATTCTCTCAACCTTAAGCATATCGGTCTCCATTTATTTTAAATATTTCAATTTAATATTATAACATATGGCGGTGCCGTTGTCAATCGGCAGAGACGTAAAAAATATTGCGCAGAGGCGTAAAAAATATTTTCACAGAGACGTAAAAAATATTTTCATCCTATGATCCCGGCCGCACAGTATAAAGTATACGCATTATTTTTAAAATACCTATTTATTTTTTCTTTAATATGTGCTATAATGGTATAATAACCTAGGTATGCGCTCTCGACGGCGAGGTGCTGTACGGGCATATCCGCCGTCCACGATAAGGAGACTACACGGGTTTTTAAGCAAATACGTGGAGAAATATTATGAGCAAAAACGAAAACTTAAATACAAAGGACTCAGGCTACTGCCGTCTTGGCAAGGTGGGCGGTCAGGCAGTCCTCGAGGGCGTTATGATGAAGGCGGGCTCCCGCACCGTCACAACCTGCCGCAAGGAGGATAGTAGCCTCGTTGTGACAGACAACAGCTTCGTATCGGTCAGAACGAAGCATAAGATACTCGACCTGCCCATCATTCGCGGCGTCGTTAATTTCGTCGAAATGATGATTCTCAGCTTCAAAACTCTCGGTGCCAGCGCCGATGCGATGGGACTCGAGGAGGAGGAGCCGTCAAAATTTGAAAAATGGCTGCAGAAGGTATTCGGTGTGCGCATCACCGACTTCATTATGCTCGTTGCGTTGATACTCGGCCTCGCTCTCTCGGTGGTGCTCTTCATCTGGCTCCCCGCCTGGATATCCGAGGGCGTCGACCTGCTTCTCGGCTATCTTTTCTCGGTCTCGCTAGGTATGTTCAAGGCGGTGCTTGAGGGATTTGTTAAGGTGGGAATATTCGTCGCCTACCTCGCACTCGTATCGCTGATGCCCGACATCAAGCGTACCTTTATGTACCACGGCGCAGAGCATAAATCGATCGCATGCTTTGAGGCGGGAGACGAGCTCACGCCCGAAAATGCTATGAAGCATAAGCGCTTCCACCCCCGTTGCGGCACGAGCTTTATGTTCTTTATGATCCTTCTCGGAATTATCGCGGGTCTGTTCATCAGAATAATCTTCCCCGACATCAACCCTTGGGCATATAACGGAATCAGACTCCTGATACTCCCTGTGCTTATGGGCATCGGCTACGAGATAATCCGTATCGCGGGCAAGCACGACAACGTCGTCACCCGCACTATCTCCGCGCCCGGCCTCTGGGTGCAGAGGATAACCACCAAGGAGCCGACCGAGGATATGCTTGAGGTAGCCATTATCTCCCTGAAGTGCGCGCTCCGTGACGATTTCCCCGAGTTTCGCGAGTTCTACGAGAGCCGTCCGTGGGAGCCTAAGGAGGCGGATAACACCGAAGCAACAGATAACGCCGAGGCAACAGATAACGCCGAGGCTACCGATAACGCTGAGGCTGCCGATAACGCAAATGTGACCGATAATGCCGAGGCTACCTCCGCGCAAGCTGATGCCTTAGGTGCCGGTGGCACCGCGGATTCTCACGGTGTCACACTAGGTGCATCCAACGCCGGAGAATGCGAAGCAGAAACGGCAGAAAAACGTGAAAACACGGCACCCGTGTCGAATTTTTCTATCGAAAACGCATAAAATATGCTCAAAAGTGAAGCAATAAAGATCCTATCCGACGCGGGTATCCCCTACCCTCTCGATGAGGTGAGACAGATATTCACCCATATAGGTAAGATCCCAACCTACAAGCTCATCGGAGGCGACGTGCAGACCGATGACCCCCGCGTATCCGAGGCGGTACGCCGACGTGCCATGCGTGAGCCGTTGCAATACGTGATAGGCGAGGTCGAGTTTTGGCACGAGAGCTACGAGGTAACGCCCGCGTGTCTCATACCGCGACCCGATACCGAAATGCTGGTCGAATATGCGGTAAGACATATACCTCGTGGCAGTACGTTCATAGATCTCTGCACCGGCTCCGGCTGTGTCGCGATATCTACGCTTTCCTCGACAGAGGGCACCAGAGCCTATGCAACCGATATATCGGAGGATACTCTGGAGCTGGCAAAAAGAAACGCCGAGCGTAACTCGGTCGCGGAACGTGTCTCATTTTCGATAGCTGACGCACTGACGAGCGGCTCTCTCGTTCTCCCTGACGGCGAGCGGATATACGCAGTTCTCTCAAATCCCCCGTACGTGAAGGATGGGGTCTACCCCGAGCTTGAGCCGGAAATATTTCACGAGCCGCGCCGCGCATTTGTCGGCGGCGAGGACGGTTGCGATTTTTACCGCGCGATCACCGCGGAATATAAAGACATAATAGTAAAGGAAGGCTTCATAGCCTACGAGATAGGCTACGACCAGGCGGAGGACGTCGCGGCGATCGCAGAGAGCTGCGGTATGAGCTGCGAGATTCTGCGCGACCTCTCGGATAATCCGAGAGTTGCGGTGCTGAGGCACAAATAATACGGTGCCGACCGCCCCCATTTCTTTAGCATCTTCCCGCAAATTCGGGTAATGCCTACCCGACGGGATCATACCGCGTCTCACGCAAAGCTTTACAAGCAGTCACCCTCACGGCGTATTTATCATACTCTGTGGTGAGGTGATGAATATGAACACTACGAAAAAGACTGTCGCACTGATATTTGGCGGCAGAGGTCACGAGCACGCAGTCTCGCTTATGGGAGGCAAATACGTGCTGACGCTGATCGATCGCGACTTATACGGCGTTCTGCCCGTTTTGATAACACAAGACGGTGTCTGGAGAGTCGAAAATGCGACACTTCGCGCCACTTACTCTAGTTTTGATGAGCTCATCGACCGACTTGAGAACGCGCATACGAGCACGGCGGTCGCCCCGATATACACCGGGTCACACTCCGGCTTTATCACCGAGGATGGTGAGCTTATACCCGTAAACGTAGCCCTGCCCCTGCTCCACGGAGATGGCGGCGAGGACGGCACGGTACAGGGCGCACTCGAGTGCGCACGCATCGCTTACGTCGGCTGTGACGTCACGACAAGTGCGATCTCGCTCGATAAGGCGTACGCAAAGATCCTGGCTGAGCGCCGCGGTATCCCTACCGCGCGTTGGATGCTCGCAGACTGCGCATCCCCCCATGACGATCCGTCAACCGTTGCCGATACCGCAGAGCGCGAGCTCGGATACCCGATGTTCGTGAAGGCGGCACGACTCGGCAGCTCGGTCGGCGTATACCGCGTCGAGACCCGCGAGGAGCTTATCAGAGCACATCGCGCCGCCGCGCGTCTCGGCTCCTGCCGAGTGCTGATAGAGGAGGCGATCGACGTTGCCTCGGAGCTCGAGTGTGCCGTGATGCTGACCGAGAGGCGCAGAATATTCAGCGATCTCTCCGAGATACGGTGTGACGGCGGCTACTACACGTACGAGCGGAAATATTCGGGCGACGGTGCTACGGTATCGCCGAGCGCACGTGTTTCAAAAACGACCTCCGACAAGGTAAAAAAATACACGCGTGCTCTTGCCGACGCGCTCGGTACACGGCACCTATCCCGCTTTGATTTCTTTCTCACGACTGACGGGCAGGTGATCTTCAACGAGGTCAACACGCTCCCCGGATTCACTCCGACCAGCATGTATGCACGCCTCATCGAGGGCGCAGGAGTTTCGCCGCGCGAGCTTATCAGCGAGCTTCTTGAGGACGCCCTGCACACACCTTGATCGGCGTATTCGATAGCGGTGTCGGCGGTCTCACGGCGTTACGCGAATTGAGAGCGATACTGCCGCGCGAGGACTTCATCTATCTCGCTGACACGAAAAACTGTCCATACGGCACGAAGAGCCGCGAGCAGCTTCTGCCGCTTGTAAAAAAGAACGTTACCCTGCTTCGCGAATGCGGAGCGGATATGATACTGTCTGCATGCTGCACCGCGTCAACGCTATACCGCGACCTGGCGCCCGAGGAGAGGTGCGTGACCGTTCCGATCATCGAGCCCGCCGCGTGTGCAGCAGTAGAGAAGGTCGCTTCAACTACACCGCGCATAACGGTCATCGCGACGGAATACACCGCGCGCGAGCGCGCCTTTGCAGAAGCAATATGGCACATCTGCCCTGCGGCACACGTGACCGAGATCCCGACACAGAGGTTAGTAACGCTCGTCGAGGGAGGTATGCGAGACGGACGGATAGACCGTGAGGGCGAGCAATATCTTTACGGCATGTGCAAGAGGATACTCGACACCTCACCCGACGCGCTGATACTCGGCTGCACGCATTTTTCGCACGTCGAGAGGACACTCGGCTCGATGCTGTACGGCGTGCATATCGTCAGTCCCGCAAGGGAGGGCGCGATCGCTCTCGCACGTAAATATAAAAATAGGAAGAGTATAGCGCGACCGACGGGCAGACTCACCTATATCGGAACTTAAAAAGAATAAAATTTCTCCGTCGCGCCCGATGCCGTGATCGCGGTACACGCGGGTGCGGACGGGGTATCGGAATAAACGACCCCTCAAAAGAAAGGAATCAGAAACAATGGCAAAATACAGACGCGGAAGAATAAACGACGCCGTCGCACAGGAGCTGGCAATAGCACTCGGCGAGGTAAGAGAGCCTAAGGTGATCAACAATTTCGTAAGCGTAACGCGTGCCGAGGTCGCACCCGACCTGAAGTATGCAAGCGTATATTTCTCCTGCATCGGCGACTCGGCAGAGGCGCTCGCAGGCTTGAAAAAGTGTACGGGAATGCTCCGCCACCATCTTGCACTCACACTCAATCTCCGTATCACACCCGAGCTTAACTTCATCAAGGACGACTCTATCGAGCACGGTGCGCGCATCGCAAAAAAGCTCAAGGAGATCCAGGATCAGGATAGGCGCATCAAGGAGGAGAACCTCTCCGCCGAGGACGATAACTGATCACATTTTGCGAATATTCATCACAAAGCACTATCCCGTAATCCGCACAATAAAGCAACCGCAAAGCCGTATTTTTCTAACTAAAGATTACAAATTGCGGGGTTTTACAAAAGGAATAACAAATGAAAAGAATTACTAAAGCAATAATTCCCGCTGCAGGTCTTGGCACTCGCATGCTTCCGATATCCCACGCGGTGCCGAAGGAAATGCTGCCGATAGTCGACCTGCCGGCGATCTCGTATCTCGTGCGTGAGGCGGCAGAGAGCGGCATCACCGATATTCTCATCATAACCAATCGCGACAAGGATGCGATGGAGGATTTCTTCGACCTCTCGGTCGAGTATAACGACGCCCTCGCGGCAAAGGGAAAAACACGCGAGCTCGACACTCTGCGCGAGATCGCCGATATGGCGAACGTCTATTTTCTCCGCCAGAAGGAGACGCGCGGCCTCGGACACGCGGTAGGCAGAGCGCGCAGCTTCGTTGGGGACGAGCCCTTCGTCGTATTATACGGTGACGACGTCATCTTCTCCGAGACTCCCGTATGCCGACAGCTGATCGACGTTTATGAGCAGTACGGCAAGCCCGTCGTCGGTGTCAAGCCGGTGCCGATCGAGGACGTCAGAAAATATTGCTCGCTGAAGGTGGATCCCACCGAAGCAAACGGCTTATATTATTGCACCGATATGATAGAAAAGCCGAAGCCTGGGGAGGAGTTTTCAAACCTCTCGATACTCGGCAGAGTCCTGCTCACCCCCGAGATATTCGACATCATCGACGCACTCGAGCCGGGCGCGGGCGGTGAGTATCAGCTGACCGACGCGATGCGCACCCTCGCCGTAAGGAACGGAGTATACGCACTCGAGTTTGAGGGATCGAGATACGATCTCGGCTCTAAGACGGGATTTCTCAAGGCAAATATCGTGAAGGGCCTCGAGCACCCGGAGACGAAGGATGAGCTTCGCGAATTTCTGAAGGAGCTGGCAGAGTCTCTCTGACCGTCAACGTTAAAGACGTCTCTCGCGGCCGCGTAAGGGATTCAGACGACGGTAGCGGTGGATGCTGTCGCGACGATCGGACATGCACCGCAGATAAGCATTAAACAATCGAAAGGACAGGCTATGGAGATCAGACGGTCACGCCCCGACGACGCCACGGTCATAGCCGAGCTTGAAGAGCTCTGCTTCAGCGATCCGTGGTCAAAAAAGGACATTTTCTCATACATCTGCTCAAGCGACGGCATGTGCTTTACCGCGCTCGACGGAGACCGCCCGATAGCCTACGTGATAGGCAGGCTGATAGCACCAGAGGGCGAGATATACAGAATAGCCACGTCTCCCGACCGCCGTGGCAGAGGCGTTGCATACAGACTCCTATCCTACGCGTTGAAGACCGAGCGCGGCAGAGGTCTCGAGAATACCTTTCTAGAGGTCAGAAGCCGCAACGTGCCCGCCATCGCACTCTATACGTCATACGGCTTTCGCGAGATAGGCAGGCGTAAAAATTACTATAAAAATCCGGATGACGATGCAATACTTATGATGCTTTAATCACGGATTTTGAAAACAATTATTTACATTTTGATACATCTACAGTACTTATAACAGATAAAACGATAAGTTTTTAAGCGCAAGCTCCGATGCGATATTGCTCAGTGTCCGTTTATATCCGACGGACCGCGAGCACCTGTGCAGACGAGGCGGCCCATATGGAGTAAAGATGAACATTCTAGCATTTGAAAGCTCATGCGACGAAACGAGCTGTGCCGTAGTCACAAGAGGTGAGAACGGCGCGTTTACCGTCAGATCAAACATAATAGCCTCGCAGATCGAGACCCACCGTCTCTACGGCGGTGTCGTGCCGGAGATAGCGAGCCGCGCCCACACCGAGGCAATATCACGCATCACCTACGAGGCGCTCGAGGTAGCGGGAGTCTCTCTCTCCGATATAGACCTCGTAGCCGTCACGGCAAACCCCGGACTCATCGGCGCACTTCTCGTCGGCGTGAATTTTGCAAAGGCTCTCGCCATAGCGAACGGCATTCCGCTCGTAGCGGTCGACCACATCAAGGGTCATATTGCCGCCGCGTATCTCACCGAGACCCCACCGAAGCCGCCGTTTCTCGCGCTCGCACTCTCGGGTGGACACACCGCAATATACCGTGTAGACAGCTACACCGATTACTATATCGTTGGAACGACACGCGACGACGCAATAGGCGAATCCTTTGACAAAATAGGTAGAATGATAGGTATCCCCTACCCTGCGGGACGCGGCTTTGATGAGCTCTCGCGTGAGGGCTTCATAAAGGCGACGGGAGACACCGAGGCGTTCTATGAAAAATATAAAAAATGCGAAAGCTACAAGTCGGGCGAGCTTACTCTCCCCTCCCCCGCGCTAAACGACGGCACGCTTGATTTCTCCTTCTCGGGTCTGAAGACCGCGGCGATCAACCTGCTCCACCGATATGAGCAGCAGGGGCGCGAGATAGACCGAGAGCTCTTCGCCGCAAGGTATACCTACGAGGCTGTCGAGGCGGTCGCAAAAAAGACCGAGGCGGCACTGCTCGAGTATCCCGATATACCCATCGTCGTAGCAGGCGGAGTCGCGGCAAACTCGCACCTACGCACAAGGCTCTCGAGCCTCGCGGCAAAAAGAAAGACCACGCTCTGTATACCTCCCGTATCGCTCTGCGGTGACAACGCCGCTATGATAGCGGCGCAGGGCTATTACGAATACGCCGCGGGCAGGACCGCGGACAGCTCACTCAATGCATCGGCGCTCGACTCGATAGTCTCGCCGATATAAGTATCAAAAGGAAGGTTAAGGAATGGAAAGCATAGATAAGGTACACGGAACATTTGAAAAGCGCAGTGAAAGCTTTAAGAGTGCAGTCGTCTCGTCGGCTGTAATAAAGAGACTGCCGAGATATCACAGATACCTCTCCGACCTGCTTGAGCAGGGCAGACTCCGCATCTCCTCCTCCGAGCTATCGAAGATAATGAACGTCACTGCATCGCAGATACGTCAGGACCTCAACTGCTTCGGCGGCTTCGGTCAGCAGGGATACGGCTATAATATCAAATACCTCATATCCAAAATCAGCGAACTGCTCGGAGTCAGCGAGGGCTACAACGCCGTTATCGTCGGCGCAGGAAACCTCGGACGTGCGCTCGCATCAACGAATATGTTCGGCAGACGCGGAGTGAAAAGACTCGCGCTCTTCGATATCGACGAGAATATAGTCGGCACCGAGATCTACGGAATAAAGGTGCATCACACGGACGAGCTTTTTGATTTCTGTAAGAGAGAAAACGTCACCATCGGTGTCCTCACCGTACCGAAGGCGGCGGCTCAGGGCGTCGCGCTCACCATGGCGGATGCGGGAGTCAAGGGAATATGGAATTTCGCTAATATGGAATTGCGCCTCGACCGCCCCGGTGTCATAGTTGAAAATATACATCTCGGTGACTCGCTCATGACCCTCTGCTATCGTATCAAGGATAGTGAGCCTAAGCCCGAAGAGACGGAAGGCGAGCCGGACGAGGAGTAACGTCGACTCCGTGTCGGAGCGCAAGCAAACGATACAAACGGTGAAAAGGGCAAAAACGGGACACGTCAGTTGCCCTAAGAAAGGAATTAAGCATAAATATGCCACGTATTACATACAGACTCTCACCACTCTCCGTCACCGATAAAGCGGTGTTCAGAGATGCGGCCGCACATGAGCTGCGCGTGTTGATCGCGCTTATTGAGTGCGGAGGAGATATAGAGAGTGAGGAAAAGCTCGCCGAGATGGCAGACACCTCACGTTCAAGAGCACTCGCCGCGATGCTCCTGTGGGAGGAGGAGGGAGTCATTACCACCACCCCGTGTAACGAATTCGACGTAATAGTCGAGGAATTTGCACCCAAGAGGGGCGAGACCGTTGTAGAGGCGAAAAGGACTGCCAAAACGGTCCGCGACGAGAGCCTCGCCGACATGTTCGTGGAGCTCGCAGAGCTGATGGGCAAGCCCGCACTCTCCACCGAGGAGATCAAGGCTGTGACCGAGTTTTACACGAAGTACGGCGTCTCAACCGAATATATGGTCACCCTAGCCGCCGGTATCGCGAAATGCGGCAGGCTCACCACGGCACGTATCGGACGCGAGCTCGCACAGCTCGTCGAGAGTAAGTGCGAGACGCTCGAGCAGCTCGAGATCTACCTCAAGTCTAAGGAGACCGAGAGCCAGACCTTCTGGGAGATGCGCCACGTGTTCGGCATATATAACCGCGATCTCTCGCCCACCGAGAAAAAGTATGCAAAAATATGGATAGAGGAATACGGCTACAGCGCGCCTATTATATTAAAGGCGTATGACATCGCCGTTATCCATTCCTCGAAGCTCTCCTACCCATACATAAACAAAGTGCTCAAGAATTGGTTCGATGCGGGCTGTAAGACGCTCGCCGACTGTGACGAATATACCGAGCGCGAGAAGTCGAAGCCGAAATCCGACGGCAGATCGCGCACAAAATCAAAAACCGAGGCACAGGTGCCCCGTCACGGAAGCTTCAACATTAACGACGCCTTCAGCAAGGCTCTCGCACGTAGCTTTACAAGCGACGACGAGGAGTAGAAAGGAGCAATATGTACAGCAGAGAAAATTTTGAAAAGGTAAAGGACGAGATAACACGCCGCCGTGTCGCGGCGCGCGCAGAAGCGGACAGACGAAACGAGGAGCTGCGCGAGATCAGTCCCGAAATAAACGAGATCGACTCGGAGCTGACCAAAACCAGCCTGCTCATCTTCCGCACCGCGTGTGCGGGCGGCGATATCGAGGCGATCAAAAAGCGCAATCTGGAGCTTATGACGAAGCGCCGTCAGCTCACCGTCTCGCTCGGATATCCCGAGGATTATACCGACGTGCACTACACCTGCACCGAGTGCTCCGACACCGGCTACGTAAACGATGGCACCAAGCTGTGCCGTTGCTTCCGCGAGGGTCTCATTCGCGAGACCTGCCTGTCCTCCGGAATGGGCAACCTCATCGATAAGCAGACCTTTGAGAACTTCTCACTCGACCGCTTCAAATCGGATGCCGAAGCTCACAAGCAGATGACAGCGGTACTGAAGGAAGCGAAAAAATTCGTTGCGAATTTCCCAAAAAAGCGCGACAATCTACTCTTCGTCGGCACCTCCGGCACCGGCAAGACCCATATATCCAGCGCCATCGCGCGTGAGGTGATCAACCTCGGCTACGACGTGGTGTACGACACGGTGCAGAATATAGTCGACGATTTTGAGGAGGACAAGTTCCGCTCCGGATACGGTCCGCAGACCGACCGCAAGAGTGAAAAATACCTCGAGTGCGACCTGCTCATCATAGACGACCTCGGTACAGAATTCAAAACGCAGTATTCTCTCTCCGTCCTCTACAATCTGCTCGCGACGAGATACAACAAAAATCTCGCAACCATTCTCTCGACCAACCTCGGCACAGAGGAGCTCAGCGCCTTCTACGAGGGACGCATCTGCTCGCGCCTGTTCGGCAAGGATACGCGCGTCCTGATGTTCGTCGGAGATGACGCCAGAATTTACAGTTAAGAACGCATTTTGACAACTTTAGTTTTCATTTTTTTACATTTTCAGACTCTATATTCCGCTATTACACGCCACGCGCATTTGTAAAAAATAAAAGAAGGATAAGTAATGAAATTCTCAAAAGTCAAATTGGTTTCTCTTCTCGCTGCGGTGTTGCTGCTCATCACCTCATGCACCGTCACCCCCACACCCGACGTACCGAGTGAGTGCGTGCACGTCGACGTATACGACGACGGCTACTGTGACAAGTGTGCCGAGTACCTATTCATCATAATAGATTTCTACGCGCTGAACGACCTGCACGGCAAGCTCCTCGACGGTGAGAATCATCCCGGTGTCGACGAGATCACTACCTATATCAAGAATATGCGCGCGGTCGACGATCACTCGATCCTCCTATCCACGGGAGATATGTGGCAGGGCAGCTCCGAGTCGAACCTCACCTACGGCTTGATGATGACCGATTGGATGAACGAGCTTGACTTCGTATCTATGACCCTCGGCAATCACGAGTACGATTGGGGCGAGGAATACATAGAGGCAAACCGCGATGCGGCAGAATTCCCCTTCCTCGCTATAAACATCTACGACAAGGACACAAACAAGCGCGTTGACTACTGCGACGCATCTGTCACCGTCGAGTGCGGCGATATCACCGTCGGCATAATAGGTGCTATGGGTGACTGCTACTCCTCTATATCCGCCGAGCAATCGGCAGACATATACTTCAAGACGGGAAGTGAGCTGACAGCCCTCGTTAAGGCGGAATCGACGCGACTTCGTGAAGAGGGCGCCGACATCATAATCTACTCGATCCACGACGGTCACGGCAGAAGCTCCTCAACGGTCGGTGATATCTCCTCCTCCGAGCTTCGCAGCTACTACGACGTATCACTCTCAAACGGCTACGTCGATGCGGTATTCGAGGGACACACTCATCAGAACTACATATACCGCGACGATTGGGGTGTCTACCATCTGCAGGGCGGCGGTGACAATAAGGGACTGACCCACCTCGAGCTCGCCGTCAACAGCGTGACGGGTACGGTGATCACGACCGACACCGACTTCATACGCTCGACCGCCTTGGGTAGCCTTGACGGCGATCCCCTGATAGACGATCTTGCAGAAAAATATAAGGACGATATCTCGAAAGCAGACGATATCCTCGGAACCAACGCCTCCTACCGCTCGAGCGATTATATTGCCGACCTGGTAGCGCTTCTCTATTATGAGAAGGGAGTCGAGGTATGGGGTGCCGACTACGATATCGTACTCGGCGGAGGTCATCTGAAGCTACGCAGTCCCTATTCGCTGAGTAAAGGCAAGATCAGCTACGGCGACGTATACAGCATACTCCCGTTTGATAATCAGATAGTCCTCTGCTCTATCAAGGGCAATTATCTGAAATCGCGTTTTTTGAACACCGACAACAGCGACTATCATATTTACAAGAGCCCGTCGCTCACGAAGATCGACGACAATAAAACCTATTATATCATCACCGACACCTGGACGTCGACCTACAAATATAACAATCTCACCGAGATCGCGCGGCTTGATCCCACAATATTTGCCCGCGATCTGCTCGCCGATTACATCAAGGATGGCGGCCTTGAGTGACAGAGATAGACGTATAATTTTATTGTTGTCACATACTTACGTTACTGCAAAGCAGGCGATTTTGTAAGCCTTGCTTTACAAAATTCGCATTTTAACATTTTCATAAAACAAGAGCGACAGCTCCGCAGTAATAATGTGCCCCCTGTCAAGTAGACAGACTAAAAAACAAAAAGAAATTGTTAATTGAATAAGATTCTTTCTACTCCCCCTGCTGCGCAGCAGGGGGAGATTTTTCGTCACGCGGCGGTGGCGAAATAATACTCGCAAGGCGTCATACAATTAAGACGCTTCTGGTATCGGCGAGTATTGTAAAAATGTATGTAGTTTTCAATAGCAGTAACGAGAGATTCACGGCTCGTGAACTTTTTAAGATAGTACATTTCAGACTTTAAGATGCCCCACCAGCCCTCCATCGGAGCATTGTCGAGGCATCTGCCTACACGAGACATGCTTTGGATCATACCCGCATCAACAAGCTTTTGGTGAAACGTTTTATTCGTATACTGAAATCCTCTGTCACTATGGAATATTGGTTTCGCTTGGGGATAAAGAGCTGTTGCCTCATCAAAGGTTTCAAAAACAAGCGCATTATTGTTGCTGTCACCTATCTTGTATGCAATAATACGTCTGTCGTAAAGATCAAGTATTGCAGATAGGTATATTTTCTTAATTTCAGGACCTACGTAATACTTAAATTCGGTAACGTCGGTTAGCCATTTCTCAAACGGAACGGTTGCTTTGAAGTCTCTGTTCAGAATATTCTCAGCAGTAATCTCGGGTGTGGATTTAATATAATCCGGGCGTTTTCTACGTATTACAGACTTTAATCCAAGTATCTGCATGATGCGACGAACTCTCTTAACGTTAATTCTATGCGGAAGCTCGTACTTCTTTTCTCGGTTAACGGTAATGCACATCTGTCTGTATCCGAGAACTCCGTTGCTTTCCTCGTAAAAATCCTTAATGTATTCTGTAATTTGTCTGTTTAAAAGCTCACTTTTGCTTGCCTTCCTGCTTTTCCACTTGTAATACGAAGATCTATTTAAATTCAATGCAACACACATTTCTTTAACGGAATAACCTTTATGTGTGTGAAGAAATTCAATTGTTATATAGATATACTCTTGTCTTACGCCGGTCAGCGACCACCCCCTATGAGTTCCTGCAATTTTTTTATGAATTCGTTCTCTATTTCGAGTTGTCTGTTCTTTGCCTCAAGTATCTTCATTTCTGCTTTGAGCTTCTCAATCTCGGACATTTCCTCGACCGGCTTCGTTCTACCTCGGTTGTCTTTGAGCTTGTCCACTCCGCCTTCTTC